>CAUEAK010000061.1:0-9720 GCA_958454115.1 Blautia wexlerae
AGATAGCACTCTTGATTTGGTTTGTCAATATTATTTTGTGAATTTTTTGTTATTTCATAACAATATTATTTATTTGATTTGATGAAAAGAATGCTGTGAGAAATTGACTGTAACATCATTTTTTATCTCATATTACTTGTAACCTGTTCTGGAATTGACCATAAAAATATTTTTCCTGTTTCAGGTCATTCTTTTCCTGCCCTGGCCTTGACTGTAATTTTTCTTTTCCTATTTCAGGTCATTCTTTTCTTCTCATAGGCTTGACTGCAATTGTTATTTTCTTGTTTCAGGTCATTCTTTTCTTCTTATAGCCTTGACCGTAATTATCATTTTCTTGTTTCAGGTCATTCTTTTCTTCTCGCAGGCTTGACCGCAATTATTATTTTCCTGTTTCAGATCATTCTTTTTCTCTCACAGATTTGACTGTAATTGTTCTTTTTCTGTTTCAGGTCATTCTTTTCTTCTCGCAGGCTTGACCGCAATTAGTATTTTCTTGTTTCAGGTCATTTGTTCTATTTATCAAGAGCGTCAAGGTTCTTTTTCAGGTCGATCATTTTGTCGCGGAGTTCTGCAGCTTGTTCGAAGTTGAGGTCTGCAGCTGCGGCGCGCATTTGTTTTTCTACCTGGGCGATGAGTTTGGTGAGTTCTTTACGGGTCATGGACTCTGGGTCTTTCTGGAGTCGGACTTCGGTTTCGGCTACTGCTTTGGATACGGCGATGAGGTCGCGGACTGCTTTTTTGATAGTAGTCGGAGTAATTCCGTGTTCTTTGTTGTAGGCTTCCTGGATGGTTCGGCGGCGGTTGGTTTCGGTGATGGCTTTGTGCATGGAATCGGTCATGTTGTCTGCGTACATGATTACATGGCCTTCGCTGTTTCGGGCAGCTCGTCCGATGGTCTGGATGAGAGAGGTTTCAGAACGGAGGAAGCCTTCTTTGTCTGCATCCAGGATTGCTACCAGGGTGATCTCCGGGATGTCCAAGCCTTCCCTGAGAAGGTTGATTCCTACCAGTACATCAAAGACATCCAGACGCATATCACGAATAATGCGGGCACGCTCTAAGGTATCGATATCAGAATGGAGGTAACGGACTCTGATTCCTACTTCTTTCATATATTCTGTCAGGTCTTCTGCCATTCGTTTGGTGAGAGTGGTAATCAGGATTTTGTGTTTCTTTGACACTTCTTTGTTTACTTCTCCGATCAGATCGTCAATCTGTCCTTCAATGGGGCGGACTTCTACTTTCGGATCCAGAAGTCCGGTTGGACGGATGATCTGTTCTGCACGGAGGAGTTCGTGATCATACTCATATTGTCCCGGAGTGGCGGATACAAACATGACCTGATCCAGTTTTGATTCGAATTCCTCGAAGCTTAAGGGGCGGTTATCCTTGGCTGAGGGAAGACGGAAACCATAGTCCACCAATGTCTGCTTCCTGCTCTGGTCACCGGCGTACATTCCTCCTACCTGAGGTACTGTGATATGAGATTCATCTATAATAAGTAAGAAGTCATCTCCAAAATAGTCCAGCAGTGTGTATGGCGGCTGTCCGGGCTTTAATCCTGACAGATGTCTGGAATAATTTTCGATTCCTGAACAGAATCCGGTTTCTTTCATCATTTCAATGTCGAAATTGGTGCGTTCTGAGATTCGCTGGGCTTCCAGAAGCTTGTCTTCACTTTTGAAATACTCTACACGTTCTTTTAATTCTTCTTCTATGGCTACAGCTGCTCTCTGGATCTGTTCTGCAGGCACTACATAGTGGGATGCAGGGAAGATGCTGATATGAGAACGCTGGCATTTGATTTCTCCTGTCAGTACATCAATTTCTGAAATACGGTCAATCTCATCTCCGAAAAATTCTACTCTCACAGCTGTATCGGAGCTGTTGGCAGGGAAAATTTCCAAAGTATCTCCGCGGACACGGAAGGTGCTTCGGTGGAAGTCCATCTCATTTCTGGTGTACTGAATGTCGATCAGTTCCCGGATTACCTCATCCCGGTCTTTGGTCATTCCCGGACGCAGGGAAATCATCATGTCAAAGAATTCCTGAGGGGAACCCAGTCCGTAGATACAGGAAACGGAGGAAATGACCACTACGTCTTTCCGCTCTGACATTGCGGCTGTGGCAGAGAGACGGAGTTTGTCAATCTCGTCATTGATGGAGGAGTCTTTGGCAATATAGGTGTCTGAAGACGGGACATAAGCCTCCGGCTGATAGTAATCATAATAGGAGACAAAATATTCCACTGCGTTCTCAGGGAAGAATTCCTTCATCTCACCGTAAAGCTGCGCCGCGAGAGTTTTGTTGTGGGCGAGGATGAGGGTTGGTTTGTTTAGCTGGGCGATGACGTTCGCCATGGTAAATGTCTTGCCGGAACCGGTGACACCCAGTAAAGTTTCGAACTGGTTGCCTTCTTTAAAGCCTCTGACCAGACGTTCAATTGCCTGAGGCTGATCTCCAGTTGGCTTGTACTCGGAATGCAATTCAAAATGATCCATAATATTCTCCTGTTTTAATCAAATTTCACTTATCAAAAATTGAAATATGTTTAATATGGTTATATTTTCAGTATATCATCCCATATAAAAAAAGTACAGAGCAAGCGAATACCTGTTCTGTACTTTAACGTGTCGCGTTACTGTTCACTCTGGCTACCTAAAACCGAACAAATAGTCTTCTCAACTTTTTCTGCATCAACAGGTTTTGCAATATGTCCGTTCATTCCTTTTGCCAGTGCCTTTTTTCTGTCTTCCTCAAAGGCATTGGCTGTCATGGCTATGATTGGAATAGTGGCTTTGTCTTTATCTGACAGTCCGCGGATCATCTCAGTTGCCCTGTAGCCGTCCATGTTCGGCATCTGGATATCCATAAGGATCAGGTCATAGGTGTCTGCCGGAGACTGTTCGATTTTGCGGACACACTGAAGGCCATCTTCCACTCTGTCAACTACCAGTCCCGCAGTCATCAGAATTGCTGTTGCAATCTCTGCGTTCAGATCATTATCCTCTGCAAGCAACACATGCTTTCCTCTAAGAATTTCTGCTGAATCATCTGTTTTTTGCTCTGATCTTTTTTCATAACATCCTGCATCTGCAATCCTGTACTGAAGTATGACAGTAAAACGGCTTCCTTTTCCCGATTCACTTTCTACTTCGATGGTTCCGCCCATCATATCAACCAGCTTTTTCACAATAGACATTCCCAGTCCGGTTCCGCCTACCTTTCCGGCTGTTGTGTTCCGTTCCCGGCTAAAGGACTCAAAGATAATAGGGAGATATTCTTTGCTCATGCCAATGCCGGTATCCATAACCTCTGTTTTAATCCTTACATATCCTTCCTCGCTGCATGGAAGTTCTGTGGTTATCAGAGATACTGTACCACCGTCCGGTGTATACTTAATTGCATTGCTGAGAAGATTAATCATAATTTCTCTTATCTTGGTGCCGTCACAGATAATATGCTGGTGTACCACATTATCCTCATGCAAAAAAGTAATCCCCTTCCGCTGTGCTTCCTCTTCGAAAACATCATAAAATTCTCTCAGTATGCTGCTTACTTTTATATAATCCTCATCCAGTTCCACCCTGCCGCTCTCAATCCTCGCCATGTCAAGCACATTGTTAATGATCGATAAAAGCATATTTCCTGACTGCTCTATCTTTTTCTGATAATCCAGAAGTTTGGGATCTGTCAGTCTCTTTCCAAGCATCCGGTTGTATCCCAGGATCACATTCATAGGCGTACGGATATCATGAGACATATTATTCAGGAAATTGGTCTTTGCCAGGTTCGCACTCTCTGCCTTTTCTACAGCAATCTGCAGCTTTTTGTTCAGTTGTTGTGTTTCATCTGCAGCCTGTTTTGCAGCAGCCTCAGCCTGACGCGCTTTTTTCAGCAAGCCCAGGATGGATATCAGAATCAGCATAATAACCACTGCACTGCACAGTAAAACCACAGCCAGATTATCCTTTACAAATTTTGCCAGAGTGACCTTCCCCGGTGTACTCTCATACATGGCGATAGCACTTGTAAGCATATTGGAAGGCATGGCTTTAATGGTCTTATTCAGTATGGACAGCAGGTAATGGTCGCCGCTTTTTACTGCAAAAGCCGACTTCTCAGGGTTGAAAAGAGGCAGACTGTATAAATTGTATTTTTCACTGTAATCCAATGCAGACGCAACTCCTGTGACAAATCCGTCTGCCTGCTTCTTTATCACAAGATTTGCCGCATCATCCACAGAATCGCACTCTACGACATCCCACTGAGGATAGTAGTACTCAATATGCTCTTTCAACGGCAGATCATCCTTTGGAACTGCAATACGGTTTGATTCATTCTCATTGAAAGATGTCTTATTGGTGACAGCCATCAGATTATAGGTCCAGGCTGTATTGGTAAAAGCGAAGTGGTATTCCTCTGCTGTATCCGGATTCTGACTGAAATGAAAGATCATATCAATTTCATCCGATTTCAGGGCTTCTGTCTCCTCCTCATAGCTGTTATATTCTGTCAGTTTAAAATCCAGCTTCTGGTTTCCCAGACAGCTTGCTGCATATTGAATATAGTCAGTCATTGCACCGCTGAATCTGCCGTCAGGCATCTCTATGGTGCTGATGCCTGTATCATCTTTCAGGAATCCGATGCGGATGGCCCCATGCTCTTTCAGCCATTTTTTCTCCTCACCGGAAAGAATCGGTGTATAATCCATGGAAAAATACTGCTTATACAAATCTGCCAGGTAAAATGGATTATCATCCTCCAGTCTGCGCATGGCATTATCCAGTTCTTCTTTGATCTCCGGATGATCCTTGTTGATCGCATAATAAATGCCAGATTTTCCCACATTTACAACTGTGGAAATCCCCTGGGCAGCCCATAAAGACTCCTCCAGGGAAACAAAGGCATCGATTTCATGATCTGCCAGCTTTCTTTTCACATCATCATTATTGGCTATATTCACATGTGTTGTTTCCAGGTTATATTTCTGCTCCCATTCTGTGAGCATGACTTCCGGCTGGGTTCCTTTCAGCACACCGATCCGTTTTCCATTCAGTGTCTGGAAATTATAAGCTGAAATATCCGTATCTGAAAGATCTGCATACAGATAATATTTCTCCTCACCCATAGGTTCATCGGAAAACAGCATCTGTTTTGCGCGTTCCTCTGTATAGGAAATATCACCCATAATGTCAAATTCACCGTTTATAAGCTTTTCAAAACAGTTGGACCAGTCACAGGTGACATACTCAAACTTCCATCCTATATAGCCGGACAGAGTTTCCAGAAGCTCATATCCATATCCCTTCCTTGCACCTTTCTCATTGACATAATTAAAGGTGTCCTCAAAGGAGCCTACGCGGACAACTCTTTCCGTGGTTTCTTCCTCCGCAGCTTTTGCTGTGGCAGGTGTCGCACACAGGATGCAGGTCAGAATCAGACTTAGGACCATGCATATGCATACAATCCTTTTTCCTGTTCTGCTCATTGATTCTTTTTCTTTCATTTAATTTCTGTATTCCCTTCCCAGTCTGTCAATTGCCTGAAATATGTTTGAAAATACCTTCCACAAGAAATGATTTTTCAAACACGCTCTGAGGTAATCCATATTATCGCTTAAAAGTATTCTGCAGAATTTCTCTCATCTTCTCAATATCCACAGGTTTCGCAATATGTCCATTCATTCCTTTTGCCAGTGCTTTCTTTCTGTCTTCCTCAAAGGCATTGGCTGTCATGGCTATGATTGGAATAGTGGCTTTGTCTTTATCTGACAGTCCGCGGATCATCTCAGTTGCCCTGTAGCCGTCCATGTTCGGCATCTGGATATCCATAAGGATCAGGTCATAGGTGCCTGCCGGTTTCTGTTCCATCCTTGACACACATTGAACTCCATCCTCAACACGATCAACCATAAGTCCCATATCCTCCAGGATAAACTGTGCGATTTCCGCATTCAGATCATTATCCTCGGCAAGCAAAATATATTTTCCGCTGATTCTGTCTGTTTCATCCATATCTGAAAATTTTTCCGTAACCCGTTCATAGTAACTCTTATCAGCAATCCTGTATTCCAGGGTAACTGTAAATTTACTTCCTTCTCCCTGCTTACTTTCTACTTCAATAGTTCCGTACATCATATCAATATACTTCTTTATGATCGGCATTCCCAGACCTGTTCCCGCAATCTTTCCGTCTGTTGTATTTCGTTCCCTGGCAAAAGCCTCAAAGAGAGATGGAAGGAATTCTTCGCTCATTCCGATACCTGTATCAATTACCTGAGTCCGTATCCGCACATAGTCTTTCCTGTCACAGTCAAGCTCTGTGATCCTTATGGTAACTCTTCCCCCTGAAGCTGTATATTTTACCGCATTACTGATCAGATTGAGGAAAATTTCCCTGTTCTTCGTCTCATCGCAGATTACGTGCTCATGCTTGACATCGCATTCCATCTTAAGGTGAATACCTTTTTTCTCCGCTTCCGCCTGGAAAATTTTGTAAATTCCCTGATAAATATCTCTGATCTTCACATAATCTTCATCCAGTTCCACCTTACCGCTTTCAATCCGGGCCATGTCCAGCACATTATTGATAATAGACAGAAGCAGATTTCCGGACTGTTCCATCTTCTCCTGATAATCCAGAAGTTTCGGATCAGTCAGTTCCCTTTTTATCAGCTCACTGTATCCCAGCAGGGCATTCATGGGTGTCCGGATATCGTGAGACATATTGAAAAGGAAATCTGATTTGGCGGCATTAGCCTTTTCTGCCTGAATCTTGGCTTTTCTCGCTTGTATCAGCAGATAAACTATAATCCATACAATAATCAAGACCACACTTACAAACCAAATGGAAACTACCCGCAGATTATCCTTTATGTATTCTGCCAGAGTAACCTTGCCCGGTGCGTTTTCATATACGTAAAACTGACTGGAAAGTCTGGAAGCAGGCAGAGTCTGAATGGTTTTGTTCAGGATATTCATTAATGTTGTGTTTTCCCTGGTGACCGCAAAGCAGGAAGCGCCGGATTTCGTAAGAAAAATACTGCGCATTTTGCTGTCCTCCAGTGTCTTTAATGACTGTCCTGCCTTCACAACAAAGCAGTCTGCCTCTCCACTTTGAACTGCTTTATCGGCCTCAGCAGATGAGTCGTATTCCTTTATTTTCCAGAATGGATAATTAAAAGAAATATACCACTTCCCCAGCAGGTTATTCCTGCTCACTGCTACTGTATTCTCTTTATTTTCATCAAACTTCTTAACACCGGTGAGTACTGCAACATTAATTTCAAAAACAGTATTTGACAATACAATATCATTCTGCTCAGCTTCATATGGATTCTGGTTCATATGAAAAATCATATCAATCCTGTTATCCTTTAATGCCTGCAGCTCTTTCTCCTGGGATTCAAAACCTGTCAGTTGAAATTCTATGGCTTGTTCACCCAGATAACCGGATACCAGACTAATATAATCGTTAATAATTCCTACCGGTTTCTCTGACTCCGTATCCACAAGGCTGATACCCACATCATTTTTCAGATATCCAATCCTGACCGCCCCATGCTGTTCCAGCCAGTTCTGTTCCTCATCCGTAAGAGTTTCAAGGGAATTTGCGGAGAGATACCTTTTATAAAGATCGTCTGTATAAAAAGGATTCTCCCTCTCTATCTTCTGCATTACCTGATCCAGCTCTTCTTTCAAATCCGGGCGTTTTTTGCTGACTGCAAAATAATTATAGGAGCTACCAATCAGAATAGCAGGAGAAATATCGTCTCTTTCCCACTGTGGAGATTCATTTAAAACAAATCCGTCAATTTCATGATTTTTCAATTTCTGACGAACATCATCTGCACCGGTAATATCAACCTGCTGCGTGTTCACTCCATGACTTTTCTCCCACTCATGGAACATTTCGGCAGGAAGTGCATTCGGCAGCATACCGATTCTTTTTCCATTTAATGTAGTCAGATCTGAAATGGAGATATCTGTATTAGAAGTATCCACATACAGGTAATATTTATCCTCTCCCATAGGCAATTCTGAAAAAAGCATGGAAGTGGAACGTTCCTCTGTATAGGAAATGCCTCCCAGCAGATCGATCTGTCCATTTTTCAGCATACTCATCAGTTCTGCCCAGCTTCCCTCCACATATTCATATTTCCATCCGATATGCGCAGCTACTGCCTGCTGGTATTCGTAGCTGTAGCCTCTCCTCTGACCGTCTGGTCCTGTGGTATTATAGGTTCCCTCATACCAGCCTACTCTGACTGTTTTGGATTTTGCTTCCTCTGCTGATACAGGAAGGGGAAGCACAGTAATATATAAAATAAGGCATAATAAAATGCAGATATGTCTCTGTACATTTAACCTAAACTTTTTCATATAACTTTCTCCAAATGATTTTGTGTCTATCCGGTGAAGATATCTCAACAGATTATTGCCTTTTTCATTTACTTCACCCGGGTTATGGAAACATGTATCATGCTTCTGCAGATATCATACCTTATTTTCCGTCATTGCAACAGCCCTATATTTATTTTTTATACCTGTTTTTCAGTTTTCAGATAATCTTTACTTGCCAAAATTCATGGGCTACGACAACCGAATTCGGACAAAATATATCGCAAAGTGGGGCGTGCAGATTGCGGGAATGATTTTTCAGACACGCTCTAATGTGTCGACATGTTAATTCCTGAAACAATCTTGCAGGATAATTTTTTTTTATTTCAAGGCGTAGGAAAAAGATGTAGCAGTGGCATAATCATTTGTATGCGAGTCCCCACCCACTGCTTATTGCTTTTCGCAACCTCCGCAGGGGACTTACTTGATTCGGTTAAAGTTACTATTTATTTAAATTTCGTATACAGAAAAAAGCAGCCCACAGACCATGTATGAAGGAAATCTGTGAGCCACCTTTTCTTTTCATCTTAGATGATGTTTATCTTTTTTTATCTTTGAAACAATAAAGAAGAAATCGTACGGTTTTTACTTTTGTAAAACTGAAATGCATTATTTAATAAACTTAACTTCCGGATAAATAGCCTGCTTAGCAGCTTCTTTTCTCTCATTGAAGATAACCTTGTTTTCTTCAAACAGGTTGCGCCCCTGTGCATCGATAGATACGATCAGCGGACCAAATTCTTTTACCTTGTTGCACCATAAGGTCTCAGGCATTCCAAGCTCATCCCAGTGATGTTCTACGATCTTCTCAACCTCTGTTGCAGCTACTACTGCACAGCCAGCCGGGAATACACAGTGGATCGCACCAAACTCTTTACATGCACGCTCTGTGTTCGGTCCCATTCCGCCTTTTCCAACGATTACTCTTACACCTGTAAGCTTAGTAAATTCATACTCAAATTTCTCCATACGCATGGAGGTTGTCGGTCCAACGGAAACCATTTCATAGTCATCTTCTGTTCCCTCAATTTTACGAACGATTGGGCCAGCGTGGAAAATTGCTTTGTCCTTGATATCATATGGAAGTTCTCTTCCATACTCAACCAGACGGCGATGTGCCACATCACGGCAGGTCATCAGCTCTCCGTCCAGCCATACAATATCACCGATTTTGATGTCAGCCAGGTCTTCTTCACTGATTGGTGTAATAAGAACTTTTTTATCTCCTCTGATTTCGATCATGTTTTTTCCCTCCGATTATGCGTTGAATTTCCATGTGGAATGTGTATCACAGGTTACTGTAAGGTCAGAATTTACG
>CAUEAK010000062.1:0-9591 GCA_958454115.1 Blautia wexlerae
ATAAATCAACCTTTCAGTCTGCACACCATATCCCACAGTGCTTTTGCAGAGTTAAAATTCTCCGGAATAATATCTGCCGGTGTAATAGTAATGTCATAAGTATCCTGCAGTTCACTTACAATAGACAGGATTGCAAAGGAATCAAGAATTCCATCATCAATCAAAGTATCACAGTTTTCAAAGTCTGCATCCGGCTGGATTTCTTCCAGTAATTCAATTAATTCTTCCATTTTTTCATATCTCCTATCTCCTTATTTTTTGTTTTTTCAGCAATTCCATTATTTTTCGGTATTGCCATGGTCTTTTATTTCTCTGAATTTAAAAGATCTGTATGTACACCATCCCGCACCATGCGCAATCCCTCTCCCTCTGTCCAGAAATAGATTCTCGGAAGAGGACGGCTCAGGAATAAATAGATTCCTTCTGTAACGGAATAAGCACCTACCCGTTCAAATACCAGTATATCATGAAGCTGCGGTTTGTGAAGTGGAAATCGCTTTACGACCACATCGTTGACCGTACAGAGGGCACCGCAAAGATTCCAGGATTCTTCTTCTCCCCCTGTCTTCTCATTTCCTTCTGTATCAAGCTGTGTACAGTACGGCTGTTTCATTGCCATCGCCTGTCCATAATAATTCAGATGATTGATACCACCGTCCATGATCACATACGGCTGTTCTTTATTCACCTTCATATCCACGATTGATGTCACATAATATCCACAGGCTGCTGCCAGAAATCTTCCCATCTCAAGAACAACCTTACCCTTGAAATTAAGACTTTCCAGAAGTGCTCTGAACTCACTCAGAATATTCTCCACGTCCTCGCTCTTATCCTTCTTAAAATATGGGACAAAAAATCCCGGACCATACTCAAGCACCTGTGCTTCAAATCCACTCTCAGATTTCAGCTCCCCGATAAATTCATCCAGATGCTCCAGCTCTGTTTTCATCTGACTGAGATCTTTCTTCTGAGTTCCGGAATAGAACTGAAGTCCCTCTATCTCAACCCCCGGATAATCTGTTCTGTCAGAAATGATTTTCCTGATATCTGCTTCATCTACGCCAAACTGATTTCCGCTTGTCACACGGATCAGCACCGTAATCTTCATGCCAAGTCTCACTGCAGTATCATTCAGAATCTGTAAATGCTGCAAAGACTCTACAGTATACACTCCCTTTCCTCCATATGTAGAAAGTACATATTCCATATCTTTAGGGTTCTTATACACACCCGAAAGAACAATTCTCTCCATCGGCACACCAACACGCTCACAAATTCGAAATTCACCCGGTGAGCACACTTCAAATGTAGGAACCACATCCATCATGGGTCCTGTAAGAAAAGGGTTTGCTTTCATAGCATAACATAACTGTGTGCTCTCTCCAAGACAGCTCTGCACTTTTTTTACAAATTCCTTCATCTTATCCAGGTCAAAAACATAAGCTGGAGTTGGAGTATGTTCTTTCTCGATCAGTTCTTTTATAAATCCATAGGAACTCATTTCTTTTCCTCCTGATACATAGCTGTAAGAGCTTTTCTGTCAATCTTTCCATTCTTTGTAAGAGGCATGCTCTCCACCTGGCGGAATACATTCGGAACCATAAAAGCAGGTACATACTGCCCCAACGCTTTTGCCAGCGGTCTTCTCTCAATATCTCCTTCATAAAAAGCTACGATTTTGCTTTTAACTGTATCAAAAATACAGCAGCTTCTCACAATCTCCGGAACCTTATCCATAGCAGCCTCGATTTCTCCAAGCTCAATACGATGTCCCATATGCTTAATCTGGAAATCCTTACGTGTTGCAAAGCACAACTCACCACGTTCATTATAATAAGCAAGATCACCGGTTCTGTACATTGGCTCCAGATATCTGTCATTCAGTGGATTCTGAACAAAAACCTTCGCAGTCTGTTCTCTGTTTTTGTAATATCCCAGTGCAAGTGCACTTCCTGTTACGCAGAGTTCACCATTTTTATTTTTCTCTGTGATCAGCTTGTCTTCTTCATCCAGAAGGAATACTTTTTCATTTGGAAATGCCTTGCCCATAGGAAGTACATCTCCAGGCTGGAACTCCCTGTCTACAATATAATACGTACAATTACATGTGATCTCAGTTGGTCCATAAATATTTACATACATAACATCCGGCAGATATTTTCTCCAGATATTCAGATGTTTCACAGGCATAGCCTCTCCTGAGAAAAGAATCTTCTTAATCTTATCCGGAACTTTATATTCAAATCCGTTCAAAGTTGAAATAATACACAGCGCAGATACCGCCCACACCAGCGTGGTCACTTCCCTCTCGATCAGATAGTCAATCAACTTCATCGGGAAAGAGAATAGCTGCTTCGGAATAATCTGGACAGTTGCTCCTGTCTTCAGTCCGGAATAAATATCTTTAACAGATACATCAAAATCCCAGGGTGCCTGATTTCCCATCACATCTTTATCTGTAATATCAAAAAGCTCTGTAAAACAATCAATAAAATCAAGCACTGAACGATGACCTACCACAACTCCCTTGGGAACTCCTGTTGACCCGGAAGTAAAAATTCCATACAGCGGATCCACATCCAATGCCTGTTCTCTGATCTCATTCAGCACAGCTTCATTCTCCTGCTCATCAGCAAGATCCGGAGCCATCAGAACCTTTCCTTTGAACTCCAGTTTCTCCAAATCCTTCAGATATTTCTCAGATGTAACGATCACATCACTGTCCAAAATTCCAAGAATCTGCTGAAGTCTGCTCGCCGGCTGTTTCGTATCCATCAGTACATAAAAGCATCCTGCATAAACAGCGCCCATGAAAACTCCTATTGTCTCTACACTCTTCTCCATAAATACAGGTACCGGATTTCTCGGTGTGAAATATTTCGCAAGTGCAGTTCCTGTTCTGCGTGCAGTCTGCTCCAGTTCTTTAAATGTGCAGGATGTATGTTCATCTGCAAAAGCTGTCTTATCCGGATATTTCCGTGCGGATTCTTCAAGATATTCCAGAATACTTGTCTTCATATGTAATTCCTCCCCTCTGTACTTCACAAGGTTTTTATATTGATTTATTACTGTCTTTTTGCAGCCTTGAAATTACTTCCTCTGTCCGGCACTCTCCAACACCTGTGCCAGCACTTCAGAGTATTCTTTTGCAGCATCCCCATTCATATGTCCGTCATAATCTGTATATGCTTTCAGGTCATGTGTAAATGCCTTAAAATACTGCGTATTAAAGTTAAGATACTCTACGCCCTGTTCTTCAAAGAACTGCCCGAAATATTTCCATGCTGCATTATAACTGTCACTGTAATCCTTCAGAGTATTTATTGGAATTGGCGTAGTTACTGCAACAAACTCTATATCATTTTCCTTGCAGAATGTAATCAGTTTCTTCAGATATTCCATGTTCTCTTCGTTTACCTTACCCTCTTCATAGAGCTTAGGTTCTGATTTCTTAAGCTTTGTCACATCCACCGGATATCTCTCAATAAATCCACTTTCATGATATTCCTGAGAATCACTCTTCAGATGAGATACGTCATAATCACCCGTTACTTTCTGAGCAAATGTATCTTTGACTTTCGGCAATTCATAGCTGAGAGAATATTCATACCATGGGAAAAGCACAGTACGGAAATTACATTTCGCAATAGAATTCCAGAAATATTCTACCTTTGCTTTTGAAAATGGAAACTCATGATAAAAAAGCAGGTAATTATTTCCTTCTTCCTTTTCAGATACAAAATATCCCGGGTCAACCTCATAGATAATTCTCTTCGGATTCTGTTTCTCTTTGATCAGTTTAGTCAGATAATACGCATCGATTCCATACTCGCCGCCGACGCAAAGATTATGTCCACTGCGTCCGGTAACTTCCTGCATCACCTCCGGATCAATATCCATCTTTCCATGGGAAGTTCCCACGATAATGTCATCAAACTGCTGTGTCACAACTGCATGCACATCATTTCTCATAAATGTACATGGATAAAGTGCCAGGTCAAGTGCTGCCAGAAGAGCCACACACACGACCAATACCAGGAACGTTTTTAAAACTTTCTTAAAATTGTGCATAAATAAATCCTCTCGCTACTGCTGTTGATCCAAAGAATCCGATGGATGCCAGCAGACAAAAATAAATTGCTACAGTAATTGGCAGACTCAGTCCTGCAAGTGATTCTCTTATCTTCATGCCACGTTCCTGAAGGACACTTACAATAAACAGAATGATGCAGCCTGCTGCCAGGATTGCCAGCGCATAAGGGGTAAAAGCAGTTCCTTCTTTACCGGCCGGGATCAGCAGTAACTGTGACGGTGCAAACTTTGTGACAGAAAGCTTCATCATATGAAAAGCCTGTCCTACTGTGTCCGCTCTGTCAAAAAACCAGCTGATATTTACAAGGATAAAAGTACGGATGATCATAAATACATGATACCAGTTCTCTTTTCCAGTGATGTTGAATTTCTTTTTCCAGTTTCTGTAATGCTCTGCCATAAGTCCGCTGAAAGCAATGATAATACCATTGTACATACCGTATACAATATACTTCCAGGCAGCACCATGCCATACACCAACAACGAAGAATACGATCAGATTCGCCAGACAGATTGGTAATGTACGTCCGGTCTTTTTGCCAAATACCTTCTTGCCCCATTTGCCAAATTTTCCCATCCACTTGGATAATGTCACAGGATAGAACACATAATCCTTCATCCAGGTACCAAGAGTAATGTGCCAGCGGTGCCAGAAATCTGTGATGGAAATGGAGAAGAACGGACGCTTGAAGTTCTCATCCAGCTCAATTCCAAACATAGACGCAATACCAATTACCACATCCATACCACCGGAAAAATCTGCATATAGCTGAACTGTGTAAAATAATACACCAAAGATTGCCAGTCCGCTGTACTGATCCGGATTGTCGAAAATCGCATCTACAAACACTGCTGCCCAGTCCGCCAGGATCATCTTCTTAAAAAATCCCCAGAGAATGCGCTCAAAGCCTCTGGTAATATTCTTACCTTCGAATTTATGAGGTTCATAAAGCTGATGTGCCAAACGACTGTATCTTCCGATTGGTCCCTGCAGAATCTGTGGAAAGAAAGAAACAAACAATGCATATTTTACAGGATTCCTCTCCGCATCACATCTCTTCCAGTACACATCCAGAAGATATCCGGAGGATTGGAAAGTGTAAAACGATATTCCCAATGGAAGCAGGATTTCCATTCCTCTTAAATTCATATGAAACAAAGCATTGAGGTTCTCAATCATAAAATTTGTATACTTTATCACTCCAAGCATACCAAAATTCAATATTAATCCAAGCACCAGAAAATTTCTTGCACTTTTGTGACTTCCACCTGCCTCTGCCTTTTCAACTGCAAGTGCAATCCCCCAGGTAACCAATGTGGAAAACAGGATAAAGCCCACGTAACGGACGCCACCTGCCAGATAATATATATAGCTGAAACATAACAAAACCAGCCACTGAAATTTGTGCGGCACAATATAATAAACAAGCACACTCACCGCCACAAACAGTAAAAACAAGTTTGAAACTAATGACATGATCTTTCTCCCTAAATATGTACAATTCTTCAGTTGTACTTATAATAAGGGCACTGCACTATGTTATTCCCTCAGATAATGCAGTGCCCTGTTTTATTATACTTTTTAATGCATTTTCCCTTTACAACTACTGAATCTGATTAATTTAATAACCCATTATCCAGACATCCGTCTCCACCGTCATCGGAACCACCATCATCAGAACCATCATAATCACCGGAATCATCATTACCATAATCATAATCATTACTGTAATCATAGTCATTACTATAATCATAGTCATTGTTGTAATCATAGTCATTGCTGTAATCACTACTGTTATCATAACTCTGAGTTGTTTCAGAAGCTGCCTGTGCAGCTGCCTCAGTTGGCTTCGGAGCTAATGCTTTCTCTGTTTCCAGAGTATTGTATTCTTTCTTCTGGCTGATACTGTCAAATACCAGATATGCTACTTCACCTTCCAACTTAAGTTCTGCTTCCTCTGTATCGCCAAATGGGAAAGTATGGATCTCAGCGGTTGTTCCATCCTCGAAAGTTAACTGAATGTTATATTTCGGGATTTCCTTCTCAGCATCATCCTTATCTTCGCCTTCTGCTTTTTCATCTGTTTTGGCATCTTCTGTTTTTGTTTCTTCAGTATCTGTGGTCTCTTTTGTATCATTTGAAGAATCCTTGTTTTCCTCATCTGCTTTATCTTTAGCACTCGGATCAAACCAGAGAACTCTTTCCTCATCTGCTTCGAACTTATCTTCTTCTTTCAGGAAATTATCCGGATATTCTTCGTCTTTTTCATTCTTAACAGTAACACCTGTGATAACTTTACCTGTAAGATTTTTCAGTTTTACAGAAAAAACACCCTCTGTGTCCTCTTCCGGTTTCTCACCAATTGTCTTTAAATCTTCTTTCTCTTCATCAGCTTTATCTGCATCTTCTGCTACATCTTTATCTTCAGATTCTGTGGAATCCTTATCCGCATCTTCTGAAGTCTCTGTTTTTGCTGTAGTATCTGCTGCCATCACTGCCTGACTGAATACAAGACTGCTTCCAAGTGCAGCCATCATAAATGCTGTTACAACTTTTTTCTTCATTGTCTTTAAATCCTTTCTGGTCATTCTTTATAGTTCTTGTTTGCCTTACTGTTAAACAGATAAAATCATTCACTTCGTTACTTGCTCGTAACCAAAGTCAAAAACATTTCAATGCTTAGTTAACTCTCTTATAATTTACATATTTCAGAGTACGTTTCGCACCATATGTAAGTTTATAACCATTCAGTTTGTATTCCTTCTGGAAATTCGGATCATACACATAAGTTTTCTTTTTACCATTCACCTTCTGATCTATTTCAACCCACGCATGTGCTCCCTTCTTACCACCGGATTTCTGGAAATATCCTTTTACATAATGAGCATCATATCCTGCGACTTTAGCCATCCAGTAGAAAGTAGCTGCCATTACATAACAATCGCCACTGCCTGTTTTAAATCCATATAAACCATATTCTGTAGGTGTTTTTTTAGAAACCTTTACATTGCCTGCATACTGCAGAGAAACAGACCAGTTGAATGCCTTCTTCAGATTTCCTTTACACTTCTGAAGTCGGACTGCGGCCATTGTTTCAACTGTTGACAGCTTTGTTGCCTGTCCATTCTTTTTGATCTTATAATATGTTTTTGAATTGACCTTATAATAAGGTTTATTAGTTACAAGCTTTCCGGTTTTATCAAAACAATAAGTGTATTTACCAATCTTCTTTACCTTATTTGTAATCTTCTCACCATTTACATAGTAATATTTAACTCCATCAACAGTTTCCCATCCTTCCTTCTTCTCCGGAAGTGGTGTCGGAGTTACATCTGGTGTCTCAACTGTACTATCAGTTGTTCCATCCACATAATTAACGATCGTTGACTGTTCTGCCATAGCCGGCATGGCAGGTGTAAATGCCATTACTGAGCTAAGTAATAATGCTGTGATTTTTTTCCTGTTCATAACTCTGTTCCTTTCTTTTTTGTTAACTTACTATCTGCAAATTGCTTCAGCTGCTTTATAATTTTTCACAGCCGAAGCAACCGATTAACCTGGATAATTATCGTCTTACCGTGATACTCGCAACAACTTCTGCGCTGCTTCCTTTTCCTGTAGGACGCACAACATTTAACTGTACATAATCGTATGTGTAGGTGACATCCTTGCCGTTTCCATCAAGCATACAGGTATTACCCTTACTTATCGTACATTTTTTATATTTTCCCAGAACCTTCTTAATCTTTGACGCATTGTTCTGTTTTGCCAGAGTAGATGTTGCCGCATATTTTCTGTATAAAGACGTCTTCTTTTTATCTACAGCTCCTGTTTTTGGATTAAAGTAATACAGCTTCGGAATCTCATACATGCTGACACTTCCTACACGTATTCCCTTTACTGTGTGACCACTTACATCAAACCCATAGTACTTACCATTAATCTTCTTCATCAGAATACCATACTTACCAACCATATCCTGATCAGCCTGATAAGCAGCTCCGTTTTTTCCGAAATAATAACGGAAACCCTTTGCTGTTACTCCCCACTGCTGAGTAACCTTCTGGTTATTCTCATCATATCCATATCTCTTTCCTGTCTTTTTGTCCAGTTTTACCTTAACAGTCTGCGGTCCTGCTGCCTGTACTGTCACTGTTTCTGCTACAACAGCCAACGGTGTCAGCATAAGAAGCATACAAAGCACAACTGCAAAGAATCTCTTTGTTTTCTTCATTCTCCATACTCCTTTTCTTAAAATTTAATTTTATGTTCTATTGTATATGCAGGACGTGTAGCTGCGCCAAACAACGTTCCGTACATATTATCGTAATAGAGCCCGTTAATCATAACAAAGCTGTGTCCCTCCGGAATTGTAATAACATAGGGTTCATATCCCAGTTCCTTCGCGATTGCAGCCACACTGCTGGCAATTCCATAACAGTTTCCTGTAAGACCGTTCTGGAACATCTGAAGGGAATATTTATAAACCCAGTCTTTTGTCTTAAACTCCTGAGGTGTAGGATCCATGTATCCTACAAAGTTTGTATAGGCCATAATATAATAGAAGCAGGAACGGAATTTTTCATAATTACTTGCATTGGCATTACTGTGACGTGCAATAAAGTTCCTTGCCGCAAGCTTGCATCTCGCCTGTGTCAGATTTGAAGCATATCCGTTCTTATTAAATTTAATTCCACCTACTGTCTCATTTGTTGCGCATTTACCGTTCTTATATACATAGTACATTTTTCCATTTAGTTCATTCCATCCGGCAACAGCTCTTCCTTTTGCATCAACGAAATATTTGACGCCATTAACCTTTACAACTGCCTTCTTCCCCGGGGCCACTCTCCGGGCATATTTATCAAACACATAGTAAACACCTTTTACTTTATAATATCCATCATGAGCAGCAACTCCATTGGATTTAAACCAGTAATATTTACCATTAATCTTTTTCCATTTATTTCTGACTGGTTTATTATTTACGTAATAGCGATATACTTTCCCTTCTTTCATCAGTCCGTTTTTAGGCACTGGTGTTGGTGTTGTTTTCGGTGTTGATGTCGGTAATGGCAGTTCCGGTGTTACCTCCGGTGAAGGTGTTCCACCCTCCTGTGGCAGGTCAGCCGCATAAGCACTTCCTGCTCCAAATGTAAGTGCTGCCGTCAGCATCATCGCTGTGAGTGTAACCTTCAGTGCTGTAAATCTTTTCCTCTTCATTTTCTATTCCTCCTGAGAAATTTTGCTCGAAGTTTCCTCCCTTCCTTTTGAAATATACTCTTCAGAGTACATTTGAATTTTATATTACAATTATAGTATATTGAAGAGTTCATTTCAATTAATACGACGACTTTTATACAAAAACTTCCAGTTTTTTATAATCAACCTTTCACAAGATTCCACCACTTTTTTCTCTGTCTTTGTACAATTCTTCCATTGGCGCTAACTCCCTTTCAAGATATATCATAGTCCTGTGTGGGATCTTTACCTGT
>CAUEAK010000063.1:0-9418 GCA_958454115.1 Blautia wexlerae
GCAGGGCTTTTTATATCCGCAGGCGGGAACCGTTTGCGGATATTTGAGTTATTATATATCTCAATCGGAGACCGATATCTGCCTGAGGTATTAAATAAAAAGGGGAAGTGAAGAGAAGTGACAAAAAAAATCTTTAAATCTATAATGTTTGTATGTGCATTGGTTCTGACTGTGGGACTGGCTGCTGTAATGGGAATCCTTTACAGCAATTTTGACGGACAGATGCGCAAAGAGCTGTCTAAGGAAGCTGCTTATCTGGCATATGGTGTGGAGCAGCAGGGAACAGATTATCTGAAGAATGTAAAGGATAAGAGCTCAAGGATTACTTATATTAATAAGGATGGAACTGTGCTTTTTGATAATAAGGCTGATGCAGATGAAATGCAAAATCATAAGAACAGAACTGAATTTCAGAAAGCAGAGAAATATGGTGCAGGAGAATGTTCCAGGTATTCGGATACACTTTCTGAGAAAACAATTTATTATGCACTGCGTCTGAAGGATGGAACTGTGCTGAGAGTTTCAGGCACTCAGGATTCTGTGCTGGCACTGGTTGAAAATCTTCTTCTTCCCTTATGTGGACTCTTATTTCTGATGCTGATTCTATCAGGAATCATGGCATCTGTGATATCAAAAAGGATCGTAAAACCTGTGAATGAGCTGGATCTGGAGCATCCGGAGGAGAATAAGATTTACGAGGAGCTTTCTCCGCTTTTAGGTAAAATCCATAAACAGAACCGGCAAATCCAGAAGCAGCTGGAACTGGCAAAACAGCAGCAGGAAGAATTCTCTCTTATTACAGAAAATATGCAGGAAGGTCTGATCGTGATTGATAGGTATACCATGATTCTTTCTGCCAATTCCAGTGCATGGAATCTGTTCCGGGTAGATAAAGTATGTCAGGGAGAAAGTGTTTACTGTCTGGATCGTGCGGAAGATTTCAGACATGCGATCGAGCAGGTTCTCAGCGGAGAACATGCGGAACTGATATTGAAATTAAATGGAAGCGATATCCAGTTGATTACCAATCCTGTGGTACGTGGACAAAAAACAGAAGGTGCTGTGATCCTGCTTGTGAATGTGACAGAGAAGCTTGAGAGGGAGAATCTGCGGAGAGAGTTTTCGGCAAATGTCTCTCATGAGCTGAAGACTCCTCTGACTTCTATTTCAGGATTTGCGGAGATCATGCAGGGCGGTCTGGTGAAATGTGAGGATATTCCCAAGTTTGCAGGGCGTATTTATAAGGAATCCCAGAGACTGCTTCAGCTGGTTGAGGATGTGATCCAGATTTCCCAGCTTGACGAGGAAAAAACATCCTACACCTGGGAACTGGTGGATGTTTATCAGGTTTGTAAGAATGCCTTTGAAAGTCTGAAGGAGAAAGCACAGAGCATGAATGTGCATCTTTATATCTGTGGGGACAGTATGAAGATGGAAGCAGTTCGGACACTTCTGGAAGAGGCAGTTTATAATGTCTGCGATAATGCCATTAAGTATAACCGAAATGATGGAAGTGTAAGCATTTTTCTGACTCAGACTGCACATGAGATACAGATTGTAGTCAAGGATACAGGTGTGGGAATTCCAAAGGAAGATCAGGATAGAGTTTTTGAGAGATTTTACAGAGTGGATAAAAGTCATTCCAAAGAGATTGGAGGTACCGGACTGGGACTTTCTATTGTGAAGCATGCGGTCAGCACTTTGAATGGAAGTATTGTGCTGAGAAGTGAAGAAGGAAGTGGAACGGAAATTACTATGAAATTTCTGAAAGTGCATAAGGAATAAAATAGAATAGATACAGAGGGGATGTCAGTTTGACAGCCCCTCTAAATTATACCGTAGAAAGAACCTTTTTATTTTTTTCGATATTCATTGGGGGTGCAGCCGACCACATCTTTAAACAGTTTGGAAAAGTAGGAATAATTTCCATAGCCGACTTTCAAAGCAACTGTTCCAACCGGGATGTCAGGGTTGAGCAGAAGCTCTTTTGCTTTTTCTAACCGATAGGTGGTGATGTAATTGATGATAGAGGTCTGCGTTTGTTTTTTGAAAAGTCGTGCCAGATAATCTGGATTGAGATAAACCATATCAGCCAGCATGGTACGTGAGATATCTTCGGAGTAGTGCTGATGGATATAGTTGAGTACAATATCAACGACGGAGTCTTTTTCGTTGACGAAGCTATTGTATTCTACGGCGCGTTGTATCAGATAGCGCAGATAATTAAACATATATGGTACAGCGTCCAGAGATTTTGTGATCAGTTCGTCTCTTTCTTCTGAAGAAAATAGAGTGTGTGCTTCGATTCCGTTTTTATGTAGATAGGAAAAAACAATTTGTTCGATATCAAGTCTCAGATGCAGAAGAAAATTTTTGGTGATACCACTGGCCTGAATGTATTTGGACAGGTAATTTTCGATATTCTGTAAAGCTGCGTCTGCCTGTTTTTGTTCCAGAAAAGTATTGATTACTTCCAGTGATGGAGGGATGTAGGAAGTTGTGCTGGGAACAAAATCTTGCAGAAAAAGTGGTTTATTTACGGAGTTAAGGTTGGATTCTCTCATTTCACGTAGTCTGGTAAGAGTTTCAGGCAGTTCTGTCAGGGAAACCTCTGGTGCAATGCCGCATGCAATTTCACAGTGCAGAAAACTCTGAAGATTTTTGAACAGTGTTAGTAGATTTTCTGTAAATGGCTGACGGATTTGTTCCAGTTGCAATCCAGAAAGTATGACAACGTATTCAAAGGTGTTCAGTATCACTATAGACTCATAGAGAATGCAGGATTTCTGAAAGGTTTCGGCTGTAATATTCTGGAAAGAAAAATCTACCATGGAAGACTCCATGGGCATTATCTGGCCGGAGAGTGGATAAAGCCGGAACAAAACAGGAATGAAGAGGTCATCTGCTGTATAGGAAAGATCTTTTTTTCTTAATTCTGTTTCAAGAAGAGAAGGTTCACGAAACAGAGTGGTGGCAAAAAGTTCTTTCCAGAATAAATCTACAATATAGCGGTAATTATCTTTCCATTTCTGACTGTCTGCTTTTGTCTGGGTGAGCGCAGCATTCTTTCTGACTTTAGAAACTGCTTTTTCCAGAATATGGGATAAAGTATCAAAGTCTATAGGTTTTAGCTGGTAATCGAGGGAGGACAGTTCGATAGCTTTTTTTGCGTAATCAAAATCCGCATAGCTGGTCAGGAAAATAAATTGTATTTCTTTTCCTGATTCCCGGACCCAGGAAAGAAGATCAAGACCAGAACCGCCGGGCATTTCGATATCGCAAACACAGATATCGATGGAGTTTTTTTCTATGATTTTCTGAGCTTGACGGATATTGAAAGCAGTGAGTACTTCTGTGACTGTTAGTTGCTCCCAGTTTATTTTTTTCTCAAGGGCCGCTACAACAAAGCGGTCATCATCAACTAATAATACGTTCATAAAACTTTCCTTTCATAAATTAGGCAGAGAATTGGATCAGACTGCAGGGAGAAGGATGGTTACGCAGGCACCCCCAGATGGGAGGTTTGAGAAAGTAATGACCGCTTCTCCCTGACCGTACAGCAGATTCAGACGTTGGATGGCATTGGTAATTCCAATACGGTGACCATTTTGAGGTTCCAGAGGAATAGCAGAATTTAGGGATTGCAGGATGTCTTCCGAGAATCCGCATCCAGTGTCCATGACCTGAATCTGAATATTTTCATGTGAATTTCCGCCGGCAGTCATCCAGGCGATGTCTGTGCGTATGATTATGGGTTCATCAAAAGTATTGGAGTGTTTGATGGCGTTTTCTATAAAGGTCTGGATCAGAATTGGTGGGATTCGTATGTTTTCTGTACCTTCTTCTGCGTGAATTTCATAGGAGAACGTATCTCCGTAACGCATCTTTTGGATTTCCATATAATTTTTTATATGTTCCAGTTCATTTTTTACAGGAACAAGATCCTGGGTGTTCTGGAAAATATATCGAAAATAGTTGGAAGTAATCATAGACATTTTCATGATCTCTTCGTAAAGCTGCGTCTGTGCCATACTGTAAATGGTATTCAGACAGTTCAGAAAAAAGTGAGGACGTATCTGTAGCTGAAGATAATTCATCATTGTTTTTTGTTTTTCCAGTTCTTTTTCGTAAATGTCAATTTTCAGTTTTTTGATCTGGCGCATCAGATTTTTGAACTGGGAGTTCGCCTGCTCAAGTTCGAGAAGATTGGTGTCTTTTAAATTGATGGTTTCTGCAGAATCATCCAGATGTGCCAGATTTTCTAAAAAGAGTTTGATCGGAGTCAGAACGTGTTTCTTCATATAGAAAATGGAAGTAAACAGGATAACTGCGACCAGAAGGACTGCCAGTGCAAGAATAAACTGAAGCAGGATTATTTTTTCATAAGCCCTGAATTTGCTGAGAATAATCTGAGGATAAAAAGCACCCATAATCAGAGCACCGCTGATAATCAGATTATTTCCCTTATTATAGGTCTCGTAAGAATCGGAATTGCTTTTTCTTGAAAATTCAATATGGTGTTGCTTCAGCAGTTCTTTATTAGTAAGTACGGTTCCGTTTTGCGAGGTAAGAGAAATGAAACCGTCTTTTTCTTTAATTATGTTTTTTAGTGGCTGAATGATATTGTCAGCAGGAATAAAACAGCAGGCGTAGTGGGAGCCTGTATGAAAGGATTTGTAAAAATATACGTTCTTTCCGAGCATTAGTACTTCCCAGGCATCCGTGTAGAAACTTGTTTTGGGCGCAGTTATTTTTTGGATCAGATGCTTGTTCAGCAGTACGAGCTGATTCTGAGTAAGTGTCTGAAAAATTTCTGTAGGACGATACATCCGTTCATTCTCTGAATTATATAGAAAAATCTGATATCCCTTTTCAAAAGATTCCAGAAAAATATCAATATTATTATGAACTCGTTCTGCGGATGAAATGAATTCCAGTTTGTCCTGTGTTTCCAACAGAGTATCTGCATCGTCATTTTCAGTCAGGAGCCGGATTAAATAGCGATTGATGGAAATATGTGCGGTGTCGATTTGCGAAGCATAAAGGGATGTTGTATCTTGCAGGGACTGAATACTTTGGGAACGCATGGAAAAAATGACAAAACAGCTGATCATGATATCCAGGATTACAACCGGAACCAGCAGAAAAAACAAAAATTTTATGACATGATCAATGGAGTATCCGGCAACACGATGTCTGGAATACATATAAATACCTCCTGAAATATTATAAAATCATTATGATGAAAACAATTATAACAAAAATCCGATAAAAAGATAACAATATTCCGACCTTTTGATACAACAAAAGAGACAAGCTATGAAAAAAGAAATCGGATTTCGGAAAGTGTGAGGTCGTTATTTTACTATTAAAATACTGGAAAATCTGTATAATGAGAAACATCAGACAGAGAGATGTATACATCAAAAAAAATTAAAAAGGAAAAGAATTGAGGTAAAAGGATGAATAAGAAAGTGATTGCAGCGGGAATGGCTATGGTACTGGCTTCTATGGGGCTGACTGCCTGTGGTGATTCCGGTTCAAAAGAGGCTAAAGATTCTTCTGATGAGACTTATACAGTTACAATGGCTTATATTGGAGATAAGGAGGAAGATACAGATCGCATCGAGAAGAAAATCAATGAGATTATGAAGAAAGATATCAATATGGAACTCGATATCGAACCGATCAGCTGGGGTGCCTATGCGGAAACAATGAAGCTGATTCTATCCGGTGGAGAAAAGATGGACATTGTACCAATCCTGGTGGAACAGGTTAATTCCATGGTGAATGCGAAGCAGGTTATTGACATGTCTGAATATATCGACAAATATGGCAATAATATTAAAGAACTGCTTGGTGATACTGCGAAAGCAGCAAATATCGGAAATTATGTATACGGTGTGACAACAGGACGCGAATGGTTCTGCCAGTCATCTGTTATTATGCGAAAAGATATTCTGGATGAGTGTGGAATTGATGTATCTTCTATCACAGATTATAAAGATTTGACTGACGTTTATGCAACTGTGAAAGAAAAATATCCAGATATGGTCATGATGGCAAGCAATAACAGTGCAACACCGGATACCAAATATGAAATGAATGATACACTTACTGATGGATTTGGTGTATTGATGGATCATGGTCAGGACACGACAGTTGTAGATTATTATGAGACAGATGAATATAAAGAGTTTGTAGAAACAATGTATGACTGGCAGCAAAAAGGTTATTTGTCCAAAGATGCTGCAACCACAACAGAGAGTGCGGAGAATCAGGTAAAAGCAGGTGCCGCTTTTTCTTACCTTGCACCAAACAAACCAGGATATGATACCCGTGCCGCTTTACTTTGCGGAACAGAGATGGAGATTGCTCCGATTTCCGAACCATGGGCTGGCACTGCACAAATTTCTTACCTGACTTATGGCATCAGTTCAAGTTCTGCTGATAAAGATAAAACAATGCAGTGTCTGGATTATTTATATGGAAATGCAGATATTCTGAACCTGTTGAACTGGGGGGAAGAAGGTGTTGATTACGAAGTTGTAGATGCTGAAAATAATATCATTAACTATCCGGATGGAAAAGATGACAGCAACACGTATCATCTGGCAGAAGGATGGCAGTTATTTGACCAGTTTAAAATGCATATCTGGGAGGGTGATTCACCAGATATCTGGGATGAAACAAAGGCACTGAATGAGAGTGCAATCAAATCAAAAGCATTCGGATTTACCTATGATTCTACAAGTGTTGCAAACGAACTGGCTGCACTGAGTAATGTAAAAGCAAAATATGCAGCTGCTCTTGGTTCTGGTACAGTAGATCCTGAAGAAACACTTCCGAAATTTATTGAGGAACTGAAGAAAGCAGGAATTGAGAAAGTGATCAGCACCAAACAGGAACAGCTGGACAAGTGGCTGGAAGAGAATAAATAACACAGACAGGGGATGCCGCTATGCATCCCCTGTTATATTCCAGATAATTGAAAGGAAAAATTTATGAAAAAAGCAAAATTTAAAAGATGGGTACCGCTTTATCTGATGATGGCACCGGGGCTGATTTATCTTTTTATCAATAATTATATGCCGATGGCAGGACTTGTGGTTGCTTTCAAAAATTACAACGTGGTAGATGGAATCTTTGGCAGCCCATGGGCCGGTCTCAGCAATTTTACTTATCTGTTTAATGATGCGTGGACGATTACAAGAAATACGTTGCTTTATAATATTGTATTTATTATCATCAACCTGATTCTGGGAATTGCATTTGCCATCTTTATCTGTGATATTCGGAGCAAGGCATGCAAAACAATTTATCAAAGTGCAATTTTACTGCCGTTTCTTATGTCTATTGTAATTGTAAGTTATATCACTTTTGCCTTTTTCAGTGGGGATAATGGAATGCTGAATAAGACAATTCTTCCGTTTTTCGGGAAAGAAGCAATTAATTGGTATTCAGAATCCAAATATTGGCCTGTGATCCTGGTTATCGTAAATACATGGAAAGGTGTAGGATATGGATGCCTGATTTATATTTCCAGTATTTCCGGAATTGATCCTTCTTTTTATGAGGCTGCAGAACTGGATGGAGCTTCAAAGTGGAAACAGATCCGATACATTACACTTCCATCGATCATGCCGTCTGTAATCACTTTGACACTGTTAAACATTGGAAGAATTTTCTATTCTGATTTTGGATTATTCTATCAGGTTACACAAAATTCCGGTCAGCTTTATGATACCACCAATGTAATCGATACTTATGTATACAGGGCACTGCTTCAGTCCGGAAATATCGGAATGGCTTCAGCGGCAGGCTTTTATCAGTCCATTGTCGGATTTGCCTGTGTACTGCTGGCAAATGTGGTTGTGCGCAAATTAAGCCCTGAAAATGCAATGTTCTAGGAGGTAAAAAATGGTTAGAAGCAAAAGTGCAAAAAGATTTGAACGATTGGCACATACGGTCATGATACTGGTTACAATCTGTATTGTATTGCCGTTTATCTTGTTATTTATGTCATCTATTACCTCTGAAAGTGCTCTGGTTAGAGATGGATATTCCTTTTTTCCAAAAGAGTTCAGTATTCATGCCTATAAGTTTATCTGGGATAATGCTGCAAATGTATTCAGGGCATATGGAATTACAATACTGGTCACTGTAATAGGAACCAGTATTAATGTGGCAATGTCTGCATTGTTGGCGTATCCGCTTTCCCTGAAAAATCTTCCAGGAAAAAGAATCCTGAATTTCTACATATTTTTTACCATGTTATTTAATGGTGGACTGGTTCCTACATATCTCATGTATACAGGAATTTTCCATATCAATAACACACTGCTTGCATATATTGTGCCGGGACTTCTGATGAGTGCTATGAATGTTATGCTGATTCGTACATTCTTTGCAACCAGTATTCCGGATGCACTTTTTGAAGCAGCTCAGATTGACGGTGCAAGTCAATTCCAGATTTTTTTCAAAATTGTATTGCCACTGGGTAAACCCATTCTTATTGCCATGGGTCTGCTTTCCGGATTAGGATACTGGAATGACTGGACAAATGGTCTGTACTATATTAGAGATACGAAGTTATATGGCATTCAGAACCTTCTGAATAAGATGATTTCAGATTTGACAGCACTGACACAGAATGCTTCTGGTGCGTCAACTGTTGCAATTGCAGATATTCCATCTGCATCTGTCAGAATGGCAATAGCGTTTGTTGCAATGCTACCGATTTTATGCCTGTATCCGTTTTTACAGAGATATTTTACCAAAGGTATCGCGCTTGGTGCCGTAAAAGGCTGAAGATGTTTTGAAGGAAAGGTGGATTATTTTCCTGTAAATATTTAGTGTTTTCAGCAAAGATTTTTTCTGATAAGATGGGGAATAGAAAGTATTGGGGAAAAACGGTCGGAACGATCATTGCATCGCTTGAGAGATGTTGTTCTCAGAAAGAAAGGATAAAACATGAACGATTATAAATTGGATTTAGAGAAATATGCAACACTGGCGAGACAGGCAGCCGCAGAGGGATGTGTACTTCTGGAGAATGAGAAGCAGGCACTTCCTTTGAGAGAGGGAGAGAGTGTGGCTGTTTTTGGCCGCATGGCATTTCATTATTATAAAAGCGGACTTGGTTCCGGCGGTCTGGTGAATACGAGATATGTAGTGGGAATTCTGGATGCGCTGAAGGAGTGTAAAGAGATTCAACTGGATGAGAAACTGCTGGGTATTTATGCAAACTGGATTAAAGAGAATCCTTATGATGAAGGTCAGGGATGGGGTCGTGTTCCGTGGTCTCAGAAAGAGATGGAAGTTACAGAGGAAATGCTGGACTGCGCACGTAGCAACGATGTTTCGCTTGTTATTATAGGAAGAACTGCAGGTGAAGATCAGGATAATAATACGAATC
>CAUEAK010000064.1:0-9326 GCA_958454115.1 Blautia wexlerae
ATATATTTTGAGGAAAGAGGCTATTTAGACTTTTTACTTGCGTAACTCTGGCGGGAAACGTATAATAGGAAAAAGCAATACTCGAGGGTGAGGAAAAGAGGATGAAGATAACAGAAGAACTGTTAAATGAGATGAAAATTAAGGATGAGAACTTTTCTGACGGTTTGATCAAGCCGGACGGCGATTACGTAAGAATACCCAGAGGACATCTTCATGGAATGATGGAATTGCTTCCATGGACAGAGAACGAAATCTGGAAAATGATCCCGGATGATGATTCTCCGCTGTTCTGGCTGATTGAGAAAACAGGATGCGTTCTTACGGATTATAATAATTCTATTGGCATGAAGATGACACCTGCTCAGCAGACTGTGTTTGATATGATGCGAAAACATGGGGTTCTTACAGATGATTATTACGATCTGACGAAACAGAGGGAGAAAGTAAGAGAAGCCAGAGAACAAAAAGAGAACAGGAAACAATAGTTAAGTGCATATGAATATATGGGAGTGCAGCGATGGAAAAGCATTCTCATTAAAGTCATCCGATGCAGAAAAAACAATATACGATATTAAAAAGCAGCATATCAGAGTTATGGATCATAACCTGATATGCTGCTTTTAACGTGTCTGAAGAAAAATGAAATGTCAATCATAAAAACAAAACAAAAACAACCAGAACGGAAGAAAAAACAAATAAAAAACAACATAAAAGTTCAGAATATACATGTTGATTTATGTTGACTTCGCGATAGCCATAAGGTATAATGAATCTATATGAAAACATGGAGGATATTGCTGTCAGAATGATACCGGAATGTATTGGGGTCTGGTATGGGTGCAGCTTTTATTCATGAGAAAGGAGTAACATGGAAAAATTTCAAACATCAGATATTCCCAAGTCTCCCAGAATTCAGAAACTGGTAGATGCATTGTATGAACATATGCCGGTGATCGAATCAGCCAGAGCAAAGCTGATCACAGAATCTTATAAGGAAACAGAAGGAGAACCGATCATCACACGCAGAGCAAAGGCTTTTGCGCATATTCTTCATAACATTCCGATCATTATCCGTGACAATGAACTGATTGTCGGAAGCAGTACGATTGCGCCGAGGGGATGTCAGACATTTCCGGAGTTCTCTTATGAGTGGCTGGAAGCTGAACTGGATACAGTTGCGACCAGAACTGCGGATCCTTTTGAGATTGCTGAGGAGACCAAAGCCGAACTTAAGGAGGCAGATAAGTACTGGAAAGGAAAAACAACCAGTGAACTTGCAACTTCCTATATGGCACCGGAAGCGATCAAGGCAATTGAACACAATATTTTTACACCTGGAAATTATTTTTACAATGGTGTAGGACATGTAACAGTTAAATACTGGGAAGTACTGGAAATCGGTTTTGAGGGAATCATGGAGAAGGCTCAGAAAGAGCTGGATGGATGCAGTGTCGGTGACGGTAATTATGCAAGAAAGTCTCACTTCCTTGATGCAGTGATTTTAAGCTGTAAGGCGGTGATCGATTATGCAGGCAGATATGCAAAACTTGCGCAGGAAATGGCGGCACAGACAAGTGATCCGATAAGAAAACAGGAACTTTTTGTTATCGCAGAGAACTGCAGCAGGGTACCGGCAAAGGGTGCACAGAATTTCTATGAGGCATGTCAGTCATTCTGGTTTGTACAGCAGCTTCTTCAGATGGAATCCAGTGGACATTCTATTTCACCGGGGCGCTTTGATCAGTATATGTATCCATATTATAAGAAGGATATGGAAGCAGGAACTATTACCCGAGAGTTCGCACAGGAATTGATGGATTGCATCTGGGTTAAATTAAATGACCTGAATAAATGTCGTGATGCGGCTTCAGCGGAAGGATTTGCAGGATATAGCCTTTTCCAGAATCTGATTGCGGGTGGTCAGAATAAAGAGGGAGAGGATGTAACTAACGATCTTTCTATTATGTGTATTCAGGCATCCATGCATGTGCATCTTCCGGCTCCATCACTTTCTGTGAGAGTATGGAATGGTTCTCCGCATGAATTCCTGATAAAGGCAGCCGAGCTTACGAGAACAGGAATCGGACTTCCTGCATATTACAATGATGAGGTGATTATTCCGGCACTGCAGAACAGAGGCTTATCTCTGGAGGATGCCAGAGAGTACAATATCATCGGATGTGTGGAACCGCAGAAAGCCGGTAAGACAGAAGGGTGGCATGATGCCGCATTCTTTAATATGTGCAGACCTCTGGAACTTGTTTTTTCGAATGGTATGGATAAAGGTGAGATGGTGGGAATCCCTACCGGCGATGTCACTCAGATGAAGACCTTTGATGAATTCTTTGACGCATATAAGAAACAGATGGAATACTGCATTTCCCTGCTGGTGAATGCAGATAATGCTATTGATGTAGCTCATGCGGAACGCTGTCCGTTACCATTCCTTTCCTGTATGATAGATGACTGTCTGAAAGAAGGCAAGTCTGTCCAGGAAGGTGGAGCTGTTTACAACTTTACAGGTCCTCAGGGATTTGGAATCGCCAATATGGCAGATGGACTTTTTGCAATCCGCAAACTGGTCTATGAGGATAAGAAAGTATCTATGAAAGAACTTAAGGAAGCTCTTGCATGGAACTATGATAAAGGACTGGATGCGCAGTCCGCCGGTGATATGACAGAGATGATCATGAAGGCAATGCAGAAAGCAGGCAGAAATGTGGATGCTTCCACTGCAGAAGGACTTCTGAAAACTTTCATGGGAATGAAACCGGGTGAACAGAAGACACAGAGATTCAAAGAAATCCACGATATGATCGATGAAGTTCCGAAATTTGGAAATGATATTCCGGAAGTTGATTATTTTGCAAGAGAAGTTGCCTATACATATTCCAAACCGCTTCAGAAGTATAACAATCCAAGAGGCGGAAAGTTCCAGGCAGGTCTGTATCCTGTATCTGCAAATGTACCGCTGGGCGGACAGACAGGAGCGACGCCGGATGGAAGATATGCACACACACCTGTTGCAGACGGCGTTTCGCCATCTGCGGGCAAGGATGTAAAGGGACCTACGGCAGCGGCAACTTCCGTATCCAGACTGGATCATTTTATTGTATCCAACGGAACGCTTTTTAACCAGAAATTTCACCCATCCGCACTTTCAGGAAGAGAGGGACTGGAGAAATTCGTTGCACTGATCCGCGGATACTTTGATCAGAAGGGAATGCACATGCAGTTTAATGTAGTTGACAGGCAGACACTGCTGGATGCACAGGAACATCCTGAGAAATATAAACATCTGGTAGTACGCGTGGCAGGCTACAGTGCACTGTTTACGACACTTTCCCGTTCCCTTCAGGATGACATCATCCGTCGTACAGAACAGGGCTTCTGATCCAGACGTTTTTTGCAGGAAGTAAAAGTGACAGACAGAGGATGTATGGATAACAGAATAAGAAAGGAAAAGCATGGACTATTTGGATACAAAGGGCAGAGTGTTTGATGTCCAGAAATATTCTATTCATGATGGACCGGGTATAAGGACGATCGTATTTCTGAAAGGTTGTGTCCTGCGATGCAAATGGTGCTGCAATCCGGAATCTCAGGAATATAAGATCCAGACAATGAAAGTGCAGGGAGAAGACAAGGTCATCGGACGTGATGTGACAGTCAGGGAGATAATTGAAGAAGTTGAGAAAGACAGGGTATACTATTACCGCTCGGGCGGAGGTATGACTCTTTCCGGCGGAGAATGTCTCTGTCAGCCGGAATTTGCAGGAGCACTTCTGAGAGCTGCCAAAGAGAGAGGGATTTCTACTGCGATCGAGAGTATGGCATGTGCAAAATGGGAGACGATTGAGACAATCTTACCGTATCTGGATACTTATTTAATGGATATTAAACATACAAATCCTGCGAAACATAAAGAATTTACAGGACGTTCCAATGAACTGATGATGGAAAATGCCAGAAAAGTGGCGCTTTCCGGTAAAACCAGGCTGGTAATCCGTGTACCGGTGATACCCACATTTAATGATACAGTGGAGGAAATCCAGGGGATTGCAAGGTTTGCAGACACACTTCCCGGAGTGGACAAGATTCATCTTCTTCCGTATCACAGACTTGGACAGGATAAATATGAGGGACTTGGCAGACCATATCTGATGGGAAATGTGGAACCACCGTCCAAAGAACATATGGAAACATTAAAAAAGGCAGTACATGCGGTCTGCGGTCTGGACTGTCAGATCGGTGGATGAGGTATTTTTTGCATCTGATACGATTATTGGAATAAAAAAAGAAAAAAACAAACAAAAACAACACAATAAAACCCGTAAAAACAACATAAAACAACGGAAATGTATTGACTTTTTATGACCGATAGTGTAAAATCACAGGTAGAAACGTCAAAAACTATATCAATGCCTTAAGGAGGAAAATGAGCATGGTAAACGAATATGAAATCAAAAAACAGATCTGCGACATCGGAAGAAGAATCTACAGCCGCAACATGGTAGCTGCAAACGATGGTAACATCTCTGTAAAACTGAACGACAACGAATTTCTTTGCACACCTACAGGTGTATCCAAAGGTTTTATGACACCGGAGTATATCTGTAAAGTAGACAGAGAAGGAAATGTGATCCAGGCTAACCCGGGATTCAAACCATCCTCTGAAATCAAAATGCATATGAGAGTTTATGAGAAGAGACCGGACGTAGGTTCTGTTGTGCATGCTCATCCGATTTATGCAACATCTTTTGCAATTGCAGGTATTCCGCTGACACAGCCGATCATGCCTGAAGCAGTTATCTCACTTGGATGCGTTCCGATCGCTGAATACGGTACACCATCTACAATGGAGATTCCGGATAATCTTGAGAAATACCTTCCATATTTCGATGCAGTTCTTCTTGAGAACCATGGAGCGCTGACATGGAGCACAGACTTAAACGCAGCTTACATGAAGATGGAATCTGTTGAGTTCTACGCACAGCTTCTGTATCAGTCAAAAGTTCTTGGCGGACCTAAGGAATTTGATGAGAAGAACATTGAGAAACTTTATGAAATTCGTCGTAAATTCGGTATGGCTGGTAAACATCCGGCAAACCTCTGCCTGAACAAAGACGGCAAGAACTGTCATAACTGCGGTGGAGCATGTCAGGACGGAGAATTCAAGAAATTCCCTGGATATCAGTATGATTTCGTAGGTGGAGATTCAAAACCGGCAGAGAATAATGCTGCATCTGATGCACAGTTAGTTGCTGAGATTACAAAACAAGTAATGGCTCAGTTAGGAATGAAATAAGAGCATAGATAATCAAGGAGGACAGTCTCATGCCAATTAATGAGAATATGGTACAGGAAATTGTACAGGAAGTTATGGCAAAAATGCAGATAGCAGACGCTCCGACTGGCAAACATGGCATTTTTAAAGAAATGAATGATGCAATTGAAGCTGCCAAGAAATCACAGCTTATTGTAAAGAAAATGTCCATGGATCAGAGAGAAAAAATTATTACCTGCATTCGTAAGAAAATAAAAGAAAATGCAGAAGTAATGGCACGCATGGGTGTGGAAGAGACCGGTATGGGAAATGTAGGAGATAAGATTCTCAAACATCATCTCGTAGCTGATAAGACACCGGGAACAGAAGTTATTACAACAACTGCATGGTCAGGAGACAGAGGATTAACTCTTATTGAAATGGGACCTTTCGGTGTGATCGGTGCGATTACTCCATGTACCAATCCAAGTGAAACAATTTTATGTAATACAATGGGAATGCTTGCAGGAGGAAATACAGTTGTATTTAATCCTCATCCGGCAGCAATCAAGACTTCCATTTATGCGATCAATCTTCTGAATGAAGCATCATTAGAGTCCGGCGGACCGGATAATATTGCGGTTACTGTAGAGAAACCTACTCTTGAAACTAGCAATGTAATGATGAAACATAAAGACATCCCGCTTATTGCAGCAACCGGGGGACCTGGAGTTGTAACTGCAGTTCTTTCTTCCGGCAAACGTGGCATTGGTGCAGGTGCAGGAAACCCTCCGGCACTTGTTGATGAAACAGCTGACATCCGTAAAGCGGCAACAGACATTGTAAACGGATGTACATTTGATAACAATCTTCCATGTATCGCAGAGAAAGAGATCGTAGCAGTTTCTTCTATCGTAGATGAGTTGATGCATTATCTTGTAACTGAGAATGATTGTTATCTTGCATCTAAAGAAGAACAGGATAAACTTACAGAAGTAGTTCTGGCAGGCGGAAAACTGAACCGTAAATGTGTCGGACGTGACGCAAGAACACTTCTTTCCATGATCGGTGTCAATGCACCGGCAAATATCCGCTGTATCGTATTTGAAGGACCGAAGGAACATCCGCTGATCACAACAGAGCTTATGATGCCGATCCTTGGTGTAGTAAGAGCAAGAGATTTTGATGATGCAGTGGAACAGGCAGTATGGTTAGAACACGGAAATCGCCATTCTGCACATATTCATTCAAAGAATATTGATAATATTACAAAATATGCGAAAGCAATTGATACAGCAATCCTTGTAAAGAATGCACCATCCTATGCTGCATTAGGATTTGGCGGTGAAGGCTATTGTACATTTACAATCGCAAGCCGTACAGGTGAAGGTCTTACCTGCGCAAGTACATTTACCAAGAGAAGACGCTGCGTAATGGCAGACAGCCTTTGCATTCGTTAAAGATGATGAGTTAAGGAGAGAAAGAACATGGACATGAATAATGTAAATATAGAAGAAATCGTGAAACAGGTTCTCTCCGGCATGACAGGAAATGCACCGGCAGCAGCAACAGTTTCTGCACCGGCAGCAACAACTGGAATCCCGAAGACAGCCAGAGTAGCTGTATTAACTGAAAAGGAACATTTCGAACTGAAAGAATATCCGATTCCTCCGATTGGAGATGACGATATCCTGGTTAAAGTTGAAGGATGCGGTGTGTGTGGTACAGATGCACATGAATTTAAAAGAGATCCATTTGGCCTGATCCCGGTAGCACTTGGACATGAAGGTACAGGTGAAATCGTGGCTATGGGTAAGAATGTTAAAGTAGATACTGCAGGAAAACCTGTAAAGGTTGGCGATAAAGTCGTTACCTGTATGATCTTTAAAGATGATCCGGAAATCACAATGTTCGACCTGAACAAGAAGAACGTAGGTGGAGCTGACGTATATGGACTTCTTCCGGATGATGATGTACATCTTAACGGATGGTTCTCCGATTACATCTTCTTAAGAGGTGGAAATTTCGGAACTACATTCTTTAATGTAAGTGATCTGGATCTAGATTCCCGAATCCTCATCGAGCCATGTGCAGTACTTGTACATGCAGTTGAGAGAGCAAAAACAACCGGAATCCTTCGTTTCAACAGCAGAGTTGTAGTTCAGGGCTGCGGACCAATCGGTCTGATCTGCATTGCAGTACTTCGTACTATGGGCGTAGAACATATCTGCGCAGTAGACGGAAATGAGAAACGTCTTGAATTTGCGAAGAGAATGGGAGCAGATACAAGCGTTAACTTCATGAACTTCAAAGGAATCGAAGCACTGACAGAGGCTGTAAAAGAAGCACAGGGTGGACACCTTGCAGATTTTGCATTCCAGTGTACAGGAAATCCAAAAGCTCATGCAAATATTTATAAATTTATCCGTAACGGCGGCGGCCTTTGCGAACTTGGTTTCTTCATCAATGGTGGAGATGCTACAATTAACCCGCACTTTGATCTTTGCTCCAAAGAAATCAATCTGGTTGGTTCCTGGGTTTACACTCTCAGAGATTATGTTACAACATTTGATTTCCTTAAGAGAGCAAATGCAATCGGTCTTCCAATGTCTGAGTTAATTACAGACAAATTCCCGTTAGAGCAGATCAATGAAGCTCTTCAGACAAACCTGGCAATGACAGGACTTAAGATCGCAGTTGTAAACAAATAGTTACTGTTCACCGGTAATATTCCGCAAAGAGTATTGCTGAGAATGGAGTGAACAGTAGCAACAAATAATAAGCCTGGCAATAGAGGAGAAAAGAAATGGCAGAAGCTGTAGGAATTTTAGAGGTATTCGGGTTGGCGACAGCCTTTGTAGCAGGCGATGCCGGATGTAAGGCAGCAAATGTCCGCCTGGAGGTTTTTGATAAAAACAAACCAGCCAATGCTGACAGCCTGCCGGTACCGCTCCTTGTCTGCATTAAATTCAGAGGAAGTGTAACTGATGTTACAGCGGCTGTGGAAGCAGGCATGGAAGTTGCAAACAGAATGACTGGTGTGGTACAGCATTATGTGATCCCGAACCCGGAAGAGGGAACGGAAAAAATGCTGAAGATCAGCGCCCTGGATAAGGATTAGCAGTTGCATATCCATTGGGCATCAGTTAAAATATAATCAGATATTTATTTGTAGATTCAGGAGGAAGCAGAAATGGCACAGGAAGCATTAGGAATGGTAGAAACCAGAGGACTTACAGCAGCAATTGAAGCAGCTGATGCAATGACAAAAGCAGCTGAAGTAGCATTAGTAGGAACAGAGAAGATCGGATCCGGACTTGTAACAGTTATGGTACGCGGAGACGTAGGAGCTGTTAAGGCAGCAGTAGAAAGCGGAAGCGCAGCAGCATCCAGACTTGGCGAATTAGTTGCTACTCATGTAATTCCGAGACCTCATACAGACGTAGAGAAAATCCTTCCAAGCATCTGACCAGCAGATTGAGAAGTATAAAAAAGGAGTTCGCTCATGAGTAAATCATATGGATTTATAGAAATCACTGGTGTCGTTGCAGCAATCGATGCACTGGACATCATGTGCAAAACTGCAGACGTTGAGCTGGCGTCATGGGAACGTAAGCTGGGCGGACGACTGGTTACTATTATAGTTGAAGGCGATGTATCTGCCGTTACAGAAGCAGTAAATGCAGCAGCGACAGGTGCGATCAAGAAACCGGTAAGTTATGCAGTAATTGCACGTCCTCATGAAGAAATCGTCAGAATGGTGGAATTAAGTGCAAGTCGCTGGAAGAACAATCAGGGGGATGAATAATGGCTGAAGAGAAGAAACCGGAAGCAGATAAAAATGCCCCTAAAAAGGCAGCCGCTCCAAGAAGAACGAAAGCAAAAACTTCTTCAAAACCGGAAGTAAAAGCTCAGACGGCAGATACGGCGGCAGAAACAGCAAATAAAACAGAATCCCAGAAAGAACAGATAAAGGAAACAGTATCTCATAAGGAGGAAAAAGTTATGACACAGGAAGCATTAGGAATGGTAGAAACCAGAGGACTTACAGCAGCAATCG
>CAUEAK010000065.1:0-9149 GCA_958454115.1 Blautia wexlerae
AACTTCACAGATATCCAGCTCTATATTTACGACCAGTGTCCGCACGATGAGCTGACTATCATTATGCGTCGTTACATGATGCGTATTGCAGAGCATTTCGCAAAAGAAAGCAGATGTCTCGGTCTGATCACTGGAGAAAGCATCGGTCAGGTTGCCAGCCAGACCCTGCAGAGCCTTGCAGCAACAAACGAAGTCTGCACACTCCCTGTATACCGTCCGGTTATCGGATTCGACAAACAGGAAATCGTAGAAAGATCTTGGGAAATCGGAACCTATGAAACATCCATTCAGCCATTCGAAGACTGTTGTACTATTTTCGTGGCAAAACATCCGGTTACCAAACCAAACCTGAACGTGATCCACCGTTCTGAAACAAAACTGGAAGAAAAAATTGACGAACTCATGAAGACAGCGCTGGAGACTGTTGAGATTATTGAGATTGATTAATATCGATTACAAACATTCGGAATCTGCTGACGCTACTTCCTTATGTTTGAACTTGAAACTCTGGTATACAAAAAAAGAGGAACTGGTAAACAGTTCCTCAATGACTGCGAAAAAATTATTCTGTAACGTATTTGCCTACGATTGCCATAACGGTATCAAGAGCAGCGCCATCAGCGTGGACGTTTAAATCAATTGGTTTGGATAAATCAAGGCTGAAAATACCCATGATAGATTTTGCGTCGATTACATATCTTCCGGATACTAAATCGAAATCGCAGTCGAATTTGCTGATTTCATTAACGAACGCTTTCACTTTATCGATAGAGTTCAGTGAAATTTTAACTGTTTTCATTATGAGAACCTCCCTTAATAATAGTTATTTGCTGACCTGATTGTCTGTCAGCTTACAGTTTTCATCTTAACGGCAGAGACCATAAAAGTCAAGGTGAAAACGGATAAAATTTCCAGAAAGATTTAGTGAAAATGTAGAACAGTGCTAAAATATCAGACTGTTTTGTAGAAAATGAACAATAACTAAAGCGAAAACAAAATCTATTCTGTAAGCATATAAGTTTTCGAAATGTCAGCATGTATACAAAGTCCAGACTACAGAAAATGAGTATGCAGGTATAGAATTATAAAAACAGAAAAATCAATTAGGAGGAAAGAATGGGAAAAAAAGTTGCACTTCACAACTTAGGATGTAAAGTAAACGCCTATGAAGTAGAAGCCATGCAGCAGCTTCTGGAAGAAGCGGGCTACGAGATCGTACCTTTTGAACCGGGGGCTGATGTATATTTAATTAATACCTGTACAGTAACCAACATTGCAGACCGTAAATCCAGACAGATGCTGCACAAAGCAAAGAAAATGAACCCGGATGCTATCGTGATCGCAGCCGGATGTTATGTACAGACAGATGAAGGGAAACTGGATAAAGATGAGGCTGTAGACCTGATCCTTGGAAACAATCAGAAGGGAAATATTGTCCAGGTACTCGAGGAATATGAGCAACAGCACACCAAACAGAAACATGTGCTCAAGATCAACCAGACAAAAGAATATGAAGAACTGGCAATTGATCATACAGCAGAGCATGTACGCGCATATATCAAAGTTCAGGACGGCTGTAATCAATTCTGTACTTACTGTATCATTCCTTATGCAAGAGGTCGTGTCAGAAGCCGTAAGATCGCGCATGTAATGGATGAGGTTCATGCACTTGCAGCAAAAGGATACAAGGAAGTCGTTCTGACAGGAATTCATTTAAGCTCTTATGGTGTAGATTTCCCGGCAGAAGAGAAAGAAACACTGCTTTCCCTGATCCGGGCAGTACATGAGGTAGAAGGAATCGAACGAATCCGTCTGGGCTCCCTGGAACCGGGAATCATCACAGAAGAATTTGTGCAGAGCATTGCCGCATTGCCGAAAATGTGTCCGCATTTCCATCTGTCCTTGCAGAGCGGATGTGATACCACACTGGAGCGAATGAATCGCAGATACAGAAGCGCAGAATATGCAGAGAAATGCGGGCTTCTGAGAAAATATCTGGGAAATCCTGCACTTACCACAGATGTGATCGTTGGTTTTCCGATGGAAACAGAAGAAGATTTTCAGGATTCCTATGATTTCGTAGAGAGCATTCATTTTTATGAAACTCATATTTTCAAATATTCCCGCCGCCATGGAACAAAGGCTGCAGCCATGTCCGGACAGCTCACTGAAGCACAGAAAGCGGTCAGAAGTGACAAGATGCTTGCTTTAAATGAACAGCATGCGAAAGAATATGAGAAATCCATGCTCGGCGGTGAACTGAAAGTACTTCTTGAGGAAGAAGTAGAGATTAACGGAGAGCAGTGGTATATCGGCCACAGTATGGAATATATTAAAACAGCAGTGAAAAAACAGGACAACTACAGTGTGAATGACATCATTACTGTAAAAGCTGAAGAATTCCTGGAAGAACATACATTAACAGGTGAGGTTCTGGGAGTAGAATAGTTACAGTTCACTTCATTCTCAGCGGAATAGTGGTGTGTGAGTTACTGTTCACACACCACTATCCCGCGAGGTGTTTTGGCATGAATATGCCAAAATCCCGAGACATACAAGCCAAAATTCCATTGCCGCAGGCAATCTGGAATGAATTTTGGCTATGTTACTGAGAACGGAGTGAACAGTAACGTGTGTGAACAGTAACGAATAATCATCAATAAATTTGCGGTTGCACAATACGTGAAATTATATTAAAATATAGAAGAAAATATGTGTATTGTATACGAAATTTGCAATACATAGCAAAGCAGAATTACTAAGAAGGCTTTGCGACAATAAATCAGGTAAGGACGTGAATAAAATGGCAGAGAACAATCTGGGTAATACCCAATATTTCAGAACAAAACCAGACCAGGAACTTCAGGTAAAAGAAGTCCTGGATCTCGTTTACACAGCAATGGATGAGAAAGGATACAATCCGGTCAATCAGATCGTTGGATATATTATGTCCGGAGATCCTACTTACATCACCAGTCATAAGGGCGCAAGAAGCATGATCATGAAGGTAGAGCGCGACGAACTGGTAGAGGAACTTTTAAACGAGTATATTAAGAACAAATCCTGGGAACGCTGATATGAGGGTTCTGGGATTAGATTATGGATCAAAAACAGTCGGTGTAGCTATCAGTGATCCGTTGGGGATCACCGCTCAGGGTGTAGAGACGATCTGGCGTAAACAGGAGAACCACCTGCGCCAGACACTTGCCCGTATTGAAGAACTTGTTTCGGAATATCACGTGGAGAAGATCGTGCTTGGATATCCGAAGAACATGAACAATACGATTGGAGAACGTGCCCAAAAATCACTGGAATTTAAAGAAATGCTGGAGAGACGTACAGGTCTTGAAGTGATCATGTGGGACGAGCGTCTGACAACAGTAGAAGCCAATCGTACTTTAATGGAAGCCAGTGTGCGCAGAGAGAACCGCAAGCAGTATCTGGATCAGCTGGCTGCTGTTTTTATTTTGCAGGGATATCTGGATTCCCTGTCCTGTTAGGAGATTAATAAGATGGAGAAAATTAAATTTCAGCTTGAGGACGGAACAGAAGCGGAGTTTTATGTAGAGGAGCAGACCAGGATCGGAGGAGTTGCATATCTTCTGGTATCTGATTCTCAGGATGATGAGGCGACAGCCTATATTTTTAAAGACGTGTCAGAGGATGACAGTCAGGAAGCCTGCTATGAAATGGTCGAGGACGAGGATGAGATGCAGGCTGTTTTTAAAGTATTTGAACAAATGTTAGATGACGTAGACCTTGAAATGTAGCATGGAGGTGTAGTACTTGAGTAACGAAAATAACAACCAGTTTAATAATGAAGCGCGTGAAAATCATGACGGACAGTTCGGACATGGTCAGAAGAGGCCATACAACAGACCGAAGAATTATAAATATAAACCACAGCACAGAAACTCTTATGGAAGAAAACCAATGCAGGACCGCAAGGCTCCGGCAGATAAAGAGAAGAACGGAATACAGGTACCATTTAAGGCTGCGATAAAGAATTCTTCCCGCAGACCGAAGAAACCAACATCTAAATTAAAGATCATTCCTCTGGGTGGTCTGGAACAGATTGGAATGAATATCACAGCATTTGAATATGAAGACAGCATTGTTGTGGTAGACTGCGGTCTTGCTTTCCCGGAAGATGATATGCTCGGAATTGACCTTGTCATTCCGGATGTCACCTATTTAAAAGAGAATATTTCCAAAGTAAAAGGCTTTGTGATCACTCATGGACATGAGGACCATATCGGTGCGCTGCCGTATGTACTCAAAGATGTAAATGTCCCTGTTTATTCCACGAAGCTGACCATTGCCCTTATTGCAAATAAGCTGAAAGAGCATAATATGACCAATACTACCAAGTTAAAGGAAGTAAGGCATGGACAGGTCATTAATCTTGGTGATTTTTCAATTGAATTTATCAAGACAAACCATAGTATCCAGGATGCATCTGCACTTGCGATCTATTCTCCGGCAGGCATCGTAGTGCATACCGGCGACTTTAAAGTAGATTATACTCCTGTATTCGGAGATGCCATTGATTTGCAGCGTTTTGCAGAGATTGGAAGAAAGGGAGTACTGGCACTGATGTGTGACAGTACTAATGCAGAGAGAACCGGATTTACCATGTCTGAACGTTCTGTGGGACATGTGTTTGATAATCTTTTCAATGAATATAAGACAAACAGAATCATTATTGCCACTTTTGCATCCAATGTAGACCGCGTACAGCAGATCATTAACACAGCTTATCGTTTCGGACGCAAGGTTGCAGTAGAGGGCCGCAGTATGGTAAATGTTATCACAACTGCAGCAGAGCTTGGATACCTTCGCATTCCGGATCAGACTCTGATTGAGATCGATCAGGTTAAGAATTACCCGGATGAACAGGTAGTGCTGATCACAACAGGAAGCCAGGGTGAATCCATGGCAGCTCTTTCCCGTATGGCTGCAAACATCCATAAGAAAATAGTGATCAAACCGAATGATACTATTATTTTCAGTTCCAATCCGATTCCGGGAAATGAGAAAGCGGTATCCAAGGTTATCAATGAGCTTTCCATGAAGGGTGCGAAGGTTATTTTCCAGGATGTCCATGTTTCCGGACATGCCTGCCAGGAAGAAATCAAGCTGATCTATTCTCTGGTAAAACCGAAATATGCAATCCCTGTTCATGGTGAATACAGACATCTGACCGCACAGAAAAATGTAGTTGAGGAACTTGGAATCCCCAAAGAGAATATCTTTGTCCTTGCATCCGGAAATATTCTGGAGCTTGACAGCCAGAGTGCACAAGTAACAGGCACTGTACACACAGGAGCAATCCTGGTAGACGGACTTGGTGTAGGAGATGTAGGAAATATCGTTCTTCGTGACCGTCAGCATCTTGCAGAAGATGGAATTATGATCGTTGTGGTTACGTTGGAACGCCACAGCAATGTGATTCTTGCAGGACCGGACATTGTTTCCAGAGGCTTCGTATATGTGAGGGAATCTGAGGATCTGATGGATGGTGCAAGAGAAGTGGTAGAGAATGCACTGGATTCCTGTCTGGAACGTAATATTACGGACTGGGGCAAGATTAAGACAGTTGTGAAGGATGCGCTCAGTGAATTTTTATGGAAACGTACCAAGAGAAGTCCTATGATCCTGCCTATTATCATGGAGGCATAAAATGGAACCAAATACAATAGAGGAAAGTATTAAAGGGCTTCTGGAGGCTATAAAGGAGAGCCCTGAATATCTGGAATTTCAGAAGCAGAGTGATATCCTGAAAAAGAAGCCCGAACTGAAGGCACGTGTGGATACATTCAGGGCAGATAATTATAAAGTCCAGAATGAATGTGATTCCGATAATCTGTTTGAAGTTGTAGAGCAGATGGGAAAAGAATCCGCAGAGCTTCGCAGACACCCGGAAGTGAATGCGTATCTGGATGCGGAGCTTGCTTTGTGTAAAATGATGCAGAGAATCTGTATAAAACTGGGAGAAGGTATTGATATAGATGTCCCGGGAATGTGATCAGATAAACTGTAAAACAGTTATCCTGCTGTGAGCAGATAACTGAGCGGATGACTTTATCCGCCTGACATACAGAAAGGAAATAGCTTATGAGTGATACCAGGGAACGTGCAGGTGCAGCAGGTGTTGTTGTTGCAGGAACGTTTTTTAAGATCGTACTTTATATATGTGTGATAGTTTTACTTTTCTGGGTAGGAAAGGCTTCTTATCAGTTTGGACATGATGTCTTTAATCAGCAGGCCATGAGTCCCGGAGAAGGACAGGAAGTTACAGTGGTGATCAAGGAAGATACTTCCTTGTACAAGATTGCCAAAACTCTTCAGAAAAAAGGTCTGGTCAAGAGTGCAACGGTATTTTATGTTCAGGAGAGACTGTCCACTTATCATGGAAAGCTTCAGGCCGGAACGTATCTGTTAAGTACAGCATATACACCTAATCGTATCATGGGAATTCTGGCAGGTGATGATGAACAGGAAGGGGTAAGTGATTCGTGATAGTTGACGAGCGGATGCGTACCTATATTAATTCACTGGATATGGGAAATACACCGTTTCTTGAAGAATTGGAGCAGTATGCCATCAGGGAACGGGTGCCGATCATCCGGAGAGAAATGCAGAGCTTTATAAAAATGTTTCTGGCTGTAAACCGGCCGAAGCGTATTCTGGAGGTGGGGACAGCCATTGGCTTCTCCACACTTCTTATGTGTGAATATGGTCCGGAGGATCTTGAAATCGTAACGATCGAGAATTATGAGAAGAGAATCCCCATCGCAAAAGAGAATTTCAGGAGAGCCGGACGGGAAGCGCAGATTACTCTGCTTGAGGGAGACGCAGGACAGATATTAAAAGAACTGGAAGATTCGTTTGACATGATTTTTATGGATGCTGCAAAGGGACAGTATATCAACTGGTTGCCGGATGTGATGCGTCTTATGAAAAATGGCGGTGTTCTCATCTCTGACAATGTGCTTCAGGAGGGAGATATCATAGAGTCCCATTATCTGGTAGAGCGCAGAAACAGAACCATATATAAGAGAATGCGTGAGTATCTGTATGAACTGAAACATAATCCATCCCTGATAACTTCGATCATTCCCCTGGGAGACGGAGTTACAGTCAGTGTGAAACAGGAGTGAACAATATGAGAAAAATAGAATTGCTGGTTCCGGCTAGCAGTCTTGAGGTGTTGAAGATTGCTGTTATTTTCGGAGCAGATGCAGTATATATCGGTGGAGAAGCCTTTGGACTTCGTGCCAAAGCAAAGAACTTTTCCCATGAAGATATGAAGGAAGGAATCGCTTTTGCCCATGAACATGGAGTGAAAGTTTATGTGACTGTAAATATTCTGGCCCATAATTATGATCTGCCGGGTGTGAGGGAATATCTGACAGAACTGAAAGAACTGAAGCCGGATGCACTGATCATTGCAGACCCGGGAATCTATATGTATGCAAAGGAAATATGCCCGGAAATCGAACGTCATATCAGTACACAGGCAAACAATACTAACTATGAGACATATCGTTTCTGGTACAATCTGGGAGCAAAGCGTGTGGTAACAGCCAGAGAGCTTTCGCTTGCGGAGATTAAAGAGATCAGAGAGCATATTCCGGAGGATATGGAGATTGAAACATTCATCCATGGTGCTATGTGCATTTCCTATTCCGGAAGATGTCTGCTCAGTAATTATCTGGCAGGACGTGATGCCAACCAGGGAGCCTGTACCCATCCCTGCCGCTGGAAATATTCCATTGTTGAGGAGAAACGTCCGGGAGAATATATGCCGGTATTTGAAAATGAAAGAGGAACCTATATCTTTAATTCCAAGGATCTCTGCATGATCGAGCATATGGACGATATCATTAACAGCGGAATCGACAGTCTGAAGATAGAAGGCCGTATGAAAACCGCTCTCTATGTCGCAACAGTTGCCAGAACTTACCGCAAGGCAATAGACGACTATATGGAGAGCCCTGAGAAATATCAGGCAAATATGCCATGGTACCAGGAACAGATTTCCAACTGTACCTACAGACAGTTTACAACCGGATTCTTCTATGGAAAACCGGATGAGAATACACAGATTTATGATAATAATACTTATCAGAAGGAATATACGTATCTGGGATTTGCTGAGGCAGTGGATGAACGGGGTTATGCGCAGATCACTCAGAGAAATAAATTCTCTGTAGGTGAGACAATTGAAATTATGAAACCGGACGGACAGAATGTAGCTGTCACTGTGAAGGGAATTTATGATGAGGAAGGCAATTCCATGGAGAGCGCGCCTCATGCACAGCAGAAGCTGTTTATCGACCTGGGAACCGAAATCCAGGTTTACGATCTGTTAAGAAGAGCAGAGTGATTAATAAACGCAGCCAACGTTAAATTTGTTGGCTGCGTTTACTGCATTTGCGGGAAAAGGCCTCGAAGCTTTTGCAGAGCAGTTTTTTCGATCCTGGAGACATAAGAGCGGCTGATACACAGTTTTCGGGCAATTTCCCGCTGAGTTTCTTCCTCCATGCCAAAGAGCCCATATCTGCAGCAGATCACCTGATATTCCTTATCTGACAGGACTTTTTTCAGAGAGCGTAGAAGATAGTCGGTATTTTCGCGGATATAGCAGTCTTCTACAATATCTACAGGTGCACTCTCGATCACATCTAACAGATTAATCTCATTTCCTTCTTTATCTGTTCCTATGGGTTCATATAGGGACACTTCTTTTGAATGCTTTTTCTTAGCACGAAAATACATCAGCAGTTCATTTTCTATACATCTGGCAGCATAGGTGGATAACCGGGAAGCCTTCTGGGGATTAAAGGTTGTGACAGCCTTGATCAGTCCGATGGTTCCAATAGAGATCAGATCATCTGTATCCTCACCGGTTCCCTGATATTTTTTGACCACATGTGCTACCAGCCGCAGATTATGCTCGATCAGGATATTCTTTGCCTGAGAATCACCCTCCTGATATTTTTGAAGATAATATTTTTCCTGGGATATGGACAAAGGTTTTTGAAAGGCCTTCAAATCGCTACCTCGAAGGGGATTTCTATATAGTTTATGTCCGGGACAGGGTGTTGGTGCTTTTCCAGAAAATTTTGAGCCTTTTTACAATT
>CAUEAK010000066.1:0-9042 GCA_958454115.1 Blautia wexlerae
TTATAGCAGTCCTCTCAGACACGCTCCAGGTAAGAGGGTTGTTACAGGTATATTTAAGACAATATTTTTCAAGTGAAAGAAATTTATTTCGTTTTCTCCAGAGTAAAGATAAATTCGGTTCCCACACCTTCTGTACTGATCACATCAATATTCTGGTTATGTGCATTGATGATCTCTTTGACTATAGAGAGTCCGAGTCCGGTGCCTTTACGGTCTTTTCCGCGGGATGCATCAATTTTGTAGAAACGATCCCAGATTTTGCCCAGGCTTTCTTTGGGAATGCCGGTTCCGTAATCTTTTACAGAAACGAAGACCTTACCGCTTTTTACAGTTGTTTCAATCTGAACAGAGGAATTATCATTGCTGAATTTAATGGCATTATCAAGAAGGTTGTAAAGAACCTGCTGAATCTGTTCCATATCAGCTCTGACATAAAGTTCATGTCCGGAGAGAAGCAGCTCCAGACGGATCTGGCGGCTGGTGCAGATGCCTTCAAATGTAGCTGCTGTGTTTTTGATGGTATCATTGATATCAAAACGCTGAATGTGCATCATCCGTTTTTTCATATCCAGTTCATTCAGAGTCAGAAGACTGCGGGTGAGTTTTTCAAGACGTTCAGATTCAAAAGCGATGATCTTCAGATACCGTTCCTGCATCTCATAGGGGATGGTACCGTCCAGTATGGCATTGACATATCCCTTGATGGAGGTAAGGGGAGAACGGAAATCATGAGAGACATTTGCAATGAATTTACGCTGATATTCTCCGTTTTTGTTCAGTTCATCGGACATATAATTCAGAGTTTTGGCAAGATATCCCATTTCATCATCAGAAGTAACGTCTATTTTATATGCAAGATTACCTCCTGCATATTCACTGGCACCTTTCATGATCCTGGCCAGGGGCTTACGTATGTAGTGGCTGTAAGCCCAGAGCAGAAGACTGGTGGCTGCATAGCACAGGAGAAAGATTACCTGCATGATAAAAAGAATACTGCTTCGGCTCTGATAAAGGTTTGTCATCGAATAATGGATTGCCACGTAACCTTTGGTTTCCATATCAGAGGTGATCGGGGCAATAACACTCAAATGATCTGTTTTAAAGAAACCATAAAACTTTCCAATCTGATAATAGTTGCTTCCCCATTTGGAAGCATCGAATTCTTCCAGTGGGATTGGATCCCGGACATCAATATTTTTCTGTGTACTTACAATGATTTCACCGTTACTGTTGATGATCCACAATACAGCATCCTGAAAATCGGAAATTGCACATAAGTGTTCCTGAAGAGTATCTACTGTACTGGAAGAGATATTGCCTTTAACTGCTTCGTTAGATGCAATATTGTGCGCTTCTGTATAGAGTGCGGCACTTAAAGAGTGTTCCAGATGCTTTTCCACCATATAAGAACCGCCGAGGGTTATGAGGAAAAATCCCAAAATTCCGATGAGAATATAAAATCTCAGGAATTTTGTGGAAAGATGATGCTGTTTCATGGATTTTTTACCTCAAATTTGTATCCGATTCCCCATACGGTGGCAATGGACCAGTGAGGATTGTCTTTGATCTTTTCACGAAGACGTTTGATATGAACGTCTACAGTACGGGTATCACCGATGTATTCGTAACCCCAGATATGATCCAGAAGCTGTTCACGGGTAAATACCTGGTTTGGTGATGCTGCAAGGAAATAGAGAAGTTCCAGTTCCTTTGGCGGCATATCAACCTGACGACCCATGTATGTGACTGAATAGTTTGTCAGATTAACGGTCAGATCCGGGTAAGTAACACATTTTTCACTGGAAGAAGGCGATGGCTGTTTAACCTGGAAACGGCGCAGGACAGCACGTACACGGGCAACCAGTTCCTTGGAATCAAAGGGTTTGATCATATAGTCATCTGCACCCAGTTCAAGTCCGAGAACCTTGTCAAAGGTTTCGCCTTTTGCGGAAAGCATAATGATGGGAACATCAGAGGTATGTCGGATTTCACGACATACCTGATAACCGTCAATTCCCGGAAGCATCAGATCCAGAATGATCAGATCCGGGCGGAAGGAGGCAAATTCCCTTAACGCTTCTTCTCCGTCATTTACGATTTTTGTCTCGAAGCATTCTTTGGTAAGATACAGGGCAATAAGCTCTGCGATATTGTTATCATCATCAACAATAAGGATTTTCTGTTTGGAAACCATGGCGGTCCCTCCTATTTCTTAAATTCTACAATAGTAACACCTGCATCTCCTTCGCCGAATTCTCCAAGGCGGAAGGATTCCACATGCTTCTGGCGCTTCAGATAATTGTGTACACCTTTTCTTAGAGCACCGGTTCCTTTACCATGAACAATACGGACAGATTTCAGATGAGCGATATAAGCATCATCCAGATATTTGTCAAGCTCTGCAACTGCTTCATCTACCGTTTTGCCAAGCAGGTTGATCTCTGTGGATACATGGGCTGCTTTTGACATGCGGATTTTACCTGCACCTGTACGCTGCATGGTTGGTGTGGTGATCTCTGCTTCATCGATCAGTTCCAGATCAGAGATGTGAACCTTGGAACGGATGATACCCATCTGAACGAAGAGGAAACCTTTGTTGTCCGGACGGCTGCTGACAGTACCTTTCAGATTCATGCTGAGAACCTTAACTGCATCTCCGAGGGAGATATCTTTGGCTGTGAGTTCCTTCTTCGGTTTCTTTGCAGCAGTTTTCTGAGTCATGCCTTTCTCTGCTTTATTCATATGTTTGCGCAGATTCTGGCGTTCTTTTTCCACAGCAGAGAGATCCACATGGTCTTTCTGGAATTTGTGGAACATCTTCATAGTCTGGTCTGCATATTCCTTGGCTTCGCGGAGAACTGCATGAGCTTCCTCATTGGCCTGACGGATGATGCGGTCTCGCTGCTCGTTCAACTTCTCCTGCTTGGATTCCATTTCGGATTTCAGAGAGGCAATTTCCTGTTTATACTGTTCAATCTCGCGGCGTTCATTTTCAATAGTTATACGGCTGCTTTCCAGGGAACTGAGAACATCTTCGAAAGATTCATCCTGTTCACTGATCTGTTCTTTGGCCTTATCGATGATATAGTCCGGAAGTCCAAGCTTGGAAGAAATGGCGAATGCATTACTTTTCCCGGGAACACCGATCAGCAGGCGGTAGGTCGGGCGGAGCGTTTCCACGTCAAATTCGCAGCAGGCATTTTCTACACCTGAGGTGGAGAGTGCATATACCTTCAGCTCACTGTAATGGGTGGTTGCCATAGTGCGGATTCCCTGTTCATGAAGATGGGAAAGGATCGCAATGGCAAGGGCAGCACCCTCTGTCGGATCTGTACCTGCACCGAGCTCATCGAAAAGGACAAGAGAGTGACGGTTGGCTTTTTTCAGGAAAGAAACCACGTTGGTCATATGTGAGGAGAATGTACTTAATGACTGTTCAATACTCTGTTCATCACCGATATCAGCATAAACTTCTTCAAACAGTGCAAGCTCTGAGCGGTCCAGTGTGGGAATATGAAGACCGGACTGGCCCATGAGAGTGAGAAGTCCGACAGTCTTTAAAGATACAGTTTTACCACCGGTGTTCGGACCGGTGATAACAAGCAAGTCGAAATCATCGCCGAGACGGATATCAATGGGAACAGCTTTCTTCTTATCAATGAGAGGGTGGCGTGCCTGTTTCAGACGGATGCGTCCTTCATCATTGAAGATTGGTTCTGTTGCATTCATATCCATGGCAAGGGATGCTCTGGCAAAAATGACGTCAAGCTGTACCATGATATTAAGATCTGCGCGGATAGAGTCGGTCTGTTCTGCAGTTTGCTGGCTCAGGGTGGAAAGGATTACTTCAATCTCTTTTTGTTCTTCCAGTTCCAGCTCGCGGATGTCATTATTTAGTTTTACGATTGCCATAGGTTCGATAAATAAAGTAGAACCTGTGGAGGACTGATCGTGTACCATACCCGGAACCTGTCCTTTGTATTCTGCCTTGACCGGAATGCAGTAGCGTCCGTTTCTCATGGTAATAACGGAATCCTGCAGATAATTGCGGGCACTTCCGTTTACGAGAGAGGAGAGCTGTGTATGGATCCTGTCTCCGGTAATCTTCATGTTTCTTCGAATCTGGCGGAGGTTGCTGCTTGCATCATCACTGATCTCATCTTCTGAGAGGATGCATCTGCGGATCTCTGTTGTAAGAGGAGTCAGTGGTTCCAGTGCCTCGAACATCCCGTCCAGAGAGTCCGGGAGAGAATCACCGCGCTCACTTCTGGAATAAGCTTTGACACGATTGGTGTTCTCAAGAAGGCTGCAGATGGCAAGAAGTTCACCAATCCCCAGAGAACTTCCGATTTCCAGACGTTTCAGAGAACCACGCACATCTTTGACGCTGCCAAAGGAAATATTTCCTTTCTGGAAAAGACGGGTAAGTGCATCTCTGGTCTGAGTCTGCATATGTCGGATTTCATCAATATCTGTGGATGGTTCCAGCTTCCGGCAGATTTCTTTTCCCATGGAAGAGGAAGCCTTGTCTGTCAGCATATTGATGATTTTATAATATTCAAGTGCTTTATATGCTTTCTGATTCATTGTCTGTTTAAATCTCCTGATAGATATCTTTATAATTTGCTGTCCCTGATATTATAGCATTTTTTGTTATGGAAATGTACTCCGGGATTATAGCAATTCTAAAAAAATAATTGTGTTACTGTTCACTCCGTTCACAGTAACGTAGCCAAAATTCATTCCAGATTGCCTGCGGCAATGGAATTTTGGCTTGTATGTCTCGGGATTTTGGCATATTCATGCCAAAACACCTCGCGGAATAGTGGTGTGTGAACAGTAACATAATTGTAACTGTGTTACTGTGAAATAAGCAGTTACAAATACTTTTCCTATTATATATGATTTTGAAATCTATGGAAAGCAAAAAGGATAGAAATACATAAAAATGATAGTTTTTACAAAAAAAATAAAAAAAATTCAAAAAAGCTATTGACAGTTTATATAGTTTTTGGTATAGTACCAATTGTCGCAACAATAAGTAAAACTTATAACAGAAATGCGATATGCGGAAGTGTCGGAACTGGCAGACGAGCAAGACTAAGGATCTTGTGAGCATTGCGCTCGTGTGGGTTCAAGTCCCATCTTCCGCATAAGAAACGGTTTGAATGCTATTATATGTGCATTTAAACCGTTTTTTTGTGTCATCATAATAACCTGAGCTGCAGTGTTTCGCTGATACGATAAGTGTTTCAGTAGGAGCTTCTTTTTTGTACTGTGGGAAATTACTTATAGTATATTCATAAAAAATTCATATCTTTTTGTTAAAATAATGTGTAGATTGTTACGATATAATTTGTTTGAATACAAGCGATATTGAACCTGAATGGTAACTGTTTGGCAGATTGCTGTTTTGTATGACACTGGGCAGTTATCCTGAATGGAGTGCGGCAGGAGAATCAGGTATGAAAAAAAACAAAATGGACACACAGGAATATCAGTTTATAAAAGAAACGGTAAAAAAACAGCCAAAAGAGAATGGCAGTCTGTTGCGCAGGCTGCTTATGATAGCAGGATGTGGCGTTTTGTTTGGAGGCTGCGCAGCCGTAACCTTTGCCAGTGTGTTTCCGGTTATGGCGGACAGAGAAGAGAATACACAGCAGAAAATCGAACTGACAGGATCGGATGTAGCGGAGACGATATCTGAAGAACAGGCAACAGAGAGGGAATCTGTCGCTTCAGTTTCTGAAAAAGAGGAGAAGAGTCTTCTGGCAATGCGTCAGGAGGTGTATAGGGAAGTGCTGAAGGTTTCCCAAAAATCCCGAAAATCTCTTGTAAACGTGAGAGGAATTTCAAAGGATGAGGATTTGCTGAATAATTCTTATTTGCAGCAGGAAGATACGGAAGGTCTTGTCTTTCTTGAAACAGAGACACAATTTTATATCCTGACCTATGAGGAAGAACTGGAAAATCTGCAGGAACTGCAGGTGACTTTTGCAGATGGTTCGACAGTGCAGGGAGAGATATGCAGGGGAGATGCAGATTCCGGATTCGCAGTTGCAACTGTGAGAAAAAATCTTCTCAATGACAGTACAAGAGAAGGTATCGTGGTATCTGATCTGACAGACACAAAGAAACTGGGACAGAGCGATATAGTAATTGCTATCGGAAGTCCTGCCGGTGACAGTGATGCGGTGGTTTATGGAATGATCACTTCTGTTTCTGAAAAACTATCGGTAGCGGATACGGAGTATAATGTGTTGGCTACAGATGTGCAGGGGAATGAAGATGGAAGTGGTGTGCTGCTTGATTCTGACGGAAATGTGGCAGGTATGATACTGAAGAAGAATGAAAACGATGGAGATAATATTCATGCAGTTTCCATTTCGCAGATTCTTCCGTTGGTAGAACATCTGGCTAACAAAGAGACAATCAGATATACAGGTATTTATGGAACAGAGATAACTCAGGCACAATGTAGAAAACTGGGAATTGATCAGGGACTTTACGTGGAGCGTACACAAGAAGAATCTCCTGCGATGAAGGCAGGGATACAGTGTGGAGATATCATAAGTAAGATTGATGGAACTCCCACAGAGAGTATGCAGTCTTACTATACATATCTTCAGACAAAAAAGCAGGGAGAAAATCTTACCATAACGGTTCTTCGCAAAAATTCCGATGGTGAGTATGCGGAGAAAGATTATAAGGTAACAGTTGGAGAGAGATAGTGACAGGCGGAGAATCCTACAAGCGGGATTCTTTCTTGTGGAATTGTTATAATACTAAAAATAAAGGATAGAGAGGCAGGCTTTATGCGTTTTTTAAATGAGTTACATGAGGGAGACAGAATTAATGGGATTTATCTGTGCAAGCAGAAACAGTCTGCGGTAACGAAGAATGGAAAACCCTATGAGAATATTATCCTACAGGATAAAACCGGAATCATAGATGGCAAGATCTGGGATCCGAATTCTCTTGGAATTGATGATTTTGATGCACTGGATTATATAGATGTTGTGGGAGATGTGACCAGCTTTGCAGGGGCTATGCAGCTGAATATCAAGCGTGTGCGCAAGGCTGCTGAAGATGAATATGATCCTGCAGATTATCTTCCTGTAAGTGAGAACAGCACAGATGATATGTACAGCCAGCTGAGAGCATTTATTGACAGTGTGGAGAATACTTATCTGTCTGCACTTCTGAAGAAATTATTTGTGGAAGATGAAGCTTTTGTGAAAGCGTTTGAAGGACATTCTGCAGCGAAGACAGTACATCACGGATTTATCGGCGGTCTGATGGAGCATACTCTGGGAGTGACCAGACTCTGCGATTATATGTCAAAGGCATACCCCGTCATCAACAGGGATTTACTGATTACAGCATCACTTCTTCATGATATTGGAAAGACAAAAGAATTATCTGCATTTCCGTTAAATGATTATACAGATGAAGGCCAGCTTCTGGGACATATTTATATGGGAGCGCAGATGATCAATGATCTTGCACGCCAGATACCGGAATTCCCGGAGGTGCTTAAGAATGAACTGATTCATTGTATCCTGTCCCACCATGGAGAACTGGAATACGGTTCCCCGAAGAAACCTGCACTGGTGGAGGCTGTAGCCCTCAATCTTGCAGATAATACAGATGCAAGAATGGAAACCATCACAGAGATTTTTGCAGCAAACAAGAGCAAAAAAGAATGGCTTGGATATAATAAATTGTTTGAATCCAACTTAAGAAGAACAGATGAGGTGTAATCTTTATGGAATTTCGTAAGAACGATCTTGTTACGTTAGAGATAGAAGATTGCGGAATTGACGGTGAAGGTATCGGAAAAGCCGATGGCTTCACCGTTTTTGTCAAGGACGCAGTGATCGGAGATACAGTAACAGCCAAAATTATCAAGGCAAAGAAAAATTATGGTTACGGACGTCTTATGGAGGTGCTGAAGCCATCTCCGTACAGAGTTGAGCCCAAGTGCGAATTTGCCCGTCAGTGTGGCGGATGCCAGCTTCAGGCACTTTCCTATGACCAACAGCTTGTATTTAAGACAAATAAGGTGAAGGGACATCTGGAACGTATCGGTGGCTTTACAGATATCCCCATGGAGCCGATCATTGGCATGGATGAACTTTTTCATTACAGAAATAAGGCACAGTTTCCTGTAGGCAGAAATAAAGAGGGAAAAATCGTTACAGGTTTCTATGCGGGAAGAACCCACAATATTATCGAAAACCGTGACTGTGCACTTGGTGTAGCTGAGAATAAAGAAGTTCTGGACCGTGTGATCGCACATATGGAGAAATACGGGATTGAACCATATAATGAAGCAACAGGCAAAGGGCTGGTGCGCCATGTCCTGATCCGTTACGGATACTTCACAAAAGAAGTGATGGTCTGTCTGATTCTGAACGGAAATAAGATTCCGAAAGAGGAGCTGCTTGTAAAATCTCTGTGTGAGATTCCGGGAATGACAAGCATCACCATCAATGTAAATAAGAAACACAGTAATGTAATCCTTGGTGAGGAAATTCGTCTGCTCTGGGGTCAGGAATATATCACAGACAGGATCGGAGATATTTCCTATCAGATTTCTCCTCTGTCTTTCTATCAGGTAAATCCTATGCAGACCCAGAAGCTTTATGCAAAGGCACTGGAATACGCAGATCTTCATGGGGAAGAGACAGTATGGGATCTCTACTGTGGGATCGGAACCATTTCCCTGTTCCTGGCACAGAAAGCAAAATTTGTCCGCGGTGTGGAAATTGTTCCGGCAGCTATAGAGAATGCGAAAGAAAATGCGAAACTTAATGGCCTGGAGAATACAGAGTTCTTTGTGGGTAAGGCAGAAGAAGTGCTGCCAAGAGAGTATAAGAAAAATGGTGTTTATGCAGATGTTATCGTTGTAGACCCGCCAAGAAAAGGCTGTGATGAAACTCTGCTGGAGACCATGGTTGAGATGAACCCGGATAGGATTGTGTATGTAAGTTGCGACAGTGCGACGTTGGCAAGGGATCTGAAGTATCTGTGTGAGAG
>CAUEAK010000067.1:0-8899 GCA_958454115.1 Blautia wexlerae
GCACAAAAAAAGAGAACCAGATCCCTCCAGCTCTCTTTCTCATCACTGCACCAACTGCAGTCCAATATTTCTTACTTATCTCTCCAGATAATCCTGCCCTTAGACAGATCATACGGAGACAGTTCAATCGTAACTTTATCTCCGGGAAGAATACGAATAAAATTCATACGTAACTTACCACTGATATGTGCAAGCACCACATGTTTGTTCTCCAGTTCCACTTTAAACATCGCATTAGGCAGCTTTTCCAGAACAGTGCCTTCCACTTCGATTACATCTGCTTTTGACATTTTAAACCTCCTGTATGTCGTCCAATTATTTCGTAAGAGTCAGAATCTCCGGATCTCCGTCTGTAATAAGAATCGTATTCTCATAATGAGCAGAAAGAGAACCATCCATAGTTACAACAGTCCACTCATCATCCAGCCATGCCACATCTGCACGTCCCAGATTGATCATAGGCTCTACAGCAAGTGTCATACCCGGCATCAGACGAACTCCTCTTCGCTTCTGCGGAAAATTCGGGATCTGCGGATCCTCATGAAGGTGAGTGCCGATTCCATGTCCAACCAGGTCGCGGACAATCCCATAATGATATTTGGCAGCATGAGCACCGATTGCCTTGGAAATATCATTCAGATGATTTCCCGCACGTGCGGCCTTGAGTCCCTCAAAGAAACACTCTCTGGTCACATCCATCAGCTTACGTGCCTGCGGTGAAACTTCACCGACAGCATAAGTCCTCGCTGCATCAGAATGATACCCTTTATAAATAAGACCTGCATCAATCTTTACAAGATCTCCCTCCTGAATGATCTTCTCTTCAGACGGGATTCCATGAACTACCTCATCATTCAGACTGATACAGAATGACGCCGGAAACCCTCCGTAGTTCAGGAAATTCGGGATGCATCCCAGATCACGTATCATCTGTTCTCCGATACGGTCAATCTCCTTTGTGCTCACTCCCGGTTTAATGTAAGGGATCAGACCATCATGCACTTTTTCAAGCAGATGACCTGCCTCCCTCATAAGTTCAATTTCATGTTCTGTCTTGATAGAAACCGACATTTTACCTCCAGATGGTGTTTAAAAACACCCAATTACTCTCCCAGGATGGCAACAATATCTGCAAATACTTCTTCAAGATCTTTTGTACCATCCACTGATTTTAAAATTCCCTCTTTAGTATAATAATCGATCAGCGGCTGTGTCTGCTCATGGTATACGTTAAGACGTTTCTGAACTGTTTCAGGCTGGTCATCATCACGAAGCACCAGTTTCTCTCCACAGGTATCACAAACGCCCTCAACCTTCGGTGCTGCATGTACAACATGATAAGTAGCACCACATTTCAGGCAGGCACGTCTTCCGGACATACGGTTTACAATATTGGAATCCGGAACATCCACATCGATTGCATAATCAACTTTACTTCCCAGTTTGTTCAGAGCCTCTGTTAAGCACTCTGCCTGAGGAATTGTTCTTGGAAAACCATCCAGCACATAACCATTTGCTGCATCCGGCTGTTGTATTCTGTCCACAACCAGATCACAGGTCAGTTCATCAGGTACGAGAAGTCCCTGATCCATATAAGTTTTTGCTTTTTTACCCAGTTCTGTTCCATTTTTAATGTTTGCGCGGAAAATATCTCCGGTAGAAATATGCGGAATCTGATATTTCGCAGCAATTTTCTTCGCCTGAGTTCCTTTTCCTGCCCCCGGTGCACCCAACATAATGATTTTCATAAGTTATACCCTCCGTTTTCTTTTTTAGCAAATCAAGGCTGTGATGCCATGCACCACAACCTCTCATTTTTAATTGTTCAGAAAGCCTTTGTAATTACGTACGAGAAGCTGTGACTCAATCTGTTTCACAGTTTCGAGGATAACACCAACAATAATGATGATAGATGTACCACCGAATGAAACATTCGCTCCGAACACACCATTAAAGATGAACGGAATCACGCACACAATGATAAGACCTACTGCACCTATAAATATAATATAATTTAAGATATTAGTCAAATAGTCTGACGTAGATTTTCCAGGACGAATACCCGGAATAAATCCACCCTGCTTTTTGATATTATCTGCTACTTCCAGAGGATTGAATGTAATGGAAGTATAGAAATATGCAAAGAAAACACAAAGTACGATGTAAAGAACCAATCCCCATGTATACTGGAGCTGTTTCGGATTACACCAGTTATTGGAAGAAAGACCACGAATAATCTCACTTCCGATTCCTGTACCATTACCTTTTCCTGTTAACTGCGCAATGACAGCCGGGAAAGACATAATGGAGGATGCAAAGATTACCGGGATAACACCGGCGGTGTTAACCTTCAGCGGAATATTGGTGGACTGACCGCCCATCAGCTTTCTTCCAACCATTTTCTTGGAATACTGAACCGGAATTCTTCTCTCTGCTCCGTTAAGGATAAGTACCAGAACTACTACCAGAAGAATAACGGCTGCAATGATCAGTCCTGCAAGAGTACCCTTTGCAATTGTTTTTCCTTTAATAAAGTTCTCATACAGTAATGTCAGGTCGCTTGGTACTCTGGAAATGATATTAATGGTAAGTACGATGGAAATACCATTTCCAACGCCTTTTTCCGTAATACGCTCACCGAGCCACATCAGCATAGCTGAACCGGCTGTAAGGCAGGCAACAACTACAACACCTTTAAAGAAGTCCAGATTCGGAATCATACCCTGACGTCCGAATCCGATTGCCATTGCGATTGACTCAAATAAAGCAAGACCTACGGTCACATAACGTGTGATCGCAGTCATCTTCTTTCTTCCCTCTTCACCATCTCTCTGCATTTCTTCCAGTGCCGGAATTGCAATGGTAAGAAGCTGAATGATAATGGAAGATGTAATATATGGTGTGATGTTTAATGCGAAAATTGACATTCTTTCAAATGAACCACCGGTAAATGCATCAAAGAAATTGAATGCATCACCGGCATTGCTGCTGAACCACTGTTTGAAGAAATCACTGTCAACTCCCGGTACCGGAATCTGGCAGCCGATACGGATGATAAAAATCATCCATATCAGATACAACAGCTTGCGTCTCATTTCTTTCACTCTAAAAACATTTTTAAGAGTTTCAAACATTAGATCACCTCTACTGTACCACCAGCAGCTTCAATTTTTGATTTTGCAGTCTCGCTGACAGCATTTACTTTGACATTAAGTTTCTTTGTCAGCTCACCGTTTCCAAGAATTTTAACGCCATCAGCGATCTTGGAGATTGCACCGCTTGCAAGTAAGCTTTCTGCTGTAACTTCTGCACCATCTTCAAAACGGTTCAGTACGTCAACGTTGATTGCAATAATCTCTTTTGTATTTCTGTTTTTGAATCCTCTCTTAGGCAGACGTCTGTATAAAGGCATCTGACCACCTTCAAATCCCGGTTTCTTGTGACCGGAACGAGCTAACTGTCCTTTGTGTCCTTTACCGGCTGTTTTACCGTTTCCAGAACCATGTCCACGGCCTCTTCTGAAGTTATCGCTGTGCTTAGAACCTTCTGCTGGTCTTAAGTTTGATAATTCCATGTTGGCACCTCCTTATTATTATTTCAAATCTATAAGTTCAGATTGTATTGTGTCTGAATATGTTTCTGTATGCTCCTGCCATTCTCTGCGAATAACAGGTTCATATCAGATCCATATCAGAATTCTCTCTGGTTAAATCGCAATTAAGCTTCTTCAACCTTTACCAGGTGCTGTACCTGCTGAATCATTCCTCTTGTTGCTGCGTTATCCGGCATTTCAACTGTTTTGTGCATTTTTGTAAGACCCATAGCTGCAACAGTTTTTTTGTGTTTCGGAACTGCACCAATAGGAGATTTTACTAATGTAACTTTTAATGTGTTTGCCATTTTTGTATTTCCTCCTTAAGCCAGAATCTCATCAACAGATTTTCCGCGAAGTCTAGCAACTTCTTCCGGAGTTTTTAACTGTCTTAAGCCTTCGATTGTTGCAAGAACAACGTTCTGTTTGTTTCTGGATCCCATACATTTTGTACGGATGTTTTTGATACCAGCTAACTCGATTACCGCACGGGCAGGACCGCCGGCGATAACTCCAGTACCTTCCGGAGCTCTCTTCAGAAGCATTTCAGCGCTTCCGTATTTTCCAACGAAGTCATGTGTAATAGAGTTGTTTTCGTCTCTTGCTACTGTTACTAATTTCTTAATAGCATCCTCTTTTCCTTTGCGGATCGCTTCAGGAATTTCGGCTGCTTTACCTAAACCTGCACCAACGTGTCCGTTGCCGTCACCTACAACAACTAAAGCTGTGAAACGGAAGTTACGACCACCTTTAACAACCTTGGTAACACGCTTGATTGATACTACTTTATCTTCTAACTCTAACTGACTAGCATCAATAAGATTACGTTTCATGTGTTTCGCTCCTCCTTATTAGAATTTCAGCCCAGCTTCTCTTGCTGCGTCTGCCAGTGCTTTAACTTTACCGTGGTAGATATAGCCTCCTCTGTCGAAAACAACGCTTTCGATGCCAGCTTCAACAGCTTTCTTACCAATAACGGTTCCTAAATGTGCAGCTGCTGCTACATCATCAGTGTTCTCTAACTCAGCTCTTACTTCTTTCTGAAGAGTAGAAGCAGATACTAAAGTTTTTCCTACAGTGTCATCAATGATCTGAGCATAAATATGCTTGTTGGAACGAAATACTGCTAAACGTGGTGTTGTTGCAGTTCCGTTTAAATGATGACGTAATCTTCTATGCTTATTCTCACGAATTTTCGCTCTAGATGCCTTATTTACCATTTTCTCACCCTCCTGAATTATTTCTTACCAGTCTTACCAACTTTACGTCTGATAACTTCATCAACATACTTAATACCTTTACCTTTGTATGGCTCAGGTCTTCTCTTGTCTCTGATCTCAGCTGCAAACTGGCCGACTTTTTCTTTGCTGATACCGGATACGATAATCTTGTTACCATCTACTTTGGTTTCGATTCCGTCTGGATCTTCCATTTCTACCGGATGAGAATATCCAAGGCTAAGCACAAGCTTTTTGCCCTGTTTTGCTGCTTTATAACCTACACCGTTAACTTCAAGCTCTTTTGTATAGCCTTCGCTTACACCAACAACCATGTTGTGGATCAAGCTTCTTGTTAAACCGTGAAGAGATTTCATTTTCTTTAAGTCGTTTGGTCTGGATACTACTACATGACCATCTTCGACTTTGATTTCCATTTCTGTAGGAAGTGCTCTTTCGAGAGTTCCTTTTGGTCCTTTTACAGTTACTACGTTGCCTTCAACGACAGTTACTTCTACGCCTGCAGGAATAGCAACCGGAAGTCTACCAATTCGTGACATATGTTTGTCCTCCTTACTTAGATTATCGGAGAGGATGTTTCATCCTCTCTGTTTTCAGTTTGTTCTCTATAAAAAATCTTGGTTCAAATTACCAAACGAATGCTAATACTTCGCCGCCAACCTGAAGTTTACGAGCTTCTTTATCAGTAATAACACCTTTGTTTGTAGAAAGAATTGCGATTCCAAGTCCACCAAGAACTTTTGGAAGCTGATCCTTACCTGCGTAGATACGAAGACCAGGTTTGGAGATTCTCTTTAAACCAGTGATGATTTTTTCGTTTTTGTCTTCACCGTATTTCAGTGTGATATGAAGAGTTTTAACAACTCCGTCTTCAACTAAATCATATTTTGCAATATATCCTTCATCAACAAGGATGTTAGCAATTGCAGTTTTCATTTTGGATGCCGGAACATCTACTGTGTCATGTTTTGCAGTGTTTGCGTTACGGATTCTTGTAAGCATATCTGCGATTGGATCGCTCATTGTCATGTTAGTTTCCTCCTGTTATTCAGACTTTACATGTGCATATATATTAATTGTTTACATTGTTACCTGTTTTATCATAAATCTCGTTTGGACATATGATCGGACTGATAAATCAGCCGGTCGTTTATTTTATTTAAATCCGGTTCCTACCAGGAAGCCTTCTTAACACCCGGGATCTGTCCCTTGTAAGCTAATTCACGGAAGCAGATTCTGCAGATTCCGTACTTTCTTAAAACAGAATGTGGACGTCCACAAATATTGCAACGTGTATATTCTCTTGTGGAGAATTTCTGTTTACGCTGCTGTTTGATTTTCATTGCTGTTTTAGCCATGAATCGTTCCTCCTATTATTTTGCAAACGGCATATTGAATAATGTCAGTAATTCACGAGCTTCTTCATCAGTCTTAGCTGTAGTAACGAAGATGATGTCCATACCTCTTACTTTGTCAACTTTGTCATATTCAACTTCCGGGAAGATCAGCTGCTCTTTGATACCCAGAGCGTAGTTTCCACGACCATCGAATGCGTTCGGGTTAACACCACGGAAGTCACGTACACGAGGAAGTGCAAGGTTGATCAGACGATCAGCGAACTCGTACATTTTTTCTCCTCTTAATGTAACTTTACAACCGATCGGCATACCCTCTCTGATTTTAAAGTTAGCGACAGATTTTTTAGCTTTAGTAGCGATTGCTTTCTGTCCTGTGATAAGTTCCATATCTGCGATTGCAGCATCAAGAAGCTTAGCGTTTTCTTTGGCTTCACCAACACCCATATTGATTACGATCTTGTCGAGTTTTGGCACTTCCATAACATTTTTGTATCCAAATTTTTTGGTCATGGCATCCATGATCTCATTTTTGTACATTTCTTTTAATCTACTCACTTGTCATGCCTCCTCTCTTAATTAATCGATAACCTTACCGGTCTTTTTAGCAACGCGGACTTTTTTGTCGCCGTCCATCTGGAATCCTACTCTTGTAGCCTGTCCATCAACAACCAGCATAACGTTGGAGATGTGCAGTGGAGCTTCTTTTGTAATGATTCCGCCCTGCTGATTTGCAGCAGATGGTTTGCTGTGTTTTGTAACTTTGTTGATATTCTCAACAACAACGGTATTGTCTTTTGCGTTAACTGCAAGGACTTTACCCTCTTTGCCATTATCTTTACCAGCGATAACTTTTACAGTATCACCTTTTTTAATTTTCATAGCTGACATTAGGCACCCTCCTATAATACTTCCGGAGCTAAGGAAACGATCTTCATGAATTTTTTCTCACGAAGCTCTCTGGCAACTGGTCCAAAGATACGTGTTCCTCTCGGAGTTAAGTCGTCTTTAATGATTACGGCAGCATTTTCATCGAAACGGATGTAAGATCCGTCTTTACGACGAGCGCCTTTTTTAGTTCTAACTACAACAGCTTTTACAACGTCACCTTTTTTAACAACGCCGCCTGGTGTTGCATCTTTAACAGTAGCAACGATTGTATCGCCAATGCTTGCATATCTTCTTGTAGAGCCGCCCATAACACGAATACAAAGGATTTCTTTTGCACCAGTGTTGTCGGCAACTTTCAGTCTAGTTTCCTGCTGGATCATACTGGTTTCCTCCTTATTTAACTTTCTCTACGATTTCAACCAGTCTCCATCTTTTATCCTTGGATAACGGTCTGGTTTCCATAACTTTTACGGTATCACCGATATTGCACTCATTGTTTTCGTCATGAGCTTTTAATTTATATGTTCTCTTCACGATCTTTTTGTAAAGAGGATGTTTTACATGGTCTTCAATAGCAACTACAATGGTCTTGTCCATCTTATTGCTGACAACCTTACCCACGCGGGTTTTTCTCAGATTTCTTTCCACGATAGTTTCCTCCTATTATTTGGAAGCGTTAGCCTGCTCAGTAATTACTGTCTGGATTCTTGCAATGTTCTTGCGAACCTCTTTAATGCGGCTTGTATTCTCTAATTGATTAGTTGCATTCTGAAATCTCAGATTGAAAAGTTCTTTTTTAGCAGCTACTAATTCTTCATTTAATTCTGCAGCTGATTTTGCCTTTAAATCTTCCACGAATTTATTAATTTTCACTGTTATCACCGCCTTCTAAGTCTGCACGAGAAACGATTTTACATTTACATGGTAACTTGTGCATCGCAAGACGTAATGCTTCACGAGCGATTTCCTCGGAAACGCCTGCGATTTCGAACATTACACGTCCTGGCTTAACAACTGCTACCCAGTATTCGAGAGCACCTTTTCCGGAACCCATTCGTGTTTCTGCTGGTTTCGCTGTTACTGGTTTATCTGGGAAAATCTTGATCCAAACCTGACCACCACGTTTGATATAACGAGTCATAGCAACACGGGCTGCTTCGATCTGGTTGGAACGGATCCAACACGGTTCGGTTGCAACAAGTCCGAATTCACCATAATTGATCTTATTACCTCTAAGGGCTTTTCCTCTCATGGAGCCACGGAATTGTTTACGACGTTTTACTCTTTTTGGCATTAACATTATTTATCGCTCCCTTCCTTAGTTCCTTTTGTTGGAAGTACTTCGCCATTGTAGACCCAAGCTTTTACGCCAACTTTGCCGTATGTTGTGTCTGCTTCTGCGAATCCATAGTCAATATCTGCACGAAGTGTCTGAAGCGGGATAGTTCCTTCGCTGTAGAACTCTGTACGAGCCATATCAGCACCGCCAAGACGTCCGGATACGGATGTTTTGATACCTTTAGCTCCGGCCTTCATTGTTCTCTGCATTGTAGATTTCATAGCACGTCTGAAAGAGATACGGTTCTCAAGCTGAAGTGCGATATTCTCTGCTACTAACTGAGCGTCTTTGTCTGGTCTCTTTACTTCTTTGATATCTACGATAAGTTTCTTGTCTGTGAATTTCTTTAATTCAGCTTTAACTTTTTCGATCTCAGCTCCGCCTTTACCGATTACGATACCAGGTTTAGCTGTGTAGATGATGATCTTAACTCTGTCAGATGCTCTCTCGATCTCGATCTTGGAAACACCTGCGCTGTATAATT
>CAUEAK010000068.1:0-8707 GCA_958454115.1 Blautia wexlerae
GCCCGGCATATCTGATCGGGAGTATACGCAGTCTGTATCCGAAGCTGGAAATTGAGGGTGGAGCCGGGGTCAGACCCCATAAAAATTCTATAAACAATTATTGCTATCCGGAAAATCCGGAAGCTGGGATTGATCTGTTTCTGGAGAAGCTGGTACAGGAGACAGAGAAAGAACATGAAGATATTCTGGAGCAGGCAGATGAGACGGATGCAATGTTTGGAGAGCTTTATAGCTGGTATCTGCGGAATCCGGAATACAGAAGCAGAGTACAGAAGCTGGTACAGTCGGCTTTTGCCGGAAAACCAGAGGACATTATCAGCCAGAGTGTGGCGAAGGCATTATACGGAGAGGTTTCACCTTACAGTGCTACCAGACTGGAACGTTTTGCAGCCTGTGCATTTGCACATTTCCTTCAGTATGGAATGAAGCTTACCGAGCGTGTGGAATATGAGTTTAAACCTATGGATATGGGAAATGTTATGCATGAAGCACTGGAAAGCTTTGCAGAAGAAGTGCGAAAAAGAGGCATGAAATGGACAGAGCTGACAGAACAGGAACGGAATGAGATTGCGGACCGGTGTCTGGATAATATTGTGGCAGATTATGGAAACACGGTGCTCAAAAGCAGTGCCAGAAATGAATATATGATCGAGAGAACAAGGAGAATCCTCAGAAGGACGGTATGGGCACTTCAGAAACAGCTGGAACAGGGAGAATTTCAGCCAGAAGGCTTTGAGGTAACCTTCGGGGGAGGACGGATTGATAGAGTAGATATTATGGAAGATCAGAATAAGGTGTATGTGAAGGTGATTGATTATAAAACCGGAAATACATCCTTTGACCTGGTTTATCTGTATCATGGCCTGCAGTTACAGCTGATGATCTATCTGGATGGTGCTCTGCGTGTAGAGCAGAAGAAATATCCGGATAAGGAGATTATTCCTGCGGGAGTTTTTTATTACAATATCAAGGATCCTATGATCCAGGAGAAGATAGATGCGGATGTGGAAGCAGTCAGTGCAGGTCTTATGAAAGAACTGAAGATGAATGGGCTGGTTCAGGCAGATCCGGAGCTTGTGTACAGGATGGACAGCAGTCTTGGCTCCATTCCTGTCGCATTTAATAAGGACGGAAGCTTTCGCAAAAATTCTTCTGTGGCAGACAGAACACAGTTCGCAGTGCTTGGACGGTATGTAAGGATGAAGATTGAGAAGATAAGAAGTTCTATTCTGGAGGGAGATGCAGAGGTTTCTCCCTATGAGCTCGGAAAAAAGAATGCGTGTACTTATTGTCCGTATATGACGGTATGCGGATTTGATCGCAGGCTGTCAGGATATGAATTCCGCAGACTGAAAAACTTCTCTGATGAGGAATTATGGAAAGCATTTGACAGGGAGGCAGAATAAGATGGGCGTACAGTGGACAAAGGAGCAGCAGGAGGTTATACGGCTGCGGGACAGAAATATTCTGGTCAGTGCGGCAGCCGGGTCCGGAAAAACGGCAGTACTGGTAGAACGTATCCTGAGTAAGATAACAGATAAAGAACACCCTGTGGATATTGACAGACTGCTGATCATGACATTTACAAGAGCGGCAGCAGGTGAAATGAAAGAGAGGATCTCGGCAGCTATTGAAAAAGCACTCTGTGAGGATCCCGATAATGAGCATCTGCAGAGACAGACAACCCTGCTTCATACTGCACAGATTACAACTATTGATGGTTTCTGTGCCTATATTATCCGGAATTACTTTCATCTGATCGGACTGGATCCGGGATATCGGACGGCAGATGAGGGGGAGCTGAAGCTTCTGCGAGGAGATGTTGTGAAAGCACTGCTTGAAGAATATTATGCCAAAAAAGATGAAAAGTTTCAGAAATTCGTGGAATGCTTTGCAACAGGAAAGTCAGATGAAAATCTGGGAAACCTGATACAGAAATTATATGAAATGGCTATGAGCAATCCTTTTCCGCAGGAATGGCTGTCCGGGTGTATGGATGATTACAGGATTGATTCCCTGGAAGAGTTAAGAGAGACTGAGTGGATGAGGATGCTCTGGGATGCAGTGAAGGATGAACTGCAGGAAGCGAAGCTTCTGGTGCAGGAGGCTCGAAGAATCTGCTCAGAGCCGGATGGTCCGTATCTGTATGATGAGGCACTGAGCAGTGATCTGCTTCTTATAAGAAGTCTGCAGGAACTGGCAGAGAAAAGAGATTATAATGGAACTGCAGAAATACTTATGAAACCCTCATTTGCCCGGCTGAGCACAAAGAAGGCTGCGGATGTAGATGAACAGAAGAAGCAGAGAGTGAAAGATCTTCGGGATGAGGAAAAGGGGATTCTGAAGGAACTGGGGCAGCGATATTTCCAGAGTGCAGAGAAAGAACTTCTGGAAGTGATCAGATATATCAGAGGCCCAATAGAGATGTTAGTTGAGTTGACGGCACGATTTAAAAAACAGTTCGGAGAGGCGAAGAGAGAAAAGAATATTCTGGATTTTACGGATATGGAACATTTTGCCCTGCAGATACTGATGACGAAAGAAGGGGAAGAAATCCATATGTCTCAGGCTGCGAGAGAGCTCTCCGCAAAGTATGATGAAGTCCTGGTGGATGAATATCAGGACAGTAACTTAGTGCAGGAGCTTCTGACAACAGCAGTATCCGGGTGGATCAACCAGAAGAAAAATATCTTCATGGTAGGAGATGTAAAGCAGAGTATCTATCGTTTCCGTCTGGCAAGGCCGGAGCTTTTCATGGAAAAATATAAAAGTTATTCCACAGAAGAAGCACAGGAGCAGAGAATTGACCTGCACAAAAATTTCCGGAGCAGGGAACAGGTTCTGGAGAGTGTAAACTTTATTTTCCGACAGATTATGGGGGAAGACCTGGGAGGGATTACCTATGACAAAGATGCAGCCCTTTATCCCGGAGCTTCTTTTCCGGAAGGAGGGTCAGAGGAATTTGTAAAGACAGAGGTTCTTCTGGTCGAGAGAGACGGAGAAGAACTGTCTGATGTACAGGACTATGAAGATGCAGGTGCATCGGGAAACCGCAGGGAAATGGAAAATCAGACCGGGCAGGAACTGGAGGCGCTGGCCATTGCACAGAGAATTAAAGAAATTGTGGGAAAAGAACATATCGTAGATAAAGAGACGAAAGAATACCGGCCTGTGGAATACGGGGATATTGTAATCCTGCTGCGCACTGCCTATGGATGGGCAGAAACCTTCAGGGAAGTGCTGGCATCTCAGGGGATTCCCGTATATTGTACATCAAGAACCGGATATTTCTCTGCAACCGAGATTGTGACTGTATTGAATTATCTGAAGGTGTGTGACAATCCGCTGCAGGATATTCCGCTTATGGGAGTGCTTCGTTCACCGATCGTCGGATGCACTTCACAGGAACTGGCAGAGCTTAGAATACAGTATCCTGATGGTCTGCTCTATGAGAGTGTTTCGGCATATGCAGGAGAAAATGAAATCCCCGAAAAAGAACTGGATCCGGATAAGCTGAAATCTGAATTGTTAAACAGTAATCTGCGAACAGATGAAAAGAACTCTCTGAATATTAAATTAAAAGGATTTCTGAGTCTCCTTGAAAAGGTAAGAAATATGGCTGCATATACGCCGGTCCACGAATTGATCCTTTATGTGCTGAAAGAAACCGGGTATGGAGATTATGCAAGGGCACTTCCGGGAGGGGAGCAGCGTTTTGCAAATCTTACCATGCTTGTGGAGAAAGCTATGGACTATGAGAAGACAAGCTACAGGGGCCTGTTTAACTTTGTTCGTTATATCGAACAGCTACAGGCATATCAGGTAGACTATGGAGAAGTCAATCTGACAGGAGCGGGCAATACCGCAGTGGAGATCATGACGATCCACAAGAGTAAGGGACTTGAATTTCCGGTAGTATTTGTGGCCGGTATGGGAAAACAGTTTAATTTTCAGGATATGAATGCAGGTCTTTTGCTTCATCCGGAACTGGGAATAGGGGCTGATGCTATCATACCGGAGAAACGGGTGATCGCATCTTCGCTGAATAAGCAGGTGATCAGAAGACAGCTTCTGAAGGAGAGTCTGGGAGAGGAACTGAGGGTACTTTACGTTGCCATGACAAGAGCAAAAGAGAAACTGATCCTTACAGGAACAGTCGGAAAGCTGGAAAAGCAGATGCTGTCGCTGTCGCGTTTTCTGGATGAGGAAGAAGAACTGCTCCCACTGGGAACCAGAATGAAAGCAAAGAATTACTGGGCTTTTGTACTGCCTGCGCTGGTGCGGCATCGGGCAATGAGTGAACTTTTGTGGGAATATGGAATCCTCATGAAGAAACAGCCGGGGATTTACGATGATATCTCTGAGTTTGTGATAAAAAAGATTACTGTCCGTCAGATGACAGAAAAAGCAGTTCTCATCCAGGCAGGAAACCAGATGCAGGAGGAATATCTGAAGAACTGGGATGAAAATAAAGTGTATGATGAGGCTGTGAAGGAAGAGATAGAGAAGAGATTTTCCTTTGCATATCCGTATAAATATCTGGAAGATATTCCGGTTAAAGTAAGTGTTTCGGATCTGAAAAAGAGAAGCTGGCATGATGAAAGTGAACTGGAAGAGAATATCAGTGTGTCTGCCGAAGAGCAGGAGGAAGAACAGGAAGCGCCGGTTCCTGCATTTATGGCAGAGAAGCAGGAAGAGTATAAGGGGGCTGCCAGAGGTACTGCTTACCACAGAGTAATGGAATGTCTGGATTATGCAGAAACAGATACAGAGGAACAGCTTCGGGCTCAGTTAAAGAGACTTCTGGAGAGCCAGAAAATGACAGAGCAGGAAGCAGAATGTATCCGGATCCGGGATATCAGGAGGTTTGTGGAGTCCGGGCTGGGGCAGAGAATGAAGAAGGCTGCCATGAAAAAACATCTTTACAGAGAACAGCCTTTTGTGATTCAGAGAAGTGCTTCTATGCTCGATGATGGTTGGAAGAACGAAACAGTGCTGGTGCAGGGAATTATCGATGCCTATTTTATGGAAGAGGAAGAGATTGTTCTTGTGGACTATAAAACGGATAGAGTGAAGAGAGGACAGGAACAGAAGCTGATCGATCTGTATCATGTGCAGCTTGAGGATTATGCCCGGGCATTGGAGCGGATGACAGGGAAAAAAGTGAAGGAGAAGATTATTTATTCGTTTACATTGCAGAAAGAGATATTGCTGTAGGCGGAATAAAAATTTATTATTATGAATTCAAATATCCGGCAGGGATAAGCGCGTGTTATACGCGCCACCCTGCCGGATATTTGTTTTTCAGGATCTGGTTGACCAGTTTACCGAAGCCAATGGGATATCCATCTGCACAGAGGAGATGCCAGCCTTTTTTGTGAGCTGCTTCTTCGGGTTCGATATTTAAGGTTTCGCCCTTTAAATATCTGGTGATCCTTTCGTCAGAAGCGGAGAGAGAGATGACTGCTTCTGCTTCATCTTTGCGGATTGCCAGTGCAAGTGGCTGAGACGGCTCGAAGCGGTTTTTCTTCAGGTCACCGAGATAGAGACCGTTTCTTAAGAAGGTGATGCCGCGGAAGTTGTGGGCAACCGGGGGAAGATAGTAGGCTTTATCACCGCGGATTTCCACACGTTCCCAGTCAAACGGCTGGCCGCAGAGAGTTTTCAGACCGATTTCGTTCAGAAATTCCTCAATCAGTGGAAATGCGTTTTTGTCCGGTTTTGTGTGAGGACGGGAGCTTTCCTTGATTGCCTGTCCTTTTTTATGGAAGAGCGCAAGGAAGTGTCCCTCTCCGTTCATTTTGTGTGGGAAAATCCGGATGCATTTGATAAGTTCAGGATTTTTGTTTCCCCATTCAGGAACTCCATGGGAGAAGCCTTCATAATCTTCCATTTCTGCCAGTTCCATGTCAGGACGGTTTTCCAGAAGCCAGGAAACAGTTTGTTCGTCTTCTGCAGGCGCGAATGTGCATGTAGAGTAAAGCATCAGTCCGCCGGGACGGAGCATATCGGCTGCCTGGAGGATAAGCTCTTTCTGGATTTCGGAAAGCTCCATGGATTTTTCGGGAGTCCAGTCTTTGGCAAGTGCTTCTTCCTTACGGAACATTCCTTCTCCGGAGCATGGAGCATCCAGGATGATCTTGTCGAAGAATTCGGGGAATGCTTTGGTTAACTTTGCAGGTGTTTCGTTTGCTACGAAGACATTTGGGATGCCGAAGAGTTCCAGGTTGCGAAGGAGGGCTCTGGCGCGGGAAGTGCTGATATCGTTTGCTACCAGAAGTCCCTGTCCCTGAAGTGCTGCGCCTGCTGCAGTTGCCTTGCCGCCCGGGGCTGCGCAGAGGTCCAGGACTCTGTCACCCGGCTCGATGGGGATGCGGGAGGCGGGGGTCATGGCGCTGGGTTCCTGAAGGTAGTAGAGGCCGGCCTGGTAGTATGGGCATCTGGAAGGACGGATGTCTTCATCGTAGAAGTAGCCGTTTTTGATCCATGGGATCTGACGGGTTGGAAATGGAGACAGGTTTTCGAAGTCTTCGCAGGTGATCTTGGAGGTGTTTATGCGCAGGCCGTAGGTTCGGGGAGCGCTGAAGCTAGAGAGGAATGCGGGGTATTCGTTGCCGAGCATTTTTTTCATTCGGGTGAGGAATGCGGGGTGGAGGGGTGTTGTATTTTCGTTCATAATGGGTTGGTTTCCTTTGCTGTAGTTTTGGGTTGGTGGGGGGACGCGCAGGAAAATATATCTGTCTGAGTGCGGTTTCGGCATCTAAGATCTTCTAAGTCGGTAAAAATCTGCTAAAAGCATGGAGAAAAATGCAAAACTCGCTCCGCTGCAGGCTTCGCTCAGACAGGTTGCGATTTTTCTCCATAACGCAGATTTCTACCGGCTAAGAAGATCTAAGATGCCTGCAAATGCACTCAGACAGATATATTTTCCTGCGCTGTTTACTGAAAATAACTGTAGTATAACGTGAGGTTTATGGAATATTAAGTTTATGAAATACTATAGCAATGCCATAAAATAATGCAATCAAGACAGTTCAGCAGGACTTCACGCTATGATGGACTGGATTGTTTGCAGTAATTTATGAAATAAGAAATTGATATATGGCAATGCTTTTAAATGCATTATTTATGAGGATCGCTATAGTGAACCGGAAGACGTTAAGGAGGTATTTTCGGTAAAGGTATCAAAATGATTATAAAGTATAAATGATTTTTGCTAAATAGTATTGACAAAATTATATTATACATCATATAATATAGTTAACAAAACAATATTGATGTTCTGTATAGTATGTGAACAGGATGGAATAAATGTATCAGATGTGAAATGGCGTTTACCTTTGGTATAGTCTGGAGCATTTTTCAGACACGCTCTAAGGCTGGATTGCAGAGATGATGCTGTCTGTACAGAACATAATTGAAACGAGGGAGTGAGCATATGGTTTTTAATACGGGTGCTGCGCTTCTGGATGCGGTTGTTCTGGCGGTTGTTTCTAAGGAGAAGGAAGGGACTTACGGGTATAAGATCACGCAGGATGTGCGTGGAGTTCTGGATGTTTCGGAGTCTACTTTGTATCCGGTGCTCAGGAGGCTGCAGAAGGATGATTGTCTGGAGGTTTACGATATGGCGTATGCAGGACGTAACAGGCGTTATTATAAGCTGACGGACAGAGGTGCTGCGCAGCTGGAGTTTTATAAAGCTGAATGGAAAATTTATGCATCCAAGATAAGCGGGATGTTTGAGGGAGGAATAGGATGATGGACAGGGCGCGGTTTATGCAGGAGCTGGAGAAGCTGCTTGCTGATATTTCCGAGACAGAGAGGCAGGATGCCCTTGATTTTTATAATAGTTATTTCGATGATGCAGGAGCTGAGAATGAAGCTTCGGTGCTCAGGGAACTTGGAAGTCCCAAGAAGGTTGCAGCAATCATCAAGGCGGATCTGAAAGGTTCGGCAGGAGGCTATGAGTATGGAGAATATACGGAGCATGGCTATGAGGATGCCCGGACTAAAGAGAGAGGACAGATGCCTGAGAAATATGGAGAAGAGTCGGGAACAGGGAAGCGTTTTTTCAGAAAGGGGAATCAGGCGGTGCTGATCCTTGCGGTGATCCTGCTGGTTTTTATTTCTCCTTTTGTTAAGGGGGCTGTTGGTGGGATTCTGACATTTGCAGTTGGAATCTTACTGCTTCCGTTCTGGCTGATCGTTGGATTGGGCATAGGTGCTATGGCTTTACTGGTTGGCGGAATTGCAGCTGTTGTGGCTGGAGCAGGGCTTTTGGCTGTAATGACCGGAACCGGGATCATGACCATAGGAATTGGATGTCTGATGATTGCTCTGGCAATCCTTATGATATTAGGACTGATCAGCATCGCAGTACACATTGTGCCGAAATGGTTTCGGAAGATTACTGACTTTTTTAACAGGTTGCTTTACAGAAAGAGAAAGGAGGAGGTTAAATGAAGAAGTTTACAAAAGGAATGTTGATCGCAGCGGGGATTTTCGGTGCTGTGGGAATCGGGCTGACAGCTGCTGGTGGTGTTATGGGAGCCAGTATGTCGGAACTGACAGGGGTGGAAAGTCTGAAAAGGGTGCTTCTGGTGGCAGACGGGGATTATGATTATGATGACAGCGATGATTATGATGACGATGATGATTATGATGACAGCGATGACTATGACAGCGATGATTATGACGACAGCGACGA
>CAUEAK010000069.1:0-8637 GCA_958454115.1 Blautia wexlerae
AATATACCTGAGATTGCGGATCCCATCAAATTCCTGCGTGCCAGAGAAGTTGTTCATTTCCAGAGATTTGGGGAAGCTCTTCAGTCCATTCAGGAAGAACTTGATGCCAAAAATTTCTATGCTTTTACCCCGGGATTTGATAATCCCTGCACTGCATCATGCAACAGCAATAAATAACGTACGCAGCCAAAACCTGCGACATACTGCGCGAATTTATGCGATTAGCATCGCGAAGCGTGTTACTGAGAACGGAATGAACAGTAATACGCTCCATCTTAAAAATCACAGAAATTTCATATTTGCTTTACAAATATATCTGGTGGTGCTATAGTATTCTTAGCTTAATAGCCACAAAAGTAATTGCCAAAAATATTGAGCAATTACAAACAAAAATATGATATAAAAGGGGCTGTCTCACATAGATATTATGTGACAGCCCCCTTATTGGAGGAATTATGCAGATAATTATTGTTGGGTGCGGTAAAGTTGGACGTACCCTGGCAGAACAGCTTCAGGAAGAAGAATCCGACATTACTCTTATAGACGTTTCTTCTAATGTGATCACTTCCCTTCAGAATGACATTGATGCCATGGGTATCGTGGGAAACGGTGCAAGTATCAACACGCTGGTGGAAGCAGGTATTGAGAATGCAGATATCCTGATTGCCGTAACCGGTTCTGATGAAATGAATCTCCTCTGCTGCCTGATTGCACAGAAAACCGGCCATTGCCAGACGATTGCCCGTGTCCGCAATCCTATCTATGCCAAAGAGATCAGCTTCATCAAGAAGCGTCTGGGTGTTACTATGATCATTAACCCGGAGCTTGCAGCTGCACAGGAAATTTCCCGTCTCTTACGCTTCCCTTCAGCTATCAAGATCGATACTTTCGCACGTGGTCGTGTAGAAATGCTGAAATTCAAAGTGCTTCCTGAATTTAATCTGGATGGCATGACAATCTCACGCATTACGGAAGCCCTGAAATGCGACGTCTTGTTCTGCGCAGTAGAAAGTCGGGATCATGTATCTATTCCCGGCGGTAATCAGGTGATCCACGACGGAGATATGGTTTCCATTCTTGCTTCCCCGGTGAATGCAGCAGCCTTTTTCAAAAAGATCGGCCTGAAAACCAATCAGGTAAAAAACGCCATTATTGTCGGCGGAGGAACCATTTCCTATTACCTTACAAAAGCCCTGCTTGATATGAACATCTCCGTTAAGATCATCGAACAGAATGAGTCCCGCTGTGAAACCTTAAGTGATCTGCTTCCGGAGGCAACTATCATTAACGGAGACGGAACCAATCGTTCTCTCCTTATGGAAGAGGGACTCTCACGCACAGAGGCTTTTGTATCACTCACAAACATGGATGAGGAAAATGTTTTCCTTTCACTCTTTGCCAAAACAGTTTCCAATGCCAAACTGATTGCCAAGGTAAACCGCCTTGCCTTTGATGATGTCATTGATAACCTTGATATCGGAAGCGTCATTTATCCGAAATATATCACAGCCGACTATATCCTGCAGTATGTACGTGCCATGCAGAACAGCATCGGCAGCAATATTGAAACCCTTTATCATATCCTGGATAATCAGGCAGAAGCTCTGGAATTTGCCATCCGCGAAAATTCACCGGTAACAGGCATTCCATTATCTGAACTGAACCTGAAGAAAAACCTTCTTGTAGGTTACCTGAACCGAAATGGTCAGGTCAAGATTCCCCGAGGCCAGGATACCATTCAGGTCGGAGATACCGTTATCATAGTAACTTCTCAGAAGGGCCTTCGCGATATCACAGATATTCTGGAAAAATAAAGGAGCCAAATTATGAACTATTCCATTATTGTCTATATCATCGGAATGATTCTGAAAATTGAAGCTGTATTTATGGCTCTGCCCGCAATTACGGCACTGATCTATCAGGAAACTTCCGGTGTAGCTTTTCTGATCACGATTGCTTTATGCCTGGTCATCGGGCTTCCTCTCACCAGGAAAAAGCCGACAAGAAAGGCTTTCTACACAAAAGAAGGTTTCGTGACTGTAGCATTAAGCTGGATCGTTCTGAGTATCATAGGAGCAATCCCCTTTGTGATCAGCCGAAGCATTCCAAATCCTGTAGATGCATTATTTGAAACAGTTTCGGGTTTTACTACAACAGGAGCCAGTATTCTCAGCGATGTGGAGACACTTCCTCATTGTATGCTGATGTGGAGAAGCTTCACGCACTGGATCGGCGGAATGGGTGTTCTGGTTTTCATCCTCTCCCTTCTGCCACTTACCGGCGGTTATCATATGAATCTTATGAAAGCGGAGAGTCCCGGACCATCTGTAAGCAAGCTTGCGCCAAAAGTACAGTCAACTGCCAAAATTCTGTATTCTATTTATTTCGTAATGACAGTGATCCAGATCCTGCTTCTTCTGGTCGGTGGTATGCCGCTGTTTGACTCCATATGTACAGCTTTCGGTACTGCAGGTACCGGAGGATTTGGTATTAAAAATGACAGCATGGCCAGTTACAGTACATATCTGCAGGTGGTCATTACTGTATTTATGATTTTATTTGGCGTTAACTTTAATGCTTACTTTTTCATTATCACAAAAAAATTTGCTCAGGCTTTTAAAATGGAAGAAGTGCGGTATTATTTCGGAATCATCGGTATTGCAATTCTTATCATCGCCTGCAATATTTACCATATTTTCGGAAGTGCAGCCAAAGCTTTTCAGCAGGCAGCTTTCCAGGTTGGTTCCATTATCACAACAACCGGATATGCAACAACAGATTTTAATACCTGGCCGGAAATTTCGCGGACAATCCTGGTGCTGCTGATGTTTATCGGTGCATGTGCCGGAAGTACAGGCGGCGGCATTAAAGTATCCAGGATCCTGATTCTCTGCAAAACAGTCCGCAAGGAGCTTCATATTTTTCTGCATCCAAATGCGGTAAAGAAAATAAAAATGGACGGCAAAGCCATCCCACATGAAGTTGTTCGTTCCACAAATATTTTCTTCATTGTATATATGCTGATTTTTGCATCCTCCATATTCCTGATTGCCTTTGACGATTTCAATCTGATCACGAATTTTACGGCGGTTGCGGCAACCTTTAATAATATCGGACCTGGTCTGGAACTGGTAGGACCTACCGGAAACTTCGGTATGTTCTCATGGTTTTCAAAGCTTATCCTTACTTTTGATATGCTGGCAGGACGTCTTGAGATTTTCCCGTTACTGATATTGTTTGTAAGGGATACATGGAAGAAATTCTAAAAATATTTTGGCAAAACAAATTTTATTTTTTTACACTGTATTCATATTTTATTCATATTTATTGGATATAATGAACTTTAGAAAGATGATGAATCTTTCTTATAAATATTTTTCTTTTTCATACGCGCCGGTACGAAAGTACCGGCCTCCTTCCATTTATGGGAGTTTTTTATTTTATGGCATTTTTCTCACGCCTTCATAATCAAACGCAGGAATAAAACTCTCTCTGGCAGTTTCACCATCTTGAAAAAATCCATTTTCAATCCCAAGCTCAAATGCATAGTCCAGTACTTTTTCATATTCTCTTCTGGTTACACAACGATTCAGTTCTGTATATTCTTTCTGCTCAAAAACCGGTGTGTACTGATTCATGATACTGATATAAATCTGATTTCCAAAAGTCTTATGTAAAAGTTTCAGAACCTTCTTTGAATTTCTTGTATGCCCCGGCAATATAAGATGTCTCACAATAGTCCCACGTTTCATATATCCCTCTGCATCAAACTGTGGCATTCCTGTCTGGCGTACCATCTCATTAACTGCTTCCATAGCCCTTTCAGGATAATCATTCGCATGTGAAAATTTCACCGCCAATTCGCTCTCCGCATATTTGTAATCCGGAAGATAAATGTCCACATATCCGTCCAGAAGTTTCAATGTCTCTGTGTTCTCATATCCACCACAGTTATAGACAACCGGAATATTAAGCCCATGCTTCTTTGCACAGTCCAAAGCTGCGATGATCTGTGGAATATAATGTGTTCCGGTTACCAGATTGATATTTGCAGCATCCTTTTCCTGCAGTTCCAGGAATATTTCTGCCAGTCTTTCCTCAGTGATCTCAAGGCCACTGTCACCAATGGCAATTTCCCGGTTCTGGCAGAAACAGCATCTCAGATTGCATCCTGTAAAAAAGACTGCCCCGGAACCTCTGGTTCCCGAAATACATGGTTCTTCCCACATATGCAAAGCTGCCCTTGCAATCTTAACCTTCTGATTCATTCCACAGTATCCAGTTTTTCCGGCTGTTCTGTCTACATGGCAATTTCTCGGACATAAACTGCAATCTGCCAGTATGCAGCTTTCTGTATCCTGCCTCAGAGTTTTATCTTTGTTTTTTTCTGTCTGTATTTTATTTACCTTCACTTTTCTCTTCTGTCCTTTTTTCTTTCCCCGACTTGATATCTGTGAATCACCCACTGCAAAACAGTTCCCACAGTTTGCTTATATCATAACCGTTCAGTGCTTTCACAGTTACAAGCGGATTGCTGAATAGTTACTATCCTTTATATCATTATACTACATTGCCCAATTACGTCTATTCATATTTCACAATTTCCTTTTTCAGTCTCTTCATGATTCTTTTTTCCAGCCTGGAAATATATGATTGAGAAATTCCCAGAAGGTCTGCAACCTCTTTCTGTGTTTTCTCTGCAGCATTCTCCTTTCCCAGACCAAATCTAAGGCGGATGATCGTCTGCTCACGCGGTGAAAGCTTTCTAATTGCCTTTGATAACAACGAAATCTCCACTTCATCTTCCAGACGTCTTGAAATCACATCCTCATCAGTTCCCAGAATATCAGAAAGCAGGAGTTCATTTCCATCCCAGTCTACGTTCAGCGGTTCGTCTATGGACACTTCCATCTTTGTCTTACTGTTGCGGCGAAGATACATCAGGATCTCATTCTCTATACATCTGGATGCATAAGTGGCAAGCTTGATGTTTTTTACAGGATTAAAGGTATTGATTGCCTTGATCAGCCCAATCGTTCCGATTGAGATCAGATCCTCCACCCCAACTCCTGTGTTATCAAACTTCTTTGCAATATACACCACAAGCCTTAAATTATGTTCGATCAGAACAGACTTCGCTTCTTCTTCCTGCCCTGTTCCAAGCTTCTGCAGTATAAACGCCTCACGCTTCGGCTCCAGTGGTGCCGGCAGCACATCATTTCCACCAATATAAAAAACTTCTCCTGAACGGTTCATCACCATTCTTGACACTACCTGTAATGGATAACAGCTCATAGTCACAACCCCTCCCGTTAAAGTAATCTGGAATTCAAAAGTACCTCGTATTCCTTACCAAAAGCGGATGTTTCAAATGAAAATGCAAATACCGGATTGTCTATGCAGACAACCTCTGCTGGAGTCTGAATGCAGAGTCTCTCAAAAGTAACAGCCAGCATCATCCCCTGTTCTTTTCCTATACTGTGAAAAAAAGTAAAATGTGGATGGAGCCCGGCAGTTCCCGGTTTCCCAGACTCTCCGGGATTTTCTTTCAGGTGTTTTAAACAGCTTACGGTTTCTTCTGAACATATTTCAGATAAAACTTTTTCTGTCCCTACAGATACAGGTTTTCCGTTTATAGAATCCATAAGCAGATTTCCGGAATCATAAAATCCATGAAAAGTATATCCACATCCTTTATAGTATATGGTTATCGGATAGATATTCTTTGTCCGTATTCTCAGAGAATCCATCAGATATGACAACGCTGTAATGCCGGACCACGTTGCTGCTGCAAGGATCAGAAACATTTTGACTGTCAACTTATCACTGACGATCACTTCCCAGAACCCTCCACACAGAAATGCGGCAAAATACAGTGTAAGTATTGCTTTAAGCAGCAGACTTCCCCTTTTCAGATTACATCCAATCACAAGCATTCCTGCAGCACAGCCACCATGCAGCAGGACAAGTGCCGGAAGAAAAATCCCAGACTTCAGAAAAGATTGCAGATAAATGATCCAGCAGGAAAACACCGCACCTGCAGCAGCTCCCAGAAGAGCTCTTTTTCTGCTTCTTCCACATCGGAATAATATTCCTGTAAATCTGATTAATATGTAATCTATCAGGAGATTTGTGAAAAAAACTACATCTATGTATATTTCGTAATGCATTTCCTTCCCTCCGTCTGATACTGCCTCTGACTTCTCCTTCACTTCGGTAAGTGAGATTCATTATACGTGATAAAGTATGCGGATTTTGTCAAAACGGAGGAATTATGTCTTATTATTTGTCGCACTAAATCGACAGTAACTATCATACAAACCAAAATGAACATGTATTGACATATAATTGAAGTTAGAATAAAATGATAGATAATTTCTATGTTTTAGAAGGGCATCTTCTATACTGTCACAATTCAGACAGTATTTTATGTCTCTGCTACAAAACAGACTGGAGGATTTTAACATGAATAATATTACCGGACACACAGGTCTTACCGCGCTTTTAGGAAGCCCGGTGGCACACAGCATTTCCCCTTTGATGCATAATGAATCATTTCGCCTTCTCGGGCTTGACTATGTATATTTATGTTTTGATGTAAATGAAGAAACTCTTCCTGCAGCAGTTGCAGGATTAAAGACTTGCGGCATTCGCGGTTTCAACCTTACCATGCCGAATAAGAATAAAATTGTAGAATTATTGGATGAGCTTTCCCCTGAAGCCCAACTGATCGGTGCTGTCAATACTGTACTGAACGATAACGGAAAGTTAATCGGATACAATACAGACGGGTACGGTTTTATGCAATCTGTACGTGATGCGGGACATGATATTACCGGTAAAAATATAACTGTCATGGGAGTAGGAGGAGCTTCGATGGCCATCTGTGCACAGTCTGCCCTGGACGGTGCGGCTTCTGTACATATTTTTGCCCGCCGCACCAGCAGATACTGGAATCGCACACAGAAATTCGCTGAGAATCTCTCTGCTAAAACAGGTTGTCAGGTCTGCCTCTTCGACAATGATGATCATACTGCATTGCGAGATTCCATTGCACAGAGTTATCTGCTGATCAATGCAACCTCTGTAGGCATGGTTCCGGATATCGACGATACCATCATCAAAGATACATCTCTGTTCCATCCTGAGCTTGTAGTGGCAGATGTTGTCTATGAGCCACAGGAAACCCGACTGCTCAGAGAGGCTAAAGCAGCCGGATGCCAGACCTTTAATGGCATGTATATGCTTCTTCATCAGGGGGCTAAAGCTTTCCAGATCTGGACCGGACAGGAAATGCCGGTTTCTGTTATTAAGGAAAAATATTTCTCTGTCAAATAGTGATTCGCATAACAGTCACATATTTCCCATCAGCTTATCTTTGATGATTGCCAGGATTTCTCTTGGAATATATATCAGAAGTCTCCATGAACGGTATCTGGAAGGAATGGGATAAATTTCTCTGCATCCACATTTCTTTCCTATGGCCGTTCCCCGGAAAACATGAAAATTATTGGTGACAATGCCAACCGAATGATTCAGTCCGATCATTCCCAGACTGAACTTCAGATTCTCTGTTGTGCTGGTAGATTTCTCTTCCAGGATCAGTCGTTCTCTGTCAATTCCATGTTCCACAAGATAATTGCACATTGCCTGAGCTTCTGTGATAGATTCTCCGTCCCCTTTTCCTCCGGACAGAACAGCCTTAGTCTCAGGATTCTCTTCCATATACTGTAAAGCCCTCCTGGTACGTTCCAGAAGGGCTTTTGTAAGCCGGGTGCCTTCTACATGGGCACCAAGCACGATAATATATTCCAGATTTGGATGCTTACGCATTCTTACCGCAGCAATATTTATATTTCTTGCCGCTTCCGCAAGGACAAGGATCATTACGTCCGATTTTCTTTGCTTTGACAACTGTTCCTGATTTCTTCTGCTCGAGATAAAGTTCTTTTCTCTTCTCCGGTGTAAAGATCTCATCCCACTGTGGCAGTTCATACAGCCAGTCAGCTCTTGCATCTACCATATTCTTATAAAGAAGTTCTTTATCAAAGCACAGAGAAACCTTTGTGTTCTCATCCATTGTCTCAATCGGGTTCGGAATCTTCAGACTGTCATTGATTCCATCAAGAAAACCAACCATTGTCAGAACTTCCTGTCCGTATTTCTCAGCCAGTTCCTTAACTGTACCGGTTACTACCTCATCCGGGTTGCTAAGAAGCTGCTCATAAATTCCTTTTTCAATATTAAAATAATTTGCCCAAAATCTCTGAAGTTTATTACGGTCTGCCTGCTGGTCATAGGCGATGGCACGCCACTGCTCTAAGATTGTTTTATCGCTCATTTCCTTTAATCCTCTTTTCCAATATTTCATAGGTATTATGCCTGTGCGGAAACATATGGAAAATATTCCTTCCACAAGCTTTATTATTATATCATCTTTCAGTTAAAAATACAAATGATATTCTTTGTATTTTTAGTGAATTTTAAGTTACTGTTCACACACCACTATCCCGCGAGGTGTTTTGGCATGAATATGCCAAAATCCCGAGACATACAAGCCAAAATTCCATTGCCGCAGGCAATCTAGTACATCGTTTTCGAAATAACTATACCACTCACTTGTCTGCGAATCCGATT
>CAUEAK010000070.1:0-8500 GCA_958454115.1 Blautia wexlerae
GGTGTCATCCGGGGAATCCAGGTCTGCTTCTGCGATAACATGGACGCCACGAGCTTCCAGATCCGCTACTACGCCTTCGTTGTGGATGATCGGGCCCAGAGTGAAAATAGGTTTCTGTTCTGTGTCTATGAGTTCGTAGACTTTGTTCACTGCACGTTTGACGCCGAAGCAGAAGCCTGCTGTTTCTGCTACTTTTACTTTCATAAAATAATCCTTCTTAAATTATTTCTGCACTTTTTCCTTATATACATTAAGAATCGCATTTACAACATCATCAATTCCCATTTCCGAGGAATCTACAAGCACTGCGTCCTCTGCCTGTTTCAGAGGGGAGATTTCGCGGTTCATGTCGCGTTCGTCGCGCTCGATGATGTCTTTTCGGATCTGGTCCAGGTCGAAGGATTCTCCCTTCTGTTCATATTCCAGTGCTCTTCTTTTTGCTCTGGTGTCTGCGCTTGCTGTGAGGTAGATTTTTACTTCTGCGTTTGGAAGGATGGTTGTGCCGATATCTCTGCCGTCCATGACTACGTCGTTTTTCTCTGCCAGAGTTCTCTGAAGTTTCAGAAGGTGGGCTCTGACTTTCGGGTTTGCGGAGCTTTTGGATGCCATGTTTCCTACCTGTTCAGTGCGGATCATAGCATTTACGTTCTCTCCGTTGAGGATGACAATCTGTTCTCCGTTTTTGTATTCGATGGAAATGTCAGCGCCGGAACATACAGCTTCGATCTCTTCCTGATTTTCTCCGTTTACGCCATGGTTCAGAAGATATAAAGCCATTGCCCTGTACATGGCTCCTGTATCTACATAGATAAATGATAATTCTTTCGCTACTTTCTTTGCGATGGTGCTCTTTCCTGCTCCTGCAGGTCCGTCGATGGCTATGTTACATCCCATTTTCGTGGTTCCTCCTGTTTCTATTATTCAAACAGATTTTCTCTGTTTTATTATTAATGTTTATTAATCAGTCAAGCGGATATTCGCAATCCGCTTCGCTACTTGCTCATAACCGAATCATAGATATAATTCGCATACACGGTACTCATCATCTGCTTGTTTCTGTTGTTTCTATAGTAAGCAGCTTACTGTATGGCCTGCGCTGCCAGATATGCGGTAGACCAGGCAATCTGTAAGTTATATCCACCTGTCACTGCATCCAGATCCAGTACCTCGCCTGCGAAGTAAAGACCTGAGATTTTCTTTGATTCCATTGTTCCGGGGTTGATCTCTTTGACAGAGACGCCGCCTCTGGTGATGATGGCTTCTTTGAACTCACCCATTCCTGTGATTGTGAAGGGGAAGGCTTTGATAAGGTCAATGAAGTGCTGGCGTTCTTCTCTGGAGATGTCGTGGATTTTCTTCTCTGCGGGGATTCCACCCAGTTCCAGCATTACCGGAGTCAGAGATGACGGGAAAAGTACGCCAATCACATTCTTGAACTGTTTGTTTGGTCCTGCTTCAAATTCACGCAGGATCCTGGCATCCAGTTGTTCTCTGGTGAGTGCAGGTTTCAGATCCAGATATGCGGACAGTTCGCCGTTTGGTGCTTTCGCCAGTTTTGCACCGATGTGGGCACTGGCGGAGAGGATCATTGGACCTGTGACTCCGAAATGGGTGAACATCATCTCTCCGAAATCCTCGTAAAGTACTTTTTTTCCATTCTTTATGGTAAGTCCTGTATTCTTAAGGGAAAGTCCCTGAAGCTTAGGGATATAGTCTTCTTTTGTCTTTAATGGCACAAGGGAGGGAGCAATGTCCGTGACTTTCAGTCCCAGTTCTCTTGCGAAGCGGTATCCGTCACCTGTGGAGCCTGTACTCTGATAAGAGAATCCACCGGTTGCCACGATGACTGCATCGCCTTCTATGAAAGTACCATCTGTAAGTATAACTCCTGTGATCTTCTCCTGCTGTATGTCAGATGATTTTTTTCCTTTTCTGCTTTTTCCTGCATCAGATCCTGATTCTGTTAATGCGGCTTCTGATTCAAGGGTATTTACGGAATCTGTTACAGATTCCGTTACAGGTTTCTTTACGATTTCCTGCACAGCAGTATGAAGATGAATCTTTGCTCCTGCTTTCTTCAGCTCACGCTCCAGAGCGCGGATGATGTCTGAAGAATGGTCAGACTGTGGGAATACTCTGTTTCCACGCTCTACCTTCAGAGGGACACCTGCTTTCTCAAAGAACTCCATTACATCCTGAGGGGTAAATGAATAGAAACTGCTGTAGAGGAACTTGGGATTGCTCATCATTGCAGGAAAGAGTTCTTCTGTGTCGCAGGCATTTGTCACATTGCATCTGCCTTTTCCTGTGATGAAGACTTTCTTTCCCAGTTTCTCGTTCTTCTCTAATATATGAACTTCATGATGGTTACGGGCTGCAAAAACCCCTGCCATCATTCCGGCGGCTCCGCCGCCGATTATTATAACTTTGCTCATGGAATATTCTCCTGTATTTATTTTACCCTGCAGATTGTCTATTTCATCATGGTTCCACGTCTCCGCTTCGCTACGATCAATATAGATATGTACCACTGGCAGCATATACCCATTGGCACATTATATTCCCGGGTATCATATTCTTTCATAATAACGCAAAGGAGCCTGCTTGCGCAAGCTCCTTTTTTCGTTTGGACATATTTAATTACTGATCAATTATACAGGATATGCTCCGTTTTTTTTGTCAGCTGCTTTCTCGTCAACTTTTGTTTTCTGAGCCTGACGGTATTTGAAGAAGTCCATAGCTACCTGTGGGAACAGTGCGTATGTTAATACGTCTTCATCCTGTTCCTTGTACTGAGCCATTTCGCTCTCAAGTTTCTCAAGCTCGTTGTCAAGAAGGTCTGCAGGACGGCATGTGATCGGTTTCTCATCGCCGATGCACTTCTTCTGTACTTCCGGATTAAACGGTTTTACAGTTGCGCCGTATTTTCCTAACAGGATATCTTTTGTTTCTTTTGTAACCATTTTGTATCTCTCGCCCATAAGTACGTTGAATACAGCCTGTGTACCAACGATCTGAGAAGACGGAGTAACAAGTGGCGGTTCACCAAGGTCTTTACGTACACGCGGAACTTCCTCGAGAACATCGTAGAATTTGTCTTCTGCGTGCTGTTCTTTTAACTGGGAAGTCAGGTTGGAGAGCATACCGCCCGGTACCTGGTACAGTAAAGTTTTGATGTTAACACCAAGGTTCTTAGGATTGAGCAGTCCGCTGTCAAGAGCTTCGTCACGGATTGGACGGAAGTAGTCAGCGATCTCGGAGAGAAGCTTCTGATCAAATCCTGTGTCGTATGGTGTATCTTTGAATGTCTCAACCATAACCTCTGTTGCAGGCTGGGATGTTCCCAGTGCAAATGGAGACATTGCTGTATCGATGATATCCACACCTGCTTCTACTGCTTTTAAGTAAGTCATGGAAGCTACACCTGAGGTGTAATGTGTATGAAGGTCGATCGGGATCTTAACTGTTTCTTTTAATGCTGTTACAAGCTCTGTAGCTTTGTTTGGAAGGAGAAGACCTGCCATATCTTTGATACAGATGGAATCAGCGCCCATATCTTCAATACGTTTTGCAATGTCTGTCCAGTATTCCAGTGTGTAAGCATCTCCTAATGTATAGGAAAGAGCTACCTGTGCATGAGCCTTCTCTTTGTTTGCAGCGCTTACTGCTGTCTGCAGGTTACGAAGGTCATTGAGGCAGTCAAAAATACGGATGATGTCGATTCCGTTTGCAGCAGATTTCTGTACGAAGTATTCTACAACGTCATCTGCGTATGGACGGTATCCAAGGATGTTCTGTCCACGGAAAAGCATCTGAAGTTTTGTGTTTTTGAAGCCGTCACGTAATTTACGAAGTCTTTCCCATGGATCTTCGTGAAGGAAACGAAGGGATGCATCGAATGTTGCACCACCCCAGCACTCTACTGCGTGATAGCCGACTTTATCAAGTTTATCTACGATCGGAAGCATCTGTTCTGTGGTCATACGTGTTGCGATCTGGGACTGATGAGCATCACGGAGAATGGTTTCCACAATTTTAACAGGTTTTTTCTCTAATTCTGCCATTATTAAATCTCCTTTATAGTTCTGTTTAATCGGATATTCGCAATCCGCTTCGCTACTTGCTCATAACCAAATAGCTGCTCCGCAGCTTATCAGAAGGAGTTGCACTCCTCCTGATACAAGCAAGATAGCTTGCTTGATTTGGTTATACTCCGAAAATAGCCATGAATGTTCCGGCTGCTACGGCTGTACCGATAACACCGGCAACGTTCGGGCCCATTGCGTGCATCAGAAGGAAGTTTGTAGGATCTGCCTCTGCACCCACTTTCTGGGATACACGGGCTGCCATAGGTACTGCGGATACACCTGCGGAACCGATCAGCGGGTTGATCTTTCCATGAGTCAGTTTGCAGAGCAGTTTACCAAGCATACATCCGCCGAATGTACCGATTGCGAATGCAACAAGACCTAAAACTACGATCTTCAGAGTATCTGCGTTTAAGAATGCTTCTGCACTTGTGGAAGCACCTACGGATGTACCCAGAAGGATAACTACGATATACATCAGGGCATTGGAAGCTGTTTCTGTCAGCTGTTTTACAACACCGCACTCTCTGAACAGGTTACCAAGCATGAGCATACCAACCAGCGGAGCTGTTGTAGGCAAAATCAGGCAGACAACGATTGTGATAACGATCGGGAACAGGATCTTCTCCAGTTTGGAAACCGGGCGAAGCTGATCCATTTTGATCTTACGTTCTTTCTCTGTTGTGCAGAGTTTCATGATAGGCGGCTGGATGATCGGAACCAGTGACATATAGGAATATGCTGCCACTGCGATCGGTCCCATCAGTGCAGACTGTCCAAGTTTACCTGCAAGGAAAATGGAAGTCGGGCCGTCAGCACCACCAATGATGGAGATAGCTGCTGCTGCTTTTCCGTTGAATCCAAGGAAGATTGCAAGGAAGTAAGCTGCATAGATACCAAGCTGTGCTGCAGCACCCATCAGGAAGCTGATCGGGTTTGCGATCAGCGGACCGAAGTCTGTCATGGCACCTACACCCATGAAGATCAGGGATGGTAAGATACTCCACTCATCAAGGATGTAGAAATAATGAAGAAGTCCACCTACACCATTGGACATATCTTCCGGGTTTGCCATAATGTCCGGATAGATATTTACAAGCAGCATACCGAATGCGATAGGAACAAGCAGAAGCGGCTCGAATCCTTTCTTGATAGCAAGATAAAGGAATACGCAGGCTACTGCGATCATCAGGTAATTGCCCCATGTCAGATTGAAGAATGCTGTCTGGTGAATCAGGTTGGACAATGTTTCTGTTACATAAGACATTTGACTACCTCCCGTCTTAGTTCATTGTTGCTAAAGTATCTCCGTTTTCTACAGAGGCACCTTCTGCAACATCAATGCTTGCGATAGTACCGTCCTGAGGAGCTACTACAGGGATTTCCATTTTCATGGATTCAAGAATAACTACGCTGTCTCCGGCTTTTACTGCCTGTCCAACGCTTGCTGCTACTTTGACAACTTTACCAGGTACGGAAGCAGTTACTTTCACTGCGCCGGCGCCTGCTGCAGGAGCTGCTGCTTTCGGAGCTGCTGCAGGTGCAGCCTTAGGTGCTGCTTTTGGAGCTGCTGCAGGAGCGGATACGCTTCCTGTTTCTTCAACAGTTACTTCATATGCTGTACCATTTACTGTAATTGTATAGCTTTTCATTTTAAAATCCTCCTAAATAAATGACAATTATCTTCTATTTCTTTTTACTTTACGGATGGAACGAACTACGAAGCCATCTGTTGTAGTTCCTTCTGCTGCTGCGATGGCTGCTGCAATAACAGCTACCAGCTCTCCGTCATCTGCAAGGTTCTCTTCTGCCTGTGCAGGTGCTGCCTGTGCGATGGCTGCTGCCTCTGCCTCTTTTGCAGCTTTGGCTGCTTTTGCTTCTGCTGCTTTCTTTGCTTCCGGATTCGGAATGAATCTGAACAGAGAAATCAGAAGGCTTAATAAAATCAGCATTACGAATACAGTTCCAATACCCATCAAAGTATTAAGGCCTGCTCTCTGAAGAGTCTTGCCCATACCATACTGTACATCTACAGACATGGAAGTCGGTGTTCCCTGTGAGTCAAAGACATATACAAAGTTTGCTTCTGCTTTCTCAAATTTAAGAGGAACAGTAACTGTGTACTGATCATCTTTGAAAGTTACAGTAGTTTCACCATTGCTGTCCTTCTTTGCGCCAAGTTCATCCTTGGATGTCTGCCAGGACTGCATGGCACTTGTTGTAAAGTCATCTCCTGAACTCATGTAATTCTCGATTTCTTCATCTTTAAGCTGGACAATGGCATCTGTCAGTCCTTCTGCTGTAGTTACCAGTGTGGACTTAACAGTATCATCAACCTTATCTGCGGCAAATACCACAGAGGTGCTGCCGATCACCAGCGCAGCCATTACGAGAAATGTCATGAATACAGAAGTTATTTTTTTGATCATTTTCATATGCGTCACCCCGCTTAGACCGTTCCATGTTTCTTAGACGGACGATCTTCTCTCTTTGTGAACAGCATCTCAAATGCACCGATTACATATTTTCTTGTGTCAGCCGGGCTGATCACAGTGTCAACATAGCCTCTTGCTGCTGCGGAAGCAACACCATTCTGAAGCTCTCTGTACTGAGCAGCTTTTTCATTCAGTTCAGCAGCATCTGCATCTGCGTACATGATCTTGGCTGCCAGGGAAGCATCCATCATACCGATCTCTGCGTTATCCCATGCATATACAAGGTCTGCACCGATAGATTTGCTGTTCATTGCCACGTAAGCTGTACCGTAAGCTTTGCCGATGATCACATTTACCTTCGGAACAGTTGCATCTGCGAATGCAGCTACCAGTTCACCTACGGATTTCGCCATCATCTTCTCGCTGCATAAGGTTGCCATGAAGCCTGTTGCGTTTGTAAGTGTAAGTACCGGAATATCAAAAGCGTCGCAGAATTTCACGAAATCTGCTGCTTTTCTTGCGCCTCTTGCAGAGATGCTTCCGTCAAATGTTTCTGTTTTCTTACCTTCTGCGTCATATACTTCGCTTCTGTTTGCAACAGCACCTACTGTAGCGCCGTTTAAACGGATAAAGCCTGTAACCATGTCTTTTGCATAGTCTGCTTTTGTCTCGAAGAATTCACCGTTGTCAGCGATCTGGGAAAGTGCGATTGCTGTGTCACCTGCACAGTTTGCAAGATCTGCGCATACGCGGTTAAGATCATCTGTACACTCTGTGTAATTGTCTGTGTCTTCATTATTAGAAGGAAGAAGTGATACTAAGGAACGGATCTGGCCAAGAATCTCATCCTCTGTACCAACGCCATCGATCACACCTGTCTCTTTGCTCTGGAAATCAGCTGCTGCTGTGTCGCATTTGTCTGTGTTGTTTCCTTCCAGTGCGTTTGGTGTGTTGACGAACATTTTTCCTTTTTTGGATTCCATGAATGTGAAATCTGTCAGGGACGGGATAACTGCCATACCACCGCCGCATGTTCCGAAGATTGCTGTGATCTGCGGGATCACACCGGATGCCAGTGTCTGTTTCAGATAGATCTGTCCGAAAGCTTCCAGTGCGTCTGTTGCTTCCTGAAGACGGATACCTGCACAGTCAACAAGTCCGATAACCGGAGCGCCTGTTTTCATGGCAAGATCATAAAGTCTTGTGATCTTCTTTGCATGCATTTCACCAACAGTACCGTTTAATACAGATGCATCCTGGCTGTATACATAAACCAGTTTGTCATCGATCACACCATATCCGGTGATAACACCGTCAGATGGTGCCTTGTTTGCAGTCATGTTGAAATCTGTGGATCTGGCTGTTACACCCTGTCCGATTTCGACAAAACTGTTTGCGTCAAGCAAAGAAGTAATTCTTGTGCCTGCTAAGCTTTGTGTTGCATTACTCATTCTTGTTTGCCCTCCATCTTTATGAGAATATTTAAAAGTTAACCCAAAAATTTAGCCGATTTTAATTTTACCTTTTTCAGCAGAAAATTTCAACATTTATTTGTCATTTTCGTTAAAAATATAGCAGAAAAATTTGTCAGGTTTCTCCAAATTTTGTTTTTTTGAGCATTTCTTCCTATTTAATAGAGGGTATTACGGTTATTTTGTATTGTCCTGTATTTCACCCTCTCCCGCAAACCAGTGTGTCGACAAGTTGATTTCTCGAACAATCCTGCGTCTGAATTTCTTATTTCTATCCTGCAAGATTGTTTCAAGAATCAACTTGTCGGCACACCAGAGCGTGTTTGAGGTGACTATACCACTCACTTGTCTGCGAATCCGACTACACAGGTATAAAAGTCTCAGCAAAACCATAGATGTTTTTTATTATATAGCACGAATTATCAATTAGATTTATGGATTATCCCGTTATATAATTAACACATCAAAGAAATTCAGGCCACAGCTAAAGCACTGAACAATTATA
>CAUEAK010000071.1:0-8495 GCA_958454115.1 Blautia wexlerae
TATCAAGTCTCTTAATCAATATGCATTATTTACGGGGATTGCTATAGTTGTTTTGCAGTATCTGTAAACTGTGCAGGATGCTGAGCGCCAGTTCGCTGCAGAGAATCCCGTACAGATATCCCCGGATTCCCAGAACAGGGATTGCAAACAGCACGAAACTGATCCGGATGCAGACGCTGATCACACTGTGCAGCAGGCAGATGCCGGATTTTCCAAGGCCGTTGAGTACGCTGGTGAGAGTGGTGTTCAGGTACAGAAAAGGACAGATATAGGACATGGTATGGATATAGATTCCGGCTGTCTGACTGTGAAACAGAAAATTTCCAAGAAATTCTCCAAGAAACAGAAAAAAAACCAAGCAGGATCCGCCTAGCAGCAGACAGTATCGGAAAATCCTGCCGATCACATATTGGATTCGCTTTTGATACCCCAGAGTCTGCAGCTGGGTAATGGAGGGAATCAGCATGGCCGCAGCCGAGTTTGTAAGCGTAGCGGGGAAAAGAATAAGCGGAAGTGCCATCCCTGTAAAGATTCCGTAAACACTCAGGGAATCTTTGGGAGTAAGTCCTGACATTTGCAGCCTTGCAGGTATAAGAATCACTTCAATACTTCCCAGAAGGGTGAGCAGTATTTTATTCATGGTAAGAGGAACGGAAATATGGAGCAATTTTCTGAGAACAGAAAGCGGTCTTCTGATATTCCGGATATTATAATGTGTTACCTTAAAATGCATACTGACTGCGAAAAGAGAAATAAAAGATGAGGCTATTTCCCCGATAAGATTTCCGCCGACTGCAATTGCCGGAGTGATGTTTCGCCCTTGCGATGCACAGATCAGATAAAGAATATAGCATCCGCCTGTGCGGAAAAGCTGTTCCAGAAGCTGGACTCCTGCGGGAAATCCGGCCTGTTTTCTTCCCAAATAATAGCTGCTGATACAGGTATGAAGTGTACTCAACGGAATACTCAGAGAAAGAATCCGTATCAGACCGGAGGTCTGTGACTCTTTCAGAATCTGTACTGCCCAGAAATCCGCATAGCTGTAAAGAAACCAGGAGAATACCAGGGAGAAAACAACAGAAAATACAGTTCCCACGACAAAATAATCTGAGATATGACGACTGGGATTTTTGGAAACTTTTTCTGCGGCAGTGAGGCGGGAGATTGCAGTCTGGATACCGGAAGCGCAGATGGACATGATCAGAATCTGCAGTGGAAGTATAAGCTGAAAGATACCAAGCCCATGTGCACCAATGGTGTGTGACAGGAATATTCTGTAAAAGAACCCCATAAGTCTGCTTAACAAACCGGCAAATGTAAGAAGTAAAGTTCCTTTGATAAAAAGTTTTTTTGACATAATGAAAAATCCAGACCTTTTCATGCGCAGCAGGTGCGAATATCCGCTTGACTAAAAAACAGTAACCCGCCGAAACGCCTTTACAGCAATATATGAACAAAACAGCCTTGACAGAACGGTTTGTTTCTGGTAAAGTAATCATGAAATCCGAGGGAAACACTGGGAATTAAAAAACGAGGTGAGAAAATGAAACTCTCAACAAGAGCCCGTTATGGCTTGAAAGCATTGATAGATCTTGGTTTGCACAGTGCAAATGAAGCGATATCTTTACAGAGTATTGCGGAGAGACAGGATATTTCCACAAGCTACCTCGAACAGCTTATGGCCATGCTTAAGAAGGCCGGTCTTGTAAAGAGCAGCAGAGGGGCTTACGGCGGATACCAGCTTGGCAAGCCGGCAGATGAGATCTCGGTCGGTGAAGTCCTGCGTGTGCTGGAAGGCAGCCTGGAAGCAGCAGCCTGTCCCGGGATTGAGAATGACGGAACCTGCCATGGCAGTGATGTATGTGTGGCAAAACTCGTCTGGAAGAGAATCAATGACAGTATTACAAGCGCTGTCGATACCCTGATGCTTGGTCAGCTGATCGAGGAAAGCAGAAGAGTACATGAAGAAAAAATGGAAAGTCAGGGCATGGAAGAAAATGTACCGGACATACTTAAATAAAACAGGAGGACAAGAAAATGGGAAAAATGATTTATCTGGACAATGCAGCAACAACTAAAACAGCACCGGAGGTTGTCCAGGCAATGCTGCCATATTTTTCAGAATATTATGGCAACCCGTCCAGTATTTATGATTTTGCAGGCAAGAGCAAAGAGGCGATCACCAAAGGAAGAGAGCAGATCGCAGAAGTTCTTGGAGCAAAGAAAGAAGAAATTTATTTCACAGCAGGTGGTTCCGAGTCTGATAACTGGGCTCTGAAGGCTACCTTTGAGGCATATAAAGCAAAAGGAAACCACATCATCACAACAAAGATCGAGCATCATGCAATTCTCCATACCTGTGAATATCTGGAGAAACGCGGCGCAAAGATCACATATGTAGATGTAGACGAGAACGGTATTGTAAAACTGGATGAACTTGAGAAAGCAATCACACCGGAAACAATCCTGATTTCTGTAATGTTTGCAAACAACGAGATTGGTTCTATCCAGCCGATCAAGGAAATCGGACGTATCGCAAAAGAGCATGGAGTGCTTTTCCACACAGATGCTGTTCAGGCATTCTGTCAGGTTCCGATCAATGTGGATGAATGCAATATTGATATGTTAAGCTCCAGCGGACATAAGATCAATGGACCAAAAGGAATCGGTTTCCTCTACATTCGTAAGGGCGTAAAAATCCGTTCCTTTGTACATGGCGGTGCACAGGAACGTAAACGTCGTGCAGGTACAGAGAATGTGCCGGGAATCGTTGGATACGGTGCAGCAGCAGCACGTGCAAATGCATCCATGAAAGAACGTACTGACAAAGAAATCGCTATCAGAGATCATCTGATCCACAGAATTGAGACAGAGATTCCTTATGTAAAAGTAAACGGTGACCGTATAAAACGTCTTCCGAATAACGTAAATGTCAGCTTCCAGTTTGTTGAGGGCGAATCTCTCCTGCTGATGCTGGATAATTATGGAATCTGTGCATCCAGCGGATCTGCCTGTACATCAGGTTCTCTTGATCCGTCCCATGTACTTCTTGCAATCGGACTTCCGCACGAGATTGCACATGGTTCTCTGCGTATGACACTCAGCGAAGAGACAACAATGGAAGATGTAGATTTCGTAGTGGACAGATTGAAAGAAATTGTAGCGCACTTAAGAAGCATGTCTCCATTATATGAAGATTTCATGAAAAAACAGAATAAATAACAAAACAGAAGATAATTGTTTGTATTTTTGTAGCTACAACAGAAATAATATTAAAAGAAAGTCAGGATAACAGGAGGAAACACAAATGGCTTACAGTGAAAAAGTAATGGATCATTTTCAGCATCCGCGTAATGTAGGAGAAATAGAGAACGCAAGTGGCGTAGGTACAGTGGGAAATGCAAAATGCGGTGATATCATGAGGATTTTTCTTGATATCGATGATGAAACACATATCATCAAAGACTGCAAATTCAAAACATTCGGATGTGGTGCGGCAGTTGCAACCAGCAGCATGGCAACAGAGATGGTAATGGGAAAAACCATCGAAGAAGCTATGGAAGTTACAAATAAGGCAGTTATGGAAGCCCTGGACGGACTTCCGCCTGTAAAAGTACACTGCTCCCTGCTTGCAGAGGAAGCAATCCATGCGGCTCTGTGGGATTATGCACAGAAGCATCATATTGAGATTAAAGGTCTTAAGAAACCAAAGTCTGATATTCACGAAGGCGAAGAAGCAGAGGAAGAAGAATATTGATTATAGCAAAAAATCTGAATCTGTTTGTAATCTGAAATCGTTATTTATAAAGAAGGGGCGGGTGATACTCATCATCTGCCCTGTGCTTTATATTATGGCATTATATGATACCAGGGACAAAAGATATTTTGTGAAGCAGTTCCCGCAATTTTTATTATATGATGCTGCTATAAATATTTTCTGCAGGAGGTAGAAATGACAGGACTTACAAATGAACAGGTGCAGGAGAGGATTGCAGAAGGAAAAGTTAATGTCAACGAGAACCCGAATACCAGAACCTACAAGCAGATCATTTTGGAAAACACGCTTACATTTTTTAACTTTTTAAATATTGCATTGCTTGTTCTGGTGCTTTTTGTGAGATCTTATAAGAACTCCATGTTTATGGGAATCATTCTGATCAATACAGTGATAGGTATTATTCAGGAAATCAGAGCAAAGAAGACGATTGACAAACTTGCAATCCTTACAGAGAGTAAAACAGTAGTTTTGCGTGAGGGGAAGAAATGGAGTATTTCCACAGAGAAACTTGTTCTGGATGATCTGATCTTTCTGAAAACAGGAGATCAGGTTCCGGCTGACGTAAAGGTACTGGAGGGAACTGTAGAAGTAAACGAGTCTCTACTCACCGGTGAGTCGGACAATCTGTCCAAAAGCCAGGGAGACGAACTTTTTTCAGGAAGCTTTGTGACATCAGGGGAAGCTTGCTGTCAGGTAATCCATGTTGGAAAAGATAATTATGCATCGCAGATCACAAGTGAAGCAAAGGAATTTAAACGTCATAATTCGGAACTTCGCAATTCTCTGAATGCGATTCTGAAGGTGATCAGTATCATTATCGTGCCTCTTGGTGCCATGTTGTTTTACAAGCAATATATGATCGTAGGAGATACACTGAAGGATTCTGTGGTAAATATGGTTGCCGCAGTACTTGGAATGATCCCGGAAGGCTTGGTACTTCTGACAAGTGTGGCACTGACATTGGGTTCTATGGTTCTTGCTACAAAGAAGACACTTGTGCAGGAGCTTTACTGTATTGAAACGCTGGCGAGAGTTGATACGCTCTGTCTGGATAAGACCGGTACGATCACAGAAGGTACCATGAAGGTTGAAGATGTGCAGTTGTATGATACAGCACAGACAACTGTTGTACAACATACAGCAAAATTTGATTCGGAAACAGGGGAGCCTGTTCAGAATGTGTCAGCATTAAAACCGGAGGTTACGGTATCAGCAGAGAAGGAAAACGGACAGATACAGGAAACAGTAAATTCAGAAACGGCATCTCAGGAAGAAAGACAGAAGCTTCAGGAAATTGACCACATTATGGGAAATATGATGTCAGTTCTTCATGATCAGAATGCAACAGCAGATGCGCTGAGAAAGCGCTTTCCTTCAAGAAATGACCTGAAACTGATCCATGCCATTCCTTTCTCCTCAGACAGGAAATACAGTGGTGCTGTTTTTGAAGGAAGAGGAACTTATCTGATGGGAGCTGCACAGTTCCTTTTTCCGGAAGGAAATGAAGAACTTCTGGAACATTGCAGCAGTTACGCACAGGAGGGATACCGTATCCTTGTTCTGGCTCACAGTGAACAGGAGACGAAAGGAACGGAACGTCCGACAGGACTTGAACCGTTGGGACTGTTTCTCATCACTGACGTGATACGTGAGGAAGCACCGGATACTCTGGCTTTTTTTGACAGCCAGGGAGTTGACCTTAAAGTTATCTCAGGAGATGATCCTGTGACTGTCTCTGCGATTGCAAAGAAAGCAGGACTGAAAAATGCCAATCATTATATCGATGCAACAACAATCAAAACTTCGGAAGAAATGCAGCGTGCAGTTGCAGAGTGCAGTGTATTCGGGCGTGTAACACCTCAGCAGAAGAAACAGATGGTACAGGCTCTTCAGTCACAGAAGCATACAGTTGCGATGACCGGTGACGGTGTAAATGACGTACTTGCACTCAAGGAAGCAGACTGCAGTATTGCCATGGCAGCAGGAAGCGATGCAGCTAAAAATATTGCAAATGTCGTTCTTCTTGATTCTAATTTCGGGGCAATGCCTCATATTGTAAATCAGGGCCGTCGTGTTGTAAACAATATCAGAAGTGCGGCATCCATGTTTCTGATCAAAACAATTTTTTCTGTTTTACTGTCATTGATCACAATTTTCTTTGGAGATGCATATCCCTTTGAACCAATCCAGATGTCACTGATCAGTGCCTGCGCAGTGGGAATTCCTACATTTCTTCTGACACAGGAGAATAATTACAATAAGATTGACCATACATTCCTGAGGCACGTATTTATGAATGCATTTCCTGCGGCAGTAACCATTACAGGATGTGTATTTACGATCATGCTGGTCTGTCAGGATGTATACCATTCCAACGTCATGCTTAATACAGCCTGTGTTCTGGTTACGGGGTGGAACTATATGTCTGCACTGCGTACAGTTTATTCGCCGCTGAACACATACAGAAAAGTGATCATTTATGGAATGCAGTTTGCATTTTTTATAAGTGCGGTTGTATTGCAGGATTTGCTGACACTGGGTTCTCTGGAATTTGGAATGATCATTCTGGTATTTGTACTGATGACATTCTCTCCAATCCTGATCGAAACTATTACAGAATGGATCAGGAGGATTTATGAGAAGTCACTGGACAGAGAAGATGAAAATAAAGGATTTTTTGCAAGATTTTTGGAAAGAGTCCAGAAGTAAAAAACGAGGACAATCTGTAAAATATGCAGATTGTCCTCGTTTGCATTATGCGGTCTGCGTTATGCAGATTAATGGTTTATTTCTTTCTGCACAGCCAGAAGCATCCAAATGCAGGGATCATAACACCTTTAGCTTCCATCTCATGTCCTGAGATAAGATCAGTGTATATGCCGTCATCTTCGTTGATCCATGCAACCTTATCCTGATCGCTGAAGTTATAGATTCCGATGAATTTCTCCTCTGCATTTTCGCGTACGATTGCAAGGATAGAAGAATCCCAGGTATCGATTGTACGAAGATCAGCTGTTGTATCAAAAACGCTGTGTGAACTTCTGATATGTTCCAGATGATCCAGTGCGTGGAAAAGTTTTCCCTGTACTGTATCTGCGATATTTCTGTTTGGAGCAAGTGACCAGTTGAATTCTCCTCTGTGAAGATAGCGGGAATCAACTGCCTTGTCAGGATCATCTTTATAAGAATAGTCGTTTACCTGACCAATCTCATCTCCGCTGTAGATTACAGGGATACCTGACTGGGAAAGCATAAATGCATGAAGTGTGATGTCATAGCGCACACTTCTGTCAACACCAGCTGCATTTCCTTCAAAACCATATTTCTCAATGCCGCACAGAGATGCGGTAGTACCGCAAAGTCTTGCATCACCCAGACGCGGGTCATCATTGTAAAGTTCACCGCGGCCAAATGTATCCGGATATTTGCCTGTAAAGAAATCATTCAGGAATTTCTTATGAGAAACCTCATCGATTGAGAAATTCTTCAGGAAATCATAATCCAGTCCCCAGCCAATATCATCGTGGCAACGCAGATAATTCTGGAAGATGTACTCTTTTGGAAGAGATCCCAGAATATCCAGCTGTCTGCGGAGCAGAGATACATCTTTGGTTGCAACTGTGTGCCAGGTGCTTGCCATAGTAGTAACGTTATACAGGATATGGCATTCCGGCTTTTCAAGTGTACCGAAATATGGAACAACTTTTTCAGGAGCCATGACAACCTCTCCGAGAAGAAGGACTCCCGGGCACACGATCTCGCAGATCATACGCATCATACGTACGATTGTGTGAACCTGTGGCAGGTTGCGGCAGTTTGTTCCAAGCTGCTTCCAGATATAAGGAACTGCATCGAGACGTACGATGTCAACACCCTGGTTTGCCAGATATAACATATTGTAGACCATTTCGTTAAACACAACAGGATTTCTGTAGTTTAAATCCCACTGGTATGGATAGAAAGTAGTCATGACATGCTTGTGAAGGTCATCCAGCCATGTAAAGTTGCCCGGTGCGGTAGTTGGGAATACCTGTGGACAGGTCTTCTCATAGAGAGCAGGAACATCGTAGGTATCAAAGAAGAAATAACGGTCCTGGTATTCTTTTTCACCTGCGCGAGCCCGTTTTGCCCACTCATGCTCTTCGGAAGTATGGTTCATAACGAAATCAAGGCAGATGTTGATGCCGCGTTCATGGCATTTGGAGGTAAGCTCTGAAAAGTCCTCCATAGTACCAAGCTCAGGCTGCACTGTGCGGAAGTCAGCTACTGCGTAACCACCGTCACTTTTTCCTTTCGGAGATGCGAGCAGAGGCATCAGATGAAGATAATTGACATTGCATTCTTCCACATAATCCAGATGTTCCTCCAGACCTTTTAAAGTATGTGCAAAATTGTTTACATACATCATCATGCCTACAAGGTCATTGCGTTTATACCAGTCCGGATCAGCCTCACGCTTTTTATCAGATGCCTTTAATGCTGAATTTCTGCTGTTATAGAAAGCTTCCATATTAGAAGTAAGATCATGCAGATAGGTCATGACATCATCATGATCCTGATATAATTCGCAATATAACCATTTCAGCTCATCATAATGTTTCTGAAAACGTTCATTATATAAAGTAAGATCAACAGGAACGTCCAGTTTAACAGGTTCCACTTTGGAAGTCTCGACCTTAACAGGTTCTACTTTAGAAGTCTCGACCTTAACAGGTTC
>CAUEAK010000072.1:0-8369 GCA_958454115.1 Blautia wexlerae
ACTGTGGTTCCTCTGTCGTTGATCTGTTCCAGAAGCTTCATGATTTCTTCGGAAGTCTTCGGATCCAGGTTTCCTGTAGGCTCGTCTGCCAGAAGGATATCCGGACGGTTGACCAGCGCCCTTGCCAATGCAACTCTCTGCTGTTCTCCACCGGAAAGTTCATCCGGGAAGGATTTGTATTTGACAGCAAGTCCAACTTCCTGAAGCACCTCCGGGACACGTTTGCGGATTACTCTTGTGGGACGGTTGACTACTCTCTGGGCAAACGCTACGTTCTCATATACATTTCTGTCTTTCAGAAGACGGAAGTCCTGAAATACTACGCCCAGCTTACGGCGATATTTGGCTACTCTTCTGTGTTTCATTCCTTCCAGACGTTCACCGCTTACGATGATCTGGCCGGATGTGGAATCCAGTTCTTTCATAAGAAGTTTGATCAGGGTTGTTTTTCCTGAACCGCTGTTTCCTACTACAAAGACGAATTCACCTTTATCTATATGTAAGTTCGCATGGTTCACTGCCGGAAGTCCGGGACCATAGGATTTGCTTACATCTGTAAGATCTATCATAAATTTCTCCTCCAATGGATTAATGAATTTGTAACATTATTGTAATGTATGTTTTTGGGGATTGCAAGAGATTTTTGAGGATTCATAGAATATTCACAGTAACGTAGCCAACATTCATTACAAATTGCCTGCGGCAACAAAATTTTGACTTGCATGTCTCGGGATATTGCATACCTTATCAATTGCAATCTCGATTTCTAACTATACACTGCAAGGCTGGATTTGTAAAGGTCAAAATGCCTGCGGCAGCAATTAAAGCTGTGGCAGGCATTGAAAATTTTCCTTCTATTATAATATATCAATATTCCAGTGTTTCCATATATTTCATGTAACGTACTACCATGAGTGCGATCTTGAATGTAATGGCATCTTCAAAAACGCGGAGATCAAGGCCTGTACTCTTCTGGAGTTTATCGAGGCGGTAGACCAGAGTGTTTCTATGGATGTAAAGCTGTCTGGATGTCTCTGAAACATTGAGGCTGTTCTCGAAGAACTTATCAATTGTGACCAGAGTCTCTTCGTCAAAGTCATCCGGGGATTTGCCGCCGAAGATTTCTTTGATAAACATCTTACAGAGTGGGATCGGGAGCTGGTAGATCAGTCGTCCGATTCCCAGAGAGCTGTATGCGATCACTTCTTTATCTCCGAAGAAAATCTTCCCTACATCAAGAGCCATGCGGGCTTCTTTATAGGAACGTGATACTTCTTTCAGTTCATTGACGATAGTACCGTATGCCATATGTGTCTTACCGTCATTTCCCATTCCAAGAGTATCAAGGATAGTATGTGCAAGCTGATCCATCTCAGGATAATTCTCACCATCTTCAAGTTCCTTGACTACGATAATACTCTTCTCATCTACTGCTGTGATAAAGTCTTTACTTTTACCGCCGAAAAGACTCTTCACGCTTTCCATGGAGCTGTGGTCTTTCTCCTGCGGCATTTCAAGGATCATGACTACGCGGCGGACATCTGCCTCAATGTGCAGTTTCTTCGCACGATTATAAATGTCAACAAGAAGCAGGTTGTCAAGAAGCAGGTTCTTGATAAAGCTGTCTTTGTCAAAGCGTTCTTTATACGCTACAATCAGATTCTGGATCTGAAAAGCGGCGAGCTTGCCGACCATATAAGTATCTTCATCGTCGCCATGGGCAACCAGTATATATTCCAACTGATAGTCATCACAGACTTTAAAATACTGGAACCCCTTTACAAGCTGGCTGTCGGCCTGTGATTCTACGAAAGCCTGTACATCCTGTGTTGCAATGGAAAAATCTGCAAAAGTACTTGCAAGCACTTTACCTTCTGTGTCTAGTACACAAAATTCTGTTCTGGAAATCTCTTTTAACCCTTCAAGAGTATTCTGAAGCACCTGATTCGATATCATCTGATTTTAATCCCTTCTCATCCTATAGTGTTTATTTTCCGTTTTAACCATAAAACCTTATACCTGTATTGTATTTTAATATATATTTACCAAAAATGAAAGAGGAAAGAGAAAAAAATTTACAATTTTTTATATATTTTTTTGTATTACTTTTTTTCAATAAAACCTTCTCCATGAACTTCCCTGGCATCTGTCACTATCACAAAGGCTTCCGGATCAATTTCATCTACTTTTTCTTTAAGCATTACGATCTCTTTTTTATTTACCACGCAGAAAAGCATCAGTTTATCCTGTCCTGAGTACATTCCTCTGGCACTGATGCCTGTTACACCTCTGTCCAGATCTTTCATGATCATATCTGCTATTTCCTTTGGCTTTGCTGTAATGATATAGGCAGCTTTTGAGAATTTCAGACCTTCAATCAAACCGTCAGATACTTTTGTCACCAGATATACCGCAATAATCGCATAGAGTGCCTTGTGGATGCCAAACACATACATACCCACCAGTACAACGCCTGCATCTATAACCTGCATGATCTGTGCGATTGAATAGTGCTGCAGATATTTCTGGATGATAGCTGCCATCATATCGGTTCCTCCGGTTGTTCCACCGCCCAGAAAGACAAGACCGATTCCCACACCCTGGATCACACCACCGTAAAGTGCGGCAAGAAGAAGATCATTGCCCGCAAGATTCCATACAGGTTCTATGGCAAGCCAGGTGGACAGAGCAATTTCTCCTATCAAAGCTTTTTTTACAAAGGAGAATCCATTAATCTTCCATCCGATCAGAAACAGTGGAATGTTCAACCCCATATTTGTTACCCAGAGAGGGATACCACCGTCAATGATTCCCTGACTCCCTGCTTTTATAATGATCGCGATACCTGAAAAGCCTCCGGTTACCATACCTGATGCATCAAATACGGAATTGATCGCCAGTGCCATTAATCCGGTTCCTGCTATGATCATCAGATATTCCAGAAGCTGTGATCGTTTTCCATTTACTAACTTCATTCATTCGCCTCCTTGTATTCTGTAAAAATGATATTTGTTTTATGCTTTCATGAATATCAGCCAGAGATACCGCTTTATCACTGTGCCGTAATTATTCTTCCATAAACTACAAGAACGGCAGCAATCCATGAAGGACTGCTCCCGCTCTTATTCTTACCTTATTTTTCAGGCTTATTGATAAAATTTACAAAATGATAACTCTCCATTATCTGGAAGTATTTAACGATCCTTGGATATAAAGGCTCTGCCTTCTCCCCAAATTCGTCTTTTACCAGTGCAGCAATATCTTCCACTGTTTTCCTGCCATCTATGAGTGGCCAGATAAATGTGCCATTGTCATCCAGATGTATCTTCGTATATCTGGGTTTTCCAAACAGCTTCTGGGCAATCGTGTTAAACGCGCCCTTATTCTCTATTTCCAGCACCATTCTCCCCCTGATATCAGTATGCCAGCGAAGCTGTGCACTGCGCTCAGGAATGAGATCCAGATAATTGATCTGTATTTCTTTTTTCTTTTTACTCATTTAAATATTATCATCTCCGCCTGATCAGGCTTTCTTCTTGTTCCAGATACTGAATTTCAGAAGGCTTAAGATCATAAGTAACATCAGGATCACGCCGCCTGCATTACCAAGGTTAATGCTTCCGGAGAGATCAAATACACTGCTTACGTTTACTACTGCAAGGATTGCAAGAAGGATACCTACAAGACCTTCACCTGCGATCATACCAGCACAGTAAAGTGTACCGTCTGTTGCCTGTGCCTCTTTAGTCTTAGCATCAACATTCTTTCTGCCGTCAACGAACATACGAACAACACCACCGATCATGATAGCAGCGTTGAGGTAGATTGGAAGGTAAAGACCGATAGCAAATGGCATAACCGGAATTCTTAAGATTTCCAGACCAATTGCAAGGAATACACCGATAAATACCAGTGTCCATGGAAGCTTGCCGCCCATGATACCTTCTACGATCATCTTCATCAGAGTTGCCTGAGGAGCAGGTACTTCTGCACTTCCGTATCCCCATGCAGTGTTCAGAAGATAAAGAACTCCACCGATAGCAAGACCGGCAGCAACAACACCGATAAGCTCACCGATCTGCTGTTTCTTAGGAGTTGCACCAAGAAGATAACCTGTCTTTAAATCCTGTGAAGTATCACCTGCGATTGCTGCTACAATACAGATTACGGAACCAATAGCAATTGCTGCTTTCATTCCGTCGATACCGGTATTGCCGGATGCTTTGATAACCATTGTTGCGATCAGAAGAGTAGCGATAGCCATACCTGATACAGGGTTGTTGGAGCTTCCTACAAGACCAACCATACGGGAAGATACAGTTGCAAAGAAGAAGCCGAAGATTACGATGATCAGCGCACCGATCGGGTTAACCGGGATAGCCGGAACAAGCCAAATGATCGCAACCATTGCCACAATACCGATCAGGATAACGTTCATTGGAAGATCCTGTGCAGTTCTTTCTGTACTTGTATTCTTGCCACCCTTCATGCTCTTCATGGAATCACGGAAGGTTGCAATGATCAGAGGCAGGGATTTGATCAGAGAAATAATACCACCTGTTGCGATAGCTCCTGCTCCGATATATTTTACATAAGTACTCCAGATTTTAGATGCTCCGCCTGCTGCATAAAGAGCAGAAATTGTTTCTGTTCCGGGATACATAACTGTATCAGCTCCGAACAGACAGATTACCGGAATCAGCACCATCCAGCCAATAAGAGAACCAACAAACATAAAGGATGCGATTCTTGGTCCTACGATATATCCAACACCGAGAAGTGCAGGATAGCATTCCATACCAATTTCACCTTTGAATCCTTTAAATGCTACTGCAACGTCTGCAGGGATTACCTTTAAACCGTCAACGACAAATTTAAAGATCGCTGCGATTCCCATACCTGAGAATACTGTCGCAGCGTTTGCACCACCCTCTTCACCTGCAAGAAGAACATCTGCGCAGGCAGTTCCTTCAGGATAAAGAAGTGTTGCATGCTCTTTTACGATCAGTGCGTTACGAAGTGGTACCATAAAAAGTACACCAAGAACACCACCGCAAAGTGCGATTAATGTGATTTCCACGATACCCGGCATTTCACAAAGTCCTTCTTCTGCCCAGAGGAACAGAGCAGGCATTGTGAAAATTGCACCGGCTGCCAGTGATTCACCGGCTGAACCGATTGTCTGGACCATGTTGCTCTCCAGAATGGAGTTCTTTTTCATGATCTTGCGAATTACGCCCATGGAAATAACTGCTGCCGGAATGGAAGCAGATACAGTCATACCTACACGCAGACCAAGATAAGCATTGGCTGCACCGAAGATAACTGCAAGGATAACACCCATGATGATGGATGTCACCGTAAATTCAGGTGTGATCTTGTCAGCCGGAATATACGGTTTGAACTCTTTGTTTTCGTTCATGATTTCCTCTCCCTTTTGTATTGATTTATAAACATAGAACATTATAGCGAAATTTATACAAAAAGGCAAGGTGAAAAAACTGGTTTTTTATGCACTTTACTGTATTGACGTGCTAACTTGATAATCTCTTAACATATCAGCACGCTCAAACAGCATATTTTTGCCCTGTTTTATCAGTCTATTCATCTGAATCCAACTGTTTAATCAGGTATCTCCCGACAATTCTGGAAAAATTCGAAATATCCCGGATATATGCGAAATCTTTGCCAAATATCTTTTTTTCTGTGGAAAGGTCTTTTTCTTCCCCTGCAAAGACTCCCAGAACACTTACTCCAAGGTTTCGCAGGTGCCGCACTTCTGTAGCAGTATCATTGATCGCATATTTTCCCATATAAGGTTCCGGGTTCTTTGCGTGAGGTCTGTTTACGATGACATCATATGGTTTTCCATCACTTAATACAATGAGGATTTTTTTCTCCTCAGATCTCTGAAGCAGACCGTATCCTGCGGTTTTGATAGCAAGCCCATCCCTGTTATTGGAAGAAGTTACATAATTAAAAATATTTTCATTAGCTGACTGTGGATCATCGTACTCACGGAATCTGTGAAGGATCGTATAGTCCCAGAATGTGCAGAAGCTCATGACACGGTGAGGCAGGTTTACATTACTTAATGCTTCACTGATGATATAAGCCTGTAATGCCACATCTCCCTGCCTGGACATCTGGGAACCGCTGGCATCGATCAGCACATCTACTACGAAATCAGATGCATCAGATTTCAATTCTCTTTTAAACAGATTTGCTTCACTGCTTCTGCCCACACGCCAGAGTCTGGACGGAATGATCGTTCCTCTGTCTGACAGTACTTCCTGCGTCTCGCTTTTCAGCACCAGTGTCTTTCGTAAAAGGTCTGTGAGGGATGCGATGTTCTGCTTTACGATTCTGTGTTTGTCATGGTAGAGCCAGATATTCTTATTCTTTAATCGCACTGCATATTCGTACTGATAGTTTCGTTTGACCGGATTCTTAAGAATTCCTTCTGTAAAATAAAGGCTGCAGTCCCTGTGAAGTTCCCTGCACATCAGATAATTCATTCGCTTCTCTTCTGCAGGAGTCAGATAAGTTTTTCCGAAATTCAACTCAACATAGGTGTATGCTTTCTCAAGTTCTTCCTCTGTGAGAATTGTAATTTTGTGTTTGGTCTGGCGCTGTTTTTCCATTTCTTCAGTGACAGCAGTGTCTTCCATGTCCGTAATCTTATTTGTCATCTGTTCGATGTAACTCTCCAGAGCTTCCTCATAAAGTTCTTCTGTGAGAAAATCTTCCCAGTCGTATTCTGTCAGTTCTTCCATGGTGACTGCCATAACCTGTTCCAGTGTTCCATGATCTTTCTCAAAATCCGGATCAATGATAGTGTTGTAAAGACTGTCAATAATACGGATCAGTTCTATAGTGTCTGCAGCTGTTCTGGCTTTGTAAACCATGTCGCGGATTTTCCGAAGACGCTCTTCTACATAATGGTTTCCATTCTGTAAACGGTCACGCAGGATGGCAATCTTCAGGCGACCGAGAATATCTCCGTATGCGGGCATCTGTTCAAACTCCTGATCCAGGATATCCTCGAATGCTTCCTTCTGCATCTCCCGGACTCCCGGACGTTCCTGACAGATTTTGTCCCCGATTGCTTCTTCTACACATAGCTGTGCTACTGCAGTCAGTTCTCCCTCTCCTGCCTGGCAGAAAACTTTTTTTACCAGATATAAACCCAGCAGATTTCTGTCATAATATTTTGCCAGAGCGCCCTGCTTGATGCCGTCATACAGAGCAATTGCTTTTGAGCGCAGATACAGGGAAACATCTACTTTCATATTTAATGTGTAATCTCCGCTGATAGTCCAGAGGAGATTGCGGATCCTGTTTTCCAGTTCCAGACGGTAATCGTCGATTTCTACGATTTTCTCATCTTTCATATACATCATCCCTTGTCCAGTCTGCCGGAATTCTGGTTTTCACAATATCCTCTACGATTTCTTTCTCAAAAATGTCGAAGGTCTTGTTCACCACCCCCATGGTAACTGCTTTTCTCGGAGAAAGTCCGGTTTCTACAATCTTCATAGCTGCAAGGAGACCTCGCAGATCCAGAGGTTTGGTGGAAATTTCACTGTTTGTGGCTTTGAGCTGAAGATCCAGGAATACTCCGATGAACTGTGTTCTGGCGTTTTCTTTTATATTCGGGAACATCCGGCGGAAAATAAATTCCAGGGATTCTTCAGTCTGAGCCGGCATATCTATGACCAGAAATCTGGATACCAGCGCTTCATTGAGTTCTTTGGTTCCTGCATAACCGTAATTCATGGTTCCAATAAAACGGGCAGCCGGATGAAGATCAATTTTGTCATAGCCCGGGACATCGATGGAACGGCGATAATCCAAAGTTGCATGAAGAACGGAAACTGCATCGTTCTTTGCCATATTGATCTCGTCGAGGATTCCGAAACCACCGTATTCTGCACACTGATAGATAGTTCCTTTGCGAAGCTTAACTTCGTTGTCCACGAAAGTGTCTGTGCCGATCAGATCTCCGCTGTTTGTGTTTACATGAAAGGAAACATTGTATGCGGGACGGTTGAAAATATATGCCAGATTCTCGGCAAGGATATTTTTTCCTGTTGCCTTCGGACCGGTGAGTAACAGATTCTCCCCTTTGAGCAGTCCGGCAATGGCCATTTCCAGAATGTCTTTTCCGTAAAATGGAATGGATGGTTTCACAATCCTGCCTGCTGTTTCCGGTGCCACCTCATACCGGCTGCGGAATTCTTCTACTCTCTTTATCAGTTCAGGGGCTACCTGCTGCTCCTCCAGAAATTTCAGTTCTTCCATTTAGTTCTCCTTTATATAACTATTATAGTCCAGTTTGTGTTATAGAAAAAGGCCGCTTATCTTTT
>CAUEAK010000073.1:0-8273 GCA_958454115.1 Blautia wexlerae
CTGTTTTTATTATCTGAAATTCAGCCTGCAAGATTCAGCATTTTTAATAAGAACAGCCAGCTCAGGCCATAATAGGTAATTACTGCAACAAGGTCATTCACTGTTGTGATCAGCGGACCTGATGCTACTGCCGGGTCAATATTGATCTTCTTAAAGAACAATGGAATACAGGTGCCTACTGCACTGGAGATCAACATAGCCAGCAACAGTGCCACACCGATACATCCGGATACTGCATAGGAAAACAAAAGTGTTTTTCCTTTAAACAGATAAATATACAATCCAATCAGCGCAAAAGACAGAATTCCAAGAAGTCCGCCATTACACAGACCAATTCTCATTTCCTTCCACACAAGTTCCAGTTTCTGCTTACCTGTCAGAGATTCATCCATCAGCACACGAATCGTCACAGCCAGAGACTGGGTACCCACATTACCTGCCATATCAAGGATCAAAGACTGGAAGCACATAATGATCGGAAGTACAGTCACCACCTTCTCAAAAATTCCTACCACTGAGGAAACTACCATGCCAAGTCCCAGAAGAATGATCAGCCAGGGCAGACGTTTCTTCATACTTTCTTTCAGTGGCTCCTTTAAATCCTCTTCTGCTGTCAGACCGGCCAGCTTCGCATAGTCATCACCCATCTCATCATCAACCAGGTCAATGATACTGGCAGATGTGATGACACCCAGAAGCTGATTATCGTTGTCAAGAACCGGAATAGAATCCTCAGAATAATCTTTCAGTTCTTCGATACAGTCATCAATATTCTCTTCCGCATATACATATGGATAGGAAGTCACCACCAGATTCTCAAGCAGATCATCCCGTCTGGCAATGATCAGTTCTTTCAGATTAATGGCCCCATAAAATTTCTGCTGCTCTGTCACTACAAAAATAGTGGAGATATTGTCATTTTTTGCAGCCTGTTCGATCAGACTGCTCATTGCCTGCTTAACTGTCAGTTTATCTGTGATCACAATATAATTTGTTGTCATGCGGCTTCCGATCTCATCCTCATCAAAGGATGCGATCATCTCCACATCACGTCGAACCTCAGGTTCAAGCAGATCGATCAGTATTTTTTTCTTTGTTTTTTCAACTTTATTTAATACATCTGCAAGAGCATCTGTCTCCATTTTGGATAAAATGGCTGCTGCTTTTTTCACATCCATTTCATTCAGATACTCTGCTGCATTCTCCTCATCTGTATATTCAAAAATATCAGAGAGCATATCTGTATCCAGGATACGGTACAGCTTGCACCGCTCCTGTACAGTCAGTTTCGGCATTACATCTGCCAGATCATTCTCATGATAATCCTGCAGCCTTCCTCCCATAACGGCAGGAGAGGTGTTGCTGCGGATGATCTTCAGAATTTCTTTGGAATAATCCTGTACTCTTTTCTCCATTCTTTCATCCTCCGTTTTTTTGCATAAAAGCACACCAAAAGAAAGCAGTCTGTTATTTATTACATTTTACTGCCATTTCTTTCATGCTTTTTCCAGCAGAATAAACCGCAGGGTATCAAACCATAACCTGCTATTCATCCGCTGTCCGTAACTGTCCGGCATCTTCGCCGGATCATTACTGCTCAATATGTAATTGCATGATTCGGGGGAATTTCATAAATACAGGATAAGAAATGAAAAAGACATCCAATCTTCCACATACAGAAACTGTCAGATCACAGACAGTAAAAAGCTTCTATTCTATATGCATACATGGAAAATATATGACTACAGCAGAACAAAAACGGCTGCTATACTCATATACTCTTTTTAATTCAGATCCTGTGCTACTACTTCGCCCATGAGAATCGCAATTATCCATTCTGTTCCACCTGCCTTTTCTTTAAAATTTACGATTTCGGATATCAGACCCTGTTTTCGGGAATCTGATTTCTAACAGCAAATTTTATGCTGTTTCCTATTTTGAAACAGCATTTTTAAAATTATTTTCAATTTGCACAGTTATTGTAACCGCCCAGTAGAGAAAAAGCAACCCTGTTTTCTCATTTTTTACATTAATTTTTGTTAATGTTAACGATAAGTTTGCTTCTTTTATTCCTAAATGATAGAATATAATCAGAAATTTGCAAATAATAAGATTATTGCCATAAACATGCAAGACTATAATTGATATTCACAGGAGAAAAAATATGTCATTTATCAGTGTATTTGATGTTATGGGGCCGAACATGATCGGTCCTTCAAGTTCACATACCGCAGGTGCGGCGCGTATTTCCTATCTTGCCCAGAAAATGATCGAAGGCCCGTTAAAGAGAGCAGACTTCATCCTGTACGGCTCTTTTGCAAAAACTTACCATGGTCACGGTACTGACCGAGCTCTGCTGGGTGGTATTATGGGATTCTCTACTGATGATATGCGCATCCGAAATTCTTTTGATATTGCTCATGAAAAAGGTCTGAAATTCTCTTTCACTCCAAATGAGCAGGAAACAGATATTCATCCGAACACCGTAGATATCTGCATGGAAAATAAAAAAGGCCAGAAAATGACCGTACGCGGCGAATCCCTTGGAGGAGGCAAGGTCCGTATTGTAGATATCAATCACGTACAGGTAGACTTTACAGGCGAGTACAGTGCAGTGATCGTGATTCATCAGGACACTCCCGGCGTTGTGGCCTATATTACCAAATGCCTGAGTGACCGCAATATCAATATTGCATTTATGCGTCTGTTCCGTGAAAGCAAGGGAGAGATTGCTTATACAATCGTAGAATCTGACGGCAAACTTCCTGAGAATATCGTTCCTGCGATTCGCGAGAACCCGAATATTCATGAAGTTATGATCGTACAGATGTAAAGAAAGGAGGATTTTTATCATGGATTTTAAAAATGCAAATGAACTCTTAGCACTCTGTGAAGAAAAAAATCTTCCTATCTCAGAGATTATGCGTATCCGTGAGATTGAGCTTGGCGAAACAGCCTCTGAGATTGTAAATAAAAAAATGACACGAGTACTGGGAATTATGAAAGATGCTGCTTTCTCACCAATCAGACAGCCGGTAAAATCTATGGGTGGTCTGATCGGCGGCGAAGCCAGAAAGCTGAGTCTCCACGCTCAGGAGAAAAAAGGTCTCTGCGGAAATCTGCTTCAGAAGGCAATTACTTATGCTATGGCTACACTGGAAACGAATGCCTCCATGGGGCTGATCGTGGCCTCTCCTACTGCCGGTTCTGCCGGAATCGTACCGGGGCTGATGCTGGCAATGCAGGAACATTATCAATTCTCTGATGAAGAGATTATACGGGCATTATTTAACGCAAGTGCCATTGGTTATCTGGCAATGCGAAATGCAACTGTTGCAGGTGCGGTAGGCGGATGCCAGGCCGAGGTAGGGGTTGCATCTGCAATGGCTGCATCTGCTGCTGTAGAGCTGATGGGAGGTTCACCGAAAGAATGTACTTTTGCTGCATCTACTGTTCTTATGAACATGCTTGGTCTGGTATGCGATCCGGTCGGTGGTCTGGTAGAATATCCATGTCAGAACAGAAATGCTGCAGGTGTGGCAAACGCTATAATTGCCGCAGAAATGGCTCTCGCAGGAATCCCGCAGTTGATTCCTCTGGACGAAATGATCCAGACGATGTTTACCGTGGGTAAAAAGCTTCCTGCAGAACTGCGTGAAACTGCTATGGGAGGATGCGCTACTACGCCATCTGCATGTGAAGCATGCCATATATGCAGTTAACAGGCTGACAAATAAAAAAACTGTCTCTGTAATGCACCTATTTTCTACGTATAATGTGCATATACAGGACAGTTTTTTATTATTTTTCCAGCTTTGCCAGCACTTTTGATGTAAAATGTGTATCGAAAAACTGAACAAAAGGTCCGAATCCAAATGCACTGACTAGTGTTCCCAGTCCGACGATTCCCCCTGCAAGCCAACACACCAGTGCACTGATCGCATCATTAGATACTCTGCACCAGAAATACGGAATTTTCGGCCATTTCTCTGTCATGATCAGAGAAATACTGTCATATGGTGCAACTCCCTGTTTCGGAAGCTGGTACATGGAAATTCCAAGGCTTGTTATGATAACTCCAATAAATACGGTAACCACCTGCATTGCCATCTGATCCGGTGCATCGATCACAGATGTGATCAGGTTATAGAAAAATGTAACAAAATATCCAAGGAATAACGCATTTATGATCGTTCCCAATCCGATAAGCTTTCTTCCCCAGATAATTTCTATTACAAAAAATCCCAGATTCAGAAGAATTAAAAAACGGGCATATTCAATTCCCACACATTCTGCCAGTGCCATTACCATTCCGCTGAAAGGGTCATTTCCAAGTCCGGAAAGTTTAAATATCGCAATTCCCAAACCAAGGATTATATTTCCAATCAACATTACGACCACATACTTCCAGTTTATTTTTCTGATCCATTCACTCATCTTTTTTCCTCCGTAAAATTAACTCTTTCTATCATATCAGACAGTAAAATACTTTACAATATTCTTTCTGTAAATTGTTTTCCACTATTTTAAAACTACGTTACTGTTCACTCCGTTCACAGTAACGTACCCAAAATTCATTCCAGATTGCCTGCGGCAATGGAATTTTGGCTTGTATGTCTTGTGATTTTGGCATATTCATGCCAAAACGCCTCTCGGGATAGTGGTGTGTGAACAGTTACAAAACTACTTGATTTACTCCGTGAATGTGACTATAATGAGAAAAACGTATATAGGTGTATATACACCCTTCTATACATAATAAAAACAGGAGAAAGTAATCTATGGAAAAGTTTAAAGCATTTCTCAGACGCAAAGACATCGAGATCTCCATAAAACGTTATGGAATCGATGCCCTTGGTGCCATGGCGCAGGGTCTTTTCTGCTCCCTGCTGATTGGCACGATCATCAACACACTTGGAACACAGTTTCATATTTCATTTCTGACCACTGCTGTGGCAACTGTAAACGACACCCAGTATACCGTAGGCTCTCTGGCATCTGCAATGAGTGGTCCTGCCATGGCTGTCGCCATCGGCTATGCGCTGCATTGTCCGCCGTTGGTGTTGTTTTCACTGATCACTGTTGGCTTTGCATCTAACGCATTAGGCGGTGCAGGCGGACCGCTGGCTGTATTATTTGTAGCCATCTTCGCTTCCGAAATCGGAAAAGCAGTATCTAAGGAAACCAAAATTGATATTCTGGTCACTCCACTTGTCACGATCGGTGTAGGTGTTGCCCTGTCCGCATGGTGGGCTCCGGCACTTGGAAGTGCAGCAATGAAAGTGGGAAATATTATTATGTGGGCAACCAACCTGCAGCCGTTCCTGATGGGAATCCTTGTTTCTGTATTTGTGGGTATTGCACTGACACTTCCTATCTCATCTGCCGCAATCTGTGCTGCGCTTGGCCTCACCGGACTTGCCGGAGGAGCTGCTGTAGCAGGCTGCTGTGCACAAATGGTAGGTTTCGCAGTAATGTCCTTCCGCGAAAATAAATGGGGTGGTCTTGTTTCTCAGGGAATCGGAACATCCATGCTCCAGATGGGAAATATCGTAAAAAATCCACGCATCTGGATTGCACCGATCCTTACTTCTGCCATCACCGGACCTCTTGCAACCTGTCTGTTCAAACTTCAGATGAACGGTACTCCGGTTTCTTCCGGTATGGGTACCTGTGGTTTCGTAGGACAGATTGGTGTCTACACCGGATGGATGAATGATATTGCCACAGGAACAAAAACAGCTGTCACAGGCTGGGACTGGGCCGGACTTTTGCTGATTTCCTTTATCCTGCCTGCAATCCTGTGTCCGCTCATCAACATGTTTATCCGTAAGCTTGGATGGGTGAAAGACGGGGATATGACACTTTCATAAGCAAAAACAGCTGCGTTACCTGTCAATTGAAACTGTTACTTGATAAAAATTTCAGCTAACAGTTTCAATGGTAACACAGCTGCTTTTTATTTTTCCACTTCCGTATATTGATTTCCCTGAGGATCACTCAAATTGTCATCCACATAAATTTTTCATCCCTTTGGAAATCGCCTTTCAGTGATAAGATTTTTATATTCGTACTTCTTCATCCATTTTAAGCAATGCACTCTTAGCCAGCTGATCTGCCTCTTCATTGTAGTGATTGCCCGTATGAGCTGCTATTTTACAAAAAGAAATCTTTACTTTCTTTCCTGCTTCCTGCATATGAGCAGCATATTTGCTGGTCAGAGGTGTTTTGGCTCTCCACACACCTGTTACCCACTTCTCTACACCTTCGTAATCATAGCGGATTTCCACAGCTGGATATTTGTTTTCTATGGCCCAGTTTACTGCAGTCATGGAACCAAGCATCTCTCCTGCCACATTTCGGATCGCGACTCCTGCAGAATCACTGCCGCTGCCGGATTTACGGATTTCCTGTCCATCCGGTGTAAGGATCACACAACCAAAGGCATATCTGCCAATACTTTTCTCGAAACTTCCATCTACATAAGCAATGACCATATTTTCAGGTACTTCCACGATTCCTGCCGCCTCTTTTGCTTTATCACCGGATACATTTCCTGTTGTCTCCATGTTCAGAAAAGCCAATGCTTCCTCTTTCTCTGTAAATCCCCGAAACTCAGCTCCTGAATATCCGCTTACTGCCTTCTGGCACTCCGCCCATGTAGCAAAAAGTCCTGTTTTATGTCCCTTGCGTACTGCATATATTTTCTTCTTTGCCATAAAATCCTCCTGAACAATCAATATTTTGACTCACATTACTTTACTATATTTTGATTAATACTATATAATCTTTCTTTCTATCAGGCAAGTTATACAATGGAAATTTCTCAAAAAAACAACGTGCAGATACATTTTAAAATCGGGATAACTCTTCAAACCTGAAGTTATCTGTCGACTTCAATGTTTCTGCACGTTTTTTATAATAGCAGATATTTTAATCAATACCTTCTGTTAACCTATAGCAATTACATAAAATACTGCATTCCTCTTTATCTGAATTTATAAAGCCTTATGATACAATTCCACAATATCCTGTTTCCTGGAGGATCTTGGATTTACTGCAATATTTCCGCTCTTCATAGCATCATCTGCCATGGCATCAATCTTGCTTTCAATCTCCTCATCAGAAATCTCTTCTCCCTTCTTTGCCTGGCGGATGGCTGTGGTCAGGTCTTCCGGGATTCCGATATCTTCGTTTAATTCCCTGATGGCATCCACCAGCATCAGTGGTTCGAATTCATCCTCATATGCAGGGATCTGACTGATATAATTATAAATCTTCAGATATCTGCCATGATCTGCCAGCGCATTATATTCTGCAATCACAGGGAGAAGAACTGCATTTGCCACTCCATGTGCCACATTAAAGAAAGCACTTACCGGATGACTCATGGCATGGACATTTCCAAGTCTTGCAAAGGAAAAGGCGATTCCTGCAAAAAGAGATCCCGTAAGCATTGCCTCTGCAGCCTCCAGATCTGTACGTCTTGCCACAAAACGGCGGATATTTCCACCGATCAGCTCCATTGCTTTCTCTGCCATTGCGTCAGAAAAAGGAGATGCTGCTGTGGAAACATAAGCCTCCTCCGCATGAATAAATGCATCGATTCCGCAGGCTGCTGCCACAGATGCCGGAGCAGAAGTGAGAAGCTCAGGATCCAGGATCGCATATGCAGGAAGAAGTTCATAACTGAATACCGTCAGCTTATAATCTCTGCTGTGGTCAGTGATAACAGAAAATGCCGTAACCTCTGAGCCGGTTCCCGCAGTAGTCGGGATTGCGATCAGCGGAACAATTTTTCCGGGAACCTTATGTGCCCCCTCATATTCTGTAATACTGCCGCCATATTTAGCCGTAACTCCCACTGCTTTTGCGACATCCATAGGAGAACCACCGCCCAGCGCAACGATAAAATCTGCACCGGATTCCTTATACGCTTCTGTCGCTTTTTCCACTGTGGTGACAGACGGATTGGCTTCTACATCTGTAAAAATATCCACTGCCATTCCGGCGTCTTTCAGATAATCCGCCGCCTTATCCACAACTCCCATTTTCCGGAGAGTTGGTCCTGAGATCAGCATTGCATGAGAACCTCCAAGCTTTTTGGCACATTCCGGAAGCTTCGCCAGAGTACCTGCACCGACTGTAATATTCTGAGGAATAAAAAATTCAAATGGATTCATTAATTTCTGCCTCTTTTCCTGTATTTTTTCAATATTGCAATGTGCAGGGCATCTACCCTGCACAAATTCAAAACTCTGTTACCCAAAATA
>CAUEAK010000074.1:0-8167 GCA_958454115.1 Blautia wexlerae
ACAGAGGCACTTCTTCTTCTGTATGGAGAAGAGGGGATGAAAGAAAGAATGAAAGAACTTTCTGATATGGAAGAAACACAGTTGCTTAAGGAAATTGAAAAATCTGGAAGAGATCTGACTCTGCGTTTTGGACTGGAATCAGTTGTGATCACAGGAGTAGAGGTGTCTGGCAGTGACGGCAGAGCACGAATGGGAAATCTGGTTCTGGAAAAAGAAAAAGCGGACTGGTGTTTTTCTGTAAAAGAAGGCGGCAGCTATTCCGGAACAGGAGATCTTCTGGCATCTGTACTGAGTGCGGGAATGGTGAGAGGGATTCCCATGAAAGCGTGTGTGGAGAAGGCTGTTGAATTTCTGGGTGGAGCTATTCACGATGCAGTGGAAGAAGGAACTGACAGAAATGACGGAGTCTGCTTTGAAAAATATCTGGGGATACTGACACAGATATAAAACAGGAAATCATAGATACTAAATGCCGGATAGTTAAGTAAAATATATAACAGGAGGGATCATATTATGTCTGAATTAACAGCAAAAGAGAACATCAAAACAGCCGACACAGTGAAAAGGATCACAGCCACAGCGGTAATGGCAGCATTGACTACTTTAATGACAGCTTATATCTTTCACATTCCGGTAGGGGTGAACGGAGGATATGTACATCTGGGAGACACTATGATCTATCTGGCAGCAGCGTTTCTGCCATTGCCTTACGCATGTGCGGCAGGAGCGATCGGAGGTGGTCTGGCAGACCTTCTGACAGCACCTGTATGGGCTCCTGCAACCATAATCATCAAAATGCTGATCTGTCTTCCGTTTTCTTCTAAAGGAACAAAGCTGGTCACAAAGAGAAATGTAGTTGCATTATTCCTTGCATTCGCCATCTCAGCAACAGGATACTATATTGCAGAAGGAATTATGTTTGGATTTACAGCATCCTTCTTTACTTCTGTCAGCGGAAGTATTGTACAGTCAGGTGGAAGTGCCATTATGTTTGTGATCATCGGTACTGCACTTGATAAAATCGGATTTAAGACGAATATTGCGAAATAATACGAAAAATAAAATAACTGAGTTTAAAATGAGGAAAATATAAAATGACAACAGATATCATATACAGATATAAAAACCAGGTATATTTTAACATTACCAATAAATGTCCATGCAGATGCACTTTCTGCATCCGAAATACAGAGGATGCCATCGGTGAGGCATCCAATCTCTGGTTTGAACATGAACCTGCATTGGAAGAGATTTACAAAGCCATTGATGAGTTTGATTTTTCAGACTGTAATGAAGTGGTTTTCTGCGGATACGGAGAACCGACCATGGCTCTTGAGAACCTTATAGCAGTAAGCAAATATATCAGGGAAAGATACCCATTCCGGATCAGGCTGAATACCAACGGATTATCTGATCTGATCCACAAACGTTCTACTGCAGAAGAAATCTGTCAGGCTGTAGACAGTATATCCATCAGCCTGAATATGCCGGACGCAGCATCCTACAATGAAGTAGTCCGTCCAGCATACGGCGAGAAGTCCTTTGACGCCATGCTGAAATTTGCAAGAGACTGCAAGCAGTATCTTGATGATGTACGCTTCACAGTTGTAGATGTGATCGGCGAGGAAAAAGTAGAGCAGAGTAAAATCCTGGCTGCTCAGAATGGGATTCCGTTAAGAGTAAGAAAATATTCACCGTGATACAGAATAGAAAATTTCTGTTTTTGCTTTTAAATTTGCCTGAAAACTACAGCAGTCATGCACCTTACCGTGCGTGGCTGCTTATTTTTTATGTTATAGGAAATTATTCTGTAATGTTTCTATAACATAAAAAGCCTTCCGGGCAGGATGAAGTCCCCTTCTTCGAAAATTGCAAAAAGTAATAAGTAATAAGCAATAAGAGAGTGCACTTGACATATGATATTCTTTATACTATATTATATTTAACACTTAGGTTAAATGTTAAATGAAAGGCTGTGATGAACTTTTGGGATTACAGGATACTTTGAAAGCACTGGCAGATCCAATACGACGTGAGATTCTAAATTTGTTAAAGGGCGGACGGCTTTCAGCAGGAGAGATATGTGAACATTTTTCAGTGACGGGGGCGTCTATATCCAGACATCTGGCAATATTAAAGGATGCTGATCTGATCAGGAGCAAAAGGGAAGGAAAATTTATTTATTACGAACTAAATACTTCTGTATTGGAGGATGTTATGTTGTGGATCACAGACTTAAAGGGGGTATCGGATTATGAAGGAAATGATTAAAAAATATAAAGGTACATTGATCTGTTCTGTACTGGTAATGCTTGCAGGAATTTTGGTGGGTTTTACGATGGCGCAGAGCATATGGATAAACGTGTTTTTTGTAGTGACAGATTGTATACTGGTGACAATCATCTTTTATGACAACAGGAACAGACAGCAGAGCAGCAAGGTTATAGGGATGGTCATATGGATGATACCTGTTACCGCGTTAATCTATAATGGTATGGCAAGACTGATCAGTATGGATGCGGATAGTGAGAATCTGTTTATGGCAGTAATTTACTTTGGAACAGGATTACTGTTTATGATCATAGGAAATTATTTGCCAAAGGTGAAACAGAATAACACCATAGGAATCAGAGTTGTATGGACATTGCAGGATGAAGAAAACTGGAGTGCAACTCATAGATTCAGTGGAAAATTATGGGTGGCATCAGGTGTCTTATGTATGCTTTGCGGCCTTTTTGGAGAAAGCATTGCTGCTTTGGTTTTGTATATTGTGAGCATTATGGCTGCTGCAATTGTCAGCATTCTTTATTCTTATCTTTTTTATAAGAAAAAAATGGCAGCCGGAGAAAAATTAAAAATCCAGTATAACAAGAAGACAATCGTGATATATGTAATCGTATCAGTTTTTGTCGTAATATTTACTATATGGACTTTGTTCTGGGGTGGTATTGATATCAGTTTCCATGATAATGATTTTACTGTTGAGGCACAGGGATGGAGTGATTATACAGTGGATTATGAGCAGATTGACAGTATCTCATACAAAGAAAATTTATTTCAAAATGGGAATGATCGCAGAACAAATGGTATGGGAAACCTGAAGTATGGTATGGGAAATTTCAGAAATGATATTTATGGAGATTATATCCGCTACACCCATGCATCCTGCCACTCATATGTAGTTATGGATATAGGCGGAAAAATATTGGTGGTAAATGGCGCAGATGAATCAGAAACAAAGAAAATTTATGACACTCTCAGAGAGAAATGTCAGATGAATTAGTGTGTGTTTAATCGAATCAGACAAGTAGCAAAATAACAGGTATTGCGGTTATCATGGAACCATGAAGGTGATTTCTATGATAAACAGACAGTTCTACATCAATAAGATTATGCCATATGCTGATACGTCTTGTGTAAAAGTATTGACTGTCTTTATACAATCTTAATACGGAATCATAGACTTTTATACTATCTTTGAAAGCAATTGTATATAATAAAGCGCATTATGAAGATATTGCTATAGAATCATTAGTAAGGAGTTATAATCATTTATGCCGGAAAAAATGTGTAAGAAAAAACACCTGACATCTTTTCAGCTGATTATTCTGGGATTTGCAGGTGTGATCCTTTTGGGAAGTATTTTGTTGATGCTTCCGGTTTCCTCTTTGGACAAAGTGCCGACGCCATTTCATGAGGCACTTTTTACAGCCACTTCGGCAGTATGCGTTACAGGACTTGTAGTAAAGGACAGCGGAAGTTACTGGTCTGTGTTCGGACAGACAGTTATTCTTGCGCTTATACAAATAGGTGGACTTGGAGTAGTAACCGTAGCGGCAGCGGTTTCGCTTCTTTCAGGGAAAAAAATATCTCTCATGCAAAGAAGTACAATGCAGGATGCAATTTCAGCACCTAAAGTTGGAGGAATTGTCAGACTGACAAGGTTCATTTTAAAGGGGACTCTTTTGATTGAAGCAGCAGGAGCTATGTTATTGCTGCCGGTTTTTGTATCGGATTATGGCTTAAAGGGAATCTGGATGGCAGTCTTTCATTCTATTTCTGCTTTTTGTAATGCAGGATTTGACATTCTGGGAACAGCAGATAATGCCTTTCCGTCTCTGACGGGCTATTCCGGAAATATCCTTATAAATGTGGTAATTATGCTGCTGATCATTACAGGAGGAATTGGTTTTCTTACCTGGGATGATATTTATAGGAATAAAATGAATTTTAAACGTTACCGCATGCAAAGCAAGATTATTCTCATGACTACTGTATGCCTGATTGTTTTTCCGGCATTTTTTTTCTTTGCCTGTGATTTGAAAAACCTGCCTGCGGGAGAACGCCTGTTAGCTGCCATGTTTCAATCGGTAACTACAAGAACTGCCGGCTTTAATACCATAGATATTTCAGAGATGAGCGAGGCATCAAAAGCGGTTATGATACTGTTAATGTTGATTGGTGGTTCGCCGGGTTCTACAGCAGGAGGAATGAAAACAACTACTTTTACGGTACTGATTTTAAATGCAATTGCAACCTTTCGCAGTCAGGAAAATGCAGGGGCTTTTGGACGGAGACTGGAGTATCATGTGATAAAAAATGCAGCCACAATAGCTATGCTCTATTTTACATTATTCTTTTGTGGAGGTGTTGCAATCAGCGTATACGAAGGTCTTCCCCTTTTGGATTGTCTATATGAAGCAGCTTCAGCTGTGGGCACGGTAGGTCTGACCTTGGGAGTCACACCGGGACTTCATGTTTTTTCACAAGTTGTGCTGATCATACTGATGTATCTGGGACGCGTAGGTGGCCTGACCCTGATTTATGCAGTATTCTCAGGAAGAAATAAGGGAAATGCAAAGCTTCCTCTGGAGAAAATCACAGTTGGATGAGAAGGAGAAAAGTAATATCATGAAGAATGTATTGATTATTGGACTTGGAAGATTTGGAAGACATATTGCCATGCAGCTGAATCAGCTTGGGCATGAAATTATGGCAGTTGACTGGAAGGAAGAAAGGGTGGACAAAGTGCTTCCGTTTGTGACTAACGCCCAGATCGGGGACAGTACCAATGCTGAATTTTTACAATCCCTTGGAATTGGAAACTACGATATCTGTTTTGTGACTATTGGAGGAAGCTTTCAGAGTTCTCTTGAGACCACTTCCCTTCTGAAAGAACTGGGAGCAAAACTGGTAATATCCAGAGCTGAACGTGATGTCCAGGAAAAATTTCTCTTACGTAATGGTGCAGATAAGGTGGTTTATCCAGAAAAGCAGGTTGCAAAATGGGCATCTATCCGTTACACAGATGATCATATCCTTGATTATATGGAGGTGGATGCTTCCCATGCGATTTTTGAGGTAGAAGTGCCGGAGGAATGGACTGGAAAAACTGTAGGCGGACTGGATATCAGAAAGCGTTACAATATTAATATTCTGGCAGTAAAAAATGAAGGAGAATTTAATATTGCAATTTCTCCGGATACGTATTTGGAAGAGAATAGTAAATTGCTGGTGCTGGGAGAATACAGAGCTCTTCAGAAGTGCTTCCGCATATAGTACAGCGAATATTAAGTAACTGCTATATTGACTTGTCTGATTTTTCATCTGCGGCGTTGTCGTCAATCGCCGTAGCCACCGCTACGCCTCATTCCTCCGCCTTGCAGCTGAAGAAATCATCCTGCGTCAATATAGCAGAAACTTAATTTTCGCTGTACTAGTAAAAAAGATTTTTGACCACAACACAGCCCCATGATATAATTTTCAAAACAGTAAAAAAGGTGGGGGACAGGATGAGTTTAAAAAATGTGAATCATCAGAAACGGTCATTCATATGGTCTATGGAAAAACCGTCTGCAAAGGATTATTTTCTGACGGTATTTATATTTGCGGTATGCACTTTAATTGGTCTGTTGTTTCAGAAACTGAATTTTACGGATACGAACATTGTAACCATATATATTCTGGGGGTTTTGCTTACTTCGATTGTGACAGATGGCTATCTTTGTAGTGTGGCAGGCTCTTTTTTAAGTGTATTTTTATTTTGTTTTTTTCTGACAGAACCAAGGATGTCTTTCAAAACCTATGCGGTGGGTTATCCGGTGACATTTTTCATAATGCTTATTTCATCCGTACTTACGGGAGCACTTGCAGCAAAGCTGAAAACACATGCAAAGCTGTCTACACAGCTTGCCTTTCGTGCACAGATTCTGTTCGATACAGACCGTCTGCTGCAAAAGGCAAAAGGAGAAACAGAGATTCTTGATGTCACCTGTACACAGCTTCTCCGTTTATTAAACCGCAATATTACAGCATATGTAGTAGAAAATGGAACTTTATCAGAGGGAAAGCTTTTCTCCGGGGAAAAAGAGGACACAGAAGATTTTTTGATACCAGAAGAGCAGCAGATAGCCAAATGGGTCTGTGAAAACAGACAGCATGCCGGTGCGTCCACACACCATTTTCCTCAGGCTAAATGTTTATATCTGGCAATCCGAAGCGGGGATAATGTTTACGGTGTGATCGGGATACCATTGCAAAAAGAAACACTGGACACTTTTGAATACAGCATCCTGTTGTCTGTAATAAATGAATGTGCGCTTGCAATGGAAAATGCGAAAAATGCATTAGAAAAAGAAAAAAATGCAGTTATAGCCAAAAATGAACAGTTGCGGGCAGATCTTCTTCGGGCGATTTCGCATGATCTTCGTACGCCGCTTTGCTCCATTTCCGGTAATGCAGATATGCTGCTTGGCAATAGTGACCGTCTGGACGAAGCTACAAAACATCAGATTTATAGCGATATCTATGATGATTCTGAATGGCTGATCGGAGTTGTGGAGAATCTGCTTTCCATTACCAGACTGAATGACGGAAGACTGAAATTTAAATTTACAGACCAGCTTCTGGATGAGGTGATTGCAGAATCCCTGAGGCATATCAGCCGGAAACATGATGATTATAAAATTGTGACAGACTGCGAAGAACTTGTTCTTGCACGTATGGATGTACGTCTTATTATGCAGGTTCTGGTAAATTTAATTGATAATGCAATAAAATATACACCGCCGGGTTCTGTGATCTTTATTCGGGGAACGAAAACAGATGGAAAAGCGCAGATAAGTGTGGAAGATAATGGCCCGGGAATTCCGGAAGAAATGAAAACACATATTTTTGAGATGTTTTATACAGGGAAAACAACAGTTGCGGATAGTCACCGAAGTCTGGGACTTGGACTGGCACTTTGCCACTCTATTATAGAAGCACATGAAGGAACCCTGGTTTTGACAGATCATGATCCTCATGGATGCAATTTTACTTTTACTTTACCCTTAAGCGAGGTGACATTAAATGAATAAAACATTAATTCTGGTGGTTGAGGATGACAGACCCATACGCAATCTGATCGTTACTACATTAAAAACACATGACTATAAATATCTGGCTGCAGAAAACGGATCTTCAGCCATTCTGGAAGCTTCGTCCCACAATCCGGATATTGTTCTTCTGGATCTGGGGCTTCCTGATATGGAAGGGGTAGAAGTGATAAAAAAAATCCGTACCTGGTCGAATATGCCGATTATTGTGATCAGCGCCAGAAGTGAGGACACAGATAAAATAGAGGCGCTGGATGCAGGAGCAGATGATTATATTACGAAACCGTTCTCTGTTGAAGAATTACTTGCGCGTATCCGTGTCACCCAGAGGAGACTTGCGGTTATGCAGAGCGGAGAGCAGATAGAAAGCTCTGTTTTTGAGAATGGTGGATTAAAGATAGACTATACGGCAGGCTGTACATATCTGAAGGGAGAGGAATTGCATCTGACACCTATAGAATATAAGCTGCTCTGTCTTTTGTCCCGCAATGTGGGAAAGGTATTGACACATACCTATATTACCCAGCAGATTTGGGGACGATGTTCGGATAATGACGTTGCTTCTCTTAGAGTTTTTATGGCAACATTGCGAAAAAAACTGGAGCCTGAGAAAAATGGAGTGCAATACATCCAGACCCATATTGGCATTGGATATCGCATGCTTAGAATTGAAAAGTAAAAAGTGAGCCACAGAGTATGTCACAGAGGATATCACCCGAATTTTCATCACCTTCCCTTTCTGTTAATATTTTCTGCAAGTATCTCAATCATATTATTACATATTTTACTTC
>CAUEAK010000075.1:0-8038 GCA_958454115.1 Blautia wexlerae
ATCCTGGTCCATTTGTCCCAAACTTTTTTCATTTCTTTAATCCTCTTTCCCTTTAATTTGATAAAACAATGATACGTTACATTATAAAGGAAGCACATAGAATATGCAAGAACATCTTTATAAGTGTATTGTATTTCTGTTTTTAAATTATTTAAAAAAACAGATGTCGTTCAATCATTTATATCTGATTGAACAACACCTGCTTTCTCTCCGGCGCAGTGCGATTCTGCCCGGAAGGCTTTTTTATGTTATAGGTACATTACGGAGTAATTTCCTATAACATGAAAAGTCTCAGCAGCTCTGTCTCTGGAAGTGGTCTTGAGAAATAATATCCCTGGACCATGTCCACGCCCCATTCTCTCAGCAGCTTCACCTCTTCTTCTGTCTCTGCGCCCTCTGCTACAATTATATATCCCATATTCTGCATAACCGTCACAATACTGTGGTAAAAAACAGCAGCCTGTTCATCACAGGTAATCCCTGTTAACAACGATCTGTCCATTTTCACCACATCAAACGGAAGTCTCAATACTGCATTCAGATTTGCATACCCTGAACCAAAATCATCCAGACATAATCCGATTCCCGCATTCGTAAAATCCTCCACAGCTTTGCAGAAACTTTCACTGTATTCAGTTGCCACTGTCTCAGTAATCTCAAACTGAAAATATTTCGGTAAAAGTTCATGCTCCTTCACTATATTAATCAGAAGCTGACTGTGTCCCGGTTTTAGCAGTTCGGAAGGTGACAGATTGAACTTTACATTCTTAATCTGTTTCATCATATATTCATTCTCTTTAATAAAACGGCACACCCTTCTGAACTGAAGCAGTCCGATCTGTGCAATGAGCCCCTGCCTTTCTGCAATACCGATAAACACATCCGGCGGGATCATTCCCATACAGGGATGCTTCAGCCTGCTCAAAGCTTCGAGAGTAATATAACGATCTTCCTTTGTCCAGAATACCGGCTGATAGTACACTTCAAACAGGTCTTTATCCACTGCTGTTTTCAGGAAATGCTCCACCTCTTTTTCATAACGGAAGCCCTCCAGAATCCTGTCATCTGACTGGATCACTACCGTTTCATCTGCACGTTTTACCAAAGATATCAGATACTCGATATATGCCAGCAGTACATCTTCTTTCTCCATCTTTTCACCGTTGATAATCCCGCAGATGATTGCCGGAAAAGTGATTTTTTCCCCGTCAGTTTCAAAAGGTTCTTTGAAATAGTTCTCAATCTCCTGTCTTTTTTTCTCATATTCTGTCAATGAATCTGTAATGATCAGAAAACAGTTTCCTGTGGTTCGGAACACCTGTACAGAACCTGTAATGTTTTGCAGTTCTCTTGCAATCTGTACCAGAAGCAGATCACCTGTACTGCTTCCGTAAACCTTATTAATCTGTTTCAGCATAAACAGCTCTACAGCAATCACATGAAACTCGATTCCTTTGGTAAATTTCTCCTGTATCCAGTTATCAAAATACCTTTTATCAAATACTCCTGTTGTACTGTCTATATAATCACCTGGATTGTTCATCATAAGATAGAGAAATATGAGACCAAGTGCCAGTCCAAAATCTGACAGAAATATGTACCCTGTGTACAGTTCCACTCCTATACATACGCCTTCGATCACAAGAAATTCGCCTGCAATACTCATCTTTTCCGGCGTATAGTCCTCTCTGCTTCTGATCATACGCTGCATTATCAGAACGATATAAACCAGGGCATAGAGATAAAGAAACACGTACCCTGTTCCTTTTTGAAAAACGCCATTACTGTCAAAACAGAAAAATCCCCCGCTTCCAAGGTTTCCAAGTACAGCTATCATCATAGCCACCGTAATCCAGGCACAGATTACAGATAATGCACCGCTCTTTTTCTCATTTTCACGCGAATCAGGAATACATGAATACAAAATATAAGGAATCAGAATATCAAGCAAATAGATTCCTGTCAGAATACCCATGACAGTTCCTTCATCTTCCGCTGTGTAATTCATAATTGTCAGCGTACCCAACAGGTCAGACAAAATATATAAACCGCTCAGGACAAGTATATATGTAAATGTTTTCACATTTGCATTATGCAGTTTCTTCTGCGTCAGAAAATGATATAAGAGTAACGCTGTAATAATAACTGCCGCTACCTGAAAGTTTATATTATAATTCATGTGTCTTTCTCTCTTTCATTTTATTCTGATACATATTCGTATCTGCCTCATACTTCCATTCACCAGTTGTCTTCAGCTTTCCCCTGTCATCCCGAATTGAACTGAAACCTCTTGAAATAGACATGCGATATCTGCTGTTTCTGTTATAACGCCTTATTTCTTTATCCAGTTTCTCAGACAATACATTCCTGTCTTCCTCCGGATCAAACACAACTACCGCAAACTCATCTCCTCCTGTGCGATAACATTTTCCGATTGCTCCAAAAACATTCTCAATGCATCTAGCAGCCGCCACAATAACCTCATCTCCTGCCGCTCTGCCAAAATCATTATTGATCCTGCGCAGATAATCAATATCCATAAAGACCAGCAGGATATCCTTATGCTCATTCATGGTTTTCGGAATTTCCGCCAGCAGATTTTCAAAAGGTTCCCTGCTCTGCATTCCGGTCATCCAGTCCTCTTTCATCAGTCGTTCATATGCCTGCATTTCTGTCCGGTAACGGACCTTTCCAACAAGACTGATCACAGTATCTGCAATGATCATAACCAGAAATACCAGTATTCCAAACTCAAATATCGCTCCATAATAGGATATTTCAAACAGCCAGTACAATGACAGTGACAAAAGTCCACTGAACAATAATATCATATAAGCGATCAATATGATCTGCACACTTCGATCCGGCTTCTTTCTATATTCTTTCCAGAGCAGTACCGCTACGATCAGTACCCACGTTATCAGCAGAACATGTGTTACAAACAGCATATCTGCAAACGTGAATACCCCGAAATAGGCCAGAAGTCCCTGAATAAATGCATTCAGATAAAACACAGCAATTCCTGCATCCAGAATGCGTTCCTTTTTCAGTCCACCTATTTTCTGGGCAAAATGCAGCATCGGTACCGAATGTAACATAAACATATAAAAAGAAATCGTACAAAGCATATCCGGATGACTGCTATAGGTCTGGATCGCAGAAGAATCTGTAATCAGCCAGACTGCACATATCATAAGGAACAATGCTACATCGCGAAATCTGGCATCCGGCATCTGACGGTATTTCAGATAAACTGTAATCAACAGAGAAATAACGCTCAAAACAAGAAAACACAAAGCAATACCTATAACTATTCCTGAATTCTGTAAATGTAAAGCAATGACTGCACTTCCGGTTCCAATATAAACAGAAGTCAAAACGTACTTTCCGTGATGTGGATTTGAATAAACCAGCTTCAGCGGCTCATTCTGCATGTCTGTAGGGATTTCCCCTACACATTCCAGTTTTGATTTCATCTGCGTATTCCTTACAAAGGTTGTATCCTGATATTCATAGATGGGACGGTCACCCAGCCAGATTTTCAGATCATACTGTGCACCTCTGGTTGTAACTACCTTACCGGCATCCAGATCAGTAATCCCGTCATTATATAATATCAGTTCTTCCCCTTTCTCTGCCTGTATTGTATCCGGAAGAGTAACTTCTGTTCTTTTTCCGTTGTCATAATAGTACCAGCCAGAAGATATCTTCCTGATCTGGTTCACCGGCTGCATCTTTTCTCCCAGTGACATAACTCCCAGAACAGCAGCAAAAACAGCCATCACCATGATAAACAGAAATATCTCTATGTTTTCTTTTTTCTTCTTCTGATTATATTTCACACGCTTCTCCTTCTCTTATTTCCAGAATCATAACTGTTTATAGCAGTCCTCGTAAGTAATGCATTTAAGACAGTTCAGCAGAATTTCACACTCTGATGAGCTGGATTAAGATACATTATTTTAGAGTATTGCCATAGTATCTCAGCAGGATAATAAACTGCTGAATAGTTACCTTTATATATTTTCTGAAGGTACTATCAGAAAATAATATAAAGGTACTTTAAACCAATGTTATACTAACATTCCACTCTAAAAAATACAAGACACAAAAACAGCCACCTTTTACAGTGACTGTTTTACTTCTGCTGTTCTTTTTTCCTGTTGATGATCCGTCTCATTATACTGCTCAAAACGGCTCTCAATCTCTACCAGCATATTCGCATATTCTCTTAATTCCTCTTTTAGCTGTTCCTTATCTGTGCGTTCCTTTTTGTAGGAAATCCGATGCTCCATACTGGCCCAGAAATCCATGGACATAGTACGAAACTGTATCTCCACCGGGAAGTATTCCATTCCATCCAGACAATATACCGGCACTCCTACGATCACATGATAGCTCCGATATCCATTTGGCTTCGGGTTTCCAATGTAATCCCGTTCTTTGATTACTATCAGATCACTCTGACTCTTCAGAAGCTCTGTCAGATTATAGATATCATCTACAAAATAGCAGATCACCCTGACACCTGCAATATCCTGAAGATAATCCTTCGCATTCATCACAGTAGGTTCTTTTTCCTTTCGCTGCAGTTTTTCTTCAATACTCTGTTTCTTCTTAATCCTGCATTGGATGTTGTGGATCGGTCTTGCAGATGCTTCACCGTACAGGTTGTGATTCAACACATCAAGACGTGTGAGAAGCATCTGTTTAGCATCTTCATATGGTTGTATAAATTCATAGTATTCTTCATCTGTCATAACTTATTTCTCCTGTAAAAACCTCTGCAGTTATTCTTCTGCCTTTCATATTTCTTATTCTGTACTTCTTTGCAGAACTTATCTTTTTTTCCACATTTGTACTGCAAAATAACCATTTTTTCCCCATTACGTCTCCATCATACAAAAGAAATGTGTTTAATCAGTGTTCCAATTCTAATCATTTTATAAACAAAATTCTCGTCTGTTTACATTTACATACGGCACTGCTTCTCATGCACAATCCCGTCACACTCAGAGCATCAGCAGACTTATAGGAAATAAAAAAGCACTGACTGTAACAGTACTCCATTACAGCCGGTGCTTTTTTTATTTCATCTTATAACCATTATTAATTACATAATCTTACGGAACAATTCTTTCAGATCTTCTACGCTTGCATCTTTCGGGTTTCCCGGTGCGCATGCGTCTGCATGTGCGGATTCTGCCAGGAACTGGAGATCTTCTTCTTTGATTGCTTCCAGTTTAGTCGGGATTCCTACATCAACAGAGAGTTTCTTAACAGCTTCGATTGCTGCTTTTCTATATTCATCCTGAGACATTTCATCTACGCCTTTGACACCCATTGCTCTGGCGATCTCACGATATTTCTCACCTGTGCATTCCTGATTGTATTCCATAACAATTGGAAGCATCATTGCGCAGGCAACACCGTGTGGTGTGTCATAAACAGCACCAAGTGTATGAGCCATGGAATGAGCGATTCCAAGACCTACGTTAGAGAATCCCATACCAGCGATATACTGTCCAAGAGCCATTCCTTCACGACCTTCTTTTGTGTTTTCAACAGCACCGCGGAGAGATTTGGAGATCAGCTCGATTGCTTTTAAATGGAACATATCTGTCATTTCCCACGCAGCTTTTGTTGTATATCCTTCGATTGCATGAGTGAGGGCATCCATACCTGTAGAAGCTGTCAATCCTTTTGGCATGGAGGACATCATTTCAGGATCAATAACTGCGATGATCGGCATGTCATGTGGGTCAACGCATACAAATTTACGTTTTCTTTCTACATCTGTGATAACGTAATTGATAGTTACCTCTGCTGCTGTACCTGCTGTTGTCGGAACTGCAATGATCGGTACACAAGGTTTCTTAGTTGGAGCTGTACCTTCAAGACTTCTTACGTCTTCGAATTCAGGGTTTGCAATGATGATACCGATTGCTTTGGAAGTGTCCATGGAAGAACCGCCGCCGATTGCAATCAGATAATCTGCTTCAGAATCTTTAAATGCCTGAACACCATGCTGTACGTTCTCGATTGTCGGGTTCGGTTTGATGTCTGAATACAGTTCATATGCAAGTCCGTTTTTCTCAAGAATGTCTGTAACTTTGCTTGTTACATGGAATTTTACAAGATCAGGGTCAGAACATACGAAAGCTTTCTTAAAGCCATGTGCTTTTGCTTCGTTTGCGATTTCCTCGATCGCTCCTGCTCCGTGATAAGATGTCTGATTTAAGTTAATTCTGTTTGCCATAATGATTTCCATTCCTTTCGGTATTCTTCAGTATTAGGTAAGTTTCCGCATCACTTATCTTTGTTATTATCTTAACAATATAAAATAAAAAAAGAAAGTTACACTTTAGCTCAAATGTAACCTTCTCACAATATTTGTGCAATAATGCCGAAAAACTGGGTGCAAAATTATGCATTAATATTGTTATATTTATGACAATATTTCCAGCTTTTCAAACAATTCCGAGAGTTTTCCAGGCATCCCGTCAACTAAAATTTTCGCCAGTCCCTCCGGTGCACATTCCAACTCTCCCAGTACCCATTTTACAGTCATATAAATAGAACTATGGCAGTACATTTCCAAAATGCAATGTATGGTCTCATCCGGAATCCTTCCTGTTTTCTCACGAATCAGATTCTCATAGAAGTCCAGGATCAGTTCAAAATCATGCTGGCGCAGACTGTTCTGACTGTCATACTTAAATGCTGCTGCAAAGAAAACATGCTCTTCCTGAATATAGGTAAACTTCTTTACCAGAGCATCATAAACAGTTTTTCCCATTCCCATATGCTCAAAGGATTTCGCCAGAAGCTTATCGAAATACCAGTTGATAAGGTCAAATTTGTCCATAAAATTCCGATAGAAAGTCTGCCTCGTAACACCACAATTCTCTGTGATCTGTTTTACTGTGATGTTATCTACAGACATCGTTTTCATACATTCCTTCATCGACCGCGCAAGACGGTATTTCATTTTTTCACCCTTGCTGTTTTCTGCCGTCAGCTTCATAAGATTTCCTCTCGCTAATTCATTTCTCTAGTGTGTCGACAAGTTAATATTGAATACCTTTCTCTGACAGATATTCTTCTATCTTTTCAATAATAAGCTTCGCTGACTTATATTGATCTGATGCATCTTTTAAAGATGCAACGTAAAAATCATCATAATCACTATTTTCTCTCTCCTGCTTTAGTCTTCCCAACCTCTTTCCCATTTCTCTTGGAAAAATCTCTTTTGCTATATAAGTTTTATTAAAATACGCAACCGCATCCTTATGACGCTTAAAATCAATCTCTTCTAAAGCTAATACTGCTTTTATTGCATAAAAAGCAGCATAATAACTACGATTTATTGAATCTTTATAATGTTGACTTTCTAAGCATAATACTGCCACTCCCAATGTCTCCACCGCATTCCGAATACGGTATATACATAAATCCTCTTTTTTGTCATTCATCGATCACTACCCCCTCATCTCGCACATTTCGGTAAAAAGGTAACGTATCAATCCAATACTCATACTGGTCTTCATTTTTAATGATGGGAGAGAACTCTATTCCTGTATTTATTTCAAACTCAAATGCAAGATCATAAATATCATTCTTCACTAATCGAATTTCTTCATCAGACATTTTCACCAAAATCATAATATCTATATCAGAATTTTCTCGAAAATCTCCTCTCGCATATGATCCATATACGATAATCTTTGTCAATTTATCGCCCAAAATACGTCTTAACTCCTGAGAAAATCTATATATGATGTTTCTGATATTTTCCGGCATATAATCACTTCCTCTTATTAATATCCCCCAATTTGCATATCTATATGTTAACATAAGTTTTTTGTTACATCAAGTTTCCCTCATCAGAAGTTCTCGACAAAACTTGATTTTATTTATTTCAAAATGTTATAATTCACCTTGATATGTTCAAGCCAAAATAATCCGCTTTAAGAAGGGAGTCATTCTTATGGATTTAATAAAAGAAGCACTTTCCATGGGTTTCGCAGATGCGGCG
>CAUEAK010000076.1:0-8023 GCA_958454115.1 Blautia wexlerae
ATTGATGAACTTCTGGATGAAAATTATGTGGTTTATACAGAAATGGGAGAAGGGGGAAAGGTGATTCTGCGGCTTTTCTGTGTAAATCCTGCAGCAAATATTCATAGATGTCTGGAAAAGGGAAAAAGTGCGGTGTTCTTTTCTGCGACTCTGCTTCCCATGGATTATTACCGTGCACTTTTAAGCACCAGAAAGGATGACTATGGGATTTATGTGACTTCTCCTTTCAGGCAGGAGAACAGGTGCATTCTCACAGGACGGGATGTGAGCAGCAGGTATACCAGAAGAGGATATGAGGAATATCACAGGATCGCATCTTACATTGCCAGAACTGTATGGACAAGAAAAGGAAATTATATGGTATTCTTTCCTTCTTATAAATTTATGGAGGATGTTCTGGAGGTGTATGAGAATGAGTTTTCAGCGGAATGGGTTCGCTGCATTTCGCAGACATCGGGAATGAATGAGAGGGAGAAAGAGGAATTTCTGGAGGAATTTTCTGCATCAGAGGGAACGCTGGTAGGATTTTGCGTGATGGGCGGGATTTTTTCAGAGGGGATTGATCTGATGGGAGAGAAGCTGATCGGAGCAATCATCATAGGGACTGGTCTTCCTCAGATTGGAACAGAAAGGGAGATCCTCAGGCAGTATTATGATAAAAAGGGTGTGAATGGATTTGATTATGCATACAGATATCCGGGGATGAATAAGGTGCTGCAGTCAGCTGGGCGTGTGATCAGAACCCAGGAGGACACAGGGATCATACTTCTGCTGGACGAGAGATTTGCAGGAAAAGATTACAAGAATCTGTTTCCTGCTGAATGGTCTGACAGGGGAAACTGTACTTTAAATACTGTGGAAGAACAGCTGGGAAGCTTCTGGAACAGGATAAGAGAAAAGAACTGAACACGGATACTGAGATTCTGGTCTTTGCTGGAAAAAAGATAAAAATCTTGCTATCCTGAATAAAACAATATATACTTTGCTTACTGTGAATGGGATGTGAAAAGAAACCGTAAAAGGAGTTTTGCATGAGAAAAAATAGACAAACAGCGAAATATTATATTAAAAGTTATATCATAGCCGGAAGTCTGGCGGGAGCCATTTCCATGGCACTGGCTTTGGCGGTTCCTGTTATGGCTGCACAGCAGAGCCTTGCATCTGTCACCGGGCAGGCACAGATTCAGCCAATGGGAGATGGAAGTGGCAAATATATGATGAAGAGTGACGGATTTTACTGTCTGGATGTGAATGGCGCCGGAAGTACCCAGGCGGAGATCCATTATTTTCAGGATTATGAGATAGACGGAACTGTATTTGACGGATATTATTACCATGATGCAGATGGGAAATTCAAAGCCTGCAGTCCTCATATGGAGCATCTGAAAGGTGTTGCAGTGTTTGGGGATAAGACAGATGAGGAAGCTGATACACAGAATACCCAGGAGGCAGAGAAATTTGACGGATATTACTTTGTGAACAATCTGGGGCGTCTGTCAGCAGCACCGCAGGTAAGGTATATTGACAATCTGGCAATAGACGGGATTACTCTGAATGGATATTATTATTTTGATGAAAATGGCAGACTGGTAACCGAGCCAGGTATCCATTCACTTGAGATGGACTGTTATGAAATGAATTTTGACGGAAGCTATTATTTTGGCGGTACAAATGGTGCCCTGCTTCAGGAAAGCACAGTGACGGATGATGGTTTTATTGTGGATGATACGGGAAAGATCGTGAATATGGATGATCTTGGGATGGATAATCTGAAGCCTCAGCTTGAGAAGATGCTGTCCGGATATCAGGGAACCTGGAGTGTTTATGTGAAAGACCTTAATGAAGAAAAGGAAATCCTGATCAATGATACTTCCCTTTATTCTGCAAGTCTAATCAAAGCCTTTGTAATGGCAAAGACCTATGAGGACATGGAGCAGGTAAAGGCAGATGAGGCAAAGAAATTAAATACTGCAGATACAAAAACTGTAGATGTAAAATTAAATGACCTGCTGTGGAATATGATCACAGTCAGTGACAATGAATCCTGCAATGAACTGGTGAAGCTTCAGACAGATTCCCTTGATTTCAAAAAAGGTGCGGAGGATATTAACAAATATCTGGAAAAAGAGGGCTATACAGAGACAAGTGTGCAGCACACCCTCCATCCTGCAGCATCCGCACAGGAGAGTCTGGGTGGCAGAAACATGACTTCTGTAAAAGATTGCGGCACTCTGCTTGAAAAAATCTACAAGAGGGAATGTGTCAGCAAAGAGGCGTCAGAAGAAATGTTAAATCTTCTGTCAAATCAGGAAAACACCTGGAAAATCCCCCAGGGACTTCCGGATGGAATAAAATCTGCCAACAAGACCGGCGAGACAGACCAGGATCAGCACGATATCGCAATTGTCTATGGCGAAAAGACAACTTATATCCTATGTGTGATGTCTGAAAACTGCCCGGAGAGTACGGCGGTGACGAACATACAGAATATTTCAAAGATTGTATATAATTATTTGAACCTGTAGCCGCCAGACCTGCGCGGAATGATTGATTTTTACAGGAAAATCATGTATAATACCAACGAACTATGCCTATAGAAAAAAGTTTAACCGAATCAGGCTGTGAAACAACTATTCAATTATGAGCAGATAGTCAAACGGATGATTTTATCCGCTTGATTCAGGAAAGTCAGGAGGAAGAATTTAAATGCGAGTTGATGCGGACGATTTTGCCCGACCTTGCAGCTGCGGCAGGGAACACCAGATTGCAGTGAAAGAGATTTTGATAGAAGCCGGAGCTGTAGAGAAGCTTGAAGAAGAGATGTCAGAGGGAATGCTCAGAGAGTACATATCCCCGCTGGTCATCTGCGATACCAATATCTATGCGGCAACAGAGGAACTTATGGAGGATATCTATGACAGGTGCCAGGTACTTGTTCTGGATGCAGAGGGACTTCAGGCAGACCGGCATGCAATAAAAATTGTGGAGAACAACATGGAAGAGGACATTGACCTGATCCTTGCAGTAGGAGCAGGCACGATCCATGATATCAGCCGTTATATTGCACATAATTACAAAGTACCTTTCATTTCAGTGCCTACCGCAGCAAGTGGAGATGGATTTGTAACAACAGTAGCAGCAATGACCCTGGATGGAGTAAAGAAGACTGTGCCTTCAGTAGCTCCGATCTGTGTATATGCAGATACAGATATTTTTTCAAAAGCACCACAGCGCCTGACTGCAGCCGGGATTTCAGACCTGATGGCGAAATACATCTGTCTTGCAGACTGGAAGATCGCGAACCTGGTCACCGGAGAGTATTTTTGCCGCGAAACTGTAAAACTGGAAGAGAAAGCGTTAAAAACTGTGAAATCTTCGATTCAGGATATTACAGAGGGAGAGGAAGATGAATGCGAACAGCTTATGTATGCATTGATTCTTTCCGGACTTGCAATGCAGATGATTGGTAATTCAAGGCCTGCGTCCTGTGCAGAGCACCAGGTCACACATCTGTGGGATATGGAAGTGATCAATGGTCCGCTGGATGCACTCCACGGAGAGAAGGTTTCTGTAGCAGCACTTCTTGTACTGGAAGAATACAAGCGTATCGCTGCAGCCATCACACAGGGAAGATGTCACGCAAAACCCTATGAGAATGAAGACGAGGAGCTTCTGAAAGAAACTTTTGGAAAAAAAGGACTTCTGGAAGAAATAAGAAAAGAAAACGAGCCGGAATTGTTAGAAACTATTTCACCCCAGCATCTGGAAAAATGCCTGAACGGGATAGAGGAGATTATTGATGAGCTTCCCAGTGAACAGACTATGTTTCGTTTGCTGGAGAAAGCTGGATGTGCGAAAACCGTTTATGATATCGGACTTGATGAATCGGCTGTTTTGCCAAGCCTCAGGCTTGCTCCTTATACAAGAAGACGGTTAAGCTTATTGAGAATCAGCAAGATGCTGGATATAAGAGGAGAATGATTATGCGTGTTGGAATGGGATATGATGTACACAGACTGACCGAAGACAGAGATCTGATCCTGGGTGGTGTAAAGATAGACTGGGAAAAAGGTCTCCTGGGACATTCAGATGCAGATGTACTGATCCATGCAGTTATGGATGCACTTCTGGGAGCTGCTGCACTGGGCGATATCGGAAAACATTTTCCGGATACAGACCCTGCATATAAAGGAATTTCCAGTATTCTGCTGCTGGAACATGTGACGAAGCTTTTGAGAGAGCACCATTATGAGATCGGAAATATAGATGCAACGATCATTGCACAGAAACCAAAGATGGCACCTCATATTCCACAGATGAGAGCCAATATGGCGAAAGCAATGGGAATCAATGAGTCTCAGCTGAACATTAAGGCCACTACAGAGGAAAAACTGGGATTTACGGGAAGAGAAGAAGGAATTGCATCTCAGGCGATCTGTCTTCTTAATGAAAGAAAAGAGAGTTAATGATAGAGAAAACTGGAGGAATAAAACATGAAACTTTTTAACACACTGACACGTAGAAAAGAAGAATTCGTACCTCTTGAAGAGGGAAAAGTTCGTATGTATGTCTGCGGTCCGACTGTATACAACCTGATCCATATCGGAAATGCACGTCCGATGATCATCTTCGATACCGTACGCCGATATATGGAATACAAAGGATATGAAGTAAACTATGTTTCCAATTTTACAGACGTAGATGACAAGATCATCAAGAAAGCAATCGAAGAGGGCGTAAGCGCACAGGAAATTTCCGAGCGTTATATTGCAGAGTGTAAGAAAGATATGGATGGCATGAATGTAAAACCTGCCACAACCAATCCACAGGCAACACAGGAAATCGACGGAATGATCAGTATGATCCAGACTCTGGTTGATAAGGGATATGCTTATCCGGCAGCAGACGGTACTGTTTATTTCAGAGTTAAGAAGTTCAAAGAATATGGCAAACTTTCGCACAAGAACCTGGATGATCTGCAGTCCGGCTTCCGTTCTCTGCAGGTATCCGGTGAAGACCAGAAAGAAGATCCACTGGATTTTGTTCTCTGGAAACCGAAGAAAGAGGGAGAACCATCCTGGCCTTCACCATGGTGTGACGGACGTCCGGGATGGCATATTGAGTGTTCTGTTATGGCGAAAAAATACCTTGGTGATGAGATTGATATCCATGCAGGCGGAGAAGACCTGATCTTTCCTCACCATGAGAACGAGATCGCACAGAGTGAATGCTGTAACGACAAAATCTTTGCAAAATACTGGATGCACAATGCATTCTTAAATATTGATAACAGAAAAATGTCCAAGTCTCTTGGAAACTTCCGTACTGTTCGTGAAATCAGTGAACAGTATGACCTGCAGGTGCTTCGTTTCTTCATGCTGAACGCACATTACAGAAGTCCGCTGAATTTCAGCGCAGATCTGATGGAAGCTGCAAAGAATGCATTAGAGCGTATCACAGATGCAGCAGCAAACTTAAAGGACAGAAAAGCAGCAGCACAGACAGACACAGCAACAGATGCAGAGAAAGAACTGCTTGCACAGGCACAGGAATTCGTAAAGAAATTTGAAGAAGCTATGGATGATGATTTCAACACAGCAGATGCACTGGCAGCAATCTTTGAACTGGTTAAATTTGCAAATACAAATGTATCAGAGGCAAGTTCCGCAGAATTTGCAGGAGCACTTCTTGACACAATGGTGAAATTATGCGATGTACTTGGTCTGAAGGCTGTGAAAACAGAAGAAATCCTTGATAAAGAAATCGAAGACCTGATCGCAGAGCGTCAGGAAGCAAGAAAAGCAAAGAATTTCGCAAGAGCAGATGAGATCAGAGATGAGCTTCTGGCTAAGGGAATCATCCTTAAGGATACCCGCGAGGGAGTAAAATGGAAACGAGCTTAAATGATATGAGTGAAACAAACGGACTTAATGAAGAGAATTTGAGTAGTTTGAAAGGCATGCTTCATCAGTTGTTTCATTTGGAAGATAAAGACTTGCGAACCTATTCTCCGCTGACATTGGCGTATATCGGAGATGGCGTCTATGAACTGGTGATCCGCACGATCCTTGTAAAAAAAGGCAACTGTCCGGTAAACCAGCTTCACAGAAAAGCCAGCAGTCTGGTTAAGGCAGGAACTCAGTCTTCCATGATGGAAGTGATCGAGCCCATGCTTACAGAGGAGGAACACAGCGTTTACAGAAGAGGAAGGAATGCTCATTCTCCTACAATGGCTAAACATGCAACCATGGCAGACTACCGCAGGGCAACAGGGTTTGAAGCTCTGATGGGCTATTTATATTTAAAAGATGATTTCAGCAGGATCATAGAACTGGTCCGTGCAGGGATTGGAGAGGATAAGATATGAGTGAACAGATAGAAGGACGCAATGCGGTTCTGGAAGCGTTTCGTTCCGGCAAATGTGTAGATAAGCTTTTTATCCTGGACGGATGCCAGGACGGACCGGTCCGCACTATTGCCAGAGAGGCAAGAAAAAAAGATACGATTATTAACTATGTGGCAAAAGAACGTCTGGATCAGTTAAGCGAGACAGGCGCACATCAGGGCGTAATCGCTCAGGTGGCAGCCTATGAATATGCAAGTGTAGAAGATATTCTTGCAAAGGCAAAGGAAAAAGGAGAAGATCCGTTTATCTTTATCCTGGATAATATTGAGGATCCTCATAATCTTGGTGCGATCATCCGTACAGCAAACCTTGCAGGTGCACATGGGGTGATTATTCCCAAGAGAAGAGCAGTTGGACTGACTTCCACAGTTGCCAAGACTTCAGCAGGTGCATTAAACTATACACCTGTTGCAAAGGTTACCAATCTGGGACATACCATCGATGAACTGAAAGAACAGGGCATGTGGTTTGTATGTGCGGATATGGGCGGTGAAACCATGTACAATCTTAACCTGACAGGTCCGATCGGCGTAGTGATCGGCAATGAAGGTGAAGGTGTAAGCAGACTGATCCGTGAGAAGTGTGATTTCGTGGCATCTATTCCTATGAAGGGTGACATTGATTCCCTCAATGCATCTGTGGCAGCCGGAGTACTTGGATATGAGATTGTACGTCAGAGACTGCAGAAGAAATAAGTTTATCTCAGTCTGAGATAAAGGCTTCGTGAGGATGTGCAGCGATTATTAAGAGGAATTTTTGCAGCAGAAAATTATTCCACAATATTGTTATGCTATAAGAAGCCCTCTGGGCGAATGATAGAGATTTTCAGAAAAACGGAAGGGTTAAATTGATGAAACAGTATGACGGAATTAAAGATGAAGAATTAATTTCCCGTTTCAAAAACGGGGAATCAGAAATCCTCGACTATCTGATGGAAAAATACAAGAACATGGTCCGCAAGAAAGCAAGGACCATGTTCCTGATAGGCGGGGAGAACGATGACCTGATACAGGAAGGCATGATCGGACTGTTTAAGGCAGTCCGCGATTACCAGCCGGACAGGGATGCTGCATTCCAGACCTTTGCCAGTATATGTGTGGACAGACAGATCTACAACGCCATCCAGAGTTCCAACAGGCAGAAGCACCAGCCACTGAATTCCTATATTTCCCTCAGCGAACAGGATGGGGAAAATGAAGAACATCTTGGAGATAACTGGGGAGAGAACCCGGAGTCTATCATTATTGACCAGGAGAATGTCCAGGATCTGGAGCAGGAGATAACAGCAACGTTAAGTCCAATGGAGAACCAGGTTCTTGAATATTATCTGGCAGGAAACGGATACGGAGAGATTGCCCGGATCATGGGAAAAACACCCAAGTCCATAGATAACGCATTACAGCGTATCCGAACCAAGATCAGAGAGCAGTTGGAGCAATATCAAAAATAGAAAGATATCTGTATAAAACCCAAAAATAAAAATCAAAAAGTTAAAAATAGGGATTGACAATACAAACAAGTTCTGGTAATATACTCAAATGTGAGCGGTAAATCCGATACAATGCTGATGTGGCTCAGAGGTAGAGCACTTCCTTGGTAAGGAAGGGGTCACGGGTT
>CAUEAK010000077.1:0-7997 GCA_958454115.1 Blautia wexlerae
TGTTGAAGCTGGACTTTGACAAGAGAATTTCTGCAAGTATTCATAATCATCATCACTAAATTTATCTGGATAATCAATATGCAAATGAATTATTATGGAGGTTCTTCATGTCAGAAAAACAATTTTATTTACTGCAGGTAAATGATGCGTTATTTCCAATCGGAGGCTATTCTCATTCACAGGGACTGGAGACTTATATCCAGCGGGGAATTGTCCACGATGTAGACACAGCCAGAGAATATATTACGCACAAAATCAAATGGAATCTTGCATACACAGAGCTTCTGGCAACCAGACTAGCCTATGAAGCGGCTGAGAAAAAAGACCTGAAAGAACTTCTATATCTGGAAGAACTTCTGGAAGCATCAAGAATTCCTATGGAGCAGAGAGAGGCAGCCAGAAAAATGGGTTCCCGTTTCGCAAAAACCATTGAGAAACTTGGATTATCCATCAGTGAAAACGGGATTTTCAGAGAATATCTGGATGCACGAAAAGGAAAAGCAGTAAATCATTGCTGTATTTACGGAGTTTTCTGCGCAGAAATGCAGATTCCGCTGGAGGAAGCCTTAACGCATTATCTCTATGCACAGACCTCAGCTATTGTGACAAATTGTGTAAAAACAATTCCATTGAGTCAGACATCCGGGCAGCAGCTGCTAAGTGGCTGTTATGGAGAATTTGACGAGATATTAAAAGATGTGATGACAAGAAGTGAAGAAGATATGTGTCTCTCTGCGCCGGGATTTGATATCAGAGGAATCCAGCATGAGAAACTCTATTCCAGGTTATATATGTCGTAGTTTGAATCTGACATTAGTTTTTCCAGGCTAAAATGTGAATAGAAATAGAATCATGTGCATAATATGAAATCTTAAAAATTTATATGTGGAAAATTAGCGAACAGATTATAAGAAGCTATCAACAAGTAAAGTAGAAAAGAGGAAATCGGTATGTCATATGTAAAAATCGGAGTTGCCGGACCTGTAGGTTCCGGAAAAACAGCACTTATTGAAGCATTGTCAAGAAAGATGGCAAAAGATTACAGCATCGGCGTCATCACAAACGATATTTATACAAAGGAAGACGCACAGTTTCTGGCAAAGAACAGTGTTCTTCCGGTAGAGCGTATCATTGGTGTGGAAACAGGCGGCTGTCCTCATACAGCGATCCGCGAAGACGCTTCCATGAATCTGGAAGCAGTAGATGAGATGATGGAGCGTTTCCCTGATATTGAACTTCTTTTCATCGAAAGTGGTGGAGATAATCTGTCTGCAACATTCAGTCCGGAACTGGTAGATGCAACCATCTTCGTCATTGATGTAGCAGAAGGAGATAAGATTCCACGTAAAGGCGGTCCTGGAATCACACGCTCTGATCTCCTTGTCATCAACAAGATCGACCTGGCTCCATATGTAGGTGCAAGTCTCGAAGTAATGGAAAGAGACTCCAGAAAAATGCGCGGTGACAGACCATTCCAGTTCACAAATATCCGCGGAGATGAGAACGTGGATAAAGTAGTGGAATGGATTAAGAAGAATGTACTCTTAGAAGGAATGTAAAGAAAGCCTATGGATAACAAATTTGGAAAAGTTTCCCGTATCAGTGCCTGCGCCGCACTGAAAGATGGAAAAACCATTCTGGAAGACCTGTCTTTTACAGCACCATACAAGATCATGACACCTTTTGAAAAGGAAAATGGAGGAATCAAGATCATGCCTCTCTGCGCATCTGCCGGAATCATGGCAGGAGATTCACAGGAATTTTCCTACCATGTAAAAGAAGGTGCAGACCTGGAGATTCTGTCCCAGTCTTTCGAGAAGATTCACAAGATGGATGAAGGCTCTGCCAGCCGTACCATAGAAGTGCAGGTAGATAAAAATGCTGCATTATACTATTATCCTCAGCCTGTAATCCCTTTTGCACAGTCTGCTTTTGACAGCAAAATGACGATTCATCTGGAAGATGAAACTTCGAAATTGTTTTTGCTGGAGATCATTTCCTGTGGTCGAAATGCACATGAGGAACGGTTTCAGTATCGCAGATTTTCCTCAAAGGTATTGCTGTACCGGGGTGAAAAACTGATCTACAGAGACAACACCCGATACGAACCAGACAAAATGCCGATGGAAGGAATCGGGTTGTACGAGGGTTACACACATATGGCAAACCTGTTTCTGTCTAAACTATGTGACAGAGGTGACGCGGATGGTCTGGATAGAACATCAGAACTGAAGGAAAAGATCTGGCAGATTCTGGATGAAGATTCAGAAGTAGACGGCGGTGTTACCCGCCTGACTACGGGTGATCTGGCATTGAGAATCTTCGGACATCGTGCCCAGAAATTACAGCAGATAGCTGAGAAAATTAAGGAAATCTATACTTCCTGCCAGATAAATCATAAATCGGTTATGAATGAATGACTTTCCGTCCCAGTGGCTACGTTACCGTGAACGGAGTGAACAGTAACGATCTCTTTTTTGTAGTTGAAGCTACTAAAATAGAATCCTTGCTATTGTCTTTTGGGGATGTTAAGATAAGGAAAAGAATGAATGGAAGAAATGTATTTTTAGGTTGCTGGGCATGGAGTGAACAGTACCATTTTCAGAGAGGAGTGTAAACAGATGAGCAATAAAAAGAAACTGCCGGTAGGAGTCGATTCTTTTAACAAACTGGTTCAGCATGACTTTTACTATATAGATAAAACAGGTCTGTTGGTCGAGCTTTTGAAAAATTGGGCAGAAGTAAATCTGTTTACCCGACCGAGACGATTTGGAAAAAGTCTCAATATGTCTATGCTGCAGACATTTTTTGAAATTGGTTGTGATAAGACACTGTTTGATGGTCTGAAGATCTCAGAGGAAAAAGAACTGTGCCAGGAATATATGGGGCAGTTTCCGGTGATTTCTATTAGCCTTAAAGGCGTAGAGGGACAGACATTTCAGGAAGCTTTGGCAGCAATGAAATATATTATAGGACAGGAAGCTTTGCGCTTCGGATTTCTTCTGGAAAGTGACAGACTATCTGATAAAGATAAAGACATTTATCAGCAGCTTACAGAAATAGGAAAAGGTACAGGCAGTCTTTTTGCCATGACAAATGATGTATTGGGTACCAGTCTGAAAACTTTGTCAGACTTACTTTGCAGGCATTATGGAAAAAACGTAATTCTTCTTATAGATGAATATGATGTTCCTCTGGATAAAGCGTTTCAGTATGGGTACTATGATCAGATGGTATCGCTTCTTCGTGTAATGTTTGGAAATGCTTTAAAAACGAATCCGAGTCTGTACTTTGCAGTGCTGACGGGATGTCTGAGGATTTCAAAAGAAAGTATTTTTACAGGACTTAATAATCTGAAAACACTTACAATTACAAATGCACAGTTTGACGAATATTTCGGTTTTACAGACAAAGAAGTTAAAGAAATGCTGGCATATTATGATCTGGAAGAACATTATGAAACAATGAAAGAATGGTATGACGGTTATCGTTTTGGAAAAACGGATGTATATTGTCCTTGGGATGTGATTAATTTCTGTGACGATCTGCGGGCAGATGAAGATGCATATCCTCAGAATTATTGGTCTAATACCAGCGGAAATGCCATTGTACGTCGTTTGATTGACAAAGCAGACAGTGTTACGAAAAATGAGGTTGAGAGCCTGATTGCAGGTGACGAGGTTATAAAAGAGATTCATCAGGAACTGACCTATAGTGAGCTGGATCAGTCGATAGAAAATCTGTGGAGCGTATTATTTACTACCGGTTATCTGACTCAGAGAGGCAGAGTAGACGGTAGGAAATATCGTCTGGCAATTCCTAACAGAGAAATCAGAGAATTATTTATAACGCAGATTCGGGAATGGTTCCGTAAGTCATCAAGGAAGGATACAGGGACACTGGAAGCTTTCTGTCAGGCTTTTCCACAGAAAGACGCTGTGAAAATTGAAAAGCTTCTGAATGAATATCTCTGGAATACTATCAGTATTCGGGACACATCTGGCAGAGAGAAAAAGGAGAATTTTTACCATGGAATGATTCTGGGACTTCTCAGATATAAGGAAAACTGGCTGGTGAAATCTAACGCAGAGTCCGGAGAAGGATACAGTGACATTCTCATTGAAGTTCCAGAGAGCCGGACTGGTATTGTAGTGGAAATCAAATATGCAGAAGATGCAGCATTTGATTCTGCCTGCAATAAGGCAATCCAACAGATTGAGGAAAAGCATTATGAGGCAGCACTACTTGGGGATGGTATGGAGAATGTTGTAAAATATGGAATTGCCTGTTATAAGAAAAGATGTAAGGTGTTATTGGCAGAGTAAGAGTTTGTCTTCCGTTCAGGTCAAAAATAGTATCAATTTTTTTGACCTGAGCAAAAAAAGAAAAGAAATTATTTATAATAAAGTCATTAAAATGCGCCGTTTCCGTATTCAGAGAGAGAGTTTCTCTCTTTTTTTATTGCTAAAATATACCCATAAACAAACAGAAAACAAGAAAGCAAACACAAGGAGGAAATGAAACAATGGGTAAATTAAAAGTAGCAGTGATCGGATGCGGCGGTATCGCAAACCAGAAACATTTTCCGGCATTAAAGAATAATGCGGACTTAAATGAAATCGTAGCATTCTGTGATATTAAGATTGAGCGTGCACAGGAAGCAGCAGAGAAATTCGGTGCTCCTAATGAACAGGTTACAGCAGATTACAGAGAAGTTCTGGCAAATCCTGAAGTAGAAGTCGTACATATCTGTACTCCGAATGTTTCACACAGTGAAATCGCAATTGCAGCATTTGCAGCAAAGAAGAATGTATATTGCGAAAAACCAATGTCTCATAGCACAGAAGAAGCAGAGAAAATGGTAGAGGCATGGAAGAAATCCGGAATGCAGTTTACAGTAGGATATCAGAACCGTTTCCGCCCGGAGGTACAGAACCTTCATGCGGCATGCCAGAAAGGTGATCTGGGAGATATCTACTATGCAAAAGCACATGCAGTCAGAAGAAGAGGTGTTCCTACATGGGGAGTATTTATGGATAAAGAAGCACAGGGCGGCGGTCCTCTGATCGATATCGGAACACATGCGCTTGACATCACTCTCTGGTGTATGGATAACTACGATATCGATAGTGTTTCCGGTTCTGTATTCTATAAACTGGGTGGTCTGGAACAGGCTACCGAAGGAAACCTGTTTGGACCATGGGATCCGAAAACATATGAAGTAGAAGACTCCGCAGTAGGATTTGTAAAAATGAAAAACGGAGCAACTATTGCACTGGAAGCAAGCTGGGCATTAAACATTCTGGAATCCAGAGAAGCGTCCACAACACTTTGCGGAACAGCAGCAGGTGCTGAAATTCATTCCGGTAATTGCTGAATCTGATTATGAAGGATATATTGTCACAGAATATGAAGATGAGGGCGGATATGATGCAGTAGAACAGACTACCCGTCATGTGGCTATGGTGAAAAAATTACTGAATCAGCAGTAATCAAAATAATTAAAGATAAAAATATGATAAAATAATCAAAATCGGTTTGATAAAAAAGACGCATACTGTGTGGCTGCACAGTATGCGTCAGGAATGAAACATTACAGATATTGTAATGAAAAACCTTCGATCTGCCATCTTCCTTCACTTACTTTTAAAATATCGCTGACTTCATCGTCTAACAGGTCCGTGCATACTGCATAAAGTCTATCATACTGGCTTTCTTCAGAAATCTTATGTTCATCAAGATAATGCTGGATATCGGCAGTCTCACCTTCCCGTGTAATGAAAAATATTATGAAATTTGTAAACAGAATAATAGTTGCTATTTTGAGTAGGACATTTTATAATAAAAATGATGGCTAAGAGATAAAATGATAAGAGGAAAAAATATGGCAACTATTAAAGATATTGCAAATGCGGCAGGCGTATCGGTTGCAACGGTATCGCATGTTGTTAATAATACACGTTTTGTCAGTCCTGAATTACGTAAACGAGTTGAAGAAGCGATTGCAAATGCAGAAACTCCTCCAAATTTTGTGGTAAAAAAGAAAATGCAGGAAAAAGAGCGGAAAAAAAATAAGATGCTGATGGAGGAGCAGAAAGCAATTGAGGCAGATGCAGGACCGGAGTTTTATCTCTATCTTACATCATCTCCTTTTGCCCACTTTGACAGTTCTGTTGAGCAGGAATTACGTAAACTGGCAGGGGAGCAGGGATGTGAACTGGTTCGTGTAAGTATAGAAAGTGAAGGAATGCTGGAGTTTTTAACCTGCAGTTTGATTAATTCCTCAAAAATGAAGGGGATTTTTGTTACTGCTTCTGTAGCAACGGAAAAACTTAGTGAAATACTTAATTCGGTTTCTGTGCCTGTTGTGATCATTGGAAACAGCATTCCGGGTGTGGCGTGTGACAGGGTAAGCACTGCGAATGAAGAGGGTGCTTATAAGGCGACTATGCATCTGATTCGTTCGGGACATGAAAATATTGCGATTTTGTGCGGCAGTGAAGACAGGGAATTTAATCGTGAGCGGATTGAAGGGTATAAACGGGCATTACGGGATAATCAGATTCCGATTCAGGATCAATATATTGTTGATAATCTGAAGGGTAAAGTATCTGTAAAGATTGCCCTGGATAAGCTTTTGAATGATGTACACCAGCCATCTGCTATTTTTGTGGCTAATCTGGATACCATATATCATGTTTATAATTATATTTCTGAGCATGAAATCGAGTGTCCAAAAGATCTTTCGGTTGTGTGTTTTAATGATTTTTCCTGGGCAACCCTGATAAATCCACCTACTACTACTGTGAAACAGGATGTCAATCAGATCTGTAAAGAGGCCTTTTTGTGTATTCAGGATAGAATTAAAGAAATTCAAACGCAGTCAGAAAAAAGTGAAGCGAAGACTATTTTGCTTCCCACTCAGCTTTGCGTCAGACGTTCTACCAGCGGGATTGGAAGAGGACCTTTTGGTGAAAGGGCAGGAGATATATCAGATTTAGTGTTGACAGAGGAAGAGCAGGAAGAATGTCATAGACATACTTTTACTGCGGCAATGTCTTTTCATTATTCAGGAAAATCCCATTCTCTGCTTCTGGAAGAAGGAACCCGCAATATATTTGATAAATTCAATATTCAGATTATTGCAGTTGTAGATGCTCATTTTGATCCGGAATTGCAGTCAAAGCAGCTTAGAAGCCTTAAGCTTCTGGAACCGGATATCTTGATATCAATTCCAACAGACACAAAAATCACATCACAGGCATACCATGAGATTGCAAGTGGAAAAACAAAAATGATATTTATGTCTAATATACCAAATGGTTTCAAGGCGAATGATTATGTAAGCTGTATTTCTGTTAATGAGCGTTCTCATGGAAGAAATATTGGCCGGGGACTAGGCGAAAATTTAAGAAAAATGCATTTAACAAATGTTGGCATGATGAAACATAAATCAGAAGATTTCTATGCCACCAGACAGAGAGATAGTGCTGCAGAGCAGATCATTGTGGAGGAATTTCCGGAATTAAAGATCTGCGATACGAAAACCTTTGTCAAAGTAGAAGAAACATATGAATTAACAAAACAAATGTTAGATGAACATCCTCAGATCGAGGGAATTTATGTTTCATGGGATGCGCCGGCAAAATATGTATTAAATGCCCTGACAGATATGGGGAGAGAAGATGTTATTGTATCAACAGGTGACCTGGAATATAACATTGCATTAAACCTGGCTAAGGGTGGAATGGTCAAATCGATCAGTGCGCAGATGCCTTATGAGCAGGGAGAGGCTGTTGCGACTGTTGCAGTAAAAGCTCTTTTGGATGAAGTGGTGCCATCCTATATTGGTGTGGAACCAGTGTATGTGGATCGTTATAATCTGCAGAAAGTATGGCAGAAGTCATATAAAGAGCCTTTGCCTGAAGAGATTAAACAAGCCTTAAACTGGACTTGCCTGAATGAAATATAGAAAAATATAAGACGATTATAGAAAA
>CAUEAK010000078.1:0-7870 GCA_958454115.1 Blautia wexlerae
ATGACACAGGAAGCATTAGGAATGGTAGAAACCAGAGGACTTACAGCAGCAATCGAAGCAGCAGACCAGATGTGCAAGGCTGCTAACGTAGCATTAGTAGGAACAGAGAAGATCGGATCCGGACTTGTAACAGTTATGGTACGTGGAGATGTAGGAGCTGTTAAATCAGCAGTAGAAAGCGGAAGCGCAGCAGCATCCAGACTTGGTGAATTAGTTGCTACACACGTAATCCCAAGACCACATACAGATGTAGAGAAAATCCTGCCTGTATTAAAATAGTAATCCATCGTAACTGTCCGGTATCTGCACAGCAGACTGCCGGATGGTTATAATCCGTCATATTTGACAGAAAGCAGGTGTATTCTTGGAATCTAATAATATTGAACTGATTACCAGAATGGTCATTCAGGCAATCAATCAGAATGAAAAAAAAGGCGATGGATTCATGGTTCCCATCGGGGTTTCCGCAAGACACATTCACCTGACACAGGAACATGTAGAAGCATTGTTCGGACCCGGATATCAGCTTACGAAGAAGAAAGAGCTGATGGGAGGTCAGTTTGCTTCTAATGAAACAGTTACCATTGTGGGACTGAAACTTCGTGCCATTGAGAATGTAAGAATCCTTGGACCGGTGCGTAAAGCTTCACAGGTTGAGGTATCTGCGACAGATGCCATTAAGCTTGGAATGAATGTTCCGGTTCGCGAATCCGGAGACGTTGCAGGAAGTGCACCAATCGCAATCGTAGGTCCAAAAGGAGCAGTTTATCTGAAAGAGGGATGTATCGTGGCAATGCGCCATATACATATGTCTCCGAAAGATGCACAGGCTGCAGGTGTGAAGGACGGCGATATCGTATCAGTAAAGGCAGATAATGAGAGAGGAACCATCTTCAATCAGGTCAAGATTCGTGTAGACGACAGCTTTACACTGGAAATGCATATTGATACAGATGAAGCAAATGCAGCAAAGATTGCTACAGGCACTACCGTAACAATAATTAAATAATATCGGGGGCCAAAGGTCAAAAAGCCGTTCGTGCCTGCACGATAAGGTTTTTGAACAGAAACCCTTAAGCGTTAATTGGGGGCAGAAGTATTTGCCCCCAATATTATTATCAGAAATAATTTGGAGGCTCATATGATCGTAGGCAAAGTTGTAGGAAGTGTGGTATCCACACGAAAGAGTGAGAAGCTGATTGGAAGTAAATTTATGATTATCGAGCCTGTGCATCATATGAAAGGCGACCTGAGCCAGCTGGTTGCGATCGATATGATCGGAGCCGGAGTTGGTGAATATGTATTGGTGGCACAGGGAAGCGCAGCAAGAATAGGCTGCGGCGTAGAAACAGCACCGGTAGATGCCGCAATTGTTGGTATTATTGATGACGGTGCAGGATTGGAGTAACGCCATGGAAATCAAAGAATTACAGGATATTATACAGCAGAATGGTGTGGTAGGTGCCGGTGGAGCCGGATTCCCTACTTATATGAAGCTTACAGACAAGGCCAATACCATTCTTATGAACTGTGCAGAGTGTGAACCATTACTGAAATTACACAGACAGTTATTGGAAAAACACGCATATGAAATTATGAAAACATTCCATATGATCCAGGAGACGGTTGGTGCTTCTGAAGCAATTATTGGAATTAAGAAGTCTTATGTACAGACAATTCATGCATTAAATCAGCATATTGAAGAATTTCCTGGCATGAGGCTGCATCTTCTGGACGAAGTTTATCCGATGGGAGATGAGGTTGTACTTATTTATGAGGCAACCGGAAGAGTAGTACGGCCGGGAGGACTGCCGATCGAGCAGGGAGTAGCCGTATTTAACGTTGAAACTGTATACAATGTATATCGTGCTGTGGAAGAGAAGCAGCCGGTTACAGACAAATATGTATCTGTTGTTGCAGAAGTAAGTGATCCTGTTACAGTGAGAGTTCCCCTGGGATGTACTCTGGAGGAAGTGGTAGCACAGGCAGGCAGCACAACCGTGAAGGATCCTGTCTATTTCGTAGGCGGCCCGATGATGGGGCGTATCGGAAATGGTTCAGATCCGGTGACAAAGACAACAAATGCGATTTTGGTCCTTCCAAAAGACCATCTTATTGTAGCGAAGAAACAGCGGACTTCTTCTATAGATTTAAAACGTGCAGCATCTATCTGCTGCCAGTGCAATACCTGTACAGATTTATGTCCGAGACATAATCTGGGACATCCGATCGATCCGGCGAAATTTATGAGAGCTGCATCAAATAATGATTTCAGAGACCTGAATCCATATATAGATGCTTCCTTCTGCAGTTCCTGCGGTGTATGTGAGATGTACTCATGTCCGCAGAGTCTTGCACCGAGAAGTCTTCTCGCAGATATGAAGGGCGGTCTGAGAAAAGCAGGTATCCGTCCTCCGCAGGGAGTACAGCCGAAACCGGTACAGGAATCCAGAGAATACCGTAAGGTTCCGGAAGAACGTCTGATGGCGCGACTTGGTCTTACGAGATATGACAAGGATGCTCCTCTGAAAGAAGAACTTGTACAGGTTAAGAAAGTAAGGATATTATTGAGCCAGCACATCGGAGCACCTGCACAGGCAGTGGTCAAAGCCGGTGATGAGGTAACAAGAGGGCAGATGATCGCACAGCCGGCACAGGGCTTAAGCGTTGGTATTCATGCTTCTGTCAGCGGTAAAGTAACAGAAGTAACAGACCGTTACATTATTATTGCAGTAAAGTAGAAAGGACGTGCACAAAATGAGTAAAGCAATCGGAATGATTGAATTTAAAACCACATCTACAGGCGTTACTGCAGCAGATGCTATGGTAAAAACATCTGAGGTAGAGATCGTCGAGGCACAGACCGTATGTCCTGGTAAATATATTGCAATTATTACCGGTGACTTAAGTGCGGTAAAGGCCGCCGTTGATACGGCAGTAACTACATATGAGGATAAATGCATTGACAGCTTTGTGCTGGGCAATCCGCATGAATCCATTTTCCCGGCAATTTACGGAACTACTCAGGTAGAAGATATCAGTGCGCTGGGAATTCTTGAAACTTATGATGCAGCTTCCATTATCGAAGCAGCAGACCAGGCAGCTAAGACTGCGATCGTAGATCTGATAGAACTTCGTATTGCCAAAGGTATGTGCGGAAAATCATATATGATGATCACCGGTGAAGTTTCTGCGGTAGAGGCTTCCATTGACAGGGCAAAAGAACTTGTAGCTGCCAAGGGTATGTACCTGGATTCTTCCGTTATCGCACATCCTGACAGAAGAATGATCGACAGTATTTTATAATATCCGGGGTAAGAAGTTTCTGACCCTGACACTCATAAAAAATTTCTCAAAAAAAGGGGGCAAAGATATGCTTGCACTGGAGAGAAGAAATCTGATTCTCGAAAAATTACAGGCAGAAAAGCGGGTGGTGGTCAGCGAGCTGAGCCAGCTTTATGATGTCTCTGAAGAGACCATACGCCGTGATCTGGATAAACTTGAAAAGGAAGGACTTGCGATAAAAAGTTATGGCGGTGCTGTGATCAATGAGGATGTAAGCATTGATTTGCCTTTTAATGTACGTAAGAACCAGAATGTTACAGGAAAGCAGAAAATGGCTGAACTTGCAGCTTCCCTTGTGAAAGACGGAGATCATATTTTCCTGGATGCGAGTACTACGGCAGTTTTTGTGGCGAAAGCATTAAAGGAAAAAGAACGTCTTACCGTAATTACCAATTCCATGGAAATACTTCTGGAGTTAGCTGATGTATCCGGGTGGAACATTATCTCCACCGGAGGCGTAATGAAAGAAGGATATCTGGCTTTTCTTGGATCAAAGACAGATGAATCCATACGTTCTTATTATGTAGATAAGGTTATCTTTTCGTGTAAGGCACTGGATCTGGAATGGGGGATTATGGAATCTCAGGAAGCTTTTGGCTCTACCAAGAGAGCGATGATCGGTTCCGGACGAAAGAGAATTCTGGTTGTTGACAGTTCTAAATTTGATCAGACAGCGTTTTCCGTAGCTGGAAGCATGAAAGAAGTAGATATTATAGTGACGGACAAAGAACCGACAGAACGCTGGAAGAAGAACTTTGAGAAATTTAATGTAAAATGCCTATATCCTGTCTGACAAAGAAAATAGGAGTATGATACAATGAATACTTTTGAGATGAAAACCGCGATCCATTTTGGGGATAACGCATTAGACAGATTAAAAGAGATCCCGTATAAAAGGGTTCTCATTATAACAGATCCATTTGTGGTACAAAGTAAAATGATCAATCTGATCACTGCTCCTTTAAACAGTGCAGGTATTGAATACGATATTTTCCATGACGTTGTGCCGGATGCACCTGTGGACAAGATTGCAGAAGGGGTAAAGAAGTTCCTGGAATATCAGCCGGAAGCAGTTGTTGCAGTCGGTGGTGGTTCTGCGATTGATTCTTCCAAGGCAATCAGAGAATTTGCACTGAAGATCAACAATTACGGAAAAGTAGGTCTGATCGCAATTCCGACGACAAGTGGTACCGGATCAGAAGTTACTTCTTTTGCAGTAGTAAACGATACTGCAGCACATGTAAAATATCCGCTGATCTCAGAGAGCCTTACAGCAGATGAAGCAATTCTGGATGCAGAACTTGTAAGGAGTGTTCCGCCGGCCATCACAGCGGATACTGGTATGGACGTGTTTACACATGCGCTGGAATCATACGTAAGTACTGCACATAATGAATTCTCTTCTGCACTTGCGGAGAAAGCCATTGAAATTTGCGGAGTATTCCTGCTGAGAGCATATCTGGATGGCAGTGATATGCATGCGCGTAAAAAAATGCATGTAGCTTCCTGTCTGGCTGGTTTATCCTTTAATACAGCAGGTCTTGGAATCACTCACAGCATGGCTCATCAGCTGGGAGCAATGTTCCATATTCCGCATGGAAGGGCAAATGCTATGCTGCTTCCGCATATCGTAGAATTTAATTCTGATATCAATAAGCACAGTAAGAGCCAGAAAGAGTATCTTCCGGCTGTAAAGAGATACGCCAATGTTGCGCACATTCTCGGACTGAGCAATTATAATAAAGTAATGACGGTCCGTTCTCTGGTAAACTGGATTCAGTTTATGCAGAAAGAGATGAATATTCCGCTGACGATTCAGGAACTGGGAACAATTGCACCGGAAGAATATTTTGCAGCAATTGACAAGATGGCAGACGCAGCACTTGCAGATGCCTGCACAGTGAATAATCCGAGAGTTCCGACTAAAGAAGATATTATAAAGATTTATACGAAATTATGGTCATTCTGAAAATGAAGACAATAATTTCCGGCAGATGCTGACTGCCGCTGAAATCAGATACAGGAGATGGAGAAGAGATGAGTATTTATACAAAAAGAGGAGACAGAGGAATTACAGATATGGCTCATGTCGGTAATATTTCCAAGTCTGATGACCGTATCCGCCTTATGGGTGAGGCTGATGAACTGAATAGTCATATTGAACTTGTAAAAAGTATGCTCCGTCAGTCAGAAATACTTCAGCTTCTTGAACGTATTCAAAAGAATCTTGATCTGATCGCAGCGGGAGTCAGTAACCCATATGATCGTGACTGTAAAGTCAGTGAAAAGGAAACAGCAGTGTTGGAGGCGGAAACAGATAAACTGGAAGCACTGTGCGAAAAGCCTGTTCCGGAGAAGCTTACAGGAAAGAGCCGACTGGCTGCAGAGATAGATATTGCACGTACTGTTGCCAGAAGAACAGAGCGCTGCCTTGCACAGGTCAGCGTGAAGTTTGGCGCAGATACAGAGAGTAAGAGATTTCTTAACCGCCTTTCGGATTATCTGTATATTTTGGCGAGATATATAGAGTATTACTCTAATCTTTCAGTGGAACTGTCTGATGATCATGCGGGTGCATTGGCGAAAACGTCTGATAATAATACAGATGCATTGCCGGAACCGTCCGACAGTAATACAGATGTATTAAAAAAGACGGCAGATATCAATGAAGCCGTCATCCAGGAGGTTCTTAAACGAATGGGAATTCAGAGCAGGATAACATTGGATACAGCGAAGAAACTGATCGAGAGACTGGAGCAGGAAGCTGTGCGCAGAGGGCAGCGTGCGGTAATCGCGGTCTGCAATCCGGAAGGAAATCCGGTTGCGGTCCATGTGATGGATGGAGCATTCCTTGTAAGCTTCGATGTTGCAATGAAGAAAGCCTATACTGCAGTGGCAGTGAAGATGTCTACAATGGAACTTTCGAAGATCGCACAGCCCGGAGGAACCTTTTATGGCGTTGACAAGCTGGATGGTGGAAAAATCGTTATTTTCGGCGGCGGTATTCCGCTGAAGTCCGGAAATACAATTATCGGTGGACTTGGAATCAGCGGCGGTACAGGAGAAGAAGACCATAGTCTGGCAGAGTATGGTCAGTCTGTGTTAAATGAAATATTGTAAGATGGATGACAACTATTTGGCAGTCCGCTGTTGAAGGCACCAGACAGTTGTGAAGGAGTATTAAAAAGATCAGAACAGTTCTGAAGAGAGCTGTTCTGGTCTTTTTGCGATGTACTGATTTATCTTCGCTTATATTTCCCGGGAGTCATGCCTTTGTATTTCTTAAAAGTACGTATAAAATAACTCAGATCATTAAATCCGTTCCTGTAAGCAATTTCTGTGATTGAATCATCAGTAGCCGCCAGTTGTAAACAGGCTTCTTCAATTCTCTGTCTGTTCAGATAATCCACAGGAGTCTGATGGGTCATTTCCGAAAAGAACCTGCAGAAATATTTCGGTGACATAGAGACAGAAGCAGACAGTTCCTGAAGTGTGATAGGATTGGCATAATTTTTTTCGATAAATTCCAGAACCTGCTTCAACTGTAAAATACGTTTATAGTCTCTGCGCGTTCGGGTAGGATTTTCGATAAAGTAATGATTACTGAAAACCAAACCAAAAAAGTGGTAAAATTGTCCAAATACAGTCAGCTCATATCCGGTATCTTTTTCATACATGGCATCAAACAGAACAGAAATACAGTTCAGAATCTGTGGATGCTCATCTGAAAAATGTGGAAAAAGCATTGTTTCCTGATGCAGGATTTTCTGGATATATTCTCCGCATACAGGATTGTTTTTCAAAAAAGTGTTCATATCAAAAACAATGCACTGATATACACAATCATGGGGAATTCCTGAATGAAGGATTCCACTATGTACAAAAATGACATCATTCTTAACTGCTGTAAAACTTTTTTCGTCTAAAGTGACAGTAAGAGAACCTTCCAGAATACGAATTATTTCATATTCCACATGCCAGTGATAAGACATGACATATCTGGGATGTGTATGATCGATGTGATGAAACTCAAATGGAAACTCATAAGTGCCTCTTGGACGGTCTTCATTATGGTCTAAATCATGCAAAAGAACTTTCCTCCTTACAAAATTTACAGAAATTTTATGATTAAAACAGAAAAAGTGAATATTGTACTGTTTTTTGCTATTATAACACAAGTAATTTTCTGAATGCAATTATATAATAGATATCAGTAACAAAGTTGAGCAGTCGGGTTACTGTGAACGGAGTGAACAGTGGTTATCGGGCTACTTGGCACAACAGGTGTAGAGGTTATTATTTTTGTTATATTTGCAGTCAGAAGATGCTGCGAAAAGTGAAAATGTAATCTTGGGGGTTAGAGCGTGTCTGAAAAATCATTCCCGCAATCTGCACGCCCCACTTTGCGGGATATTTCACCCGAATTCAGTTGCCGTAGCCCGCTACGGCGCCCTCATCCGGGCAAAATATCCCACAAATTGTGACGCACATCTTGCAGAAAGCCTTTTTCAGACACGCTCTAGCA
>CAUEAK010000079.1:0-7628 GCA_958454115.1 Blautia wexlerae
TTCGGATCAGCGAAAAACTCCACAATGGCAAACAGGGCTTTGCCCTAACAAAAAAAGCATGGACGAAGTACTCTCGTCCATGCTATCATGCTATCATTCTGAACATATCTTTTAATTTTAATAATGCAACTGTCCCTGGAGCCATATGATTCCTTTGAATCTACGTCCGATCTTTGGCTCCCCCAGCAAATCATTCTTATTGATACAAACATCAAACTGCATATCATTACAGTCTAATGTAAGCTGGCAGATTTCTTCTCCTGTTATAATGTTCTTGAATGTCATAAAATCCAGAATCTCACCCATGATACTATATTGATCACATTCAATTCCATATGGCATGAAATAGGAATCCACTATAGAAAAAATATCGTCTGTAACTATACGCTGAGAAATCATGGAATATGTATCCATATCCTCCATCGTGAGGCTCTCCATAGCCTCTTCATCACCGTTTCTGGCGGCTGCAATGAGATGATTTCTGTTCTTTGTCAGTTCACGTTCTGCTTTTACTGCTTCTTTATCTTTCTCTACAGGAAAAAGGATTTTTCCTTCCCTGGCCAGCCCGGAAAGGGTTAAAGGCTGGCCACCCGGAAGTATGTTGCCTTTTTCACGCTGTTGCAGATACTCAGCAGCATTCTGAAGATAGAAAATTAAAGTAACCCCAATTCTCAAATCGTCACAGGCACCTGCAAAAGATTCTTTGTCTGCATGTCTTTCTATCACAACACTCTCCTGTGTTGTAATGCCTGTTCCGCGAAAAAAAGGAAAATAATAATCCGGATAAAATACGTTGTTTTCATCATACTGCCCGCAGACAGTAATTCCACAATCGCATCCATAATTCTTGGAAAACTCTGCAAACATACCATCAGGGTAGTTCTCTATGACCGTTTTCTCATCATAAGTTTCAACCACATCCGTAATGATCTGTCTGATACTGCTTCTTTTGGTGATCCTGGAAAAACCAACTGCCCTCAGATAACTGTGCATAAGAACACCTCCCTGAAAAAGCTTACTCTCCATTAAGCGTGCTTTTTCTCAATCTTTGTCATACCACCCATGTATGGCTGCAGAGCTTTAGGAATACTTACAGAACCGTCTTCATTCAGGTTATTCTCCAGGAATGCGATCAACATTCTAGGCGGTGCTACAACAGTATTATTTAATGTATGTGCAAGATATTTCTTACCATCTTTTCCGTTTACACGGATCTTAAGACGACGTGCCTGTGCATCACCAAGGTTTGAACAGCTTCCTACCTCGAAATATTTTTTCTGGCGTGGAGACCATGCTTCTACGTCAAGAGATTTTACTTTCAGGTCTGCCAGGTCACCGGAGCAGCACTCAAGTGTACGAACCGGAATATCCAGAGAACGGAACAGATCTACTGTATTCTGCCATAATTTATCAAACCACATCGGACTCTCTTCCGGTCTGCAGACAACGATCATTTCCTGTTTTTCAAACTGATGAATACGGTAAACGCCTCTCTCCTCAAGTCCATGAGCACCTTTTTCCTTACGGAAACATGGAGAATAGCTTGTAAGAGTTTTCGGAAGCTCTTCCTCAGGAATGATCTGATCGATAAATTTACCGATCATGGAATGTTCACTTGTTCCGATCAGGTATAAATCTTCACCCTCAATCTTATACATCATGGCATCCATTTCAGCAAAACTCATTACACCTGTCACAACATTGCTTCTGATCATAAAAGGAGGTACACAGTAAGTAAAACCTCTGTTTATCATGAAGTCACGTGCATAGGAGATTACTGCTGAGTGAAGTCTTGCGATATCTCCCATTAAATAGTAGAAACCATTTCCTGCAACACGTCTTGCACTGTCAAGATCGATTCCATCAAAATTTTCCATAATTTCTGTATGATATGGCACTTCAAAATCCGGAACAACCGGTTCACCAAACTTCTCGATTTCTACGTTCTCGCTGTCATCTTTACCGATCGGTACAGATGGATCAATGATATTCGGAATTACCATCATATCTTTGAGAAGTTCTTCCTCTACCTCTTTCTCTCTTGTGGAAAGTTCTTCAATACGGGTTCCGGAAGCAGCTACCTGTTTCTTTACTTCTTCAGCTTCTTCTTTCTTTCCCTGTGCCATCAGTGCACCAATCTGTTTGGAAATTTTATTTCTCTCTGCACGAAGAGCTTCTACTTCCTGTTTGATTTCGCGATTCTCTTTGTCCAGTTCCAGAACTTTATCCACTAATTCCAGTTTATTATCCTGAAATTTGTTGCGGATATTCTGTTTTACAACTTCCGGATTTTCTCTCACAAATTTAATATCTAACATCTTGTTCCTCCTGAAATATTCTATTACATTATGTAATGATGTCAGGGTAAAATCTGGCAACAACTTTCCCCCTGATATCAATTTATCATATCATGTGCATTCCTGCACAAAACAGATTCTCTTTTAGTATGCTCTTGTTTTCAACTTTTAAACATTACTGTTCACTCCGTTCACAGTAACTTTTAAAAAACTTTATTCTTCAATATTATCCAGTCCAAAATTCACTGCCTTACGAAGTGCCTCTACTTCTTCCTGGCTGAGCATAACGTAGGATTCGCCTTTTACAATTTCTTTCATATACAAAAAACAATTGTCCCGGCTGTGTACTGCATTTAAGATAAGGCCTGTGTTCTCTTTGTCCAGCAAAGCCAGCGCAAAACTTAACTTTCCACCTACATCATCAAATGCGTCATACTTTTCTACACCATATTTATTAAACATTTTATCAAGATTCTTTTTGATAAAAAGAAGATCATGATCATGTTCTTCCTTCGCATCATAGAGCTTATCTATCTGAGCGAATTTTCTAACGAATACTTTTTCCAGAGACTGTGCATCTGAACCTTTCATGAACGTCTTATATTTACGCTCCAGACGGCTCAGGCGCATATTCATACTGATATTCCTTACCAGCAGGAAGATAGTAAGAATCAGCAGTATAATAATGATGATCCCGGAATCAATTCCAAGATTTTCAAAAATGCCACTCATATTACTGTCACTCCTAACCAATGGATTCGAAAAGATCTATGATTCTTTCCAGTTCATCCTTGGAATAATATTCAATTTCAATTTTACCTTTGTCATTTTTCTTTCTGTGAATCTGGACTCTGGTACCCATGATACTTTTCATTTTTTCTTCCAGACTCTCATATATTGCATCCTCAGCAGAACTGAATTTGCTCTTCTTTGCTGTTTTTGGCGGCTCCAGCATACGTTTTACAAGCGCTTCTGTTTCACGAACACTTAATTTCTCGTCAAAAACCTTCATTGCAATTGATTCCTGCTTTTCCTTATCTGCTATCGAAAGGATTGCCCTGGCATGACCGGCAGTGATCATCTCATCAATCAGCATCTGCTGCACTTTTTCACTGAGTTTGAGAAGTCTCATTGCATTTGTTACTGCTGTTCTGCTCTTCCCTACACGCTCTGCGATTTCATCCTGTTTCAGATGAAATTCATCAATCAGTCGTTTATATGCCATCGCTTCTTCCACAGGGTTTAAATCTTCCCGCTGAATATTCTCAATCAGGGAAATTTCTACTAATTCCTGCTCAGAAAACTCTTTAACAATTACAGGAATCTCTGTCAGTCCGGCAAGCTTTGCCGCTCTCCAGCGTCTTTCACCTGCAATTATTTCATAGTAGTCCTTTTTATCAGACACGAGAAGTGGATGGAGTACTCCGTACTGTTTAATAGACTCAGACAGTTCCATGAGTGCATCTTCATCGAACTGTTTACGTGGCTGATCCATATTCGGCTCTACACTTGAGATCTTTACGATCATTGCCCCTGTTTTCGAATCTGCTGTTTGCTTCTTTGCAACAGTAGGGTTTGTCTGTTTTTCAGCTACGTCAGATTTCTTCTCTGTTTTAACTGTTTTGGTTGTTGTCTTTCTGGCAGGTTCTTTGACAACAGATGTTCTGTCTGGAAAAAATGCATCTAAGCCTCTGCCAAGACCGTTTTTTCTTCCTGCCATTAATTATCCTCCCTGTTGAGCACTTCCTCTGCCAGAAGCCTGTAGCTTTCTGCTCCTGCTGATCTCGGATCATAGATATTAATCGGCTGTCCATAGCTTGGAGCCTCCGCCAGTCTTACATTACGTGGAATAATTGTTTTATAAATATTCTGATTTAAATTCTCTTTTACGTTTTCCACTACCTGCAGAGACAGGTTGGTTCTTGCGTCATACATTGTGAATACTACGCCTTCCATTTTCAGACGTTTATTCAGTCTTTCTTTTACCAGATCAATGGTATGAATCAGCTGTGAAAGTCCCTCCAGCGCATAATATTCACACTGGATCGGCACTAATACAGATGTAGCTGCGGTTAATGCATTGATCGTCAGCATATTTAATGACGGCGGACAATCCAGTATTATGTAATCATATTTACGTCGAAGCTTATCTGTGATTCCCTTTAAGATAAATTCTTTATCATCGATTCCTACCAGCTCGATTTCTGCACCGGAAAGATTAATATTAGATGGAATCAGGTCAAGATTCTCAACAACATCTTTTACAATCGTGTCTTTCGTTTCTGCCTCTCCAAGCAAAAGTTCATACAATGTATTTTCTATACCGTTCTTATCAACGCCGAAACCACTGGTAGTATTTCCCTGTGGATCCATATCAATTGCGAGAACCTTTTTCCCTTTTTCTGCAAGACATGCTGAAAGATTAATTGCAGTTGTTGACTTTCCAACTCCGCCTTTCTGATTAGCAACTGCTATAATTCTTCCCAACTTCATTCCTCCTTTATGAGGTTTTAATTGTAGTTATTCCTATTTTGCCTGTTACATTATTTTTTATAATGCCAACAGGCATACGCAGGTTTATTATAACACTTTTATTTTAATCATGCCACATAATGTTTCACGTGAAACATAAAAAAACACATTATTTTTAGCATAAATATTGTATATTTTGTGGTGATTGACATTTTCTTTTTCCATCAATCGTTACTATTCACTCCATTCTCAGTAACGTAGCCAAAATTCCAGATTGCCTGCGGCAATGGAATTTTGGCTTGTATGTCTCGGGATTTTGGCACATTCATACCAAAACACCTCGCAGGATTGTGGTGTGTGAACAGTAATCATCAAGTTACTGTTCACTGGTAATATCCCGCGAGGTGTTTTTTGTGAGTGAAGGTCACAGAAAACCCGAGACATACCGCGCGAATTTATGCGATTAGCATAAATTCTGTGCATCGCGAAGCGTGTTGCTGTGAACGGAGTGAACAGTAACATCATCAATCCACATGGTTCTTTTTTTCGCATCATATTTTCTTGTAAAACAGACAGTATCGCGGTATAATATGGGTATATAATTTTAGCAGGCTAATCACTTGTTATGCTTGATAAAGGAGGCCGAAAATGAGTAAAAACAAGCACAAATTTCTTACATTTGCTGCTCTGATGACCGGCGCAACTGTTGCTGTTCATTTCATTAACCACACGATTGCTACTGCTGCACAATTAAAACAGATGCTCCACATTTCTAATGACAATTACTTTGAATGGCGCTTTGGGAACATTTATTATACTAAAAAGGGAACTGGGTCACCGATTCTTTTGATTCATGACACTTTACCTGGAGCTTCCGGGTATGAATGGAGCAAAATTGAAGACGAACTGGCAATTGACCATACCGTATATACTGTTGATCTGTTAGGATGCGGACGTTCGGACAAATCCAGCATTACCTATACAAATTTTGTTTATGTTCAGATGATCAGTGATTTTATCAAAAAAATAATTGGTCAGAAAACAGATGTGATTGCAAGTGGTTTTTCAGGCTCTTTTGTTACTATGGCCTGTCACAATGAGAAAGAACTTTTTAACAAAATCATGCTGGTAAATCCGCCCAGCCTGACTCAATTAAAACAGATGCCAAACAGAAAGGACCGCCTGTTAAAAGCAGCTCTGGAAATTCCGATTTTCGGAACTCTGGTTTATCATATGATCGTATCACGTGATAATATAAATAATCTTTTTATCGAGAAGATGTATTTTAATCCATTCCATGTGGATAATCAAATGGCAGATGCTTATTATGAAGCAGCTCATAAAGGTGGATATTATACCAGATTTTTGTACTCCAGTCTTGCAGCTAAGTATATAAATATAAATATCTGTCATGCACTTAAGGCACTGGATAACAGTATTTATATTGTTGAAGGTGAAACAGAGTCAAACGGAAAGGCTGTCACTGATGATTATTGTGCCTCCAACCCGGCTATTGAAGTTTCTGTTCTCAAAGAAACAAAACATCTTCCACATGTTGAAGCACCTGAAGCGTTTCTTGAACAGGTTAAAATCTTCTTTTAAGCCTTATATTTAAGCCAGAACGAGTCGACGAGTTGATTTTGAGACAGTTTTGAAGGATAAATTTTTTTATTTCAAGTCGGAAGAAGGCGACGTTGCGGTGACTACAGCAACCGAATTCGGACAAAATATACCGCAAAGTGGGGCGTGCAGATTGTGGGAATGATTTTTCAAACACGCTCTAATACAACAAAAAGTGAGGCAGGCATATGGAAGAAATTCTATATGCCTGCCTCACTTTTTTATAGATTCGTTTATTCTTTTACTCTTCTGTACTGTCCGTTTCCTGAGAATCTGTATTCTCCTCTTCGGATGTATCAGAATCGTTTGTTGTGCCGGCTGTTTCAGATGTGCTGTCATCGGACTCTTCTATGCTCTCACCTGGCATATCTGTTGAATCTGATTTAGTATCATCTGTTGTTGCTTCGTCTGAATCTGTCTTATCTGAACTGTCTTCTTCTGTTCCGACAACTGATTCAAATGCTGTGAACAGTTCTTTTACATTCATCTTATTTACGAGATATACTTTATTATCCACCACTGCCGCATAATAGTTTGTATCGTAGCTATAGTATGCAACTTCCTGTGTATCACCGTCTTCTTCTGTAAATATAGCTGTCAGTTCTGCATCACCGTCAGGTTCATATTTATCTGTCAGACGTTTCTGAGCCGTCATGTTGATCAGTTTATTGTAGAATGTTGTAAATGTTGTTTCATCCAGATCAGAACCATTCAGTTTATAGGTAACTGTTTCTGTATCGTTTCCATCATCATCTGTGGATGTTTCACGTGAAATATTTACTTTATAATCACTGCCCTGATAATTTACTTTGAGGCTTCCGAGGCTGTTTAAAGATACATAACTTACTGTCATATCCCAGAAGTCTTCTTCTGATTTATCAGTGAGCGCGGACAGAGTATCCGTTGACATCGTATAGACTTCATTGCTGTCATTTACCATGACATATCTGCTGCTGTCATCTGTTTCATTTCCAACAAGAATTGTAAGCTGCTTATCTGCCATCTTAGTTTCTTCTTCCGAAGAATCCTCATTGTCTGATGCACTGTCTGAGTTTTCTGATGTTTCATCCGTAGTTTCACTTACACTTTCGTCTGATTCTGTATCCTGTTCAGCATCGTCACTGCTTTCTTCCACAGATGAAGCATCTTCATCTGCCGTCTCACCGGAAGCTGTCGTATCATCTTGTGTGTCATCATCAGCAACTTCTTCCTGATAATCTACTGTGATTGTTGCATATG
>CAUEAK010000080.1:0-7455 GCA_958454115.1 Blautia wexlerae
TATTTTACACATTAAAGCAGCTTCCGCCGATAAATTCTCTTAAAATCGAATTATTCGGCACTGCCTCGCTTGGCACCGGAACAAAATATTCAAAGAACTTCAGCAGCCTCTTCGCCTCTGTATACTCCGGTTCGTTCTTGGCAATCCCAAACAAAAGCGGTTCCGCATATACTTTCAGACATGCCAGTTCATAGATCAGCGCAGAATTAAACATTACATCTGCATCCTCCTGGAACGGAAAGATATTCTGTTCTTCACCTCTGCGTACGGAAGGCCATCTTGCAATTGTCTCTTTCGCAGAAGTCCCTCTGGTGCGGGCATCTCTTACAATTCTGCGGATCAGACGGCCATCCGTAGTAGGAATCCTGTTATGTTCATCAATATTCAGCTGAGTCAGAGCGCTGAGATAAATCTTAAATTTGCTCTCCTTTGGCAGCGCATAGCTAAGCCTGTCATTCAATCCATGAATTCCCTCGATCACCAGAATATCGTCTTTATCCAGCTGCAGAAAATCACCTTTATATTCTCTGGTTCCTGTTTTGAAATTGAAAACCGGCATCTCTACCCTTTTTCCTTCCAAAAGCTCAAGCATATCTTTATTAAACTGCTCCACATCAATCGCTTCCAGACACTCAAAATTCTTTTCCCCAAACTCATCTACAGGAGTCAGGTGCCTGTCAATGAAATAATTATCCACTGCAATCGGATGCGGTTTCATTCCATGGGCAGCCAGCTGAATAGACAGCCTGTGTGAAAACGTAGTCTTTCCGGAAGAAGACGGACCTGCGATCATAACAAACTTCTTGTTTCCGGCAGCGGCAATCTCAGATGCGATTTCTGAAATCTTTGCCTCCTGCATAGCTTCCTGGATCAGCAAAATATCCTGGATACCGCCTCTGGTAACCTTTTCATTCAGATCACCGACTGTCGCAATATCCAGTTTATCTCCCCATTCCTGAGATTCCTTCTGCACACGAAAAATCTTCTCCCTCGGTTTAAATTCAGGTATCCGGTCCGGTTCATTCTGAGTCGGAAGCTGCAGTACGAAACCACCCTCATACAAAAACAGATCAAACGTCTTAATATATCCCGTATGGTTCGCCATAAAACCGTAGAAATAATCCTCAAAACTTCCAATACTGTAAAGATTCACCGCAGAGCTTCTGCGGTAATTAAACAGCTTCTCTTTGTCATACATATGATGCTTATGAAAAAGTGCAACTGCCTCACTGGTGCTTACGCTTCGCTTTACAATGGGAAGATTCTCGTCCACGATCCTGTGCATCTGCGCCTTTACCTTATCAATAAATTCCTGATCCAGCGCCATAGGTCCTTTCATTGTAAAATAATAGCCGCTGCCTACAGAATAATGGATCACTACACTATCTATATTTTCCTGCCCTGCCACATCATAAATTGCTTTCAGAAGAATCAGACTTGCACTTCTGCAATAAGTTTTGTGTCCGATCGGATCTTTGGATGTCACAAATTCAATCTCACAGTCTGCCTTGAGATGCTTATGCAGTTCTCTCAGCCTGCCATTTACGATCACCAGCATTACAGGTGCATCCGTACTTCCTTCGTATTCCTTTACAATCTCACTGTAAGGAATCTTCTCAGGATATTGTTTTGTTATTCCCTGTATCGTAACGTTATACATTTTCTGTCCCATAAATCCTGCCTCCATTTCTGCTATACCGACAAGTAAATACAGTTATCAGCTCCGCTGCCAACAGGCAGATCAGCCAATTTTCATTTATAATTTCATTATTATATGGTAAGAACCCGTATCACAGAATCGTGTACGGGCTCTTTACCTCTGCACAGGAGATTTTCAGTTCCGGAAATGCCTGTGTCAGTTCTTTTTTCATTGCATCCATAAAAATATATTCTGTTCCGTAGTGTCCGGCGTCGATCAGCGCCAGTCCCTGCGCAACCGTATCAATTCCTGTATGGTGGTCGATATCACCGGTCACATACACATCCGCACCGGCCTTAATGACATCCTTGATCATGCTCTTGCCTGATCCTGTACATACAGCAGCACATTTTACCATGCTGTCCAGATTCCCATAAACCTTTACATCATTTAACTTCAGAGACTCTTTGACAAGCTGTGCATACTCTCTCAGCGTCATTTCCCGGGGAAGTTTCCCAACTCTGCCAAAGCCCTGTACTTCCCCCTCTCTCTCTTCAGTTACGGAAAGGACTGTGGTATCATGCATCTTCGTATAGTCTGCACTCAGATCCGCCATACCCAGCACATCATAATTGGTATGCATCGCATAATAAACAATTCCTTTCTGTATCAGCGTAAGGATCTTTCTTCCTGTAAAGCTGTGATTATTGATCTTCTTAATTCCGGAAAAGATCATGGGATGATGGGTAATGATCATATCTGCCCCATCCTCTATGGCCTCAGCCAGTGTTTCCTCTGTCAGATCCAGAGCCAGAAACACATGGCTGATCTCATTTGTATCATCTCCTGCGAGAAGTCCTACGTTATCCCAGTCCTCTGCTGCATCTGACGGGTACTTCTTCTCCAGCCAGGAGGTCAGTTCATATGCCTTCATATTCCTCTAAAGCAGCACTAACTGCCTGCTTTTCCTCCTCTATCTCGCCTGCACGCTTCTCTGCATTGGGCGCATTCTTTAATCTGTCAAGAATCTCATTGCGGATGCGAAGCTCTCTTTCCAGATACTCCCGCAGAACAGGATGCTTTCTTTCCAGAAGCATTCCTCCAAACCACTCATCTAAAGTATAAGGAGTATCTTCTGAAATATGCATCTTTTCTCCATGAATTACCTTCATCATAGGATAAAACTTGCCATCCTCCAGAACCATCTCCTCCTCTGTGATCTGCCAGCCGATTTTTCTGACAAATCTGCGAAAATGGGGGATATCTGACTGAGGCTGCAGGATCATTTCCCGAAAGCTCTCCCTGACCTCTGCCCCGTCAGTAAGAATCCTCTCCATGAGAGGGCCGCCCATTCCTGCGATCACAAGAGTGTCGCCCTCTCCCGGTTTCAAAGCCTCAAGTCCGTCTGAAAGCCGGGTTTCTATGTATGCGTCCAGTCCATACTGAGAAATATGTTCCTGTGCTCTGGACAACGGGCCTTTTCTTACATCCATGGCAATCGCACCCGGAATCTTTCCATCCAGATAAAGCGAAACCGGCAGGTATCCATGATCGCATCCCACATCCACAAGTCTGTTTCCCCTGGTCACCAGGCCTGCTATTGCAGACAAACGTAATGAAAGCTGCATAACAGGCTCCTTAGTCCAGATAATCCTTCAGTTTACGGCTGCGGCTCGGATGACGAAGCTTGCGGAGCGCCTTTGCCTCAATCTGACGGATACGTTCTCTTGTTACATTAAATTCCTTACCAACTTCCTCCAGAGTTCTGGCACGTCCATCGTCCAGGCCAAAACGCAGGCGCAATACTTTCTGCTCTCTGTCTGTCAATGTGCTCAGAACCTCTACCAGCTGCTCTTTCAGCAAAGTAAATGCTGCTGCATCTGCAGGTACAGGTACATTGTCATCCTGGATAAAGTCTCCAAGGTGGCTGTCCTCTTCCTCACCGATAGGTGTCTCCAGAGATACAGGCTCCTGGGAGATCTTAAGGATCTCACGTACACGCTCTACAGACATATCCATCTCTTTTGCAATTTCTTCCGGCGTAGGTTCACGTCCAAGCTCCTGCAGTAACTGACGGGAAACGCGGATCAGTTTGTTAATAGTCTCAACCATATGCACCGGAATACGGATGGTACGTGCCTGGTCTGCGATTGCTCTGGTGATCGCCTGACGGATCCACCATGTAGCATAGGTACTGAATTTATAACCCTTGCGGTAATCAAATTTCTCAACCGCTTTGATCAGACCTAAGTTACCTTCCTGGATCAGGTCAAGGAAAAGCATTCCACGTCCCACATATCTCTTTGCAATGCTGACAACAAGACGAAGGTTTGCTTCTGCCAGACGTTTCTTGGCAGCCTCATCCCCATTCTCCATTCTCTTTGCAAGTTCGATTTCCTCTTCTGCTGAAAGAAGCGGAACCTTACCAATTTCCTTCAGATACATACGTACCGGATCCTCGATGCTTACACCTTCAGGAACAGAAAGATCGATCTTGTCAAGCTCAATCTCTTCTTCATCCAGTTTGTCAATGTCTGCATCGTCATCATCCAGGATCATATCATCTGCATTACTGTCTGTAATCCTAAGCACATCCACTCCACTGGCTTCCAGAAAGTCAAATACTTTCTCCATCTGTTCAACTCCCAGTGGCTGATCCTTAAAGAAGTCATTGATTTCCTGGTATTCCAGTACATTCTTTTTCTTCTTGGCAAGCTCCAGAAGTTCTACCAGTTTTTCACTGAATTTACCCATATTCATTTCCATATGTGCTCTATACCTCCATATAGTGTTTATATTTTATCCTTATTCGAAAGAAATATGCAGCTGCTGCCGCTTTCTTCCAAGCTCTTCCAGTTCTTTCTTTGCTTTTACAAGTTCCTGCAGTCCCTGTATATCTGTGGGATCCCAAGTTCTGTTTCTCTCTTTCAGACTCTCATCCTTAATCCTGATCACAGCATCCGAAAAAGCCCGGTTCTGTTCCTCCGGAGTCTCCAGATGGATCGTTGCATTAAAAAGAGATGAAACCTCTCTCTGCTCTTCACTGTCAATGAAAGCATTCATCAGCCTTGCAGGATTCACATCGCCATCCCTGTGCTGCCGGTAAAGCATCTCTGCCACCTGCCTGTACAGAGGAACCACGAAATCTGAAGGCTGGATATATTTTTCCACCGTATCAAATATGCCCGGATAAGTTACCAGCCAGGTAAGCATCAGCTTCTGTGCTTTCTCTGCTGCACTCTCCTTCTTCTTTTGCTGACCTGCTCCCACAGGTTTAGGCTGAATTCTCTGCTCTGCCGGAGTTCCCTTCATCGCAAGAGCTCCGACTCTCTTTTTCAGATTCTCCACACTGATCCCACTGCTTCTGTAATCCTTTACGATTGCTTCTATATAAAGATTTCTCTCCAGTTCATCGGAAAGCTCCAGAAGCATCTGCGCACACCGCTCAAAGAAACGGTTCTGTCCCTGGGGTTCCTCCATTGGAAATTCCCGCTCTGCCATATGTATGCGGAACATAAAGCTGTCCATAGCCTGCTCCAGACGTTTCTCAAACTCTTCCGCTCCAAGTGCCTTGATAAATTCATCCGGATCTTTATGCGGCTTAAGATTTACCACTCTCGAAGAAACACCTGCTTCCCTCAGAATAGGAATGGCACGAAGGGCAGCCCTCACGCCTGCATCATCACTGTCATACAGAAGCAATACCTCCTGAGTGTAACGCTTCAGCAGACTTGCATGTCCGGAAGTAAGTGCCGTTCCCAGCGATGCCACCGCATTGGTAAACCCTGCCTGATGCATGGATATCACATCCATATATCCTTCACACAGGATCAGATAATTTTTTCTCGTGGTTCTTGCAACATTCAGCCCGTACAGATTCCGGCTTTTATCAAAGATCGTAGTCTCCGGCGAGTTCAGGTACTTCGGCTTTCCGTCACCCATCACTCTGCCTCCAAATCCGATCACGCGGTTATTCACATCCATGATTGGGAAAATAACCCTGTTCCAGAACTTATCATACATTCCCCTGCGTTCATCCACATTGAACAGGCCGGAATCCCGCAGCAGTTCGTCACTGTAATTCTTTGACTTCAGATATTTGTACAGATCGTCACTGTACTTATCCGAATATCCCAGGCCAAACTTCCTGATCGTCTCCTCACTGAGTCCTCTGCCTGTCAGATATTCATGTGCCTGTCTGCCACTCTCACGACGCAGCTGATAATAGAAATATCCTGCTGCAAGCTTATTGATCTCCAGAAGGGCAGCCCGACGTTCTGCTTTCTTCTTTGCTTCTCCGGAATATTCAATCTTCGGAAGCTGCACCCCTGCCCTGTCTGCCAGATGCTTCAGTGCCTCCCCAAAGGTATAATTCTCATATTCCATCACAAAATTAAATACATTCCCGCCTGCTCCGCATCCGAAGCAGTAATACATCTGCTTCGCCGGTGTTACCGAAAAAGAGGGCGTTTTCTCATTATGAAACGGACAAAGTCCAAAATAGGTACTTCCTCTTTTGTTCAGCTTCACATACTGGGATACAACATCTACAATATCATTCTTCATCCTGACTTCTTCAATGATATCGTCTGAATAACGCATGCTTCGTCCTCCTTCTTGATCGATTAATAGACTTCCCATGCTTTTGGTATGTAAATCTCCCGGAATTTCCTTATAGAATACTGGTCTGTCATTCCTGAGAGATAGTCACATACTGCCTGTTCCTTCTTCTCTCCACGCACGATCAGCTCCCTGTATTCTTTTGACATTGCTTCCGGGTGTTCGACATAATATTCATATAACTCCGTCAGCATCTTCACTACCTTTTCCTCTTCCTTATGGGCTGCCGGATTCTCATATACATTCTGAAACATGAGAGCCCGCAGATCCATCATTGCCTCGTAGATCTCTGCTGACATCTTTATGGTATCCTGCTCAAGACTGTTCTCTATCACATCATGAACAAATGTATTGAGCCGCTCTCTGGTTGTATAGCCGAGCAGCATCCGAAGCGTGACTGGAATATCATCCTCAGAAATAATCCCCGCCCGCTGTGCATCATCCATATCATGATGAATATAGGCGATCTTGTCCGAAAGTCTTACTACCTGTCCTTCGAGAGTAGACGGATTCCCACTGGTTCTGTGATTCAGGATACCATCCCGGACCTCCCATGTGAGATTCAACCCTTCGCCGTTCTTCTCCAGTACCTGTGCAACCCTGACGCTCTGTTTATAGTGGGCAAAGCCATCCGGATTCACTACATCAAGAGCCCTCTCACCTGCATGTCCAAAGGGAGTATGTCCCAGGTCATGTCCAAGTGCGATCGCTTCTACAAGATCTTCATTCAGTCTCAGTGCCTTCGCTATTGTTCTGGCAATCTGTGATACCTCAAGAGTATGTGTCAGTCTGGTCCTGTAATGATCACCCTGGGGTGCCACAAAAACCTGTGTCTTATCCTTCATCCTGCGAAAAGCTTTACTATGAAGGATCCTGTCCCTGTCTCTCTGATAGACAGTCCGTACATCGCATTCTTCCTCCTGCCGCTCTCTGCCTCTGGAACAAAGACTCAAAGCAGCATAAGGACTGAGCATCTTTTGTTCACGCTGTTCCATGCTTTCTCTGATATTCATAAGCGATACCTCCACAAGCTGACAAAATACCTCTTATTAATTATATTCTACATAAAATTTCAAATTCCTCTTTTTTTCAAAAAAAAATTGAAATTTTTTTATATTTTTTTCAAAAAGGTGTTGACATTAGCTTTTACATTTGATATAGTATCACTTGTCGCGAGGGAGAGCAAAAGAATCCCA
>CAUEAK010000081.1:0-7377 GCA_958454115.1 Blautia wexlerae
ACTTGACATAGCAGACTGAACATGGTATCTTATACAAGTACGTAAGAAAACAAAGCAGAGTTCCACTCTCACCTCAGCGCATTTAGTTTAGCGGCTTGGGTTTATATTGCACAGAGAAGGCTGATATTTAAGGTTGGCAGGAATAAAGAGATTGTTCCGCAGATTAAGAAGAAAAGATATCAGCAGTGTGATAGCGGAGTGTGGATTTTGTCCACGCTTTTTTTATGTAAATGAGGGCGACGAGAAGTCATTAGAATCTATCTAACAGGTATGGAGGTGCACTACAATTAGCAATTTAATGATTAACGAACAGATCAGAGACAAAGAGGTACGCTTAATCGGTTCGGACGGAGAACAGCTTGGAATCATGTCCGCGAAAGAAGCAATGTTCAAAGCTCAGGAGGCAGGGCTTGACCTGGTAAAAATTGCCCCGCAGGCGAAACCGCCGGTATGTAAGATCATTGATTATGGTAAATACCGTTATGAGCTTGCAAGAAAAGAAAAAGAAGCCAAGAAGAAGCAGAAGACCATCGATGTCAAAGAAGTGCGACTTTCTCCAAACATTGATACCAATGACCTGAATACGAAAGTCAACGCCGCCAGAAAGTTCCTCTCCAAGGGTGACAGAGTAAAGGTAACATTACGTTTCCGCGGAAGAGAAATGGCACATATGGCAAGCAGCAGACATGTGCTTGATGATTTTGCAAAGCAGCTTGCAGATATGGCAACAGTGGAGAAGGCACCGAAGGTTGAAGGCAGAAGCATGACCATGTTTTTAACGGAAAAACGTTAAATATAATAGAGATACAGTTTAAGGAGGAATTAACAATGCCAAAAATTAAAACTTGCAGAGCAGCAGCAAAGCGTTTCAAAAAAACAGGTACAGGAAAATTAGTAAGAAATAAAGCTTATAAGAGCCATATCTTAACAAAGAAATCTCAGAAAAGAAAAAGAAATCTGAGAAAATCTACTGTTGTTGATGCTACTAATGTTAAGAGCATGAAGAAAGCATTACCATATTTATAAGAAGCATTTATTCATTGAAGATAGACAAACAGGAGGAAATTTAAGAAATGGCAAGAATTAAAGGCGGATTAAACGCAAAGAAAAAACATAATCGTACATTAAAACTGGCAAAAGGCTACAGAGGAGCCCGTTCCAAACAGTATAGAGTTGCAAAACAGTCTGTAATGAGAGCTCTTACAAGCTCCTATGCAGGAAGAAAACAGAAAAAACGTCAGTTCAGACAGCTCTGGATCGCTCGTATCAACGCAGCAGCAAGAATGAACGGATTATCCTACAGCAAACTGATGCACGGACTGAAAGTTGCAAACATCGACATCAACAGAAAGATGCTTGCTGAACTTGCAGTAAACGATGCAGAAGGATTTACAGCACTTGCTGAGATTGCTAAAAAAGCAATTGCATAATTGTCGGTTTTAGAGAGACATAAGATTTGATAAATTAAATCAGAATTTTGAGGTACACATAGAAATTGTTACGGTTTCTGTGTGTACCTTTTTTAATGCATTTTTCGATGAATGGGATAAAATTGCGTGCGCGGTACGGTCAAGTGTCCATGAAAGACGGAAAAATCTTAAATTTCCATAAAGTTTTTCTTGCATGGTCAAATATATGGTGATATAATTTAAAACAGCAACATATTAAAGTGTCAGTGGAAGCCAAAGCCGGCTGGGAACCCAGTTGGCTTTTTGTTACTTTTCAGTTCCTCTACATAATAAATGAACCTGCGGAATCTGGTGAAAATGATATACCGGGTGGAATGAATGGTAACGGAAGCTAATCTTATGAGCCGTAAGAGGGACGAAAGGACTGACAAAATATAAGGAGGATTTTATTATGAAAAACCTGAAAAAAATTATCAGTGTTACTGCGGCAGCAGCAATGGTAATGTCAACAGTTGCACCTGTATCTGTATTTGCAGACGATGCTACATTTAAGATCGGTGGAATCGGACCTGTAACCGGAGCAGCAGCAATCTATGGACAGGCTGTAAAGAATGCAACAGAGCTTGCAATCAATGAAGTAAACGAAGACGGCGGAATCAACGGATATCAGGTAGAGTTCAAATTTGAAGATGATGAAAACGATGCTGAGAAAACCCTGAACGCTTACAACGCATTAAAAGACTGGGGAATGAACGTCCTGGTTGGTACAGTTACTTCCACACCTTGTGTAGCTGTAGCAAATGAAACAGCAGCAGACAATATGTTCCAGCTTACTCCATCCGGATCTGCAACAGAGTGTGTTGCTAATCCGAACGTATTCCGTGTATGCTTCTCTGACCCGAACCAGGGTACTGCAGCAGCTCAGTACATTGGAGAGCATAAACTTGCTACAAAAGTAGCTATTATCTACGATAGCTCTGATGTATATTCATCAGGTATCACACAGAACTTCACAGCAGAAGCAGCTAATCAGGGTATTGAAATCGTATCTTCCGAAGCATTCACTGCTGATAACAATAAAGACTTCTCCGTACAGCTTCAGAAAGCAAAAGACGGTGGTGCTGAATTAGTATTCCTTCCGATTTATTATACAGAAGCTTCCCTGATCCTTGCACAGGCAGACAGCATGGGATTTGAAACTAAATTCTTCGGATGCGACGGTATGGACGGTATCCTTGGTGTAGAAAACTTTGATACATCTCTTGCAGAGGGGCTGATGCTTCTTACACCATTTGCAGCAGATTCTACAGATGAGAAAACCCAGAACTTTGTAAAAGCATACAAAGATGCTTACAAAGACACACCAAACCAGTTCGCAGCAGATGCTTATGATGCAGTATACGCAGTCAAAGCAGCAGCAGAAAAAGAAGATGTAAAAGCAGACATGGATGTTGCAGATATCTGTGCAGCACTTGAAAAAGGCATGACCGAGATCACACTTGAAGGTGTTACAGGTGACGAGATCACATGGACAGAAGACGGTGAGCCGAACAAAGCTCCGAAAGCTGTAGAAATCAAAGATGGTGCTTACGCAGCAATGGAATAATGAAATTGAAATAACTGAAAAGATTTCATAAGAAATAAAATGCGATTGTTCCTGGAGTGGACAATGGTTGCATGCCAACGGGGCTGTCTGAATTATGCAGACAGCCCTGTTGCCTAATACGTTATTACATTAATGCGTTAATGACAGATTTACTTTTGGCAAAATAAACAAGACAGATTTCGCTAAAGGCAAATCTGCCAGTTTTACACACAATAAAATTATTTAAATATAAGAAAGGAAAGACTTCTATGAGTAGTTTTATATCATATCTTATCAGTGGTATCAGCCTCGGAAGTGTATATGCGATCATCGCCCTTGGTTATACCATGGTATACGGAATCGCTAAAATGCTGAACTTCGCTCATGGAGATGTTATCATGGTCGGCTCTTATGTAGTTTATGTCGCAGTCAGCGGCATGGGATTAAATCCGATTTTAGCCATCCTGCTGTCCATTATCATCTGTACACTCATGGGCGTTGTGATCGAAGGCGTTGCGTATCGACCACTGCGTAATGCAGCTTCACCTCTGGCTGTTCTGATCACAGCAATTGGTGTCAGCTACCTGCTTCAGAACGTGGCCCTTCTGATCTGGGGAGCAGATACCAAATCATTCAGTAACGTGATCAGTCTTCCATCCCTGAAACTTGCAGGTGGTTCTATCGTGATCACTGGTGTAACCATCGTAACCATTATCGGTGGTATCCTGATCATGGCAGGTCTGATGCTCTTTATCAGCAAGACAAAAACAGGACAGGCAATGCTTGCCGTATCTGAGGATAAAGGCGCTGCCCAGTTAATGGGTATTAACGTAAACAAAACAATCTCCATTACTTTTGCAATCGGTTCCGGACTTGCAGCAATCGCAGGTGTGCTTCTCTGCTCTGCATACCCGTCTTTGACACCATATACAGGTGCTATGCCTGGTATCAAAGCATTCGTTGCAGCTGTATTTGGCGGTATCGGATCTATCCCGGGGGCCTTTATCGGAGGTGTTGTTCTGGGTATCCTGGAGATTTTTGGTAAAGCTTATATCTCTTCACAGATGGCTGATGCCATTGTATTCGGTGTTCTGATCGTAGTTCTGGTTGTGAAACCTACCGGTATTCTTGGTAAGAACATTCAGGAGAAAGTGTGAGGTGGCAGACATGGAAAAGAAGAAATTAAACAAAACAACAAAAAGCAATCTCATTACATACGGAATGGTTCTTGCAGCATATCTGATCGTACAGGGAATGATCGCAGGGAATCTGCTTTCCAACCTGATGCAGGGTCTTCTGGTGCCTCTTTGTGTATATATTATCCTGGCTCTTTCCCTGAACCTGACGGTTGGTATTCTGGGTGAGTTAAGTCTTGGACATGCCGGATTTATGTGTATCGGTGCTTTCACCAGTGCAGCATTTACAAAGGCAACTATGGATACATTTACAAATGCAGGACTTCGTTTCTTCGTTGCTCTGATCATCGGAGCTGTATGTGCAGGTATCTTTGGATTCCTGATCGGTATTCCTGTACTTCGTCTGAAAGGTGACTACCTTGCTATCGTAACACTGGCATTTGGTGAGATCATTAAGAATATCATCAATGTGCTTTATGTAGGAATTGACAGCAACGGAATCCATTTTTCCATGAAAGACCAGATGTCTCTTGGAATGGAGCCTGGTGGAAAAATGATCATCAGTGGTGCCATGGGTATCACAGGTACACCGAGACAGTCAACCTTTACTATAGGTGTGATTCTGATCCTGGTTACTTTATTCGTAGTTCTGAACCTGATCAATTCCAGAGACGGACGTGCGATCATGGCAATCCGTGATAACCGTATTGCAGCGGAATCAATTGGTATTGATATCACAAAGTATAAACTGAAAGCATTTGCAATCTCAGCAGCATTAGCCGGTATCGGCGGTGTGCTTTATGCTCATAATCTTGCAACTTTAACAGCACTTCCGAAGAACTTCGGTTATAACATGTCTATCATGTTCCTGGTATTCGTAGTTCTCGGTGGAATTGGAAATATGCGTGGTTCTATTATTGCAGCAGTGATTCTGAACCTTCTTCCTGAGCTTCTGCGTGGACTCAGTGATTACCGTATGCTGTTCTATGCAATCGTGCTGATCGTAATGATGCTGATCAACTGGGCACCTAAGGCAATCGAGATGAGAGAGCGTCTTTTCAGTAAATTTAAGAAAAAGGAGGCATAAGCTATGGCATTGCTGGAAGTAAATCATTTAAATATTTCATTCGGCGGTCTTCATGCAGTGGATGATTTCCATGTCTCCATCGAGAAAGGACAGCTTTATGGTCTGATCGGTCCGAATGGTGCCGGTAAGACTACAATCTTTAACCTTCTTACAGGTGTGTATAAGCCGGACGAGGGAATCATCAATCTGGACGGACAGGATATCACCGGAAAGAGTACCATTGATATCAACAAGGCAGGAATCGCCAGAACATTCCAGAATATCCGTCTGTTCCATCAGATGAGTGTGCTGGACAATGTAAAGGCAGGACTTCACAATCATGATAAATACAGCCTTTTTACAAGTATTGTACATACTCCGAAATACTTTAAGGTTGAGAAAACCATGAATGAGGAAGCAATGAAGCTTCTTAAAGTGTTTGATCTGGACAAAGAGGCAGATATCCTTGCATCCAACCTTCCTTATGGTAAACAGAGAAAGCTGGAGATTGCCAGAGCACTGGCAACAAAGCCGAAGCTTCTTCTTCTGGATGAGCCGGCTGCAGGTATGAATCCCAATGAAACTGAGGAACTGATGGATACCATCCGTTTTGTTCGTGATAACTTTGATATGACCATTCTTCTGATCGAGCATGATATGAAGCTGGTTTCAGGCATCTGTGAGGAGCTGACTGTACTGAACTTCGGTCATGTTCTGAGACAGGGCAAGACTTCAGATGTGCTCCATGATCCGGAAGTTATCAAGGCATATCTTGGAGAATAGGAGGAGAGACAGATGGCATTACTGGAAGTACAGGACATACAGGTTTATTATGGAATGATTCAGGCATTGAAGGGTGTTTCTTTCTCTGTAAATGAAGGTGAAGTTATTGCTCTGATCGGTGCAAACGGTGCAGGTAAAACAACTACTCTGCATACAGTGACAGGGCTTCTCCGGGCAAAATCAGGACATATTATTTATGACGGACAGGATATCACAAAGGTTCCGCCTCACAAGATCGTAACAATGGGTATGGCACATGTTCCGGAAGGAAGACGTGTGTTTGCAAATATGACTGTTCTTCAGAATCTGAAGATGGGTGCTTTTACAAGATCTGATAAAAATGAGATTGATGCGACCATTGAGAAAGTATATAAACGTTTTCCGCGTCTGAAGGAACGTCAGAATCAGACTGCAGGTACCTTAAGTGGTGGTGAGCAGCAGATGCTCGCCATGGGACGTGCGCTGATGAGCCAGCCGAAGATCATTCTGATGGACGAGCCGTCCATGGGCCTTTCACCGATCTTTGTAAATGAGATCTTTGATATCATTAAAGAGGTAAGTGAGAGTGGAACAACGGTTCTTCTGGTTGAGCAGAATGCGAAGAAGGCTCTTTCTATTGCTGACAGAGCTTATGTCCTTGAGACCGGAAGGATTACACTGGAAGGTAAGGCAAGTGATCTTCTTCATGATGAATCTGTTCAGAAAGCTTATCTTGGAGAGTAAACAGGAGGGATTTTATGGAGAATTTTGTAATTACCATTGCGAGACAGTATGGAAGCGGCGGACGTACCGTCGGTAAGATGCTGGCAGAGAAACTGGGAGTTTCTTTCTATGACAAGCAGATCATTCAGATGGCTTCTGATGAGAGCGGGATTGATGTGAAGCTTTTTGGACAGGTGGAAGAAGGCTCCAGTGTGAAGGCATCTCTGTTTAATAAGACAGGGTTATATAAAGGAGATCTGATCGCACCGGATCAGAAGGGGTTTGTTTCTGATGAGAATATTTTTAATTATCAGGCGAAGATTGCAACGGATCTGGCAGAGAAGGAATCCTGTGTGATCGTTGGGCGTTGTGTGAATTATGTGTTTAAGGACAGACCGAATACTTTGAGAGTGTTTGTTCATGCACCCTGGGAGTTTCGTGTGGAGAAGTCCAGAGAGAAGATCAGCGGCAGTGATGAGGAGATTGAGAAGTTTCTTCGCAGGGATGATAAGAGAAAGCAGGATTATTATCGCAAATTTGCCGGTGGGGACTGGAGTGATGCGACGAATTATGATCTGTGTCTGAATGCAGGAAAGCTTGGATTTGAGAAGTGTGTGGATGCGATTTTGGCGCAGATGAACGTTATGGGAATTAAATGATGAAAAGGGCAGTCTCTCTTTGGAGGCTGCCCTTTTT
>CAUEAK010000082.1:0-7297 GCA_958454115.1 Blautia wexlerae
ATATCCTGTCTTTATAATTTTCTCGATTAAACTCTGTGATTGCATCCGGCTTTTTGTAATCTGAACCAAGTTTCGCATAAATCTTATTCCAGGAAATTCCAATACTTACCGTTACACCCAGTTCGTATTTAATCCGATGGCTGATTTCTCTTGCAATCGTCATTCCGCTTCCTTTCAGATTTCTGCTGTCCGATACATCCAGCCAGGCTTCATCAATCCCATATGGCTCGATCTTGTCCGTATACTCCGAATAGATTTCTCTTGCCATCTGTGAAAATCTCAAATACAAATCCATCCGTGGTGGTACAAAAATGATTTCCGGACAAATCTGTTTTGCCTGCCATAATGCCATTCCGGTCTTTACACCTTTTCGCTTTGCAATATAATTTGCTGTTAGCACTATTCCATGCCGAGCTTCCGGATCACCGCCAACTGCAAGAGGCATTCCGGCAAATTCCGGATGATGCAGCATTTCTACACTGGCATAAAAACAGTTCATATCACTATGCAGGATCACACGCTCACTCAAACTTTTCACCTCCCAGCTGTTTCCTTCAACATGATGTCTTATCAATTTTTGTATGTTTAGTATATATCGACATTCCGGAGATAGTCAAGTAACATCTTGGTTGTATTTTCTCCATTTTGGAGATTATTGTTGATTTTATTTCTAACATACGGTATAATGCATATAGAAAATTCAAATAGAAATGAGGCGAACAAATGCGTGATTTCGGGGAAATATTAGCAGAAAATAGAAAAAAGAAAGGATACTCTCAATCAGATCTGGTAGACCTGCTTTCTCAGGAAGGTATTCAGGTCACTACAAAAGCAATCTCCAAATGGGAGACCAATGCACGAGAACCAGCTTTACATGTTTTCCTGACACTTTGCCAGTTACTTGATATCGAAGATATATATGAATCCTTCTTTGGAGAAAACCCATATAACATTATGAGTGGATTGAATGAAGAAGGCAGAAATAAATTGATTGAATTTGCTGATATTTTGAAAGCTTCTAAAAAGTTTTCTCCACTGTCTGCAAAGATTATCCCATTCCATCATCCTGTAGAAATTACCTGGGAACCAGTTTCTGCTGGTACTGGAAATTACCTGGAAGATTCTGTAAAAGAAACCTATGACGTAGGACATCTTGCTCCTGAGCAGACTGACTTTGGTGTACGGATCTCCGGTGACAGTATGGAGCCACTTTATCATACAGATGATGTTGCATGGATTCAGAAAAAAGATTCTCTTGCTAATGGTGAAATTGGAATCTTCTATCTCAACGGCAATACTTACATCAAGGAATTACACGATGAGCCAGATGGTGTTTATCTGATCTCTTTAAATCAAAAATATCGTCCTATCCAGGTTTTGGAATCTGACTCTTTTAAGATTTTTGGAAAAGTAATCGGGAAATGCAAAGGTGCAGAAATTCCGGGATTTCATTAGATTTCAACAGCAGGTTCATGATCCTGCTGATAACAATAAGCAAAGGAAGTGATTGAATGGCAATCAATAATACATTAAAAGATATTCGTGAAGAACGGAATCTCATTCAAGCAGATTTGGCTGAAGCCATAGGTTCCTGCAGCCAGACTATAGGCCGCATCGAACGTGGAGAACGTAATCCCTCTCTTGAGATTGCAATCCGGCTGGCCCATTACCTGAAAGTGCCTGTAGAAGATATTTTTCAAGTTGAAGACTGAAGCATAACAGCCGAAAAACCGAGGAGTAAAATCCCCGGTTTTCCTTTTGCTCAAAAATCACTGTAAACCACTTACATTTTCTTCTTTTCTGCCTGCTCCATCAATCAGGTCATAACTCATATCCAAAAAGTCCAGTATCTTTGCTTCACTGAACGAACCATCCAGTAAAATCGTAATCCAGTGCCGCTTGTTCATATGGTATCCAGGTAAAAATCCATAAGTCTGAATAATCATGCTGGTCATTTCTGGATCGCACTTTACATCCATGATGTCAACCAGATCATTTCCCTCTAATCCCAGTTTCGATTTTTCAACCGTCATGATCACTGCATACCATTTCCCATTCTTATGTCGAAGTACTGCACTGTCCGGTAGTTTACTCCATAAATATTCCGGAATCGTGCCATACTGTTTCTGCACATATTCAAAAATTTCTTCTTTCTTCACAATCTATTCAACTCCTGATTCTTCTGATATCCTGCCCCTAATCATACCACATTTTTGTATGCCATACTACCTGCCAAATTCTTTTGCATTTCTCTTATTCTTCTGACTTTAGCTAATAGAGGGGTAAAACAGCAAGGACAGGAAGTGAGGATACACTTCCGGGAAATCCCAATTTAGGGAACCCTGCCCTAAATTGAAAAAAGCTGAAAGCAACGATACTACTACCTTCTCAGAAAGGAGAACACGCCAATGGCTGAAAGAAAGAGAAGCAAAGAAATCCATTTCTATGTCACAGAAGAAGAACGGAAGCTTATCCGCAGAAAGATGATTGAATCAAAGACCAAAAACATGGGAGCTTATCTTCGTAAAATGGCAATCGACGGTTACATCGTCAACACCGATACTACTCCACTGAAGAAACAGTATGAGGAAATGCATAAGATTGGTGTGAATATTAATCAGATTGCGAAAAAAGTAAACAGCACCGGAGATCTATATCCGGAAGAAATGCAAGAATTGAAAGAGATGGTGAAAGAATTATGGCGTATCTTAAGATCTTCCCCATTAAAGTAACAGACAAGAAAGCTCTGGACTATATTACGAATCCTGATAAGACTGATGAAAAACTGTTAGTTTCCAGTTTTGGCTGTTCCCCGGAAACTGCAGATCTTGAATTTTCTATGACAAGAGAAATGGCAAAAAAGAATGGAATGGACAAAGGTGATAACCTGGCATTTCATCTGATCCAGTCATTTAAACCTGGAGAAGTTGATGCCGAAACTGCCCATCGCTTAGGGCAACAATTTGCAAACGAAGTACTGAAAGGAAAATATGAATATGTGATAAGCACCCATGTTGATAAAAATCATATCCATAACCACATCATCTTTAATGCAGCAAGTTTTGTTGATCATCACAAGTATGTTTCCAATAAGCGGAGCTACCATAAAATCTGCCGGATCAGTAATCGTATCTGCCATGAAAATGGACTTGCCACCAGTATGCCAACCGGAGAAAAAGGCAAAAGCTATAAAGAGAACATGGAATACCATCGTGGCACCAGTTGGAAAGCCAAGCTACGTGTTGCAGTTGATAAAGCAATCTGGACTTCCATCAACTATGAGGAATTTCTACAAAAAATGCAGTTAGCCGGATACGAAATCCGCCAAGGAAAGCACCTATCCTTCCGTGCGCCTGAACAGAAAAACTTCACTTATATGAAATCTCTCGGAAGCTATTATTCAGAAGAAAATGTTCGCATTCGCCTGGCTAAAAATCGTAACAAAGTGAAAACTCCGAAGCATCTGTCCAGAGAAGCTCGCCTGTATATCAATATTTCCACTTATGTTACGACCGGCAATCGAGAAGGATTTGAACGATGGGCAAAGCTCAATAATCTGAAAGAGGCAGCCCGCACCTTTAACTATCTTTCCGAAAATAACCTGTTGAATTATGAGGATTTCAAGCAGCATGTATCTGACATTGAAGTTTCTGTGAAAGTTGCCGACCAAAAAATAGCACAAATCAACAGTGAGCTGAGCACACAGAAAGTCATTCAAAAGCACTGTGATTCTTATCGGCTCTGCCGAAAAGTGATTGAAGATTGCAAATCTGCTAAAAATCCAAAAGCTTACCGTACCAAGCATCAGGCAGAATACCAGCTACACGATTCACTAAAAAAAGAGCTTCAGGATCTCGGCGTTACCAAAATCCCAAGCTCTAATAAAATCCAGAAGCAGATTGAAAATCTTGAATCTGAACAGGCTGCTACCGTCCGAGAAAAACAGGAGCTGCAGAAAAAGCAAAAGACACTTGATATCATTCGGCAGAATTTCACATCACTGCTTAATGCTCCAGAGATGCAAGTTCCCGTATCAGGAAAAGAGCTAGCTCTTTAAAAAGAAGAGGTACCTACTTAACGGTGCCTCTTCCTTTCCATCTAATCTATTCTTGCGCTACCCTATCACACTCGCACCCAAAAGTAGTCCACGCATACTTATTTCAATCAAAAAAGAAAAAGAGCATATGAATTTGATTGATTCCATACACTCTATATTTATAATCTTCATACTTATTTTGCCATTTCAAAAAAACCGATAATTCCTATTCATACATCTTTCTTCATAGGCGACCACAGCGTATGTAATTTCAGTTTGTACATCTGACTGTCATTTTCCACTGTTGCTTTTATCTGCACAGAAATTTCTTTATTTTTCACAGATGTATGAAACCAGATAAGGAGAAAACGTAAATTGTGTTAATGATAGCAGACATGAGTATGGAGTGAATATCTTATTTGGAGGAAAAACAAATGGTACAATCAATCTTTGAGGAAATGGGCGGCAGATACGAACGGCAAGGCGAATACATTTTACCCTGCCTTACCATACCACCCGAAAAGGAACAGTCGATAGACTTATTCGGACGGCGGCACTTGGACTATCTGCGGGAGTACCGCAAAATTACATACACCAATCTTCTCACAAGCGGCAGGCTCAATGCTTACCTTGCCGACATTGACAGACAGGCACAGGAACACTTTGAACGGCTCATATATCCAAAAGTCAAAGGCAATAAAATCCAGAACGGAGGTGGAAAGGACATAGGATTTCCTTTTCGGAGGGTAAAGGCAGGCATTAAGAAAGCCGTTACACAGAAAAATGCTCTGCGGAGTTGTCCACAGAGATAGCGAGCATCGGATTGTGTCAGCCACAATCCAATCCACACCCTAAAGGCGTGTGGACTAACTTAGGGGACAACCCCTAGCTACCCCGATAAAAGGAAAAATAAAACTGGAGGATTAAGAAAAATGAGTAGAGAAAAATCAGAAAAAGTATGCATTACTTTTAGATTGAGCGAAGAAGAACATGAAAAATTAAAGCAGTATTCATCCGCCTGCGGTCTGTCCACCGCAGAATTTATGCGTCAGTTATGCAGGGGAAACGCACCGCAGCCACAGCCAGAGAAAGAATTTTGGGAACTATTAGGCACGCTTTACGAAGTACACGTAGCCTTTAAAAAGTGTATCCCCTACGCCCCTTCCGCTGATGAAATATGCAGGGAGATTGAGGATTTTATCTTGGAACTGCAACGGAATTATACCCTCCCACAGCAGTTTGACATGGAAAAATTGACGGAACAGGGGGCAGTCTGATATGGCGGCAACGAGCCTCTGGCACATCGAAGGACGGTTGAAAGACTTAATTTCTTATGTGGAAAACCCAGAAAAGACCGTGCCGAATAAGGAGATGCAGGACTTCTTTGACGTGTTCTCCTATGTGAAGAATCCACAGAAAACGGACAATGGAGAGTTTGTTTCCGCCATCAACTGTTTAAAAGAAACAGCGTTACAGCAGATGATTCTAACGAAAAAGCAGTACCAGAAGACAGGCGGGTATATCGCTTGGCACGGCTACCAGAGCTTCAAGCCAGACGAAGTAACGCCCGAACAATGCCACGAAATCGGCTTAAAACTTGCGAGGGAAATGTGGGGCGACAAGTACCAGATAATCGTTGTCACCCACCTTGACAGGGGGCATCTCCACAATCACTTCTGCTTCAACTCTGTTTCCTATCTGGATGGGAGCAAATATAATTACTCAAAATCGGAGCAGAAACGGCTAAGGGAAACGTCAGACCGCTTGTGCAGAGAGTACGGATTATCGGTGATTGAGAACCCGAAGAAAGCACCGTCAAGACCGCTGTATCTGGATGAAAAGAGCGGCAAGCCGACACGCTACAACGTCTATCTGGAAGATTTAGCGGAGGCAATCAGCGGCAGTCGGGATATTCCGCACATGATGAAGTATCTAATCGACAAAGGCTACGAGGTTGATTTTTCGGGCGGGCATTGGAAAATGAAGCTGCCGCAGTATAAGCATTTCACAAGATTAGATACGCTTGATGAACGCTTAACGCCCGATTTTATCCGTTCACATTTAGGCACAAGGGCAAGATATGGGAACTACAAAGCAAAGATTTCCTACTCTCCCCATATGCCCGAAGAATATAAAAAGGCTTGGAAACCGCACCAGAAAACAAGGGGAATCTTAGCGTTGTATTACTATTGGTGCTATCAGTTGGGGATATTTCCCAAAGGCACGGACTACAAGCCGACAAGCCCGCTTATGAAAGAGGAGCTTCGGAAACTGGATGAGATTACCACACAGGTACGCTATATGTCGGAGCATAACATCTCCACCCTCTCCGATTTGCACGCCGACAGGGAGAAGAACCAGACGGAAATGGACAGGCTTACCAACTATCGGCGGCATTTGCAGAATAAGATACGGCGTGCTTCACCCGCCGAGAAAGAAACGCTCCGAGAAGAAAAAAACGGGGTGACGGAACGGATAACGGAGCTGCGAAAGCGGCTGAAATATGCGGACGGGATTGAAAAACGCTCTGCCCACATTGATGACTGCTTGAACCAAATCCACGATACGGTTGAAAATCAAAGGTCAAACCAGAATGGCAGGACAGACCGCAAGAGGGAGGACGCATTGCGATGAGCAGACTGACAGAACAGGAACTTACGGAAATTTTAGACGAAAATAAGGGTATCTCAATGGTAAACCCGAATAGGGTGTACCCGCCCCTGCCGCCTGCTGAAAACATTATGCCCCTTATGCGTATCCCTGAACAGGCAACGCTCTGCGAGAAAATCGGCGGCACGGAATATACAGTGACCGCACATTTCCGAGAGGACGGGAGGGACTTGCTTGGGCTTCTCAGCAGGATATTCATGCGGGACACAGCAGATTACAGTTTTGATTCCGAGGGTTATGATGAGGATTAAGAAATATCGGAAAGATTATCGCTTTAAAGCGTTGAAGTTTGACCGCAGGCGTGGTATACTGTATCTACACTTCATACTATCGTGTCTGCTGTCGGAAAGGAGAAAGCATTGCAAAGACAGCAGGAAGAAATCACCGCCTTGTACTGTCGTCTGAGTCAGGACGATGGACGTGAAGGCGAGAGCAACAGTATCGTAAATCAAAAAGAATATCTATTCAAGTACGCTAAGGAACACGGGTTTCCAAATCCCACCTACTATGTGGACGATGGCTATACGGGTACGAATTTTGCTGGGGTTAGATAGCGATACTTTTTACATCTACCATGTTGCGGCGGTCATG
>CAUEAK010000083.1:0-7187 GCA_958454115.1 Blautia wexlerae
AAATCTGGAACAGGAATTTCGCACAGATGACCACAGATACTGGGAAAGTAAGAAACCGGATCAGAAACCGAATCCCATGCTCAGCCGCAAATGGGGGGAGATCAATGATGGAATCGAGACGGACCTGGAAACCTTTTCACAGGAGGCAGGTGAGCGGGACGGAGATTTCCTGGAGCAGATAAAAACAGAGAACAGAAGTCGGTACGATTACAGAGAATTCCTGCGGAAATTTGCAGTTTTTCATGAAGAACTGGCAGTGGATGATGACAGTTTTGATTACAATTTCTATACCTACGGTCTGCGTCTTTATGGAAATATGCCGTTGATCGAACCATTGGAATCCAAAGAAGTTAAGAAGATAGAGGAGTTCGTGATCATTATCGATACCTCCATGTCTTGTTCAGGAGAACTGGTGAGAAAGTTTCTGGAGGAAACCTACGGTGTACTTAGTGAGAGTGAGAGCTTTTTTACAAAAATAAATGTGCATATCATTCAGTGTGATGAGAAAGTCCACATAGATAAAAAGATTACTTCTCAGAAAGAAATGAAAGACTATATGGAACATCTGGAACTGTATGGAGATGGCGGAACAGACTTCAGGCCTGCATTTGAATGGGTGGACAAACTGCTGGAACAGCATGAATTTCATAACCTGAAAGGGCTGATTTATTTTACGGATGGATTCGGAATTTACCCGAAGAAAATGCCGTCATATAAGACTGCGTTTGTGTTTATGCAGGATAATTACAGAGATGTGGATGTGCCGGTATGGGCTATGAAACTGATCCTGGATGAGGATGATTTTGAGAAGCCAGACAGGTAATGAAGAGAGAAAATTACAATTGCGGGAGCTGCAAATCGCGGAGCAATTCGTGGATATCAAGGAAATGAGAAAACTGAGTAAAAGTAAGAAGTGTTCAGCAGGAAAGGATTTACATTATGGATATAAAACGAGCAAAACAGGAGATAAAGGACTCAATAGAAGCATACCTTGCGAAGGATGAATTTGGAGAATATCTGATCCCGGCCATACGCCAGAGACCAATTCTCCTTATGGGGGCACCGGGTATTGGAAAGACGCAGATTATGGAACAGATCGCCAGGGAATGTAAGGTAGGTCTGGTATCTTATACTATCACACATCACACCCGTCAGAGTGCAGTAGGACTGCCGTTTATCAAAGAGAAAACCTTTGGTCAGGAGACTTTTTCTGTCACAGAATATACTATGAGTGAGATTATTGCCTCTGTCTATGAAAAGATGGAAAAAACAGGTCTCAGAGAAGGAATTCTTTTTATTGATGAGATTAACTGCGTATCAGAGACCTTGGCGCCTATGATGCTGCAGTTTCTTCAGGGAAAGACATTTGGCAATCAGAAAGTACCGGAAGGATGGGTGATCGTGACAGCAGGAAACCCGCCGGAATACAATAAATCTGTCCGCGAATTTGACGTAGTAACCCTTGACAGAATCAAGAGGATTGATGTGCAGCCGGATTTTGAAGTGTGGAAAGAATATGCCTATGAGCAGGGAATCCATCCGGCTGTTATCTCTTATCTGGAGCTTCGCAGAAAGAATTTCTACAGAATGGAGAACACAGTAGACGGACGGATTTTTGCCACTGCCAGAGGCTGGGAAGATCTTTCAAGGCTGATGCAGGTATATGAAACACTGGATAAAGAAGTGGACAGAGAGGTGGTATATCAGTATATCCAGCATCCAATGATCGCAAAAGATTTTGCCGCATATCTGGCATTATACAATAAGTATAAGACAGACTATGCAGTGGAGGATCTGCTTCAGGGTAAATGGACACCCATCACTCTGGGTAAGATCCGCAATGCTTCACTGGATGAGCATCTGAGTATTGTTGGTCTGCTGAACGGAAAGCTCAGCCAGTTATTTGCAGACTGTTATTTTATGGATGCCTATGTGACAAAGCTCTATGGTTACATGACAGAATACAGAGATAACCTTCCGGAAATGACGCTGGAATCCATTTATAAAAAGGCAGAAAATGATTTTCAGACTGCAAAAAAATCTGAGCTTCTCACTAAAAATGAAGAAAAAGTATTTATCCGTACAGTGGATTTTCTTGAGAAATTATGGATAGAACTGAGGGGAGAAACTGGTTCTGAAGATAAAATAGAGAATAATAAAGCTGTTGAAATTTCAGAAAAAGATACCTATGAGCGGGCAAAAACAGCTTTTGCAACGGAGGCTGACAGTCTGGAAACTCAGACAGAATATATCTCTCAGACGCTTCAGAATGTTTTTGATTTTATGGAAGCAGCCTTTGGTGACAGCCAGGAAATGGTAGCTTTTATTACAGAACTGAATGCCAATTATTACAGTCTCTGGTTTATCCGTGAGAATGGTTCAGATCAGTATTACCGTCACAACAAGGGACTACTGTTTGATGACAGACAGAAACTGATCCTGGGACAAATGGAGGAACTGGAGAACACGATGAAGCGGGGACTAAAAAATTAATTTTTATGCCAATTAGCATTGGATTTTCAGATAAATCGTGGTATGCTGATGAATAGAATTATGATTTGAGTGAAAAATATCAGGAATGCAGGCGCATTTGACTGTGCAGCAGTAGAACGATATGGAATCACTAGAAAAAACGAGGAGGAATATAAAATGGAATTAGAAGTATTAAGAAAAGATATGGTTGCAGCTATGAAAGCCAAAGATAAAGTAACAAAAGAAGCAGTCTCCTCTCTGATCTCTGCAGTAAAAAAAGTAGCGATCGATGAGGGATGCCGTGATGAAATTAAGAGCGATCTGGTGGACAGAGTTATTTTGAAGGAGTTGAAAACTGTAAAAGAACAGCTGGATACCTGTCCGGAAAGCCGTGAGGATCTGAAGGCTGAATATCAGGCAAGGTATGATGTGATTGCCAAATATGCTCCAAAACAGATGGATGCAGCAGAGGTAAAGACATATCTGGAAGAAAAATTTGCAGATGTGATCGCAACGAAAAATAAGGGGCAGATCATGAAGGCTGTTATGGCTGATATGAAAGGAAAAGCGGACGGAAAGGTGATCAATCAGGTTGTGGCAGAGCTCTGCAAATAGTATGTGAAGAATAGGATCATCCAGCAGATTTGGTATGCAGAAAGCTGGATAGTTATCAAAATAGCCGCAGTATGCTGGAATGTCCGGATACTGCGGTATTTTATTAGGAGGTGAATATATATATGGAGTTTCAGCATGAACTGATCATTCCTAATGAGGGATTTCCGTTTAAGGTTTTTCTTTTTGAAGGAGGAAATGGCAATTATGTGCGTGAGAAGCACTGGCATACGTCTGTAGAGATTTTTGCTGTGATGGAGGGGCGCCTGGATTTTTTTGTAAATAAGGATGAATATCCGCTGAAAGCTGGAGAGCAGATAATCATTAATTCCAATGAGATCCACTCTATCCATGCTGTGGAGAAAAATAAAACAGTAGTTCTGCAGATTCCTCTGAAACAGTTCGAGAATTATTTTACTGCCCAGAGATATATCCGTTTTCGGGGGCAGGAGGAGCTGGTGGATAAGAAACTGGCTTCTTTGCTTCGTAAATTATATCATGTGTATTCCGAGCGGAAAATTGGATATGAGTTCCGGACAATTTCTATTTTTTACGAGATCATGTATATCCTGGTGAAGGATTACCGTGTGACAGAGACCAGGGAGAAGGACATCCGACACAGCCGCCGTCTGGATGCATTGTCAAAAATCACCACATATATGCGTGAACATTACAGGGAGGAACTGAAGCTTTCTGATGTGGCGGCTACTTTTGGATACTCGGATGCATATTTGTCGCGAATGTTCCAAAAATATGCAAAAATCAACTATAAAACTTATCTGCAGGATATCCGTATGGCATATGCGTACAGGGATTTGCTGAATACAGACCATACAATTAGTCAGATTGCACTAGATAATGGATTTTGCAGCAGCAGGGGTTTTTCCGGGGAATTTCAGAAAAGATATGGGGTACTTCCAAGTGAGATGCGAAAACAGCTAAATGAAAAAGGTCAAAAAAACGCCATAGATTAGACAAGAAAACTGGCGAAAAGTACACTTTATTCTGATATATTCTAAGCACAGTCAAGAAAACGTAATATCTACAGAATATAAGGAGGTTTTTGAAGTGAAAATTCAGAATGTAACAGATGCTTCCTTCCGTAAATATGGAAAGGTGCTTGAAGGGTATGACTTCAGTGCTCTTCTCAAAGAAATGAAACATACACCGGTTCCGGATGATGTGGTTTATGTACCATCTGTTGAGGAGCTGGAAGCTCTGGATGTAGCAAAAGCACTGCAGAATAAAGGATTTGGCGGAATCCCGATCGAAATTGGATACTGCAACGGACATAATAAGAAATTAAATGCAGTAGAATATCACCGCAGTTCAGAAATCAATGTAGCGGTAACAGATCTGGTGCTGCTTATCGGAAGCCAGCAGGATATCACAGATGATTTTACATATGATACTTCTAAGATCGAAGCATTCCTGGTACCTGCAGGAACAGGTATTGAAGTATATGCAACTACACTTCATTATGCGCCATGCAATGTACAGGATGGCGGTTTCCAGTGTGTAGTCGTACTTCCGGCAGGAACCAATACAGATCTTACATTTGAGACAGCTAAGACAGGCGAGGACAGCCTGCTGACAGCTAAGAACAAATGGCTCATTGCACATGAAGATGCGGCAATCGAGGGTGCAGTAAACGGACTTCGTGGAGAGAATATCACCATTGACTGAGCTGCTCGGAATCTGTGGCAGCAGAGTATCAGAATATAGTAAATGAATAACAAAATCATATAAATACATATCAAATATGGAGGAATTTATATTATGAACAATATACCAGTAGTAAAACTTGGATTAATCGCAGTAAGCCGTGACTGTTTTCCGATTCAGCTTTCTGAAAAGAGACGTGCAGCAATCAAGGAAACTTATAAAGGTGAACTTTATGAATGTCCTGTAACTGTTGAGAATGAAAAGGATATGGAGAAAGCTCTTGAAGATGTAAACAAAGCAGAGTGTAATGCGCTGGTTGTTTTCCTTGGAAACTTCGGACCTGAAACTCCTGAAACTCTGATCGCAGAGAGATTTGACGGACCTTGCATGTATGTAGCAGCAGCAGAAGGTGACGGCGATATGATCAACGGCAGAGGTGATGCTTACTGTGGTATGCTTAACTGCTCCTACAACTTAAAAATGCGTCATCTGAAAGCATATATTCCGGAATATCCTGTTGGAACAGCAGATGATATTGCAAAGATGATCGCTGATTTCGTACCGGTTGCACGTGCAGTCATCGGTGTCAGCAATCTTAAGATCATTACTTTTGGACCGCGTCCACAGGACTTCTTCGCATGCAACGCACCTATTAAAGGTCTCTATGAGCTGGGCGTTGAGATTGAAGAGAACTCAGAGCTTGATCTTCTTGTTTCTTTCAAAGAGCATGAAAATGATCCTCGTATCCCGGAAGTTTGTGCAGATATGGCCAAAGAGATGGGCGAAGGCAAATATTATGCTGACCTTAATGTGAAAATGGCACAGTTTGAGCTTACACTTCTTGACTGGGCAGAGGCTCATAAGGGAGCAAGAAAATACGTTGCATTTGCTGACAAATGTTGGCCTGCATTCCCGTCACAGTTTGGATTTGAACCTTGCTATGTAAACAGCCGTCTGGTTTCCAGAGGAATTCCGGTATCCTGTGAGGTTGATATCTACGGAGCACTCAGCGAGTACATCGGACTTTGCATTTCCAATGATGCAGTTACACTGCTTGATATCAACAACTCTGTTCCACAGTATATCTATGATGAAGATATCAAAGGAAAATACGATTACAAGCTTACTGATACATTTATGGGATTCCATTGTGGAAATACTCCTGCATGCAAGATGTGTGATTCCAGAGCTGTTAAATATCAGCTGATCCAGCACAGACTTCTTGAGCCGGCAGGATCTGAACCAGACTTTACAAGAGGAACTCTTGAAGGTGATATTGCTGCATCTGACATTACATTCTATCGTTTACAGTGCAATTCCGAGGGCGAGCTGGTTTCTTATGTTGCAGAAGGTGAAGTGCTGGATGTACCTACAAGATCATTCGGTGGTATCGGTATTTTCGCAATCAAAGAAATGGGAAGATTCTACCGTCACGTACTGATCGAGGGCAACTATCCGCATCATGGAGCAGTTATGTTTGGACATTACGGAAAAGCATTCTATGAGGTAGTGAAATTCCTTGGACTGGATGTTAAGAAGATTGGATACAACCAGCCGGCAGGTGTAAGATATCCGACAGAGAATCCATGGGGTTAATGAGAAATCAGTAAAACGGGTTATTAATGTTCATGTGATGTGAATGAATCTGAATACAGAATAAATAAACTGACACTATATTAAAGGCATCCCGGGGCTTTGCTCTGGGATGTATTAGATTAGAAATAGAAAAGGAGCGCACTTATGTATTATATCGGTATTGATCTTGGTACTTCCGCTGTAAAACTTCTTCTTATGGAAGAATCAGGAAAAATCTGTAACATCGTATCCAGAGAATATCCATTATTCTTCCCACATCCGGGCTGGTCTGAGCAGAAACCGGAGGACTGGTTCATACAGAGCATGGAAGGCATGAAAGAACTGACAAAGGATATTGACAGAACTCAGGTAGCAGGAATCGGTTTCGGCGGACAGATGCATGGTCTGGTAACTCTTGATAAGGATGACAATGTGATCCGTCCTGCAATCCTCTGGAATGACGGACGTACAGGTGAAGAGACAGAATATTTGAATACAGTGATTGGAAAGGACAAACTTTCCCAGTATACAGCAAATATTGCTTTCGCAGGCTTCACAGCACCGAAGATCCTCTGGATGCAGAAAAACGAGCCTGAGAACTTTAAGAAGGTAGTAAAGATCATGCTGCCTAAGGATTATCTGGCATATCGCCTGTCCGGTTCCTTCTGTACAGATGTTTCTGATGCTTCCGGTATGCTTCTTCTTGATGTAAAGAACCGCTGCTGGTCAAAAGAAATGCTGGAGATCTGTGGAATCACAGAAGAACAGCTTCCGAAACTGTATGAGAGCTGGGAAGTAGTAGGAACTTTGAAACCTGAGATTGCGAAAGAACTTGGATTCAGTGAGAATGTAAAAGTTGTTGC
>CAUEAK010000084.1:0-7156 GCA_958454115.1 Blautia wexlerae
AATTGAAATTTCGGATGATGCAGAGGATGATTTTCTCCTGGTATTCCCGCAAGAAATACTGTGAAAAGTCCTCTGGTTTCTCTGAAATATCTGTATGCATTATCACCTGAAAGAAACAGCTCATCTTCTCCTTCCAGGACAAACTTATCCCCAAATACTTCTTCACCCACTGCCTTTGCTGTCTCTGTAAGTTCCTCATCATTGGCAAACGCATATACCGGATTTTTGGGAAATTCCATACGGATCTGTGTGCCAGTCTGCTTTTCAATTTCCTGCAGATTTCTCTCCAGCTCGTGCTCAAGTGCCATGTAAGTTTCTTCATGAACTGCGCGTATATTTCCGTTTAATACCACATGGTCTGCAATAATATTCGTATATTCACCGCCATGGATCGTACCCGTACCCACAATATATTTTCCTGCATCCGGATGCTGTTTTCCAAAACTTTCATTCAGATCATGAATGGCACTTATCACTTGAGCAGCTGCATAAATTGCATCAATCCCCTTATCCGCTTCACACCAGTGACTGGATTTTCCATGAACATGAATCTGCATACTGTTGATCATGGAAGATGCCTGTCCCTGATGCACTGCCATTCCAAATGTCATGTCCGCTGCGTAATGAAACATCAGAAATGCATCTGCTTTCGGATTCTCTAATGCTCCGGCCTGAAGCATTCTTTTTGCACCTTCACCAATCTCCTCTGCAGGTTCAAAAAGGAACCGGAGCCTGACCGGAAAATTTTCCTGCATTCTTTGCTCTTCTGCCACAATTTTTGCAAGGATCAGTGCTGCTGCCAGGATCATATCGTGACCGCAGGCATGCATACATCCCTGATTTACTGATGCATATGGTAGATTTGTCTGCTCCTGTATGGGCAATGCATCCATCTCCGCCCTGAGTACAACCAGTTTCTCCCTGTTTCTCAGAGATGGAAGTTCCGCGATCAATCCTGTAGGTTCTATCGGCACAATCTCATATCCCAGTTTCTCCAGATATTTCCGGATATATGCAGACGTCTCCACTTCCTGAAGTGCCAGCTCCGGATGTTGATGAAAGTAATGTCTCAATGTGATTAATTCTTCCGTATATTTTTCTATATTCATCTGTTTTCCAACCTTTGTTCTCAGGGATTACCATTTTCATCTTCCGACATACTCAAAACCGCATTCGGACGTTCCAGGCAGAACTTCTGTATCTCTTCCAGAAATCTCTGACCGTATTTCTTTAACTTATTCTTGCCCACACCGGAAACCTCCAGCATTTCTTCTTCATTTGATGGACATTTGATGCACATATCTATCAGCGTCTTATCACTGAACACGATATATGGAGGCATGGCTTCCTCTTTTGCAATTTCCAGACGAAGTTTCCGCAGGGCTTCAAATAAATCGTAACCTGCTGCCGTAAGCGCATCTGTACTGCGTTTTCTGACAGATTTCTGGGGCTTTTTCTTTTTATCCGCTTCTTTTTCCTCGTAAGTACGCATGATCACGTGAGTATTTTCATCTCTTAGCGGAGAAATATCGCCCAGTTTCAGCACACTGTAACGTTCCTGTGTCTGATAGAGATATCCCATCTCAGTCATCTGGCTGATCAGTGCCCTGAGTTCTGCCTCACTGTGATCATTCAATGCTCCATAAGATTTATACTTATCTGCTCCAAGCTCCCTCAACCGGGCTCTCTTAGCCCCCAGCAGAGTACCAAGCACAATTGTCAGTCCATACCTTCCTCTCGTCTCAGCCACACAGTTCACTACCCACTTCGCCTCTCTGGTCATATCTGTCTCATGGTATTCTCTGTGACAATTTCCACAATTATCACAGGGACCGAAGGTCTTTTCACCGAAATACTCCAGAATATAATTTCGCAGACATCCTGTTGTTTTACAATATCCTTCCATGATCTGAAGCCTTCGTATATCCCGCTGACGAATGAGAAATTCATCCTCTTCATCCACATCGGAAAAATCTTTGTTATCCAGAAGCATTCGGTCGATCATAACATCCTGTGCAGAAAACAATAGAACGCACTGGGAATTCTCTCCGTCACGCCCTGCACGTCCTGCCTCCTGATAATAATTCTCCATACTCTGCGGCATATTGTAATGGATCACATATCTCACATTGGATTTATCAATCCCCATTCCAAATGCATTTGTTGCAATAATAACGGGGGTTCTGTCGTAAATGAAATCATCCTGATTCTTTTTTCTGGTTTCATTATTCAGTCCTGCATGATATCTGGTAACAGCAACTCCTTTTTGGAAAAGCAGTTCAAAAAGATTGTCCACATTTTTTCTTGTAGAGCAGTAAATAATCCCGCTCTCTGTTGGATGTCTGTCTATGTAATCCATCACAAAATCGTCTTTTCGCCGGATATTTTCCACGCTGTAATATAAATTCTTTCTGTCAAACCCGGTGATCACTACTTTCGGATCTTCCAGCTTTAAAGTACAGAGAATGTCGTTCTTTACTTCCTCTGTTGCAGTTGCGGTAAAAGCACTGACGATCGGACGACCGGGAAGATTTTTTACAAAGTCTACGATTTTGACATAGCTTGGTCTGAAATCCTGTCCCCACTGTGAAATACAATGTGCCTCATCCACTGTCACCATGGAAATCTCCACCTGTCTGGCAAATTCCAGAAACTCATAATTTTCCAGACGTTCCGGTGCAACATAAATAATTTTGTATCTTCCTCCTGCTGCCAGGTACAACGCCTTGCTAATCTGACTTTCCGACAGTGAAGAATTGATAAATGCGGCATGTATTCCCGCTTCATTCAAAGCCTTTACCTGATCCTGCATCAGTGAGATCAGAGGAGAAATTACAATCGTAATTCCTGACAGCATCAGTGCCGGTACCTGATAACAGATGGATTTTCCGGCTCCTGTCGGCATGATTGCAAGCACATCCCGGTGTTCCAGAATGGACTCCACAACACTCTCCTGCCCTTCTCTGAATGTATCATATCCAAAATAAGTCTTTAAGGTTTGTACTGCCTGTCTGTTCACCTGAAGCCTCCCTCTGCATTTTAATCTATTTTAATCTCTTTTTCAGCTCCTGAATCAGTTCGGAATAGTCTCTGTGCTGCATCTTCGGAAATGCCTTGATGATACGCCCCTGACCGACAACGGTATGATTGGTAATAGAGCTGGACAGTTCCTCAAACTGAGCCTGAAGCTCCGCTCTTTTTATACGAAGCATTTCGATAGATTTTTCTCGCTGTGCGGCAGTTGCATCACGCAGTTCTGCTGCTGCAAGAGTTGCCTGAACCTTTCCTTCTCCCACTTTCTGTGCTGTGCCAATCGTAGTCGTAGCCAGTGTATCACTCAGTTTATCACTTACAATTCTCAAATCTGAGCGAACCTTATCCAGTCTGGTAAGCTTTTTATTCAGTCCCTGGATCACTGCTACCGTCACAATAAAATCTGTCAGATACACAGCATACAAAACTGCTATCACAATCCACTCCCAGGTTGCAGGTGTATGTAACGCATGTGCCTCTACATACTTCTGGAAAACTTTTACTACCATAACGATAGCCAGTCCCCAGATCAGAGAAAACTCCAGGCAAATGTAGCCATGAAAATTAAAGGGTTTATCTGAATAATCCCACCATCTTGCGTGGAAACACACATCCAGCAGCCAGCCTGCAACCAACTCCACCGCAGTTGCCAGAACAATTCCAAACACAAAAATCATTCCATCACTCATCTGACGCCCGCTGCCCTGAATTGTATTGAGCAAAGCAAAAACAGAAAGCACCCCAAATCCATATACCGGGCAGACCGGTCCATTCAGGAAACCTCTGTTTATAACTTTTCCCAACGCTACTGCATGAAAAATAACTTCAACAACCCAGCCGCCAAAAGAATAAATAAGAAAATACAGACATATCTGAAAATACGTCATTCCACAAATCATTCGTTGCTCCTCCTTGCTTTCATCAAACCACTTTTCATATCCCATTATCACAGTTCAAACAGAAAACTTACCCCAGACTGTTTTGTAATGTACTGATCAATTCCTCTATAACAATTGGTTTGGATAGAAATCCATCCATACCACATGCCAGTGCTTTCTTTCTGTCTTCGTCAAAAGCATTGGCAGTCATGGCAAGGATCGTAATTCCCGCCAGTGCCGGATCATCCAGTGAACGGATCTGCTCAGTAGCCTCATATCCGTTCATTACAGGCATCTGCACATCCATAAGCACCAGATCATAATCACCTGGTCTTGAATTCTTAACCTTCTCCACAGCCTCTGCTCCATCTTCCGCTGTATCAACCTGAAAACCATATTCACTAAGGAGTGCTACTGCAATTTCTCTGTTCAGTTCATTATCTTCCACAAGCAGTATTTGCCTGCCTCTGAAATCTGAATCTGCTGCCGGAAGAATATTATCCTCTGCCCCGGCCTGCTTCTGACCGATAGCAGCCATCAGAGTCTCTCTGATATCTGACATAAACATAGGTTTGGCACAGAACGCAGTCACCCCTGCTGCCCTGGCTTCCACTTCAATATCTGACCAGTCGTAAGCAGTCAGGATAATGATTGGCGTATCATCACCAAGACTGCGGATCTGACGGGTAACTTCAATGCCATTCATATCAGGCAGACGCCAGTCAATGATATAAGCGTGGAATGCATCCCCCATTTCCATAGACTGTCGTGCACGGAGAACAGCCTCCTTACCGGAAAGTGTCCATTCCGAACGCATTCCAACCTTTACAAGCATCTTAGTCACACTGTCACAGGTATTGAAATCATCGTCTACTACCAATGCCTTCAGACCTTCCAGTTCTGCGATTTTCTCTATACGGTGGTTCTCAGGCTGAATCCGCAATGGCAGACGGATAATAAATTCAGTACCTTTGCCCTGTTCTGTTTGAACCTCAATGGTTCCGCCCATCATATCCACGATGTTCTTGGTGATAGCCATGCCCAGTCCTGTACCCTGAGTCCTGCTTACAGTGGAAGTCCGCTCTCTCTCAAAAGGAGAAAATATCTTCTGTACAAATTTTTGACTCATGCCGATTCCGTTATCCTTTACCCGGATTTCGTACAGTTCACAGCCTCTCTGTATACCCGGATACTCTCTCAGCCGGACAGAAACGGTTCCGCCTGCAGGAGTAAACTTGATCGCATTGGACAAAAGATTCAGCAGTACCTGATTCAGCCTGGTCTTGTCACAATAAACATCCTCATTGATAACATCCATGACATCCATGTAAAGCTCTAACTGTTTCGCATGGATCTGTCCGCTGATAATGGTTTTCAGATCATGAAGAACCTCTGACAGACTGACTTCCGTCTCTTCCAGATGGATTTTCCCGCTCTCAATACGGCTCATATCCAGGATATCATTGATCAGTGAGAGCAGATGATTACTGGAGGAAAGAATCTTACCCAGATAATCCCGAACCCTTTCTTTATCATCAATGTTGCTTACAGCCAGTGTGGTAAAACCAATGATCGCATTCATTGGTGTACGGATATCGTGAGACATATTGGAAAGGAAGGTGCTCTTTGCCTTGTTTGCAGTCTCCGCAGCGCGGACCGCCTCAGAAAGGGCCTGATTCATTTTTCTGTCAGAGGTACGATCTGACAGAACCAGGATATATTTCTTTTTCCCGTTTACCTCGCTGCCCATTGCAACGTTATGAAACCAGCGGTGTTCTCCTGTTTTCTGATGAACATATTCAAGATCCCATTCCTGCTGCTCATGAACCTGGATTTCTTCCAAATACTTCTTCTCCGGATCTTCAACGTCCCCGGGATGCAGTTTTCCAAGGACACAAATATCTTTACGAATCTGTTCTACTGTAATTCCCAGCAGTTTTTCCACATTGGGACTGACGTAATCTGCCTGATATGTTTTTGCATCCAGCATCAGGAAAACGTCATCTACATTCATTGACAGCTTTTGAAACAATTCGTCCCTGTACAGGATCTCCGTATCCTTTCTCTTCAGGTTTACCCTGTTTTTCCGGAGAATAATTCCAATAAAAAGACCGGCAATACACACCGCTACTGCACTTACAAGCAGCACAGTGCTACGCTGCAGAACATTCATACTTGCATTGACGATATCAGCCTGGACAAGTCCCAGAAAGATCCAGTCCTGAGGTTTGGATTTCTCATAGACCAGATAGTAATCCTCTCCATCCAGATTTATCAGCATTGCATCTGTATGTCCTTCCTTAAACTCTTCTGAAAGTTTAAGGATCTCTTTTTCAGACATATTGGAATGTTCTCTCAGAATCCCAAAGAAATTATACACCTCTCCCCATGCCTCAGAAGAATGATCCACAACAACACGGCCATCCGGATGAACCACATAACTCTGGGCATTTCCATTGAAAGCAGAAATATTCAGCACATTTACGATATCAGAGTTTTCATAGGCAATGGCAATGGCATCATATTCAAAGCCCTGATAACTTCCATGAGGCCTGGGAGTAGCAAAAACAAGGAGCTGGGATTTTCCGGGAACCGTTGCATTGGTTATCACATCATTTCCCTGCCGGATCTCATCTTCAATATTTTCCTGCAATCCCAGATACCCGGTTTCACCTGTTGCCATCTTATAGTTCCCGTCCGCTGACAGGAAATAAAAATCTAAAAAGCCTGCATCTTCCTGTGCTTTCTCTATATACTCACGAATTTCACTTTCATCGGAAGTGTTCTGCAAATATTCCCCCCATATATGGAGATAAGTCAGATTCTTATTTGTCAGCTCACTTAGCATATTATCAGACTGATGAAAAATTTCTGTCAGGTGAGAAACACTTTCCTCATAAACAGTCTTCGATACAAACCCCAAATATTGGAAAACAGTCAAAAGGATTCCAACAAATAGGGCAATAAGAACTGCTGCATTCCATCGTTTTCTCACAACCCGTTTCTTTCTGTTTGTATTATGATTCTTAACATCCATTCTTCTCACCTCAGAGTAATGTAGTCTTCAGGCTCTGCAAGAATGGCATTACCATCTGAAACATATGTTGTCCAGGTATCTTCCACAGAGGTATCCCCTCCATCAAATACAATATTTTCCTCTGCCGGATAAGCTTCCATATATTGTGGTGCTGCAAGGCAGGTCACAGTAAAAGTATCCTTGTCCTGAATCTGTTTTCCATTCTTTG
>CAUEAK010000085.1:0-7052 GCA_958454115.1 Blautia wexlerae
TTATCCCGCGAGGTGTTTTGGCATGAATATGCCAAAATCCCGAGACATACAAGCCGAAATTCCATTGCCGCAGGCAATCTGGAATGAATTTTGGCTACGTTACTGAGAACGGAGTGAACAGTAACCAGTAACATGAAAAGGTTACTCAGGCAGAATAAAAAGCTTGACATTTGACAGGAAGTATAATACTATAATGAATAGAAAACGAACATAAGTTCTTGAAGGGCTGAAGGAGATTAAAATAAATGATAAATGAAGAAAAGCAGAAAGCACTGGAAGCAGCGCTTGGACAGATTGAGAAACATTACGGGAAAGGATCAGTCATGAAACTCGGGGAATCCGGAGCAAATATGCAGGTGGAGACAGTCCCTACCGGATCTTTAAGTCTTGATATTGCACTTGGAGTAGGTGGTGTTCCCAAGGGACGTATCATCGAGATTTACGGACCGGAATCCAGCGGTAAGACAACCGTTGCACTTCACATGGTTGCGGAAGTGCAGAAACGAGGCGGGATTGCCGGATTTATTGATGCAGAACATGCTCTGGATCCTGTCTATGCAAAGAATATAGGTGTAGATATCGATAACCTGTACATATCACAACCGGACAATGGAGAACAGGCACTTGAGATCACAGAGACGATGGTGCGTTCCGGAGCTGTGGATATTGTGATCGTTGACTCGGTTGCCGCACTTGTACCGAAGGCGGAGATTGATGGAGATATGGGTGACAGCCATGTAGGTCTTCAGGCCAGACTGATGTCACAGGCTCTCCGTAAACTTACAGCAGTGATCAGTAAATCTAATTGTGTAGTTATCTTTATCAATCAGCTGCGTGAGAAAGTTGGAGTTATGTTTGGAAACCCTGAGACAACGACAGGTGGGCGTGCTCTGAAATTTTATTCATCTATCCGCATGGATGTCCGCAGAGTAGAGACATTGAAACAGGGCGGTGAGATGGTGGGAAACCACACCAGAATCAAAGTTGTGAAGAATAAGGTGGCTCCGCCGTTTAAACAGGCAGAATTTGATATTATGTTCGGAACCGGCATTTCCAAAGAGGGAGATATTCTTGATCTGGCAGCGGAATGCGGAATTGTAAATAAGAGCGGTGCATGGTACGCATATAACGGAGATAAGATCGGACAGGGACGTGAAAATGCGAAGATTTTCCTGAAAGAGCATACAGATATCTGTGATGAGATTGAGAAGCAAGTTAGAATCCATTATCATCTTCTTCCGGATGAAGAAGGACAGGCCAAAGAGCCGGTGCCGGCAACAGGTGATGCACCGGATGCTTCTGAGGAGTGATCATGGGGAATTCATCCGGAGATCTGAGAGAATTTCTCAGGAATGCAGAGGCTTTAAAGAGACAGACTGTACAGAAACAACAGAAAAATTTAACGGAAGAACCTGAAGAATACAGAGACGCAAGGCGTAAAGCCATGCGTCTCTTAGAACATATGGATCGGACGGAGAAGGGATTGAGAGAGAAATTGCGCCAGGCGGGATTTACCAGTCAGGCGGTTGATCATGCTCTGACATATGTTGAAGCTTATGGATATATAGATGATGAACGATATGCCAGAACTTATATTGCATACAGAATGGATACAAAGAGCCGGCAGAAGATCATCCGGGAACTTATGGGAAAGGGAATAGACAGGAAAACAGCGATAAATGCATGGGAGGAAGAGGCTGCCTTAAATATGCCTGATGAAAAAGAAATCCTCTATCGAACCATAGAAAAGAAATATCCGCCGGATACTGAGCTGGATGAGAAAAAAATGCGTCGGCTCTATGGTTATCTTGTGAGAAGAGGATTTGGATATTCAGACATTGCAGATACTCTTGAGAATATGAATATCAGACTTGTACATACATATTCGGATGAATTATAGTATACTCCATTGTATGCATATTGCAAAATATATTACTGAGAACAGAACGAACAGTAATTAAATATAGGAAAAATATTCAAACAATTATCCTGAAAAACTTGACATAAGTATGAAAAAAAGATAAACTTGTATTGTTGTATTTGTACAATGAAAACTAAATAAGGAGGTGCTCCTGTGACAACAACAATTATTGTTGCAATTGTCGCTGTGGTAGTCGCGCTACTTATTGCAGTTCCTGTTACTTGCAAAGTCGCTGTGAACAATAAAATCCAGAAGGATGCCGAGATTGTTGGGACAGCAGAAGACAAAGCAAGAAGCATCATAGATGAAGCTCTGAAAACAGCTGAGACTAAAAAAAGAGAAGCTTTATTGGAAGTGAAGGAAGAATCTCTCCGTACAAAAAATGAACTGGAGAAAGAAACCAAGGAACGAAGAAACGAACTGCAGAAATATGAAAATCGTGTATTAGCAAAAGAATCCGCGGTTGACAAGAAAGCAGATGCAGTTGAGAAGCGTGAAGCGGAATGCACAGCGAGAGCAGCTGAGGTGCAGAAAAAAGAAAAACGGGTAGAAGAACTTGAGCAAAAAGGAGTACAGGAACTGGAACGAGTTTCAGGTCTGACCTCCGAACAGGCAAAAGAAGAATTACTCAGATCCGTTGAAGATGATGTAAAAGTGGATGTAGCCAGACTTTACAGGGAATTGGAAAGCAGGGCAAAGGAAGAAGCTGGTAAGAAGGCTAAGGAATATGTTGTCAATGCCATCCAGAAATGTGCAGTTGACCATGTAGCTGAAACTACCATTTCGGTTGTTCAGCTTCCGAGCGATGAGATGAAGGGAAGGATTATTGGTCGTGAAGGCCGTAATATCCGTACTCTTGAGACACTTACAGGTGTGGATCTTATTATTGATGATACACCGGAAGCAGTTGTATTATCTGCTTTTGATCCGATCCGTCGTGAAGTTGCACGTGTAGCTCTTGAGAAACTGATCGTAGATGGACGTATCCATCCGGCCAGAATCGAAGAGATGGTTGAGAAAGCCCAGAGGGAAGTAGAAGCGCAGATTCGCGAAGATGGTGAGAATGCAGCTATGGACGTTGGAGTTCATGGTATTCATCCTGAATTACTGAAACTTCTTGGACGTATGAAGTTCCGTTCAAGTTATGGACAGAATGCTTTAAGACATTCTATTGAGGTAGCTCAGTTATCCGGAATGCTGGCCGGTGAGGTTGGCGTAGATGTCCGTATGGCTAAGAGAGCAGGTCTTCTTCATGATATTGGTAAATCAATTGACCATGAAGTAGAAGGATCTCATATTCAGATTGGTGTGGATCTCTGTAAGAAGTATAAGGAATCCCAGATTGTTATCAATACGGTCGCATCTCATCATGGTGACTGTGAGCCGGAATCTCTGATTGCATGTATTGTACAGGCTGCAGATGCTATTTCAGCGGCGAGACCTGGTGCAAGAAGAGAAACGCTGGAAACTTATACCAATCGTCTGAAACAACTGGAGGATATTACGAACCAGTTTAAAGGTGTTGATAAATCTTTTGCCATTCAGGCGGGAAGAGAAATACGTGTAATGGTAGTGCCGGAGCATGTTAATGATGCAGATATGGTTCTCCTTGCGCGCGATATTGCGAAACAGATTGAAGCAGAACTTGAATATCCCGGTCAGATTAAAGTCAACGTGATACGTGAAAGCAGAGCGATTGACTATGCGAAATAATATGATTGTTCATTTTATGGACTATCGTGGACAGTTCTTTGCAGATATAAACTGTGCAGATTGTATTTATACAGTCTGTGCAGTTTTTTTATGTTATAGGAAATTACTCCGTAATGTTCCTATAACATAAAAAAGCCCTCCGGGCACGATTCTTTCTTGTAAAGACAGGAATACTTCCTGGAATTTCTCAGTAAACTGGTACAGGGTGATAGAATGAAGAAAAACAGAACGGGAACCAAAAAATTTCCTGCGCTTATTTTATTTCTTTTTGGATTTCTGGCCGGAAATCTGATACCGAATATAATCTGGAAGGCAAAATGGCAGCAGAAAACATGGGCATCGGTATATTTTCTGAGTACATTTGCAGGAAAAAATACAGGCAATATTGAATATCTGAAAGAAATATTAAAATACAGAGGTGTTTTTTATCTGTTGAATATAATCTGTGGATTTTCGGTTTTTGGTGCGCCGCTTGCTGTTATAACGCTTCTGGGATCAGGATTGTATGCAGGTATGATAATGACTGTTTCTATACTGGAATTTGGATTTGCAGGCGGGGTGATCGGAATGGGACTTTTGCTGCCGCAATATTTATTTTACATTCCGGTCTGGCTTTATTCTATGGAACAGGAATGGAAGATATCATCAGAAATATGGAGAAACAGAGGTCTGATTTCCGGAGAAGTCAGTATTTATCTTAAAAAAATGTGCATTGCAGCAGTAGGATATTTTCTGGGAATACTTATCGAATGCTATGTGAACCCTCTGATCATTGACATTATTCTGAAATATATAAAAATTTTTTAATGACATATTTACTATATTTAGTATTGGTTGTCATAAAATCTCCGACATATGGTATTTGATGCTGAAAAAGCTTGAAATACAAGGATTTTTCTCGAAAAAAAGGTTTGATTTTATGTAAAATAAACAGTATAATACATATACATTTTATCGGAGAGAGTACGATTTTCTGCTGATAAACTGCGAAGAGGATTAATTTTCGTCTGATCGCAGGAGCTACAGGCAGCGGATATTTTGATTAAAAGGAAACGGGAATATGGACATAGAAATAAGGGAATTTATTACATATCTGCATAATACAAAAAAAACATCGGCAAATACAGAGATCTCATACCAGAGAGATCTGAAAAAAATGGCGGAATTTCTGAAGGAACGGGGAATCAGAAATTATAAAGATGTAAAAGAACTTGAGCTTGAAGGGTATATCAGTTACATGGAACGTGAGAAGTTTGCGTCATCTTCCATTTCCAGAAGCGTTGCTTCTATGAGAGCATTTTTTCAGTATCTGTGGAAGGAAGGCGTGATCGCAGAAGATCCGGCAGATAACCTGAAACCTCCGAAGGTTGAGAAAAGGGCACCTGAGATACTTACCATAGAAGAAGTGGATAAATTACTTCAGCAGCCGAAATTGGATACCCCTAAAGGGATAAGAGATTCAGCAATGCTGGAATTGCTGTATGCAACAGGTATGAGAGTCAGTGAGATGCTTCATCTTCAGATTTTTGATGTCAATCTCCAGTTTGGATATGTGGTTTGTAATGAGAATGGAAAAGAGAGGATTATCCCTATTGGTATTCCATGCAAGAAGGCAATGGAACGGTATCTGCAAACAGCCAGAACTGTTTTTGTGAAAGATGAGAAAGAAACAGCATTATTTACAAATTGTTCAGGGAAAGCGATGAGCCGTCAGGGATTCTGGAAAGTATTAAAGGGATATGCGGATGATGCCGGTATCAAAAGGGATATTGCCCCGCATACATTGAGGCATTCTTTTGCTGTGCATATGCTGCAGAATGGTGCGGATATACGAAGCGTTCAGGAAATGCTGGGACATTCCGATATTTCCACTACGCAGGTTTATCTGGGCATGAATATGAATAAAATGCGTGATGTGTATATGAAAACACATCCACGTCATTAAAAACTTATTATTTATGAGGATTGCTATAATGTTAAATGAAAAAGCTTCTATAGTCTGTTTTGAACAGTTTATAGAAGCTTTTTTAACTGAATCAAGTAAGTCCCCTGCTTTAATTGCGAAGAGCAATAAGCAGTGGGTGGCTGAATAGTTTTTTCCTGTAATGTCATAACATGCGCTATTTACAGATAATGTAATTACAGCGATCCATCTGATCAGAGAGTATGGAATGTTGTTTATAAACAATAACGGATCAACACATCTCAGCAATTGTATACAGAAGACGTTCGGATTCTTCCCATCCAAGACATGGATCGGTAATAGATTTTCCGTAAATATGATCACATCCGATCTTCTGATTTCCCGGTTCAATATAACTCTCAATCATAAGCCCTTTTACCAGAGTATGAAGTTCCGGGTCTACCTGGCGGCTGTGGAGAACCTCTTTTGCAATACGAACCTGCTGGTCATATTGTTTATTAGAATTAGAGTGGTTGGTATCAACAATAACAGCCGGATTTTTAAGGTTTTTCTCCTGATATTTCTCCCAGAGAAGACGAAGATCCTCGTAATGATAGTTCGGGATTGCCTCCCCATGTTTATTTACGGCACCGCGGAGAATTGTATGAGCCAATTCATTACCTGTTGTTTCTACTTCCCAGCTTCTGTAGATAAAACGATGTCCGCCCTGAGCTGCTACAACGGAATTGAGCATGACTGCAAGATCGCCGCTGGTTGGATTTTTCATACCTGCAGGAACTTCCATGCCGCTGACGGTAAGACGATGCTGCTGGTCTTCCACAGAACGTGCACCTACTGCCACATAAGAAAGCAGGTCAGAAAGGTAACGGTAATTTTCCGGATAAAGCATCTCATCTGCACAGGTCATACCACTGGTCCGGATTGCATGGATATGCATTTTACGGATTGCTACAAGCCCTGCAAGAAGATTTGGCTGTTTCTCGGGATCCGGCTGGTGAACCATACCTTTATAGCCTTCTCCTGTTGTTCTTGGTTTGTTTGTATAAACACGTGGAACAATCAGAACCTTGTCAGCTATTTTCTCCTGAACATTGCGTAATCTGGTAAGATAGTCCAGAACAGCATCTTCATTATCTGCTGAACAAGGACCGATGATTGCAAGGAATTTATCGGACTTTCCGGTAAAAACATCACGCAGTTCTTTATCTCTTGCATCTTTAACAGCCTGAATTTCAGCATCAATGGGATACTGATTACGGATTTCTTCAGGGGTTGGTAATTTTTTGATAAAATCGAATCCCATAGTAATATCTCCTTTGTGTCTATTTGTCTTGCTTTTTTCGGAATTTATTATAAACCATTCCTATCTGAATGTCGATAGCCAAAATATTTTCGGATGACTTTCTGCGATCATATCAAGCGTTACTGTTCACTTCGTTCTCAGTAACGTAGCCAAAATTCATTCCAGATTACCTGCGGCAATGGAATTTTGGC
>CAUEAK010000086.1:0-6870 GCA_958454115.1 Blautia wexlerae
CCTCCTTGATATACTTTGCATACGCTCCAAAAGCAGATGGAATTGCGTATTGTTTACCTGACTGTTCTTTACTTACAAAAATGAGTTCTTTATCCTGTGTTGTCTTTAGGGATGATACCTTTATTCTGTATGCCTGCATTCTCCATTCAATATGGGAGAAAATATGTTTCGCAGGCGGAAGTTCTTCTATATATAATGGATCAAGTCCCAACTCTTTTACGTACAAAAGCGCATCTTCGCTTTTTAAATGTCCCTGAATATTTGGCAGTTCATATAAGCCTGCCAAAAGTCCTTTCTCAGGTCTTTTCCTGATAGCTGTGCATTCTCCGTCCTGAATGATAAACACAGTCCTGTTGTCCTGTGTTCTGGCTTTCTTAGGTGCTTTTACAGGAATCATATCCGCTTTATCATGTCTGTGAGCCAAACAGGTAAATGCAATCGGACATTCTGCACATTTCGCCTGACCGTTGGGAACACATATCACAGCTCCCAGTTCCATCAGTGCCTGATTAAAGTCTCCCGGACAATCTGAGGGCATGATCTGCGAAACCTGCTGTTCTATTTTTCTGCGGACAGACTGCCGGCTGATGTCTTCCGTACTCTCTGTAATTCTGGAAATCACACGCAGTACATTCCCGTCTACAGCCGGAACCTTTTCCCCATATGCGATCGATGCAATGGCACCGGCTGTATAACTTCCTATTCCCTTTAACGACAAAAGTGCCTGATAATCTTCAGGCAGTCTGCCATTATATTCATCTTTTACAGTTTTCGCCGCTTCCTGCATGTTCCGAACGCGGTTATAATATCCCAGTCCCTCCCATAACTTCAGAAGTTTCTCTTCAGGACATTCCGCCAGTGACTGAATATCCGGGAGTTCTGTGATAAATCTCTGAAAATAGGGTTTCACTGCCTCCACTCTGGTTTGCTGCAGCATAATCTCCGACACCCATGTATAATAAGCATTGTCCTTATCTCTCCATGGAAGAATCCTCTTATTATCCCTGTACCATTTTACCAGAGGCTGCACAATCTCTTCAAGTACCATAATTTATCTTTTCCTCGTTTATTTACTGTTCACTCCATTCTCAGTAACGCCGCCAAAATTCATTTCAGATTACCTGTGGCAATTGGATTTTGGCCTGTATGTCATTTTATCACAAAACAGAAAAAAACGCTAATACATAAAAATAAAAAGGACCGTACACATTTTACCGTATCTCGATCCTTCTTGCCTTATTCATTATTTTTTACATTTTAATCTCAAATAACACACAAGCCCGACAATAATGATCAGAAGTGCTACTATGTAAGCTATTTTAAAGGCCAGTGCTGTAGTAAAAAGATCTATGGCAGAAACAACGCCAATCAAAATAAGCGCAACTCCACTTGCTTTTGCCATCTTCTCTTCATCATAAAGCTTCTTACTGATGTCCGAGTTTCCACCTTTCAGGAAAATATCCCCATGTCCTGTCAGAAGCATTATTCCTACTATGAAAGCGGCAATTGTCAGTATGATGTTTAAAGAATCAAAATTCATAACCTTCCCCTTTCTTTCTGCATTTTACCATACAGAACCTTTTTTCTTTTTATAGAAATCCGGGACTATTGTTTCGTATACAATGATCCCGGAATATCCATACCTGTTTTTATTTTTCAGAAAACTGTTCAATACCTCCAATTAAAAGATTACAGAAAAGTAATTCCTGATCAATATTAATAGAAACATACGATTGGAATATTGCAGTCAATAATATTATAAAGTTCTGCTGCTTTCTCCGGTGGCATATTGATACATCCATGCGAACCGCCTTCCATGAAACGATCTCCACCAAAGTATGGCTGCCAGTTTGCATCATGGAAACCAATACCGCCATTAAACGGCATCCAGTACGTTACCGGCTGTTCATATTCGTATTTACCATTTGCCAGCTGTTTACCTCTGAGCACATCCGGGCTCTTCTTATAATAAATCGTATAAATACCGGCCGGAGTCTGACGGTCAGAATATCTCATATCACCGGAAACAATATCTGACTCAAAGATATCTTCTCCGTTCTGGTAGAAATACATATGCTGTTCGGACAGATCCACTTCAATATAAGTATTTCCTATATCATTGTAACCATGTGCATTGGCTGTCATAGAATAAACCGGCTCTCTGGTTGTCTGTGTCCCTGACTGGATTTCCTGTGTCAGCTGTGCAACCTCTGAAGCCTGGTCTATCTGCCATCCATATGCAGAACCGTATACACTGACAGTTCTCCCACTTGTTGTCTGGAACTCTCTTTCAGTTCCCACCGTATCATGGGCCGCTGCAAGCTGCGCCACATAATCTGCGATGTGCTGTCTGAAAGATGTATCATCCATGATCAGCTGTCCTTTTTCATCAAAATTCAGCCAGTCCTTGATCGTATTTCCATCCAGGGTTTCCGTTTCATCTCCAAAAGTATACGTAATGCTTGCTTTTGTGAAATTGTTACATGCATTAAGAGACGCCTGCAGGTCCGGATTGTCGCTGGTGATATCTGCTTTTACATACACATCCGGCTCACTGTCGAAATCAACCGAAGTTTTATTTCCCGAAACAGCTTCCGAAAGCACGTTATAAGCATTTTTCAAATCCAGCTTACTTCCCTCTGTCTCCGGAACAATCTCAAACTGCGAATCTCCATATGCGACATATGCATTCTCAGGAGCTACCTGATTCTCTTTCTGTGCACAGTTAAGTGCCTTCACCTGTTTTTTCAGCTTTTCTTTATCGTAAGTCGTGTTCTCAGCGGCTGTATAGCTCTTCTTTTCAAAAAAACCTCTGATCCATTCATAAGGTTTCTGATCTTTCAGAAGTTTCAGAACACTTCCATCAGAAACATAACTATAGCCGATCTGATCTCCGCTGATCGTCTGCGGATCCAGATTTCTGGAATCAACCTCTATGGAATAGTTCTCTACTGTCTTCGCAATCTTCTGTTCTGCCTCATAAGCAGTTTTACCCGAACAGTCAATACCATTGATCGATGTTCCTTCAAAGAATTTATCCGAATAATAATATGACATACCTGCATATGCGGCTCCGGCACTTACAATAACCATTGCCACTGCGATTCCTGTAATTTTTAATCCTTTATGCTTCTTGCGAACAGGCGGTTCATAAGGTGCAAGATCTTCATCATTGATCGGTACATACGAAATTCTCCCCGGTCTTGCGGATTTATGGCGTCTGCCAGTTGTTTCCGTACTGCCATTTGGGACTGTGTTGTTTTTTTCCTCTTTGTTGCCCATCTATTTTCTCCTCAACATAAATGTTACCGTTCATTTTTCCTGAAGCCTATTACTTTTGAATCATATTACTGTTGATTCGGTTAATTAAGAGGCTTGCTATAATTCTTAATAATACGCTTCACAATACACAGAATTTATGTACTGATCACATAAACCTGCGCTGCATGTTTCATTATAACATAATTCTTCCAATTTGCACCTACTATTCACCTTTTTCTCATTTTTTATTACTGTTTGCAGGTAATATCCCCGAAAAATGTTTTCTTTGGCAAATCCCTTGTGATTTTTCTTATTTTTACAGGCCAAGTCTGCGTTTCATATCCTTCATCACATAGAAATACATGATGATCAGAAGTCCTCCTGCAAGCACCCATGCCATCGGACTGGCCATACATGCTCCAAAGTAACTCTTATGAGCTGCCGCAATCATGGCAGTGATTCCACGTCCTGCCAGTTCTGCAACACCGGCAAGCATTGGAAGCAGTCCGTATCCCATACCCTGGATACCATTCCTGAGCGCATTGACAAAGTGAAGTGGTATGAAAAATACTGCCACGCATTTCACATAAGTATCAACCATAGGAATGACTTCTGCGGCATTATCTGAAATAAACAGATAAGACAGATATTTGCCAAAGAAGAAAATGATCACACCTGTAACAATGGCATAGGTAATTCCTATAATATGCGCACTGTTAAATCCCTGTCTGACTCTGTCCAGTTTACGTGCTCCTATATTCTGTGCATTATATGTTGCCATTGTTGTTCCGATTGCAACATATGCCTGGGTAAAAATATTCTCAATCTTATTTCCTGCCGTAAATGCCGCTACTGCATAGGAACCAAGAATATTCAGCGCAGACTGTACCATCATGGTTCCGATCGCAGTGATGGAATACTGCAGTCCCATGGGAATGCCCACAAGAATTTCTTTTTTGGCAATCTCTGAACGAAATCTCCAGTCATCCGCCTTCAGTCTCAATTCCGGTACGTATTTTATAATATAAATCAGACAGAGCACTCCGGATACTCCCTGTGCTGTGATCGTCGCCCAGGCAGCCCCTGCAACTCCCATATGGAAAACAATAATAAACGTCAGGTCAAGTACTATATTCAAAAGTGCCGCCAGAATCAGGAAATACAAGGGTGTCTTACTGTTTCCCAGTGCTCTCAGAATACTGGCCAGGATATTATATAATACCTGTGCAAAAATACCTCCGCATATGATCATAATGTAGGTATATGCATCCTGAAAAATATCCTCCGGTGTATGCATTAATGTCAGAAGCGAGTGCATCCCCACCATACTGACAGCCGTCATTATAACCGATATGATAATTGAAAGTAACGCCGCATTTCCCACTGACTGACGCATCTCATCCATCTTTCCTGCACCGAATTTCTGTGAGGTCAGAACTGTAAAACCGGCTGTCAGTCCCATAAGAAAACCTATGATCAGAAACATGATCGTTCCTGTTGAACCAACCGCTGCCAGCCCTTTTGTTCCTACAAATTTTCCTACGATTATGGCATCTGCCATGTTGTAAAACTGCTGGAATACATTACCTATAAATACAGGTATCGTAAAGTCAAGTATCATCTTCATTGGTTTCCCAACTGTCATGTCTGTCTGCATTCCAATAAACCCTCCCAATCCTTTTTTAATCCTCTTTATTTGCTGTTTTCGATATCTGTTTTATCAGATATCAGAGCGATTATAGTTGAAAAAATTTTCCATTTCAAGATGTGTTTTTTAATTCCATGATTTTCTACATAATCACCAAAAGCAAACAAAAAACCCTCTGATTTGTGTCAGAGGGTTTCGTCAATATCACGAACTGCTGATGTCTACAAAGCAGTTCTCACAGTTTTTGTATTATATTATTTCTCTACAAGAAGTGATTTTCCTGTCATTTCCGCAGGCTGTTCCATTCCCATAAGCTGGATCAGTGTAGGAACGATATCTGCAAGACATCCGTTCTCGCGCAGTGTATATTTCGGATCTGCATTTACAAGAATAAATGGTACAGGATTTGTTGTATGTGCAGTCCACGGAGCACCTGTCTCATAGTCGATCAGCTGTTCTGCATTTCCATGGTCAGCACAGATAAACATCTGTCCGTCCACTTCCTTAAGAGCCTCTACTGCTTTGCCAACACATTCATCAACAGTTTCCACTGCTTTGATGGCAGCTTCCTGTACGCCTGTATGTCCAACCATATCCGGGTTTGCAAAGTTGATCACGATCACATCATATTTGTCAGATTTGATCGCATCTACCAGTTTCTCGCAAACCTGAGGTGCACTCATTTCCGGCTGAAGATCGTAGGTTGCAACCTTCGGAGATTTAACCAGAATTCTGTCTTCTCCTTTGTTCGGCTCTTCCACACCGCCGTTGAAGAAGAATGTAACATGTGCATATTTCTCTGTTTCAGCAATACGCGCCTGAGTCATATTGTGTGCTGCAAGATACTCACCAAATGTATTATGAAGCTGAACCTTGTGGAATGCAACCTGTTTATTCTGAATGGTGTCATCGTAATCTGTGAAGCATACGAAAGTAACCTGTGGTCTTGCTTTTCTTTCAAATCCCTGGAAATCATCATCGCAGAATGCTCTTGTGATCTCACGAGCGCGGTCAGGACGGAAATTAAAGAATACAACAGAATCTTTATCAGATATAACACCTGTCGGCTGTCCGTCTTTCTCGATAACTGTAGGAAGAACAAACTCATCTGTCTTATCATTGTCATAAGAAGCCTGAACTGCTGCCGGTGCATCTGTTCCCTTTACGCCTTCTCCTGTTGTAAGAGCATTGTATGCAAGTTCTACACGATCCCAGCGGTTATCACGATCCATCGCATAGTAACGTCCGGAAACAGTAGCAATCTCACCTACACCGATCTTCTTCATCTCTGCTTCAAGAGCCTCTACAAACTCTTTACCTGATGCAGGAGGTGTGTCACGACCGTCAAGGAAACAATGTACGTAAACCTTCTCAACGCCCTCTCTCTTAGCCATCTCAAGTAATCCATAAAGATGTGTATTATGACTGTGCACACCACCATCAGAAAGAAGTCCCATGAAATGTACTGCAGAGTTATTCTCTTTTGCGTTCTTCATTGCTGCAAGAAGAGCTTCATTCTTAAAGAAATCACCGTCCTGGATTTCTTTTGTGATTCTGGTAAGTTCCTGATATACGATACGGCCTGCGCCCATATTCATATGTCCTACTTCAGAATTACCCATCTGTCCGTCCGGAAGACCTACTGCCAGTCCGCTTGCGTTTCCTTTTACAAATGGATATTCTGCCATCAGCTTGTCCATAACCGGTGTTTTAGCCAGATATACAGCGTTTCCTTCCTTTTTGTCATTCAGACCATATCCATCAAGAATCATTAATACGGTTGGTTTTTTACTCATAATGTTCTCCTTTTATGTTTATTCATAATTGATAACTGTTTTGCTGATATCAGGAGCAGAAAACTGATCATCTCTGCACAATAAAACTTTTATATCTGACATCTCTTATATAGTATCAAAATCTCAGGATTTTTCAATTCTTTTTTTGTATCTGTTTCATTTTCA
>CAUEAK010000087.1:0-6850 GCA_958454115.1 Blautia wexlerae
GTAAAGCTGTTTCCTGTTGCAATCAGCACATCCGTCCCATAAATACCGCGCAAAGTGTTTGCCATAACAGAATAGGCTTCATTGCCTCCACTGGTATGGAAACGATTGGAATAAGTTTTCTTTGAATCCAACACAATATCCTCAGAAGTGGATTTTTCTTCAAGAAGCTGGGAATTAAATGACTGATAAGCCTGCTCTGCATTATATTCTCCTGAGATCATCTTAGACACCACATCCCTGGAAATGGAAAAAAAGTCATTTGACGCAATACGGATATACATATGGTTTTCTTCGATCACAGGTTTCACATCCTTCAGATATTCCGTAAGCCGGAAATCCACATCCTGGCTATAGCTTAACAGATCCTGCCCATCATAAATGATCCGGTTCTGCGCATCCTCTGAAAGCATTGTGTTCAGTACCTTCATTGCTTTCTGCCGACGTGTTTCATCCTTTGTCAGGTCACGGTTTAAAGCTATCTGGAAATATGGTGTAGTCATCAGCCACTTTTCGCCGTTCTGCTGAAAGAATGGCAGGAATGTTGTGTTAATGCCCTGATCCTGGAACATTTTTACACCGGCAGAACTGCCGAAATACATGGCAAGCTTACCACTTTTGTACATCTCAACCACATCATCATAATTCATATCCAGATCATCCTGGCTCAGCCCTGTATCCTGAATAAACTGCTCCATACGTTCAAAAGCCTCCGGCCAGACAATACTGTCCAGACCTTCTCTCTTTGTATTGTCCGGGTCACTGTAGATGGTACGCCACTTACGTCCATCCACAGAAGACAGCTCTGATGCAGACAGACCCTGCAGTGTTTCCATACAGGTATAATCATAGTAATAGTCTGCAGTAAACCCACGGATACCCACCTCATCAAATGCCTGGCAGGCAGAAACGAAGCTTTCATAATCCGTTGGAAGAGGAATATCATACTTTTCAAAAAGATCTTTGTTCACTACAAAGCCATGGGCATCTGCACACACAGGAAGCCAGTTTACACTGCCATCCTGATTTTTGAAATTGTTAAGGTAGGTATCATAGACAGCACCTGCAGCATTGGTTGTGGAAAGATCCATCAGACTGTCCTTCAGGGGGCTTGCATCATGGAGGGAAAACCTGCAGCAGGTTATAATATCCGGCAATCCGCCGTTTTCATTCAGAAAACGATAGAAATCCAGATCATTATTGCCTACTACAAATTCAACGTTGATATCCGGAAGCTGTTCCTGGATGTATGGCGCATATTTTTCATACAGCTTTGTGCTCCATAAATACACTGTGATGGTTTCTGCATCTTCTTTTTCCGCACTTTTCCCGCCGCAGCCAGACAGAAGTGATACGGCTGTCACCATCGCCAAAAGCACAGAAACTAACTTGTTCCATTTTTTCTTTTTCATTATAACTTCTCCCTCTGATTGCGTTTTACTAACTCATTGATCACTTTTACTAATAATTTCCCATCAACAGGCTTGGCAATATGTTCATCCATTCCTGCTTCCTTTGCTCTCATTTTGTCCTCAGTGAACGCGTTTGCTGTCATGGCAATGATCGGTATCACTTTTGCATCCTCTCTGTCCAGAGAGCGGATCATCTTTGCTGCTTCATATCCATTCATGACAGGCATCATAATATCCATAAGAATAGCATCAAATTCTCCAGGTCTGTTTTTTCTGAATATGTCAACAGCCTTCTGTCCATTCCATGCTTTTGTCACCACAGCGCCTTCATTCTGAAGCACAAATTCTGCAATCTCCATATTCAGCTCATTATCCTCTGTCAGAAGAACATGGAGTCCATGGATAGAAGTTTCCGTTTTTTCTTCAGCTTCAGTCCTGTCCTTCATATCTGTGTCAATCCGGAATGGAATCCGGATCACAAATGTAGTCCCTGTGCCTTCTTTACTTTCAAAGGAAATGGTTCCGCTCATTTTTTCCACCAGTTTTTTTGTGATTGGCATTCCCAGCCCTGTTCCGGCGAATTTTGTGCGGCTTCCTGCATGTTCCTGTGCAAATGGTTCAAAAATGCGTTTCTGGAATGCCTCTGTCATTCCAATTCCGGTGTCTCTGCAGACAAATTCCAATGTGGTCATTGCTGTCTGTTTCGATGGGATTTCCCGACAGCTGATATAGACATATCCGTTTTCTTTGTTATATTTCACCGCATTGGACAAAATATTCATCAGAATCCGTTTCACATGCACCGGACTTCCAATAAGATTCCAGTGTGTAACTTCTTTCTCTTCCCAAATGATCCGGATGTTCTGCTCCGCAGCCATATGTTCGATCACACCCAGTATTTCCTCAAAAATACTGTTCAGATTAAATGGGATGTCTTCCAGAACCACTTCATCTGACTCCAGCTTGCTCATGTCCAGAACCTCGTTTATCAGTTCCAGCAGCAGATGGGATGTCTTTTTGATCTTTGCCCTGCATTCCGTCTGTTTCTCCATATTGTCTGCATAATGGTCTGCCACATTGATCATGCCGCAGATTCCATTGATCGGTGTCCGGATATCATGGCTCATTCGCTGCAGAAACTCGGTTTTTGCCTCATTGGCTGCTTCTGCTTTTTTTGCTGTTCTCAGAAGTTCTGCTTTATATTTTTCATCTTTTTCCTGTTCCTGTTTCCGGTGTGCCAGATCCGCTCTGTAACCCCAGAAGCAGAATATACCGAATATGAGTAAATAAAGAAAAACGACAGCTGTTACACTTAGTGGCAGGTTACGGAATACTTCCGTATCCGGAAGATAGGTATAAATATAATAATCCCGCTGCTTCAGCATGATTCCGTAACCTCCGGTTCCTTCATTTTTTAAATGAAAAATATGCTGACTGTCTGTATGCTCTTTCATTGCCTGGACAACCTGGTTGCCGGCAGTATCCTGTCCCAGCAGGCTTTCATCGTTGCTAGCAACGATGGTTCCCTTATCTGCAACAATAATCGTTCCATCTTTCTGAGTGCTATAGCCATTTAAAAGGTTCTGTATTGTCAGGGTATAATTTCTGACAAATTCCGGAGATGTGTAATAATAAATTGCAACCATACCTGGTGCATCTTTTCTGGCACAGGCTGCAATGTCGATACGTGATCCGTCTTCTCGGTCAATCCGTTCCGAATAAGATCTTTCTTCATATCCGGTAAAATCCATGATAATGTCTTTTTGCAGATAATCTGTGATCTCATTGGTCAGAGCCTCATCCATGCTGTATTTGCAGACTGTCTTTCCCTCTGCATCCAGCACAAGGATACCATCCACCCAGAGGGTCTGCAGATTTTCTTTCAGAAACTCCTGGCTTAGCCGGCCGCCGTTTTCTGTTTCCATGTCGATATTCGTACTCATCTGTCTGGCACTTTCAATGGCGCGGAGGAGACTTTTAGATTCCGAAGCTTCATTATAATGGGTGTAGGTGGAACACTGCACTTTGACATAGTTTACAGTTTTCACCATCCTGTTCTCTGCTTCCTTTTTCTCTGCCTGAAAAAAGTAATACAGGGAAGCTGCAGTCACACAGATTCCAAGCAGAATGCCGAATATCCAGAATCGCTTTACTTTTATTCTTCTCCTAATATCCAAGATCATCCACCTCCAGATACTTCTGGGGATCATCCAGATATTTTTTAATGATTTTCAGGGATGTGCCATCCTGACGCATTTCTTCCAGCGTCTGATCCATCTGCTCACAAATTCCTCTGTCATCCTCTTTTGCAAAAGCAACACCTATCCCGACCACCATCAGCGGATCTTCCAGGATACGGAAGCTTGCATCATAATCCTTCATGTACTGGACAATGGATTCCTCATGTGCAGCAACTGCATCTACATATCCTTTTCCCAGAAAGGTATAGATTAGTTCCCTGTGCCCAAGACTGATCAGATTGCCCAGTTTGGGGATCCTTTCATCTGTCCGGTTCAGAAAGATGCCTTCCGGTTTGGTTGTGGACTGGACGGCAAGGTTCTTTCCCTCCAGATCACTTAGTTTATAGATATCACTGCTCTCATTTACAGCAACTACCTGGCGGCTTGCTATGTAGGGTCCTGCCCAGCGGTAATCGTCAAGGCGTCCTTCCATGGAAAAACAGCCCATAATACAGTCGATCTCTCCGCTTTCTACCAGTTCTTTTTTCTTCTCCCAGTTGATCTGGACAACATCCACCTGATACCCCATTCTTCTGAAAGCTTCTGTAGCCAGTTCCACATCAATTCCTGTGGGGATTCCATCTTCATTCAGATAATTGTATGGCGGATAACTGTCACTGCCCAGGGTGATAACGGGCTTTTCTCTTTCTTTTTTAGTAACATCTGCATTTTTGCACCCTGCCAGGGCAGTTGCTAAAATTCCCACAAGCAGAATGCCTGCAATCACTCTTTTTCCCTTCATCTTTTCTCCATTCCTGCTGTTCTTCTCTATTTTCCCTCAAATTTAACCGAATCAGGTAAGTCCCCTGCGGAGGTTGCGAATATCCGCTTGAAGACAAAAAAAAGTTCCTTGTAAAAAATTTTACAGGAACTTTTTCCATAATGCCCATTTAACATTTACCTTTTTTTATTACTGAGGCATGATGCAACCGGCTGGCATGGCCAGATTTCAATCTGACTTTAGCTCCTTCTGGCTTTGCGCCCCGGCTTTTCAACCGGTTTGCCAATAAATGCCATAAAAAATTATTTTTATTATAGCACTCATACTATATCATGTCTATAAGAAAATATGTTACTGTTCACAGCAACACGCTTCGCAGGATATTGCCAGTGAACAGTAACGAAAATATACCTCTTAACATACAAATCCAGCTTCCCATCAAAACTTAAGAGAAATTTACCGGAATGAAACTCCTTCATCAACCGGCCATGATTTTCTAAGTGCCCCATAGGAGATCAGAAAATTCGCAAGCCATCCGGCCGGTACAGCAAGCCAGACAAATGCAATTCCATAACGCGGTGCAAAAATCAAGGCAACTGACAGCCGAATGGCAAGGTTTACCATATTGGCAATGAGAAACGGCCGCATAATTCCAAGTCCACGAAGAACTCCATCTGTTGCCATCTTAATACCCATAAAAATAAAGAAATATCCCAGCCATTTCATATAATCCCCGGACACCTGATATGCCAGAGCGGTTCCATCTTTTCCAAGGAATAAGGAAGAAATTGGGGTGTGCAGTGTTTCAATGACTATGAAAGCAAGGACTGCGAAACACAGATCTAACACCAGTGCAGCGTGATATCCTTTTTTAATACGTTCAATTTTCTTTGCTCCAAGATTCTGGGAAACATAGGGCGAAACCGCATTTCCAATGGATACAAATATCAGTGAAAAAACATTCTCTACTCTCATGGTTGCCGCATAACCTGCCAGCGCCTGTGTACCGAAGGGATTTACAACCGCCTGTACGATCATCATACCAATTGACACTGTGGATTGCTGAAGAACCGATGGTACTGCAATACGAAGCATGGAATGTAACTCCTGCCTGTCAAACCAGTTAAAGCGGCTTTTATATCGACGCATCCGGTTAAAGAAAATCAAAAGCGAAAACACTGCGGAAATCCCCTGCGCAATGAGAGTTGCAAGGGCGGCACCGAACACACCCAGCCCTAAACCTGCCACCATCCAAAGATCCATAACAATATTCAAAACAGAAGAAAATATCAAAAGGCCCAGCGGAATCTTCGATTCACCGATGGAATTGAACATCGTTGAAAGGATATTGTACATAAACAGAAAGGGAAATCCCACAAAATAAACACGCAGATACAGTACCGCTTCATCCAGTATGTCAGCAGGTGTTTGTAATAAACTCATCATAAAATGAGAAAAAACAAAGCCAAAAACCCCCAGAAGTATACTCAGAATCAGAAAACTGATCAACGATGTTGACACAATTGTTTTCATTTTGCTATAATTCTGAGCTCCAAAATAGCGGCTCACAAGTACACCTGCTCCTACACCGGCTCCCAAAGCCACACAGATGAAAACATTGGTCAAAGCGGCACAGGCTCCAACTGCCGCAAGTGCAGAGGATCCCACAAACTGACCGACGATAATGGAATCAGCCATATTATATACTTGTTGAAAGAAGCTGCCCAGAATCATAGGCATTGCAAAAACAGTCAGTGCTTTAAGAGGGGCATCTGTGATTAAATATTCATCTTTTGACATTCTCATTTTCCTCCATCAATTCCTGCTTTTTATCCGAAATCACGATTGTATTTTCAAAATGTAAGTTTAAGATTTCGTTACGCAACAATTATATGTAGTTACAGCAAATAAGTCAAGCTGCTGTTTACTTTTAGTAATATAAATGATATGATATTTGATATTGAAAAAAGCTGCTATCAGATGGATATTATTTTATATTATTTTACAGGAGGGAACTTATGTACCTGGACGGTTTAGATGAGCTGGATCAGAAGATTATCCGGCTGCTTATAGAAAACGCACGTATCTCTTACTCTGATATCGGTGAAGAAACCGGTATTTCCAGAGTGGCAGTAAAAGCCCGTATCCAGGCTTTGGAGAAAAGAGGCGTAATCGAAGAATATACAACAATTATTAATCCGCAAAAAATCAGTGGGGCTGTATCATGCTATTTTGAAATTGAAACAAAACCGGAGTACCTGGCGCAGGTGACAGATATATTGTACAAAAATGATACAGTCTCACAGATTTACCGTGTCACAGGAAGAGACAGGCTTCATGTACATGCCGTTGCTTCATCAGGTGATGAAATGGAATACTTCCTGCACAATGTCATTGATACACTGCCTGGCATTATCAGCTGCAGTTGCAATATGATCTTATCACGCATTAAAGATATTAAAGGATTACGGCTATAAAAG
>CAUEAK010000088.1:0-6762 GCA_958454115.1 Blautia wexlerae
ATATTCAAAAATAACCGAAATCCTACTCATTTCTAAAACATATTTCGATAAGTCAAAATTACAATTTTCACACTTTAATTGATATAATATTCAACAACTAAACAAGGAGGCCATTTAACCATGAATAATGTAAAAATTCTATGTATCGCAGGCAGTATCGTACTCGGTAGTATATTGCTATCCGGACAAGCTTTTGGCAAAGCCCCCTCAGATCTAATCACCCTTTCCGCCCCTAAGGAGCCTGAGGGGCAACATGTATCTTATGATATAGATGGTTCCGGCTCTTATTATGACAGTGAGTCAGATACAACTTACTATTTTGTCAAGGGGATTGTCACTTCTTATTCTAATCATACCAAAACCTTTTCACTGACTTCCGACGTCGGTGAAACTTATGAGTTACCGGCAGATACGGATATTAATATAACCGACTATCTCAACACAGAAGCACATATATGGTACTCAGAAGACTCTCAAAAAAACTTAAAATTACTTGTGTTCTCTCCTCAAATTTTTTGGGAACATATTAATGAGCTGGAATCAGATGAACAAATTCCGGATGGTGCCACAGAAATTGATGGGACTCTTTCAAAATATATCTCTTTCTGGTTAACAGAAGATAAAATAGATGTTACTCTCTTATTTGTTGAGGACAACGATGGAAACACTCATATATATGCAGAGGATAACACATGCAATAATTGTAATAGTTCTGTTTTTGGCAAAACAATCGGCGACTATATCAAGTTATATGAAGATATGCATTTAAATTCTCAAGTATATGATGATTTTAATGTTGCATATCTTATATCAGAAGCATCATCTTGACTTACCCAAATGTCTGGTTGAGAACCTGATGTTTTTTACATCAAACATATCATATATTTTAAATGCCGCAGCCAATATTTTCAAAGGCTGCGGCATTTTTGACTTAATTTTTCTTTCAAACATGTTGCTTCTTCTTTTGACTGCTGCAAATATGTTTATGTCACAAATTCAAGCAATATTCAGTACTTACTATTTATGTAAAAAATCATTTCAGAAATTGATATATTTTTTTCTTTTCTCTGTTTACATATTGACGGCTAAAGTGTAAGAAAGATGCGATTTCACTATCTGACCACCCTAAAATCAAGTATTTTAAAATATCCCTTTGGTTTGAAGTCATTTTTAAGGTTATATTTTTTAGATCAAATGCTAATTCCACAGATGAATAATCCGCTCTATAGCTTTCTTGTAAATCACCTTCATTATCCATATATGCACATTCGTATTTTTCTTTTTTTAAGTTTCTCTTGCAAAGATGAGCAAATTTATATTTCACTGAATTGGTAATGAATTTCAAACACTGATAATCGTCTTCACAAGTGGCGATTGTTTTTACTGCTTCTATAATTGCCAAATTCAATTCTTGAGTTGCGTCATCCCAATCTAGAAAGAATATTTTTTTTGCATATGATTTTACTAAAGGTTCCATTATGCAAAGTAAGCTTTGCATGTATTTTGAATCATTTTTTGCCTGTATACCAAATCTTTATATCCCTGCATCATATACCCTTTTATTTTTTAAAGAGTATCTGGGCATAAAAATGTAAACTTATTTTTTATTTTTTTGTTCAGAATCAAAGGTTTCTTATATCTATAAAAAAAGGAATATTGTATTTAAACAATATTCCCAATTTCCATCCTGCATATAATCCTCACTACAGAAGCTATATATTTTACAGCTGCTTCCCGCCATCATTACCAAAAATACTTTCAAAATCTATTTTTACAATCTTTTTTGGGTTATTCTTATTATTTTTACTCATCAAAATATTCCTGATACCAGAACAAAAACGCCAGCACCGTCCAGATTTTCCGGCTGTTGTCCTTCTTTCCCGCGTGATGCTCCTCCAGAAGCGCCGTCAGCTTTTCCGTGTGGAAATACTGACGGGATATGGGGCTTTGAAACATTTTTTTAACTCTCCCGTACCAGTCGTCGTCCCGCAGCCAGACACGGACAGGCACCGGAAATCCCAGCTTTTTCCGCGCGGCCGTGTCTTCCGGGATGTATTTCCGGGCCACCTTCCTAAACAGATACTTCGTCTTTCCGTGGGCAAATTTTGCCTCCGGCGGAAGTGTCCGGACAGCCTCGAACACATCCCGGTCCAGGAAGGGCACGCGCACCTCCAGCGAATGGGCCATGCTCATGCGGTCGGTTTTCTGCAAAATATCCCCGGCCAGCCAGTATTTCAGGTCGATGTTCTGCATTTTCTCCGGGTCGGAAAGCCCGGCGGCTTCTTCATAAGTCTTTCGCAGAAACTCCTGACAGGACGGCGTGTCGGTCGGATTTTTCAAAAGCTCCCGGCGCTCCTCGTCGGTGAAAATATGGGCGTTCCCGATAAACCGTTCCTCCACCCGTTGGCCGGCCCGGATCAGAAAGCTCTTGCCGCGGCGGTCCGGCAGTTTTTTCGCCTGCCGGGAAACCGCACGCCGGATCTTTTCAGGAATCCAGGCCACTTTCTGAAGAGCCAGAGGCTCCCGGTAGATATTATAACCGCCAAATAGTTCGTCCGCACCCTCCCCGGAGAGCACCACCTTCACATAACGAGACGCCTTGGCAGCCAAAAAATACATGGCGACGGCAGAAGCATCACCGCTGGGCTCGTCGAGGGCGTACATTACCTTTGGAAGCACATCCCAGAACTCCTTTTTCCCGATAGTATGCATGTGATAAGAAAGATGCGCATACCGGGCCACCTCCCTGGCCCTGTTTTCCTCGTTGTAGCCGCTGTTCCCATCCAGAAATCCCACCGTAAACGCCATTTTTGCCCCGGACAACACGGCAATAAAACCCGAATCCACACCGCCGGACAAGAAAGTTCCCACTTCCACATCACTGACCATATGGCGGCGGACGGATTTTTTAAGCACGCTCTCCAGTTTTTTCTCCATATCCGCCAGCGAACACCCCGCCTCGGGCTGTAGCTTCGGCTGAAAATATCTGCAGATTTCATACTTTCCCTGGCGGTAAAACAGCATACAGCCCGGCGGAAGGCGGTAGATTCCCTCAAAAAAAGTTTCCTCCAGCACGGAATACTGAAAAGAAAGATACTGCTCCAGCGCCCGTTCATTCAACTTTTTCGGGACGCCCGGGAACTGCAGGATGCTCTTAATCTCCGACGCAAACACGAAATTTCCATCCACCACTGTGTAAAACAACGGCTTGATTCCGAAAAAATCCCTCGCCAGCATCAGTTCTTCTTTTTTCTCATTCCAGACGGCGAAGGCAAACATTCCACGAAGCTGCTCCACAAACGCCGGACCATAAGCCTCAAGACCATTCACCAGCGTCTCCGTGTCCGAGCGGGTGACAAAAAGAATCTTCTTTTCCCGTTCCATCTGCTCCCGCAGTTCCTGGTAATTATAGATTTCTCCGTTAAACACCACTGTCAGGTTCTGACTGCTGCTTTTCATAGGCTGCAGGCCGCCTTCCAGGTCGATGATACTCAGGCGGCGAAATCCAAGGGCCACGCTGTCATTTACAAAACTGCCCTGCGCATCTGGACCTCGATGTACCAGCTTTTCCTTCATTTTTTCCACAATCTCTCTTTTGTTCTTTTTCTTTCCGAAAAATCCACAAATTCCGCACATGCTTTTCTCCATCTCGTATAATAAGTTTGTAAGCAAGAGAAATCTCTTACAGACTTATTTCTTTTTATGGTATAGAGGTAAGGACATCTAAGAGGTATTCCCCTCATCCCATTCCCATCTATACAGTCAATAGTTACATTGACATATCGTTTATCCTTGTTGTCAACCTTTACTTCTTTATTTTACCTCATATAACACCCCATAATATATTTCTGGCACTAACAACACCTAAAAGTCTTCCAACAGTAACAACTGTCTCATTTTCATTCTCAAAAGTCATTGCGCAGTAGCATACGGTACAGCCCAAGGGCTTTTTTCGTTTTCAGCCATCAAATTTGCTCTTCATCACTTGCCGAACATGAATCCTGCTTTTGCACTTCTGCTCATTGGATTTCACGGCACTTTTTTGTCAAAAATCTTGATTAGCGGTTTACATTTTGAGACTATTTTTCTCCTTATAAAATGAATTTGCAAATTCCAAAATTTCAAAAGGAGAAAAAACACAATGACAGATCATGAAAAACTTGTAATGCGAAATATTATTTATGCAGTGGAAACTGGCGGACAAGTATATGGACAAAAGGACTATGCTGATTTTACGGAAGCATATACCAACAGTTCTGCGGAACATGCGATCACAATCGGTGCCGGACAGTGGTATGGCAATGAGGCTCGTACACTTCTTCTTAAGATTAAAACTACTGATGCCGCAACTTTCAGCAAGTATGATACGGCCGGTGTCGCGGCGGATCTTAATAAAACAGACTGGTCAAACTATCAGCTCTCAAAAACCTCGGCAAAAGCGAAGGCAATTGTACATATTATCAATTCAACAGTTGGTCATCGCTGCCAGGATCAGCTTATGGATGGACAGATGGAAACTTATGTGAAGGAAGCAGCTTCTCTGGGCGTTACAGCAATGGATGCCAAAATGATGTGTGCAAATTTTCGCCATCAGGGTGGACTTTCTGCGGTGAAAAGGATTCTTGCCAAGACTACAAAGCCTTACACACTGGATCATCTTTATACTGCCTGCCAGACAGATACCGGAAATCAGGTCGGAGCATATAAGAGCCGACAGAAAATGGTATATAATGCATTAAAGACCTATATCACTAATTATAAGGTGACAGCATCCGATGCAATTCAGGCAGCGATAAATATTGCAAAAGCAGAAATCGGTTATCGTGAGAAAGCATCGAATGCAAATCTTGACAGCAAGACCGCAAATGCAGGAACCGCTAATTATACAAAGTATTGGCGGGATGTTGCACCAGAATACCAGGGTCAGGCATGGTGTGCCTGCTTTATAAGCTGGGTATTTATGAAAGCCTTTAACAAGTCGAAGGCTTCGGAATTATTAAAGCATTGGCCGTATATAAGTGTTCCAAACATTTCAACCAAATTTACCAATTATTCTACGCCGAAAGCTGGAGACATCGTAATGTATCATAATGGGTCGGTATTTAATCATACTGGACTTGTTATTGCTGTTAGTGGTAATTCTTATACTACCATTGAAGGCAATACAAATGACGGTTCCGGTGTGGTAGCTGAAGGGATCGGCGTATATCAGAGAAACCGTACATTGAGTGCGTCCTCCGGTACAAGATTCGCCAGGCCGGATTATAGTATTATTAATTCCATTAATAACTCTGGCGAAACAACAACTCCTTCTACCTGGACAACGAAAAGCACTGGGGTATGTACTGGAGATGGCGTTTATGTACGTCAGACGCCAGGCGGAGCCATCATGGGTACGGTATCAAAGGGAACCAGCCTTGAGCTAGATGGAACCAACTCTGGTGTATGGGTTCATGTGAAAGTGTCTGGAATCGGAATCGGTTATATGCATCAGGATTATGTAGGCAAAGGAACTGCTTCCACAGGTTCCTCCGCAGTTAAAACAGCTCAGACTGCATTGAACTCAAAGTTCAAAGCCGGATTGACTGTAGACGGTATCTGGGGATCTGCGAGTCAGAAAGCATATATTAAAGCAATCCAGACTGCACTTAATTCCGTATACGGCACTGGCCTTACAACCGATGGCATCTGGGGAACAAACACATCCAATGCCTGTGCTGCTCATGTGCTTTCAGAAGGGGCCAATAACCTTTATGTCGGAGTTCTGCAGATTGGTCTTTATGCTCATGGTATTACCCTGAATAACGGGATTGATAATGCCTTTGGAGCCGCCACAAAGCAAGGTGTGAAAAAATTCCAGACTTCTAAGAGATTAACTGCGGATGGAATTGCGGGAAGAGATACTTTTGCAAAGCTTGCAGGTGTTTAACGATTTTTGAACATGCGCCTGACGAGCGCACCTGAGAAAAAGGCGCTGCATATGCAGTGCCTTTTCCGAGAAAATGCGAGAAAATCTAATATTCACTGGGAGAGGTATCTTCAAAATCTTCGTTTTCCGATTCACTCACATCAGGTACATATTCGTCGGTCATTTTCTGCGCTTCCTCTAATGTACTGGAAGGTAAATATTCCTCCCCATCACTCGTAAGCATGATTACTATATTAACGTTATTCTGACTATAATACTCCAGGTCAACATTCAGTCCGGATCGTACAGCACTCCCATTAGCTATATTCAGGACGGCGTTTTCTATATTAAAAACCATATTATAATAATTTCCTGATTCGCCCACTTCTACTGTTATCGTATTTTCATCGGAATACAGAATATTACCAGTGATATATTGGATATCATAAGTTTCTTCCTGTGCAGATTCCTGATCTGCGGGATCTTCCTGGCTTTGGTAAATTTCCGCTTCTGCGTTATTTCCAGACTGTTGATTCTGCACACTGTCTCCTGGATTTGCTGCCACAGCTGTGGGCGTTGGCTTCCTGGTAACAGCCGTAGTAAGATTTGGAATAAACTTTACAGCATCCTTACCACTTTCGCTTTCCGTTTGCGCGGATTCGTTGCTTCCTGACAATTCACATCCTGTCAGGGTCACCGTGATACCTGTCAATATCACAAAAAACACTTTCAGAATCTTTTTTCTCATTTTTTATCCTTTCTTTTTTACTTTTTACAATTTTTATTTTACTCTAAATAACTTCCCATTACCTATTTCTGGCACTAATAACACCTAAAAGTCTTCCAACAGAAAT
>CAUEAK010000089.1:0-6714 GCA_958454115.1 Blautia wexlerae
CGGGATAGTGGTGTGTGAACAGTAACCAAATATTCAGCTATGAGTGTACTGCGAAGCAGGTGTGTTAGCTTTGCATGACCAGACAGGAGGAAAACAGATGAAACGAATCGCGAAATTTCATAAAGTAAGCAAAGAACGCTTCACAGCAGACTGGATCGATACCTTCGCACAGTCTCAGGAAGAAGCAGAGAAAGTATACGAGGCTATCCGTCTGCCGAAGAGAGCGACAGCAGGAAGTGCCGGCTATGACTTTTTCGCACCGGCAGAATTTACTCTGAAACCAGGCGAAACAGTAAAGATCCCGACAGGAATCCGGGTGGAAATGCAGCCGGAATGGGTGCTGAAATGTTATCCGAGAAGCGGACTGGGATTTAAATACCGTCTTCAGCTTAACAACACAGTTGGTATCATTGACAGTGATTATTTCTATTCAGATAACGAAGGCCACATTTTTTCAAAGATCACAAATGATTCCAATGAAAACAAAACTCTGACAATCCCGGCAGATACAGGATTCATGCAGGGAATCTTTGTAGAGTACGGAATCACGGTAGATGATGATGCTACAGAAATCCGCAATGGTGGATTTGGAAGTACTACTGCGAAATAGTGGGTAAAAGTAATGTAATGTTCTAGCGGAGCATATTTCACAAAGTTTATAGATGAAATCAGAGCCAGAATGTAAAAAAAGTAGAACATAGGGAAGAATCTGAGATTTTTACTTTACGTTCTGCTTTTTCTTTGCTATAATATTTTGAGATTCAAAATATTTGCAATACATACAATTCAAGCGTATATACTGCGGAGCAGTTATTCGATTATGAACAAGTAACGAAGCGGATGATTTTATCCGCTTGACTAAAAAATATCAGGCAAAGAAATAAATTTAGGGAGAAAAGTTATGATCATCGAGCCAAAAGTAAGAGAATATATCTGTACAACCGCACATCCGCAGGGATGTGCAGAGAGTGTGCGCAACCAGGCAGATTACGCCTGTAAACAGGGAATGGTAAACGGAACAAAAAAAGCACTGATCATCGGATGTTCTACAGGCTACGGCCTCGCATCCCGTATCTGTGCACTGGAAAACTGTGGTGCCGATACTCTTGGAATCATGTTTGAACGTCAGGCAAATGGCAGAAGGACAGCTACACCCGGATGGTATAATACAGCAGAGTTTCACAGACTGGCTTCCGGGAAAGGTGTTTATGCAAAGACCATTAACGGAGATGCTTTTTCAAAGGAAATCAAGGAGAAGGCGATTGAACTGATCAAAAAGGATCTTGGAAAAGTGGACCTGGTAGTCTACAGCCTGGCAGCACCGAGACGTACAGATGCAGAAGGAAAGACTTGGTCTTCCTGTCTGAAAACTACAGATGAGCCATTTACAGAGAAGAGTCTGGATCTGAGAAATAATGAGATTACAGAGAAAACAGTAGAACCGGCTACTGAAGAAGAGGTTTTAAGCACAGTCAAAGTTATGGGCGGCGAAGACTGGGCAGACTGGATTGATGCGCTGAAAGCAGCAGATGTACTGACTGAGAATGCAGTAACCGTAGCATATTCCTACATCGGACCGGAACTGACTTATCCAATCTACTATCATGGAACCATTGGAACTGCCAAACAGCACTTACAGAAAACAATGTCAGAGATTAATCAGGCACATCCGGATGTCCGCGCAGTAATTTCTGTAAACAAAGGTCTGGTAACTCAGGCAAGTGCAGCTATTCCGGTTGTACCGCTGTATTTTGCTATTCTTTATAAAGTTATGAAAAGGGCCGGAAATCATGAAAACTGTATTCAGCAGATTGCAAGGCTTTTTACACAGAAACTCTATACCCCGGAAGGTTTCCGGACAGATGAAAACGGATTTATCCGTATGGATGATTACGAACTGCTCCCTGAGATTCAGGAAGAAGTAAAGAAATGTTGGAAAGCAGTCACTACAGATACAGTAAATCAGTATTGCGACATTGACGGCTACTGGGAAGATTTCTATCATATGTTCGGATTCCATTACAGTGATATTGACTATACACAGGACGTAGATGCGAATGTGGAGATCAATGGGATTGTAATGTAAAATGACTATAAAAAATCCTCTCCCGGAAATATTTATGAATATTCATAGATATTCCGGGAGAGGATTTTTTTCAGGAACAAAGAAGAAAGCTCTCAAGCGAAGCGTAAGTGGAGAATGTCCAGCATAATCCCTGTTCCCCCTGATTTTTCACAGGGGATACACGACCACTCTGACGCAGGTCATAGGCGGCAGGAAGTACAGGGGCAGAGGCTGAAGGTGCGTTTCCGGTGCTTACAGAAGAGACCATATCTGAATTTCCGTCTTCATAAGCCGGATTAAGGAGAAATCCTCGTTCTTTCAGTTCCTCAGCGGAGTAGCTTTCACAGGAAATATCTTTACCGTCTGAACCGGCAGCAGGGACATTTTCTGTGATTTTACCATTGGTAAATGCTTTGATGCACACATTTGTGTTTGGCAGATAGGTGTTAAAATCCGTCCATATATCCCCATGATGGCTGATATAACTTTCTCCGTCAGAAGCAGTGGCTCTGGAACTGGTACCGTTCAGAGGAGCCTCGAAATACGTTTTTGCACCTGTGCTGCTCCATAACTTTATGACTACAGCAAAACGTGTGCCTGCTTTTAAAGTCACAGGTCTGGAAAAATCTACCGTATGATATCCGGCATACCGGCAGTTTCCCCGGGCAGCAGGAGAAGGAAGCTTTTGAAAGGAGTTTTGATTCTTAAAGGAAGAAACAATATAAACTTCATAGTTATAATTATTATCATAGGTATAGAAGGAGACAGAACCAAGCTGCTCTTTCCTGGTTAATTTCTGTCCGTTTTCAGGGAATACATTGGCACAGTACAGTTCATCATTATAACCGAAAGCAGTGGTGGCACCTAAAGGATCATACTGATAAATGCGGTTACAGGTGTTATCAGAGGAAATCTTTCCGAATGCCATGGAGAACTCCTGCATACCCAGAAAGTCGTCGTAATAGGAAATATAAAAATATCCATTGTCCCCGAAATCTTTTCCCCAGCTGTTTTTACAAAGAAAGGCACCGTTGCCGGCCGGCCGGACCGGAAAGTTTTCTTTTGCGTAATCATCATCCCATCCTACAATAGCAATAGCATGTTGTGTGGATATGACAGGTGCAGAACCGGCAGGAGCCCTTCCTGCATCGTAATCGTCGGGAAGGCAGAAGGAAATCTGATCATTGGAGTAGTATTCGTCGACGGAGAGATAGGATGCAGATACTGCACCGTAATTCATAATTGCCTGTTTGATTGCCTGATTATCTAATGCATTCTTTCGCTGGGGAATAAACATAATCTCATTTACTCTAAGCGCAGGTGTGAATGAGTCATAGGATGCTGATGAGATATTTTCGTAAGGAGCCTGCCATTCGTATACAGGACCGGATCCGCGTGTAAGATAGGCGGCAGCCATGGAAAAACTGCCACCGTCATCATAGTTACGGTCAAAACCTGTGGAGGAAGAACTGTTGCTTAACTGGTAACCCATGTGGAATTCCGAAAAATCGTGAGCATTGAGATTATCGGAGTACGGATTTAGAGCCAGTGCTCTGGAATATGGTCCATAGTAATATTTCTTACCGATAAGGACGTATGCCCGAACTTTATATAATGGATTTACGGAGCCGAATGGCACTGGTTCATAATATGCATAGTATTCCTCTGAATCAGGACCGTTTGGTGTATCTGAAATTTTACAGTATTTACTGTTCTGATCGTCTGCACGATAAATAAAGTAGCCGGTGACATAAGTCTGGTGTTTCCATTTTACTGTGACGCCGCCATCCTGCTCAGTGACAGAAGTCAGGCTGACCTTTGGAATTGCAGTCTGGCAGACGTATCCGGTGGAGCTGTAATCACCCAGAGAAATTTTGCTGCCAAGCTTACGGTATGGGCGGACTGCATAATCATAGACTGTTTTGGGAACAGCAGTTTCGTCTGTGTAATACAACCCGGAAAATTCAATATCTCCCAGTTTTGTCCATTTGGAGATACCTTTCCTGCGGCGGTAGATGCGATAGCCATCGGCACCCGGAACCTCGTCCCACATAAGATTTATGACAACATCTTTTTGGGGCTTTTTAACCGCAGGGCGTTTGAGTTTTGCTGTACCGGTCAGGCCTTTGGTGTTATATTTACTGTAGATTTTCTTACCGTTCCGGAAAGTGTAGGACTGCACTGTATACAGGTAGGATTTCTTGATCAGTCCGGTACTGTCTGTATAGGAGGTACGGGAAGAGGAAACTGTTGCGATTGCTTTCCATGAAGCCTCTGATTTATTCTTTTCTCTGCGGAGAATCCGGTATCCACTGACATTCTTTGCTTTTTTCCAGGTGATGGTAACCTCATGAGTGGATTTGATTTTTTTTAATGACGGTTTTTCAGGAGTGACAGGAGTTCCTGATTCAATGTTTATGGTCATCCGGCAGGTTCCGAGAATCTGCCATGTATTGGTATCCATAATGGAAAAAGATGCTTCCGTCATGGTTACGGCAGGACTTAAAAGAGTAAAGAAGTCATCTCCGGATGTGTACAGAAGTTCATCGCCTGCGAGGATTGCTGCCGGTGTATCCAGCTGCTGATGGAAATTTCCCAGTTGGTCGAACGAAATTTTTCCTGCATGATCAGCATTGACGGTGCATGTATGCTGCGGAAAGAACAGGTTATCCTTCAAAGCAGTGCAGCCTGTGGTATCAACGCTGACCAGAGAATTAAAGCGGCAGTCAAGGCTGGAAAGTGACGTAAGTCCGGTTATATTTAATGAGGAAAGGCTGTTGTTACACAGCTGAACAGATTCCAGGCTTTTGTTGGAGGTAAGGTTCAGAGAACGGATACCTGTTCCAATACAGATCAGTTCGGTAAGTTCCGGATTTCTGCTGAGATCCAGTTCGGTGATTTGAGGAAGATCCGTACATCTCAGACTTTTCAGTCCTGTAAAATAGGCCAGATCTGAAGGAAATAACGGAAAATCTTCGTCAAAGGAAAGGGAAGAAACTTCCTTCAGATATTCGCGGGAAAGCATATGATCGTCTGTCAGTGGATAGTTCTGCTGCATTTGCTGAAACAATGCAGGTGATCGGAAATCATTTTCAAGCAGATATCCAATGTAAATGATCTGTGTGCCATATTGTTCTGTGCCGGCACTGGTAAATCTGCGGCGGATTTTTACAGGGTTTAATTTATTAATAGCAGTCAGCCGGTAAGAGGTGTCGATCATGCCATTTTCCATTATGGTGATATCTTCAGGTGAAGCGAACTGAGACAGATCATAAAATTCCATAGGAGTGCGGATCACGTTATCGTTACAGATCAGTTCCTCGGGAAAGCAGCCGCGAAGATCAGGCTCCAACAGCTTATTGTCGGAACAGTTCAGTTTCTTCAGTGATAAAAAACCGGAGAGGTTCAGTTTAGTGAGAAGATTATTCTGGCAGTAAAGGGTATTCAGTGATCTGGTGTCCGGCAGTTTCAGAGTCTGTATACTGTTGGAAGAACAGTCCAGATATTTCAAACCGGAAAGACGGCTTAAGTTCAGGGTATCCAGGAGATTGCCGGAACAGATAAGCTTTTCCAGTGATGGCATAGATGCAGGTTTAAGAGTGCGCAGATTACAGTTGCTGCAATCCAGTTCTTTCAGTCTGAAAAAACGGGAGAAATCAAAATCATCAAGAACAACAGAAGAGATGTTTAATTTCTCCACAGAAGAACTTTTGGGAAGACTGATAGAACTGTTGCTCCCACAGTTGTTAAAGGAGATGTCAAGATCTTTCAGTTTTTTGCATGAGGAGAGATCCAGACTGAGCAGATTGTTGTGTGAGCAGTTCAGAGATTTCAGAACTGTGTTGGCTGATACATCGAGAAACAGCAGTTCATTGTCAGAACAGTCCAGGGTTTTCAGATTATAAAAATATTCGATGCCTTCCAGGGAATCGACTGACATGGAAGGCATACTGATTTCTGTGCACATGGAGATTTCTTCGTCAGAGAGAAGCCCGTTGCGATCTGTATCAATGTTTTCGGAAATCCATTTTTGGAAAACAGGGTCTGCAAATCCACTGTCAGCAGTGATCGGAATGGAATTTCCGGAAGCAGATATATCTGCAGTGTCTTTGGCGTATGTTGCTTCATCAGGAGTGATTTCGTCAGAAAATGCCGGATCGTCGGGCAGTTCAACCGGAAATACCGGATCATCGACCGATTCATCCGAAAATACCGGATCATCGAGTGCTTCATCCGAAAATGCCCATGGTGTCTGAATATTGGTAAGGGTTAGAAGTGAGCATAGAATAAAAACCGGAAATTTTTTCTTTTTCATTATGTAAGCCCTCCTTGTTTTGAATATTTGGGTGTATATGGATTTTCTGATACAGTGATCCGGGACAGAATAGATTCTGGCCACAAATATAATCTTTATATCCAGTATACAGTTGGAACAAGGAGATGTCTATTAACTATTGGTTAGTTATCCTGAGAGGTGTTTTGGTGTTACTGTGAACGGAGTGAACAGTAACATTTTGGTAAAATAATTATAGCAATTCCATAAAATACCGGAATTGCTATAATTGTTCTTTGATCTTAATCAATTTTTTCCATTGAATCTTTTGCATTCTGAAGCACTGTGTCAAAAGCAACTGCGGCTTTTGCATATT
>CAUEAK010000090.1:0-6698 GCA_958454115.1 Blautia wexlerae
GTTTCTTTAAATGCTGCAAAATCGATTCCTGTCATCTGAGATACATCGATTCCCTTTTTCTCACCCAGAACACGTACAACAGCCTCTGCCACATCTTCCCTGTCAAAAACTCCATGGACATAGGTTCCGCAGACATTTTTACAGTATGCACCGTCTTCCTTACACTCTCCTGACACCTGATCTTCAATGGATACACTGTGTCCGGCTTCACCTTTTAACACAGTTTCTCCCATATGGATCTCGTAACCCTCCAGTTCTGTGCCGGAAAGTGCCTGCAGTTCTCCCTCCAGTTCCAGAAATCTGCCGGAAACTCTGGTTCTGGTTTTCTTTTCTGCAAAAACAGTATCCATAGGAAGCAGTCCCATTCCCTTGATGGTTCCTCCGGCTTCCACATGATGAGGGTCACTTAAGGTCTCACCCAGCATCTGATAACCGCCACAGATTCCAAAGATGATCTTACCCTTTGCAGCTTCCTTCAAAACTGCAGCTTCCAGACCATTAGCCCGCATCCACAGCAGATCTTCCATTGTATTTTTTGTTCCTGGAAGGATGATCATATCCGGATTTTTCAGTTCACTGACATGCTGTACATATCTCAGGGAAACTCCCGGGATACTTTCCAGTGGATTAAAATCTGTGAAATTGGAGATCCTTGGCACCCGGATCACCGCAATATCAATAAGATCCACTTCCTGTTTTCTGTCAAATCTTTCTGTGAGGCTGTCCTCATCCTCCACCTGAATATCCAGATACGGAGCCACTCCCACTACAGGGATATGGCTTCTCTCCTCCAGCATCTGCACTCCCGGATCAAGGATGGTCTTGTCGCCGCGGAATTTGTTGATGATCAGACCCTTTACCATCTCTCTTTCATCCTCTTCCAGAAGCTCCACTGTACCGATCAGCTGTGCGAAAACACCGCCTCTGTCAATATCTCCCACCAGAAGCACCGGTGCCTTTGCCATCTTTGCCATTCCCATATTTACGATATCTTCTGTTTTCAGATTAATCTCCGCCGGGCTTCCGGCCCCCTCGATCACAATGATATCATTTTCTGATGTCAGCTTATCATAGGCTTTCATAATATCCGGCACCAGCTTTTTCTTATATTTAAAATAGTCTCTGGCACTCATGGTTCCCAGGACTTCTCCGTTTACGATCACCTGGGAGCCTACATCATTGGTAGGCTTCAGAAGAATGGGGTTCATCAGCACAGAAGGCTTAATTCCGGCTGCCTCCGCCTGCATAACCTGAGCTCTGCCCATCTCCAGCCCCTCTTCTGTAATAAAAGAGTTCAGTGCCATATTCTGGGATTTAAAGGGTGCCACCCTGTATCCATCCTGTTTAAAAATCCTGCAAAGCCCTGCTGCCAGAAGGCTTTTTCCTGCATTGGACATTGTCCCCTGCACCATAATTGCTTTTGCCATTTTTTGTTTCCCCTTTTCTCCTGTATAAATACTTATGAAAGCACTTCTTCCAGTACCTCTATCAGCTTTTCATTCTGTTCATGCAGCTTCACTGCCACACGATAATATCCTTTTTTCAGCCCCGGATAGTTACTGCAGTCCCGGATCAGGATTCCCTTTGCAACACATCTTTCAAAGAGATCCTCAGGTCCGTAAAAGAATATATAATTTGCTTCAGAAGGATATACCGTCAGCCCAACCTGTCTCATCTTTTCCTTCATCCATGCAGATTCCCGGAAAATGATCTGCCGTCCTGCTTCCACATATTCTGATTCCTTCAGTGCTGCCATTCCTGCCTGCTGTGCCATGGTAGACACATTCCAGGGCTGGGTGACTGCCTCCATCCGGTCAAGTACTTCCCTGTCCGAACAGAATCCATAGCCCAGACGCACACCGGGGATCGCATATCTTTTGGTAAATGCCTTAAGAATAAAAAGTCCCGGATATTTTTCCAGTTTTCCCTTCAGCGTATGTTTCTCCGGATCTTTTACAAAATCCAGGAAGCACTCATCTACTACCATAAATATTCCCTGCATGGCACAGGTTTCCAGGATTTCTTCCAGAAGGTCCTGAGGTATGGTGATCCCTGTAGGATTATTGGGATTACACAGGAAAATAATATCCGGCTTTTCTCTTTTCAGAACATCCGGATAATCTTTCTGTATACAGAAATCATTTTCCTCTTTCAGATAATATCTGCTGATCTCACAGCCAACACTGACCAGTGCCTGTTCATACTCCGCAAAGGTAGGAGCAGGAAGAAGGGCCTTCTTTGGATTCAATGCCCTGCTGAGGGAAAAAATAAGGTCTGCGGCTCCATTCCCGCAGATCAGATATTCTTTTTTTGTATGTTCATAATCTGCGATTGCCTCTTTCAGAGGTCCGCATCCTACACGGGGATAATCACTCAGGTCCTCTACACTGTCTATGATCGCCTGCTTTACACTCTTCGGTGTTCCCAGCGGATTACAGTTTGCAGAGAAATCCAGACAGTGATCATATTTATAAACATCACCGCCATGTATATGTTTTGTCATCAGTTGTCTCCTGTCTTACTATACATGTTTTATATTAATAACTATTCAGCAATCCACGTTACCGGAATTATAAAAAGAAACAATATCGCACTGCGCTTCCGATCAGAAGGAAGATCACAGCCCCCAGAATCGCTGTTGCATAAAGCAGGCGATTGGAACGTCTGATATCCTCCACCTCCACAGGGCGGATTCCATCTCCTATGGTTGGTTTCTCATAAAGCTTTCCGAAATAGTAAGCATTGCCTGCAAGCTGTACCTCCAGCGCACCTGCCATTGCTGCCTCTGTCTGTGCAGAGTTGGGGCTGGCGTGATTTCTTCTGTCTCTGCGGTAGATCTTCGCTGCATTTTTCACATCCATTTTTACAAATGTAGAGGCTGCCACCATCAGCCATCCTGAAAGTCTGGCTGGAATATAATTGGCCACATCATCCAGCTTTGCAGCGCAGCGACCAAAATACAGATATTTATCATTCTTATATCCCAGCATAGAATCCATGGTATTGATTCCTTTGTAAAGGAACATCAGCCACACTCCGCCGATTGCCATATAAAGCATCGGTGCTATGACACCGTCAGAAGCATTCTCTGCCACAGTCTCTACTGCCGCCTTTGTAACCCCCTCCTCTGTCAGCGACTGGGTATCACGACCTACGATCATAGATACTGCATAACGGGCCTCATCCAAAGTTCCGTTTTTCAGTCTGTCATAGACTTTCATGCTCTCTGTTTTCAGAGATTTCGTTGCCAGAAGCTGATAACACCAGAAGGTTTCCAGTGCAAATCCCGCCCATACTGAGATTCCATAGAGAATGTGCAGGATCAGAAATGGGATTCCACCGCTTAACAGACAGACAAGGATCACTTCCACTATACCTGCAGCCAGTTCGCCCTTATCTGTTTTCGGAAAAATCTTTCGGAGTATTTTTTCCAAAAATGCGATCAGATTTCCGATCAGACACACCGGATGATACAGCCATCTGGGATCTCCTATCATAAGATCAAGTATGAAGCCTGCTGCAAGGGCAGGCATACTGTAATATAACATATTTTTAAAACTCCTTGTTATGATATTCCAGACATTTCATGAGAAAAGCCCTGGGAATCTGGGGATTTCCATAATAATAGATATGAGGATATCCTGCCAGCAGGTTACTGCTGCTGTGTATACAGTCCCAGCCTCTTTTACTTAAAGGCTTCGCCGCATGGAAGTCACTTCCGCAATTCTCAGAATCAAAATAGTGGAATTCATGGGCCGGAATCTCACCGATCTCCTCTGCACTTCTGCCAAAAACAGGTTTCCCGGCGGTTAATGTGATATATCCAAATCTGGTCAGTCTGGGAGTACGGAAACATTTTCCGGGGATCACTCCGCAGGTTTTCCGGAACACTCCGCCCATATCCTCCATCTGCTCATGAAGATACATAAAGCCTCCGCATTCTGCCATACATGGCATGCCCTGTTTAACTGCCTGTGCAATCTCTTCTTTCATGGATGCATTGCGTTCCAGTGCCTCTCCATTTAATTCCGGATAACCGCCATAAAGAAGAATCCCATCCAGATCTGCAGGAAGATGTTCATCATGAACTGGCGAGAAATCAACCAGCTCTGCCCCCATTTCCTGAAGGAGACGAAAATTATCTTCATAAAAGAAACAAAAGGCTTCATCCTTTGCCACTCCGATACGCAGCTTCTGTGGCAGACAATATCCATATGTCCTGTCTTTCTGTATCAGAGATTCCGGCACCTGCAGATCCTCTGCATTTTTGGCAAGTGCAAGGATCCTGTCAATCTCCAGTGTATCTTCCAATATTCCGGCAAGCTTCTGCAAACGTTCCTTCAGATCAGAAATCTCCTCAGGAAGCACAAGACCCAGATGACGGCTCTCGATCACACAGTCCTCTACCTTTGGCACATATCCAAGAACCTCCACCTCAAGCTGTTCTTCCACCAGCTTCTTCATTCTGGGATAAAGCATGGGAGACATCTGGTTAAAGATCACGCCTTTGATATGGCTTTTCTCTTTGTACTCCATAAAACCTTTGATATAAGCTGCCAGGGAAATACTCATTCCTCTGCTGTTTACCACAAGGATGACCGGAGTATCTGTGGTATCTGCCAGGTCATAGGCGCTTGCTTTCGTGGATATTCCACCCACGCCGTCATAATAGCCCATAACACCTTCCATCACTGCAATATCGCAGTCTGCTGCATTTTTTCCAAGCAGGTATCGGGTAGTCTCGGCATCTGTAAAAAAGGTGTCCAGATTACGGGATTTCGTCCCGATGACTCTGGAATGAAACATGGGATCTATATAATCCGGTCCGCATTTAAAAGATGCCACTTTCATTTTTCGATTGACCAGTGCCTGCAGAAGTCCGCAGGTGATCAGTGTTTTGCCACTGCCGCTGGCTCCTGCTGCAAGAAGTATTCTTGGAATATCCATCCCTGTTCTCCTCTGTTTCTGTCCTATATTTTTTCAACAATTTCAGGGCATTCCAATCTATTAACTGTTAATCTGTATTTCCTTAACTGTTAATTTGTAATCCCTGATATCTGCATCATTTGTTATTTCCCGGGATTCTGAAGTGTAATAATATAAATGGGATTCTCGCCCATCATCATATGATAACGTCCGATTGCCTTTGAACGTGCCGCACTTAGCTGTACGATTTCATTTTCTTCAAATCCAAACTCTTTCGCTGTTTCCAATGCTTCAGACACAGTTTCAAGAGTGATACAGTTGATCACGATCCGGACCTGAGGGTTCTTTTCAAGTAACAGCTTCACGATCTCTTTCAGATTTCCTGACGAGCCTCCGATAAAAGCATGGGTTGGTGCCGGAAGATCTTTCAGAGCCTCCGGTGCAAGTCCTTCCACAATCTCCAGATTATCCGCTGCAAATTTCACCTTATTCCGGTGGATCAGTTCAACTGCGTCTTCCTTTTTCTCAATTGCCCAGACCTGTCCCTGATGAGCACGAAGTGCCATCTCTATTGACAGTGAGCCTGTTCCTGCACCCACATCATAGCAGACAGAATCAGCAGTCAGCCGCAGTTTGGAAAGGGATACCGTACGCACCTCTTCCTTTGTCATGGGCGCTTTGCCTCTGATAAATTCCTCATCTCTGATCCCATGCGTCTCCAGACGTGTTCCTGCATTTTCATTTACTGCACAGATGACGGACAAAGGATCACCCTTATATTCTGTCAGTTCACTGGCTGGTTTTACAAAAATCTTCTCATTTTCATAAGACAGATTTTCTCCCACATAAAGGAGCACATCACCCATCCCGTATTTTACCAGCTTCTCTGCCAGAACTGCTACACCGTCTGAAGTTCCAAGTATGGAAAAGACTTTTTCTGCATAACAGATATGTGAGATAAGATTACAGCCTCTTCCATGTGCACTGACGATTTTGGCATCATCCCAGGACAATCCTATTTGGGACATAAAATATACAACTGAGGAAATCCCACACTGAATCTCTATCTCTGTATTATTTTGTGCTGAACTATCCCGTTCTTCCTCACTCTTCTCTGATCCGTTCTTTCTCTGTACTCTCAGATCCGCACTGTCCTGACACAGTACTTCCAGAAGCTTTCTGGCTCCGCTGTAGAAGCCCACATCTCCGGAAAGGACGATCACAATATTGTCATACTCCGGGTGTGCATCAATATAATCCCTGATCTCCTGGCTTCTGTATTCCACGAACACATCCTGTCCCGGACGTTTCACAGAATCCACCATCCTCCTGGCACCGATCAGAAGATCCGCCTGATCCAGGCTGTTCTTACCCTGGACAGTGAGAAGTTTTTGACTTCCCATTCCAATTCCCAGCAATGTAATATGCGGTCTGTGGGCTAAGCTGAAATGCTCTGTAAGAAATCTCTTACATTCTCTCACAGACATGCCTTCCTCCTTCAGAGGACGCCCGATGATCACAGGAACTGCATCACATTCCAGGGCAGCATCGATCTTATCCTGAAATCCCCCTGCTTTTCCTGTATCCTTTGTGACCAGATATCTGCAGTCATACTGTCTGAGCATTGCAGCATTCAGCTCTCTGGAAAAAGGCCCCTGCATTCCTATCAGATGTTTCCCCTCAAATCCCAGCTCTGCACAGGCTTTCATCACATTGGGCAGAGAAAGGACTCTTGCATAAAGACGGTTCTGATAATCCTTCATGCCTGTGAA
>CAUEAK010000091.1:0-6552 GCA_958454115.1 Blautia wexlerae
CGCATAGTTACTGAGATAATCCACAGCTGGAATTTAGTTTTTCATTTAAGTATCACTGAAAGTAACGAGAATGCGACGCGCAGTTATTCAAAAAAGGGCGCTGCCCAAGCAGCCGCCCTTTCGTTAAATCACATCTTTTTTAGAGACTACACTCTAATCTTCTTCGCTTCTCACTTCACAGCCTACCCAACCAGGCGAATCCGCAAAGTTAATACACTCCTCCACACCACAATCCCGGCGCTGCCCTTAAAAGAAGCGCAAGGGTGGAGTCCAGAGGAGGGACAGCGCTTTCTGTCCTTCCTCTGGGAACCTTCCGTCTGGAAAGTTTTCCCCTATTTTACTTAAAATATTCCACACCAGACTCGAATATTTTAATATCCTGCTCTCCATAGATATTAATGGCAACTCCGTCCCCGCGGCGTTCGCTATGTGCCATCTTACCAAGGATACGTCCATCCGGGCTGGTAATACCTTCAATGTTCATATAAGAACCATTGACATTCCATTCTTCATCAACACTGAGCTGTCCATCCGGAGTTACATACTGAGTTGCAACCTGTCCGTTTGCAAACAGCTTCTGCAGCCATTCTTCATTTGCAACGAAACGTCCTTCACCATGTGAAGCCGGGTTACAGTATACACCGCCAAGCTGTGCCTTCTGCAGCCAAGGAGATTTATTACTAACAACCTTCGTATAAACCATCTTGGAAATATGGCGTCCGATAGTATTAAATGTCAGTGTAGGAGAATCTGCTTTCTGTCCGCAGATTTCACCGTAAGGTACAAGACCAAGCTTGATCAGAGCCTGGAATCCGTTACAGATACCAAGTGCCAGACCATCTCTCTCATTAATCAGCTTCATAACAGCTTCTTTGATCTTCGCATTCTGGAATGCAGTTGCAAAGAATTTCGCAGAACCATCCGGTTCGTCACCTGCGGAGAATCCGCCCGGGAACATGATAATCTGTGCCTGATCGATTGCTTTCTCAAAGAGCTCTACAGAGTCATGGATATCTTCAGCAGTCAGGTTCTTGAATACTTTTACATCCACCTCTGCACCTGCACGCTCAAATGCACGTGTGCTGTCATACTCGCAGTTTGTTCCAGGGAATACAGGAATAAATACACGAGGTTTTGCAACTTTGTTCTTGCATACATAGATGCTGTCTGCACGATAAAGCTTCTCATCTCTGTCAGCTGCCTCTTTATCATTCTCAGAAGAAACTGTCTTAAATACTTTTTCCAGAGTACCTTTCCATGCATTTTCAGCTTCGTCTACAGTGATCACTGTATTTCCATAGGAGAAGTTACCGTCAGCAGTTACTTCACCGATCACTGTATAAGTGATGGAAAGCTCTCCAACCTTACCATCCGGAACTTCCAGGATAATATCGCCAAATCCAGGTGCAAAGAAATCTCTCGGATCAAGGTTATGCTCAATCTTTACGCCCATGCCATTACCAAATGCCATCTTTGCAACTGCAGCTGCAATACCATGACGATCAAGTGCATAAGCCGAAACAACTTTGCCGTCCTGCATATCTTTATGAAGTTTTTCATACTGATCCATGATTCCTGCATAATCCGGCAGATCATACTGATCCTTCGGTGCGCGAAGCCATACCAGTTTGTTTCCTGCTTTCTTTAATTCCGGTGTGATCACATCCTGGATCTTCGCAACGTCAACAGCGAAAGATACCAGTGTCGGAGGTACATCAATATCATTGAATGTACCGGACATACTGTCCTTACCACCGATAGATGGAAGTCCAAATCCCATCTGGGCTGCATAAGCACCGAGAAGTGCTGCGAAAGGCTGGCTCCATCTCTTAGGATCTTCTGTCATACGACGGAAGTATTCCTGGAATGTGAAACGGATTTTCTTATAGTCACCACCTGTAGCCACGATTCTTGCAACAGACTCTGTCACTGCATAAGCAGCTCCGTGATATGGGCTCCAGGAAGATAAATACGGATCAAAGCCATAGCTCATCATGGTTACAGTATCTGTTTTACCATTCTGTACCGGAACCTTTGCTACCATGGACTGAGTCTCTGTGAGCTGATATTTACCACCGTATGGCATAAATACACTGCCTGCTCCGATAGAACCGTCGAACATTTCCACAAGTCCTTTCTGAGAGCATACATTTAAGTCTGCCAGAGTTTCCATCCATTTAGCTTTTACATCAGCTACATCCGGACGCTCTTCAAAGAGGTTGTCTTCTTTGTTCGGAATTTCTACTTCTACAGTTGTCTCCTGATGTGCACCGTTAGTGTCAAGGAATGCACGGGAAATATTTACGATTTCTTTTCCTCTCCATACAAGTACCAGACGAGGATCCTCTGTTACAACTGCAACAGGAATTGCCTCCAGGTTCTCTTCATTTGCATAGCCAAGGAAAGTATCTACATCTTTCGGGTCAACTACTACAGCCATACGTTCCTGAGATTCGGAGATTGCAATCTCAGTTCCGTCAAGACCTGCATATTTCTTCGGAACCTTGTCAAGATCTACTCTAAGACCTGCTGCCAGCTCACCGATAGCAACGGAAACACCGCCTGCACCAAAGTCATTACATTTCTTGATAATATGGCTGACTTCTTCACGGCGGAACATACGCTGAATCTTACGTTCAGTAGGTGCATTACCCTTCTGAACCTCAGCACCGCACACTTCGATGGAAGCCTCTGTATGAACCTTGGAAGAACCGGTAGCACCACCGATACCGTCACGTCCTGTACGTCCTCCAAGTAAGATAATGATATCTCCCGGATCAGAATTCTCACGGATAACCGCACGTCTGGGAGCAGCACCCATAACAGCACCGATTTCCATACGTTTTGCCACATAGTTAGGATGGTAAACTTCTTTTACATAACCTGTTGCAAGACCAATCTGGTTTCCATAGGAGCTGTAACCATGAGCTGCGCTTCTTACCAGTTTCTTCTGCGGAAGTTTACCCTTGAGAGTTTCTTTTACAGAAACAGTAGGATCTGCTGCACCTGTTACACGCATTGCCTGATATACATAAGTACGTCCTGAAAGCGGGTCACGGATCGCACCGCCAAGGCAGGTAGCTGCACCACCGAATGGCTCGATCTCAGTAGGATGGTTATGTGTCTCATTCTTGAAGTTGATCAGCCATTCCTCTTCTTTACCGTCAACATCTACAGGAACTACAATACTGCAGGCATTAATCTCATCAGATTCTTCCTGATCAGCAAGCTTTCCTTCTGCTTTCAGTTTCTTCATAGCCATCAGAGCCAGATCCATCAGGCAGACAAATTTGTCCTTACGGCCTTTGTAAAGTTCTTCTCTGTCAGCAAGATATTTCCTGTAAGTATCTACGATCGGTGCTTTGTAATCACCTTCGTCAAATTTTACATCTGTCAGTTCTGTGGAGAAGGTTGTGTGACGGCAATGATCAGACCAGTAGGTATCCAGTACACGGATTTCTGTCATGGATGGGTCACGTTTCTCTTCTTCTTTGAAATAATGCTGGATATGCTGGAAATCCTTGAATGTCATTGCAAGATTTAAAGAATCATAAAGTTCCTTTAATTCTGCTTCCGGCATTTCCTTGAATCCGTCAAAAATCTTAACATCTTCCGGTTCCGGGAATACAGTTACCAGTGTTTCCGGTTTCTCCAGACCTGTCTCACGGGAATCTACAGGGTTGATGCAGTGATGCTTGATAGCATCAAATTCTTCATCTGTAATAGTTCCTTCAATTACATAAGTAGTTGCGGAACGAATGATAGGCTGTGCATTCTCATCCAGGAACTGTACACACTGAACAGCAGAATCTGCTCTCTGGTCAAACTGTCCCGGTAAAAATTCTACAGAAAAGATGCGGGAGCCTGCTGCTGCCTCAAAATTCTCCAGATATAAATCATCTACAGGTGGCTCTGCAAAAACAGTTTTGCATGCTTTATCAAAAACTTCATCAGAAATATTCTCTACATCATAGCGGATCAGCACACGTACTGCTGTTACGGATTTAATTCCCAGATAGCTGCTGACCTCATGTTTTAATTCCTTTGCCTGTACAGCGAAGGCCGGTTTCTTTTCTACATAGACACGTCTTACGTTACTCATAGAAACTCCTTTCTTATGTATGCATTGTTTTAAAAATGCTTTAAAAGCACCTTGCAGCCCGACTCCAGTGAACCTGCTGCTTGAACTATTGCTTTCTTTATAGTATCATAGGAAATATCATTAGTAAAATTAATATATCTTATATTTTTTATTAATGTAACTAATTAGTTACTGTTCACTGGTAATATCCCGCGAGGTGTTTTTTGTGAGCGAAGGTCACAGAAAACCCGAGATATACCGCGCGAATTTATGCGATTAGCATAAATTCTGTGCATCGCGAAGCGTGTTACTGAGAACGGAGTGAACAGTAACACTAATTAATCACTATCCGTGAAATGTTTTGGAATGAATATGCTAAACTCCCGAGACATACAAGCTCTAAAGTTCCATTGCTGCCGACAATTTGTATCATCACATTATTTTATGAAAGGATTTATTTCTATGGATATTAATCTTGAACTATACAAAGTATTCTACTATGTTGCCACCACCCTCAGCTTCTCAGAGGCCTCCCGCCAGCTTTTTATCTCCCAGTCAGCAGTCAGCCAGTCCATTAAAACTCTGGAAAAGAAGCTAAATCATCCTCTTTTTATCCGCAGTACCAAGAAAGTATTGTTAACTCCTGAAGGAGAACTTCTGCTCCAGCATGTAAAACCGGCTCTCCAGCTTCTGGACGAGGGAGAATCTCTCCTGTCAGGAGACAATCTGCTGAAAGGCCAGCTGCGTATTGCTGCCAGCGATACGATCTGCCGGTATTTTCTCATTGATTATCTTCAGAAATTCCATCAAACCTACCCGGATGTCCGTATCAAAGTCACAAACAGTACCTCCATCGGCTGTGCAGAGCTTCTGGAGAAAGGTCAAGCAGATCTGATTGTATGCAACTGTCCTAATTCCAGACTTGGCAGCCATTTTCAGACACGTGTGCTAAAAGAATTCCACGATGTATTCGTTGCCAATACGGATTACTTTCCTGTACACACTGTTCAGACCGAACTGCAGGAGCTTCTGAACTATCCAATCCTGATGCTTTCCCCCAAAAGTACCACCAGTGAATATCTGCGAGAGGCATTCACAGCCCATAATCTCAAGCTTCTTCCTGAAGTAGAGTTAAACAGTAATGACCTGCTTCTGGATCTGGCACGGATCGGACTGGGGATTGCCTGCGTTCCTGATTATATGTTAAAAGAAAATGATCAGCTGACACCACTCATGTTAAAAGAGCCTCTTCCCGGACGTCAGCTTATACTTGCCCAGCATGACAGTCTTACTGTCTCTCAGGCTGCTGAACGCTTTATTGAAATGTTTACTTCCATATAATAAAAGAAGTCCTCACTCAGTACTGAAACAACAATTTTTATAATCGCGTTTCTTACTGAATGAGAACTTCTTTTTCTTATTTCGGCATTACAGCCAGTGCATCAGTAATATACTGATTATCGATTGCTGCAAAGAATCCGCCGTCTGCCTTGGTTGCATAATCCATATCAATCGGCATTTTTCCAAGTACAGGAACCTTCAGCTCTGCTGCGATCTCATCAATATGGCTCTCACCGAAGACTTTGATCTCTTTTCCGCAGTCCGGACATTTCACATAGCTGTAGTTCTCTACGATTCCAAGTACCGGTATCTTCATCATCTCAGCCATATTAAAGGCTTTCTTAACGATCATCTTAACCAGATCCTGAGGTGATGTTACGATCACGATTCCTTCGATCGGCAGAGACTGGAATGCTGTAAGCGGAACATCACCTGTTCCAGGAGGCATATCCACAAACAGATAGTCTACGTCGCCCCAGATAACATCTGTCCAGAACTGTTTTACCATATTTGCAAGAACCGGACCTCTCCAGATTACAGGAGTATCCTCTGTAGGAAGCAGAAGGTTGATGGACATTACCTTGATCCCGTTTTTTGTGATCATCGGGTAGATACCTTCATCATTTGCCATTGCTGCACCCTTTAATCCATACATTTTCGGAATGGACGGTCCTGTGATATCCGCATCCAGGATACCGACTTTGTATCCCTGTGCTGCCATCATGTTTGCCAGAGAGCCTGTTACGAAGGATTTACCAACTCCACCCTTTCCGCTGACAACCCCGATCACATGTTTTACATTTGACTGAGCATTCATTTCTGCCTGAAAGCTCTGCTGTTTCTTGCTGCTTGAACAACCTTCGCAGCTTGCTTTGTCGCATGAAGTGTTGTTACATTCTTTTGCCATAATTAATCTTCTCCTTTATATTTACGCACTGCTGTACTGACAAAATATTGTTACTGTTCACTCCGTTCACAGTAACGTAGCCAAAATTCATTCCAGATTGCCTACGGCAATGGAATTTTGGCTTGTATGTCTCGGGATTTTGGCATATTCATGCCAAAACACCTCGCTGGATAGTGGTGTGTGAACAATAACAAAATATTCTCTATTGCCAGTGTGGAGCGTG
>CAUEAK010000092.1:0-6289 GCA_958454115.1 Blautia wexlerae
CAGGTGTCTGAAGAAAAAATGGATAAGGATTCCTCTGATGATATCTACGAAGAATTCACAGTCTATGTATATAATGAGGGAGAAAGCCCCACAGATGATGCAATACCAATAGGAGACAAGTTTACAGTACAGATAAGATGAAAATGAAGAAGACATATTATTTAAACAAAGATGTTCTGCCGACAATCCCGGTACCACATGATTGTATAATTAAAAAAATCCGTATAGAGCACAAATGGCTAATATTTACCTTTGACAATGATACATCCTATTATGATTCTGTCAGAAAACTTAGCCCAAACATCAGGAATTTGATTTTGAAATATCATCTAAGTAATCCAGAAGACTTTTCTGTATATAAGTGTAGTAAAACTTTAAAACGAATCTTAAATAAAGAATGCTATATACGCCAGAATACCAGGAAAATTACAAAATTACCCCGCAAACGTCTGGAATATTTGTACCATAATGTAGGATACTGTTCGATTATAACTAAGTTGCATTCAGATGCTCCTGTTATGATAGATGCAGGGGTTGATTATCTGGTATATGAGTGGATAGAATAGTATGACTAATGAAGTAAAATATATATCTTTGTAGACGCTACATCTTCGAAACGTTATACTATTTCCATAAACTAATCGAGGTGATCCCAAAATGAAAAACAAAATCCTGGTAATCGAAGATGACAGAGCAATTTCCGAATTATTATGTATGAACCTAACCATAGCTGGATACGAAACAGTAGCCGCCTACGACGGAATAGAAGCCCAGCGCCTATTGCTATGGAATGAAGATGCAGACCTTGCAGTTGTCGATATTATGCTTCCCGGCAAAGATGGCTTTGCTCTGATGGAAGATTTCCGCGCAAAGAATCTCCCGGTGATCTACCTTACTGCAAAAGATGACGTAGCATCCAAAGTAAAAGGCCTGAAACTCGGTGCAGAAGATTATATGGTAAAGCCTTTCGAAATGTTGGAACTTCTTGTACGGATTGAAAAAATCCTTGAAAGAACCGGCCGTGCAAAGAGAATTCTCACAATCAAAAATATTCAGGCAGATCTCCAGAGCCATCAGATTCTGAAAGATGGGATTCCCGTAAACCTGAAACCACTGGAATACGATCTCTTTATCCTGCTCTTACAGAACAAAAACATCGCACTTGGAAGAGAAGAACTATTAAAACGTGTCTGGGGCGAAGAATATCTGGGAGAGAGCAGAACTGTAGACGTGCATATCGGCCAGCTCCGCAAGAAACTGGAGTTGTACGATGAAATAAAAACAATCCCAAAACTTGGCTATCGACTGGAGGACTAACCGCTATGAAGTTGTGGAAACGGACAGTAGCACTTATGCTGATAACACTTTTGTGCTCTCTGATACCGGTCGGTGTCCTGAGCCTGTATGTCACAGGAAAAAGAAGCCTGAATAATGCTGCTGAAACCTATGGACGACAGCTTGCAAATGGAAAAAATCTCCTGGAACAATTCTGGGACAACAGTAAATATGAGCAGATGTCAGAAACAGGAAAAAAATCTTATCTGGAATTCCAGTTTCTGAGATGCTGCGGTGAGAAAATGCTCCTCATTAATTCCGAAAGTAAAGAAGCCGTAGTAAACCGCACAGATTATGAGATTGTCAGCATGGATAATCTCGGTTTAAACAACAAAACGGATTCCTATGAGTACAAAATCCAGAAACTGAATCACAAATACTTACTTTTACAGCATGCGCTGCTTACAAATCCAGAGGGTTACGAAATACTTTCAGTCCGTGATGTTACTTCTATGTTTACGGAACTGAGACAGACGGCAGCCTGGTTCCTGGGAATCTATCTGGCAGTATTTTGCATTGCTGGTCTGTTTATCTATCTAATGATGAAGCGGACCGTACAGCAAATGGAAAAACTGCAGGAAGTAGCCGGAAAACAGGAAATGCTTATGGGAGCACTTGCCCACGAAATGAAAACACCTCTTACTTCTATTATTGGATATTCAGACACTCTGCGGCATGTAAAACTAAACGATGAACAAAAAGACCGTGCCTTGGAACATATCAGCCGTGAGGGAAAAAGACTTGAAAAACTTTCCGGAAAAATGCTCCAGATGCTGGGGCTCCATCAGAATGATTCAATAAAAATGGAGTCACACTCTATAGGAGAACTGCTGGAACATGTAGTTCAGCTAGAGGCAGAACAGGCAGCGCAGAGACAGATACAATTGCAGACAGAATACGAAGATTTTTCTATGAAAATGGATGATGAATTAATGGAAAGTCTTCTTGTAAATTTGATAGATAACGCTCTCCGTGCTACAGAAGCAGGAGGTCGTATTACCGTAAAAGCATATAAAGAATCGGGTAGGAAAATTCTGGAAGTTGCAGACAACGGTCGGGGAATCCCACAGGAAGAACTGGGAAAAATTACGGAAGCTTTTTACATGGTAGACAAATCCAGAAGCCGCCAGGAGGGCGGAGCAGGACTTGGACTTGCGTTATGTGTAAAAATCGCAGAAGTTCATGGAGGCAGACTGGACATCACAAGCCAGCTTGGAACAGGAACGAAAGTAAGAGTAATATTTGATAAAAAAAGATAAGGATTTAACCTGATCAAACAAATATTCTGCTTCAATTATGAATAACTGACCGATCCAGACGGATTCACTCGTTATTACATGGACAATATTAAACAGATGAAATTTACAACTTGTTTACATCTTGATGAATACATTAGAAGTACAGTATGGTACTCTTTTCTTATAAGAAGAGGGTACCTTTTTTAACTAAACTGCGAAGCAGATGATTTTATCCGCTTGACTGAATCAGGAATGTAAAGAATGCGGATAATTTTATCTGACTGACCAAATTAAGCAGCAAAGAAAATATTTTATCTGCTCAGCTACATATGCGAAAGGAGGAGAAAGAAATGAAGAAAATAAAAATATTTGTGGGAGTTTTTTTATGTATGAATCTTTTTACAATATCAGGGTGTGATAAGGTCATTCATTCTGCTGTTGTAGAAGAAAAGGATAAGACTGCTGCAAAGAAAGAGGAAAACAAAGAGAAAGAAACAGTTCAGAAAACAGTCACTGAACAGGTGCAGGCTCCGAAAACCTACCAGACAACCATCCAGTCCGATCTAAGATCCGCAGAACGAACAGATCAGGAAAATCCTATGAAATTTACCCTGACAGCCGATGCTCCGATAGAAGTGCCGGATGTGGGTGCCATATGCCTGAAAAATGTAAAAAAAATGACAATTTCTGAAGAAGAGCCACAGAAGGTACTGGATACTTTTGCCAAAGGGCAATTGTTGAAACAAGACTATGATGGATTGGCAGAAACATATGAGGTGGATGGACTGACGTACCAGTATACAGGTACATTCCCCGATTTAGAAGCATTTAGTTTTTTGGAAAAATATGCTGCATTTGATGATGTGAACGAAGAAAATATGTCTCAGGATGAGAAAAAACAAAGAGCAGAACGATTTCAGAATTATATAAAAGCAGGAAATCAGAATATGACTGATGATGGCGCAGAAAATTATGTAAAGGATATTGTTTCTGGAGAATGGCACCTGTTTGACAGTGCATCAAAAGAACTCACAGAAGAAAACTGCACTTTGGAAAAGACCTCTTTTTTCTTTGAAAGAATGGTCGATGGTGTACCTGTTAATTATATACGGAATTCTTATCTGCCATATGATGAATTATCCCGTCCCTGGATAGATGAAGACGATAATTTTCATGAAGCGCAGTGCGATGTGTGGGATAATGAATCGCTGACAATGATTTTCTGCAGCGGAACACTTCAGAGTTTCCAACACAGTGATCCAATTGAGGTATCAGATGCTTCGGACGAAGCATTGTTTCTTCTGCCATTTGATGAAATCAAAGATATTTTTGAAAAAACAATCACCATGCAGATTATGACAGAGCAGGAAAACCGTCTGCCGGCAGTAGATGGCATAAGTTTCACCCGCTATCCATCCATTGATGCACAGACAGTTGAGATGACGATAACAAAAGTTCAGCTTGGATATATGCGTGTGCGGAATGGCAGCAGCAGTACAGAGGGAAGCCTGATACCGGTATGGGATTTCTACGGAACCTGGAATTCTCAGGAACCGGCCTATGCAGATGGCGGTGATGAAATGGTTATAGACAGCGTTACTATGGATCGCATCGGTGTACCGCTTCTCACAATCGATGCACGAGATGGCAGTGTCGTACAAAGAGTACAGAGCGGACCATCTACTACGTTTCCTGGTGGTATTGGAGAATGTGAATAAACCGTAATAAAAAAAGTGCAGTGTTTATCTGGTTAAAATAGAAATGAAACCGGAAATATGGTATGATTGGGACAACAATAAAAACCAGAGCGTGTTTGAAAATAATTTCTACAATCTGCATGCTCCAGACATTAAGGAGGACACCACAATGGATGCAAACATGAAAAAAAGAAACGAACTTTTGGCAAAAACAGTGATTAAGGGACTGGAATCCCGCAATATGTCCGGGTATTATGCACAAGATAAAGAAGCAGCATTAAAGCAGGCCCTGGAACTGATCCCAAACGGAAGCACAATCGCCATGGGCGGATGCATGAGTGCACATGAGATCGGTCTGGTCAAAGCTTTGCAGGATGGGGAGTATAATTATATTGACCGCGCAAAGCTTGAACCTCGTGAGGGACTTATGGCAGCCTATGATGCAGATTTCTTTTTATCCAGTGCCAATGCAGTCACAGATGATGGCGTCCTTGTCAATATTGACGGCAATTCCAACCGTGTATCCTGCATTGCCCAGGGCCCGAAAAAAGTAATCTTTATTGTAGGTATAAACAAAGTCTGTCCGGATCTTGACAGTGCAATGAAGCGTGCCAGAAATGTGGCAGCTACAGCTAATGCGCAGAGATTTGATATCAAAACTCCATGTAAGGAAACCGGAAAATGCTTTAACTGCAAATCCCCGGATACCATCTGCTGTCAGTTCCTGATCACCAGATATTCCAGACATAAAGACAGAATCCATGTTATTCTGGTAAATGACACACTTGGGATGTAACCAAATCAAGTAAGTCCCTGGCTTCGATTGAACACAAATAATAAAAAAGAACAGTCTCATTGACGCATAATAAGTCAAAGGGGCTGTTCTTTTTTGGAAAACAATAGGTCTGAAAAAGTCAATATCTGTATCATGTAAATCAATACCGGAATGGTTTCTGACACAGAATCCTAATATAATATCCATGCGGCAGCAGACCTCTCTGGACAGATGAACCTGGTCTGCCAGTTCCTGCAGAGAGATGATGGATTCAAAATGCGTATTAAGATAGTTCAGCATCTGTTCCAGCCTTTCCAGTTCCAGCTGGTTGGCTGGAACAAATTTTGCAAGATCATTCTGGTGTTCGCAGAGAATCATACCGAAAATTTCACAGAGAAGCCCCTTGATCTTCAACTCATAACAGAAGGTCTTCTGATCAAAGAGGGCTTCTGTTTCATTGAGCTTTTGGATTACAGTCCGGGTACATGAACTTTCGGAAGTAAGAAGGATGCAGGGGACAGCTGAATTCTGGAGAAAAGGGCGAAAACATCTGCGTTCCACATCACTTCCGTATTCGCCGCATATGAAATCCGGACGTGCCAGAAAGGTACTGCAGCAGTTGCAGGATATACCGCAGCATCGAAAGCAGACCAGCTTTCTGTACTGGTAAACAATGCAATGATGACTGCAATTTCCAACTATGTGGCTCAGAACTTTGGTGCAGGCAGATGGGACCGTATCCGTCAGGGCGTGCGCGCCTGCCTGATCCAGACAGAAGCATTTAATCTGATCATGTGTGTTGGAATTCTGCTGCTGAGACATCCGATCGTAAGAATGTTTCTCTCAGATCCCACAAAAGAAATCTATCACTATTCAGATATGTATCTGACGATTGTAGCTCCCTTTTACTTTGTGCTTGGACTGCTGGCAGTATACCGTACATCCATCCAGAGCATGCAGAATGGCAAAGCACCTTTTGCTGCCTGTATGATTGAACTGGTTATGCGAATTGCTGCAACAGTAGGTCTTTCCGGAATTATCGGATATACATCTGTATGTATTGCCAGCCCAATGGCGTGGATCGGAGCCTGTGCACTTCTGATCCCGGTTTATTATAAGATGATGAAAGGAAATTGTGCAGCATTACTGTGAACGGAGTGACGAGTAACAAGATTTTGAGATAACAGCCGCAAGGTGACACTTTACAATGGAAAAACGGATAAAAATGTGCTATGCTATCTATC
>CAUEAK010000093.1:0-6173 GCA_958454115.1 Blautia wexlerae
ATAGAACCGGAATTCAGTTCCATATCCTTGGAATCCCAGTTGATCGGTTTCTTCACAAGTTCCCATCCGAGATTGTCGCATACTTCCTGTGCAAGGTCAAGGTCAAAACCAACATACTCTCCATTATCGTCTTTATATCCGAAAGGAGGATACTGTGCATCAAATCCTACAGTTAATGTCTTACTGTCAGCATCTGCATATACAGAAACAACACCCGTCATCATAGAAGCTGCCATAACTCCTGCCATGAGTACTGCTAAAGATCTCTTTTTCATGATAAATATCTCCTCTTTATCTGTTTTGTTATTTATCACACAGCCACTCTACCATGTGAAAGTATGTGTTAATCCTATCACACACCTCCGCCTCTGTCAAGAGTAAGTTATGAACCTGTACTTCTGTGATAATCTTTCATAAGTCTCTCCAGAAGGGCATCCAGATTTTTTTCATCTGTTTTCTCTTCCGGTACAGACTCGAAAGCTTTCAGAGACTGCCTGATTTCTTCTTTTATATCTTTCTTCAGTTCTTCATCTACTTCAAGTTCTTCCATAACCTTATCATAATCTGTCTTATCATGAACACTGCTGTATGCTATGATATAAGCTTTTAAGGCATCTTTTGAATGTGCTTCTCTGTATGCTTCCAGAAAACATTCCTGTGCTTTTTCCATCTGAAAAAGATAACTGTATGCACAGCCAAGATTATAGCGCACTGAAGCTGCGAATCCTTTTCTCTGCTCAGACAGATCCTCTCTTTCCAGGAGTTTCTGATATACCCGGATGGCGTTCACATACATTCCGTTTTCTGTCAGTGCATCTCCCTTTCTCTTCTGACGGACTGCCGCTTTTTCTTTTCCATAAGTCACAATCCTGCTGTTAAAGCCTTTCATCTCCTCATAGGTAAGGTAATTGATCTCCTTGAAAACAGGATAGATCATATCTTCCACACTTACATTTCTCTCCAGATTCTGTTTCAGCTTTGCAGCCAGATGCACAAGTTCAAGCTCATCTCTGAGCCAGTTGCATAATTCTTCATTAAAAACAGTATGATCAGCAAGGTAAAGATTGTGGTACAGATAATAACAGAGTTCTTCTATAGAATAAATATTCATACTGATATTCTCTATAAAATAAGGATGCTGTGCTTTTTTTGTCTGACATAAAATATATCCGCTCATTGCTCCATCTCCTTTACCATTCTACTGTCTCTGTCCAGGTTTTCCCACTGGAAGGGAACATTTCTCCGAATCCCAGATCTGTAACCGTCACTTTACATTCTGCAGATGAGACATACTGTAATTCCAGCCGTAATCTGGTAGTCTTGTCCGGACGCAACGGAATACCGGGCAGCATCATTCCTACCCTTCTTTTCTCCGGTCTGTGGTACGTGCTTACAATAAACACAAGCTCCTCTGTATCATCAAGAATAAATTCACAGGATGCCTTACTGTCATACCAGTTATTTCCTGCCTCGATCAGCGGATAATAGGTAGGAGAACCCATCACTCTCATTTCCATCCCCACATCAGCCATAACCAGAGAATCGCTTAAAAAGCGATATCCCTTTAATGCCTTGTTCTCTGTTTTCTCTTTTCCTGCAGCGCAGGCACCCTTTGCAAAAAGATTATTTCCATAAAAAACCTTTCTTTTCTGATAGCAGAGTAACCTTACAGACTGTTCAGCCCAGTCCTGGGAAAATCCATCTCCTGTAATCTGAATGCTGGAAAACAGATCTCTGCCAAGTGTTTTCTGGACAAACTTACCGAATTCTGAATCTCTCTCCTGTCCCTCAGCAGGAAGTTCTGTCTCCACAGCTTCTTCCAGTTTTACAGTGACAGGCTTTGTTGCACCGTTCATTGTCATCTTGCGAAAAGACACGTTCTCCGGTGTAAAGGCATACCATCCCACACTGCGATTCCAGGTTTCTCTTTTCTGTGAGAGCACATAATAATAGAAGCTTTCCCCATAATCCAGCAGCATATATTTCTCATGTGGAAATCCAATTATCTCAAATGCTTTCTGGAAATTCTCAACCTGAATTTCCGTCAGCCCGGGCAGTGTCACCGCCACACATTTAGTATTTTTGACCAGTTCTGCCACTCCCAGAAATTTAAGCATTCCCTGCAGAAACTGAGCCAGGATCTCCCATGGTGCAAGTTCCTGTCCTTCCACCAGCACAGAATCACTTTTTTCACAGATTCCATAGACATCATCGATCATGACTCCGCCCTTTTCCCGGACAAAGTAATCTGCTTCCAGTCCTACGCAATAGTCTTTCTGCTCCGGTCTCCAGCACAGAATACAGGGAGCCTCATACTGATTTCCCCCCGCTTTCATAGAAAGAGAACGTGCCTCGTCTCCTTTTCTGTCATAATAACATATCTGAGAATACTCTTTGCCAAAATCAATTCCCACGATCAAATCACGAATTTCGTTCATTTGTTCCTCCCGGTTTCAGGACAATCTGTTCCTGCTCTTCTTTCTCGATCACAAACATCTTCTTCACATATTGTTCCTGGCGAAGATACTTCTTCACCTGTGAAAACACTTCTTTCTTTTTATCCAGTCTGCGTGCAGAGAGCATCTGATTGATCATATGATATTTGCTTACAGGTGTACCCTCAATCTTATTCATTGTAAGTACCCTCTCCTGTGTCCGATTTACCCGCTCTCCTGTTACTGATTCAAAATAATACCGCAATGTCTCCCCGTAGAACAATGTAAATGATTTTGCAAAAATACCTTCATATAAATCACGCAAAGGCTCTGTCTGATATTTCACCTGATTTCCGAGGCCTGCATCCAGTGCATAATCGAGTGTCACCTTTGCAGACGGATCTGCATGGTATTCCACAAAGGTTTTATCATCCAACTGATAAGGACTTAAGACAGATACCGGAAGTTTCCCGAAGAACGCAAAGTACATTCCCTGTTTCACACATTTCTGAAGAATCTCCTCTGCATTGCAAAGCTGTTTTTTCTCCAGCTTTTTTTCTTTGGAATACGCTTCCAGAAGAGCAAGACTGCATACAAAATCAACCGGCCATTTCTCATCATAAGCCCGCTCCAGCAGACTTCTTACAAAAACACTCATCGGATATTCTTTTACAAATGCACCATATGCAGTCTGCGTAAGATATGCTCCTGTAATACGTTCCTTTCCGCTGTGATGAACATAATCCTCCAGGATCTTCTCTCCCTCTTTCCTGTAATCAGAAGTAAACATCAGAAGGCCAAGAAGCTTCTCTTCCAGTTCATAAGTATCCATCTCAAAGCCCTGCGCACTTTTCCATACAGATATCAGTTCATCTACAGGACCAAATCTGTATTCCATAAGATACTTCAGGATCACTTCATCATATTTTCCGCGTCTGTATACATCCGATGCAAGGGCAAGCAATTCGTCATCCTCCTCCATCTCACATCTTGTCAGCATTCTGCTGGTCAGCTTCAGCTGGCTCTCTATGCGGATTCCTTCATATCCGAATTGGGAAACAATGGACATTGCCTGCTGATACATTCCTCTGGAGATCAGTACTTCCAGAAGAGCTGTTCTGTCTACAGCCGCATATTTCTTATAATCCATCTGTCTCAGATAATTATCTGCTTCTTCTGCTCTGGTGTGTTCGGAATAATAAGAAAGCAGCTTCTCTCTGATACATTTCTGATATTCATCTGAAAATTCCTCTGACTCCGGGATCCTCTGAAATGCCTGAAGATTCTCCGGTTTCAGTTCTGTATGCTCACTGCAGTGGAGTACCAGTCCCGGCTCTTCAATATGAAAACCAAGAACCTTATCTGTCAGTTCACGCTCATCAAATAATTTCTTGATATTATAATCTACTGTTGATACATATCTTCTCTGCTTCCCATCCTGAAACAGGATCACCGCATCATCTGTATAAATTCTTGGATAAGCTACGCCCTGGATACATGGGTAAATTTCTTCTTCCCTGAGCTGTTCATGGCGCACGATCACATAGCGTATCTTCTTATCATCACAGTACAGTCTGTGTGTAAACAGCTTCTGCGCGAGCAGTTTTGCCTGTCCTTCTGTTTTGGGATTGCTTAAAAATTCCTGATAAAGGACCGCATAATTCTCATTCATCCGTCCTTCTTTCGCCTTGCGCATGGCAAAAATCTTCATATGATCCCTGTAATCCGCATATGTCTGTGGCTGACGGCCTCTGTTTCCCACAATACTTGCATAAATAAATGCCTTTTTATCATCTGCAAGAGAAGTATTATTATAGGTAAAATACATCAGAAGGGGCTTTGGAAGTTCTCTCTGATAAGATGTATCCATTGTTTCCACATAATATTCATATATCCTTGTCAGACGGATCCCTTTCTCCACTGCCAGGGAAAACCATCTGAAATATTCCGGTTTTCTCGGATTTCCAAGCATGATATATCTGCAGATTGCTTCCAGCGTATCATCGGATTCAAAAGCATCGTATCCCATTGCCAGTGCTCTGTACATACTGGTACAAAATTCTCTCTCATACCCTGTAAGATAGGCAAATCTCATCACCAGCTCTTCTGTCAGAAGACCTTTCTCTCCCGCAAATAAAAATACCTGTGTCCAGAAACTGCTCATTCTGTGAAGAAGTGTTGTATCACTGCTGATATAATTCCATGCTTCCAGATACAGAAACGGACTCCTGCAGCCTTTCTCAAAAAGTTCCTCCATCATAAATACCAGCCTTGAAGGGGAACCCTTATCCTCCGGATTCATCTCCAGCCAGAGTTTGAACAACAGGAAACTGTCTTCCTTCTGCAGAAAGAAATTGTACAGACGTCTTATCGCCTGTTCTCTGTCTTTGTGCAATCCTGTAAGAACGCAGAGATAAAGGTAAGCACCTGCCAGTTCCAGATTCTCTCTGACAAAGTTCTGATGTTTAAATTTCTTCAGAATTTCTCTTGCCTGCTCATCCTTTTCTTCCATATGAAGAATGTATGCTTCATACATCTGATATTCCGGATAATCACAGCCTTCTTCCCTTAACTGATTAAGGACAAATCTGCTGCTGCCGATCCATGTCTTACTGTCCATTCTTTTGCAGGAGTATTCTGCAAGGTCACGTAACAGTTCCAGCTTATGCCGTTTCACATGAATCTCTGTTTTGAGCTGCACTTTCGATTCCATGGATGCAGTGATCTGATAAGTCAGCTGCTGATAAGGACTCTTCACAGTGATCTCACCAAACTGACGTCCTTTTTTCAGCTTTTCTTTACGGATTACATATTCCACCTGATAATAGCTTCCTATAAAATCCTCATCTGTGACCACATGCCTGGAAACTTCCAGAAAATCGCCTTTCGCCTCTACCTCCAGCCTGAGATGTCCCCATCCGCTCCTCTGGACTGCAAAAGTTTCGCGGACAGATTCACTGATATCATAAAAGCTGTTCTGATCTGCCTTCAGTTCAATTTTTACAGGATCCTTTTTTCCCGTTCCGATCAGAAACTCTTCTACATGCTGAAATGTCACAGGCTGTTTTGAGAGTCCCTTATAAAGAGCTTTCTCTTTCTGTCCGGCATTTCTTAACAGAAGTTCAAATCTGCGGTCTGTAAAAACACGATATGCTTCTTTAAAATCGTCCTTTGCAATATTCACAAAGGTATCCATATCCGGCACATCTCCGGCTGCACTTTTCAGTTCTGCTTTCTCTGTCTGAATAAGAAATGGCAGCTTATATTCTCCAATGTCTGTGGTGAAACAAAGCCATCCCTCATGTCTCTCACCCGGGTGCATCCCCGCACCGTCAATTCCATACTGCAGTCTCACCGTAGTTCCCGAAAATTTCTCGGTTCCCGGTACCACGCGCCTGTTGGAAGATGTAATATATCCACGTATTTTCTGATTATCCTCTGTTCCGAAATACAGTTCCCCTTTGTACACATCACCTGCTTTCAGAGTCACTTCTATTTTGTCCTGCGAAAAAAGGAGCTGCGGATGTTCATGTCTGAAATTTCCACTTAATAGTTCTTCTATCGTCTTTTTCAAAATTGTTCACCTTATATCCTTGCTTAAATTACAGAGCTACTGTTCACAAGCCTATTGCATTTAATTATACACCACAAAACACATCCGCGCAACAATCCGCTCTTCAGCTTTTTCGTTACTGTTCACTCCGTTCACAGTAACGTAGCCAAAATTCATTCCAGATT
>CAUEAK010000094.1:0-6136 GCA_958454115.1 Blautia wexlerae
CGGCGGCAAAATAGATCGGGTGTGTTGCGGGGCGGTAAAAATCTTCATAGGGAATAAACCCGCACCGTGCAGTCATTTACGGCTAACGCGGTGGGATTTGCGATAGAGGGTATCATGGATTGTGGGGTACGTCAAGATGGTTTTGGAAATTTTATTGTGGTAAAGCAGTGATAGTAAGACTTATAAAATCATTCAGGAAGGGCTTTTGCGAATATGACAAAAATCATAAATTCGATTTATTGAAAATGACAATAGACATCACTAAAATAGTTTGCTATACTAATTGGCGTAACAAGGCGATATTCCTCGGAAGCGATACTTGTGGCAGTACAGAATAGGGTCCAATGTGGTTCATTGATGCCTTATCTGTGGATTGTCAGGTGTTGTTTCGGAGGCTTTTTTTTTTACAGGTCTTTTCGGGAAAGTGGTGCGGCAGATGAAGCTTGTTAAAAAAATCAATACGAGTGCCGCATTAGCGATTGACCGGACAGGTCACGAAATCGTAGTGATGGGCAAAGGAATTGGTTTTCCACAAATGCCATACAAACTGGATGATCTTTCCAAAATTGAGCGTACATTTTACGATGTTGACCCGAAGTACCTTGGAATGATTGCAGAACTTTCGCAGCCCATCGTAATGGTCTGTGCTGACATTGCAGATCAGGCAGGCATTGAATTGGACTGTTCCCTGAATCCGAATCTTCCATTTACACTGGCTGACCATATCCAGTTTGCAGCGGAGCGCCTGAAAAAAGGTGTGGACCTGACCACACCGATTGCTTATGATATTCGCCATCTATATCCTAGAGAAGCAGCTATGGCAGATATGGCATTAAAGATGCTGAACGAACAGACTGGAATGAACCTGCCTGCAAGCGAAGCAATCAGCATCGCAATGCATTTTATCAATGCCGAAGCAGAAAGCGGCGATATGCACAGCCTGATGCTGAGTATGCAGGTGATTGCCAAAGTTAACGAAATCGTGGAAAGCAGCTTGCACATTCAGCTGGATAAGGATAGCTACAATTACAGCAGGTTTGCAACCCATCTGCGTTATTTGATTCAGCGATTACAGGCAGGCGTACAGACGGATAATATATCCAGCAATCTTCGGAGAACCTTAATGCGTGAATATCCCGATATTTATGCCTGTACATTGAAGGTCGTAGAATATCTGAAGAATACCTACGGATGGGATTGCAACGATGATGAAGTTGTATACCTCATCATGCATATCCAGCGCGTGTATGAGCGAGAACAAGAATAAACAGAAAGCTTGGTTTCTGGAGCGATAGCCTGAAATGGCGCGATATCCGGGGCGGACTTTACGCAGCAAACGAGGGAGCTTCCCTGCCGATTTTGTTGTGGTGAAGTGTGCTCCGGATTTTTTACTTTGATGTATTCTGTGCACAGGAATTACATATATCCGAACATTCACAAGGAGGACACTGCAATGGCAGAACAGGACATCTTACAAAGCGTTTATCCGTACATCGGAGGTCAGGAGAATGTCAGCCGGACGATTCCGCGTAAGGGCACGCTGTATCTTATGCTCAAAGATGCCGGTGTAGTGAATTTGGCAGCAGTCAATCAGGTGCAGGGCGTTATCAGTGCAGAATTGGAACGCGGTCGGCTGACCCTGCAGCTGGAAGGAAAGGAACAGGAGGTTCCCGGAATGGCAGAAAAAAGAAATGGTGCTGAACTGGCAAAAGAAATTCTTGAACTGGTCGGTGGCGAAGAAAATGTTATTTCTCTGACGCATTGCGTCACTCGTCTGCGCTTTGAGTTGAAGAATGTGAAAAAGGCACAGACCGAACAATTGAAAAAGACTAATGGCGTGCTGGGTGTTATGGTTGCAGGGGGCCAGTATCAGGTGCTGATTGGTGCACGTGTGCAGGAAATCTATGACGAAGTATGCAAAATTACCCGCTTTGCGGAACCGTCTAAACAGCAGTCTGAGGAAAATAAACCTTTTTACAGCAAAATTCTCCCGTTTATTGCAGCAGCATTTTCTCCTTCGGCAATGATGCTGTGTGCAGCAGGTATGATCAAAGGTATTCTTGCACTTATTACAGCACTGGGGTGGATGAGTAAAGAGGCAGGCATTTATGTTTTGCTTTCCGGTATTGCAAATGCTCCGTTCTTCTTCCTTCCGGCGCTGATCGGCTATAATATTGCAAAGCGAATGAAATCCGATATTTTTACAGCCGTTACAGTGGGCTTGGCGCTTTGCATCCCTTCGATCAATGGTGTGGACATTGAGCTGTTCGGCCATGTTTTCAATAACACCTATACATCCACGGTGTTGCCTGCATTTTTTACTGTAATCTTGGCAGTGTACGCTGAGCGGTTCCTGAATAAGCATCTGCCGGATATGGTCAAAGGTTTTTTGACCCCGATGCTGATTTTTGTGATCGTGGTTCCTATCGGATATATGCTGGTAGGACCGGCAGCCAACCTGCTGGCAGATGGTGTCAGCTTTGTAATGAACCTGCTGTATAACTTTAATCATATCCTGTCGGATGTGGTTATTGGCGGATTCTATCAGATCCTTGTGGTACTGGGCGTTCACAGCGTAATCGTTCTGCCGGCGCTGATGGATGTCATGGCAGGCACTCCTTCCCCGAACTATGCATCTCTGGGTGTCGTGAGCTTTGCGGTTCTGGGTGTTACGCTTGGTATCCTGTGCAAGACAAAGAGTAAAAAACTGAAAGAACTGGCTCTTCCGGCAGCTGTTTCTGCCCTCTTTGGTGTTACTGAACCGGCAACCTATGCAATCGTTATGCCTCGCATGAAATATTTGGTTGTGACCTGTGTGTCTAGCGCAATTGCCTGCGGTGTAGGTGGACTTTTTGGCTTCGCAGTTTATACGATTCCTGGGTTTGGCATCTTTAAGATTCCCGGCTACATCGACCCGGCAAACCCTGTTCAGTCCCTGATCGTGGCAAGTGGTGTGATGCTGTTGGCAACTGCACTGGGCTTTATCATTACATATGTAATGTTCAACGATGCTCAGTATGGAGATGATAAGGAATAATGAGAGAAAGCGGGGAGAAAAATGGCTTTTCGCAAAGACTTTATGTGGGGAGGAGCCACTGCAGCCAACCAGTATGAAGGCGGTTATCAGGAAGACGGGCGCGGTCTGACAGTAGCAGACTTTTCCATGGGCGGTTCCCATACGAAACCGCGCATGGTGGTGTGGCAGAACCCTGTTACAGGCGAACAAGGCGAAACATCCGCGTTTGATCCGAAACTTCCGGAAGGTGCAGCGCCTGCGATTCGAACGGACGCATACTATCCCAGTCACCGTGCAACGGATTTCTATCATCACTATAAGGAAGATATTGCACTGATGGGAGAAATGGGCTTTAAATGCTTTCGGATGAGCATCAGTTGGACACGTATCTTCCCGAATGGAGATGACGCTGTGCCCAATGAAGCAGGATTGGCTTTTTATGAGAATGTTTTTGATGAACTGCATAAATATGGAATTGAGCCTTTGGTAACGCTTTCGCATTTTGATATTCCAATCAGCATGGTGCAGCGTTTCGGAGGATGGGATAACCGTGTGTGGATCGACTGCTTTGAAAAATTTGCCCACATAGTAATCCAGCGTTACCATGATAAGGTGAAATATTGGTTGACTTTCAATGAAATCAACAATATGGAACTAGCGCCGTATATGGTTACAGGCATTTCCAACTGCAATGCACAGCAGTTGGCGCAGGCGGCACATAATATGTTTGTGGCATCGTCACGGACAGTCAGGTTAGCACATGAAATCGACCCGGCAATTCGTGTTGGAATGATGCTGGCATACCGCCCCCTCTATACCTACACCTGCGACCCGGCAGATAACATCAAAGCGATGGAAATGCAGCAGAGCCGTTATTTTTACAGCGATGTCCAGATGCGAGGTTTCTATCCAGAATATCGATTGAAAAAATATGAGCGTGAGGGCATCGTTTTGCAGGATACACAGGAAGACTATGAAGTGCTCAAACAGTATCCATGCGATTTCCTGAGTTTTTCCTGCTATGGTAGCAATACAGTTACTGTGCATGAAGATGGCTTGGGTACAACAGGCGGAAATTTCTCTATGGGAGTAAAAAATCCGTATCTGGAAACCAATGCATGGGGATGGGCTACGGACCCTGCATGTCTGCGATTGGCCTGTAACACGCTATATGACCGGTATCATAAACCGTTATGGATCGTTGAAAACGGTATTGGCTGGGCAGATGAACTGACATCGGACAACAAAATTCACGACAGCTATCGTATCGATTATCTAAAGAAAAACCTATCCTCTATGAGAGATGCCGTTACGCTGGATGGTGTGGATTTGATGGGCTACACTATGTGGGGCTGCGTTGACCTCGTGTCCGCCTCTACCGGAGAAATGGCAAAACGATACGGCTTCATCTATGTTGACTATCAGGATGATGGCACGGGTGATGGCAAGCGTTTGAAGAAGGACAGTTTCTATTGGTATAAAAAGGTCATTGCAACCAACGGTGAAGATTTGACCTGACCGATTCAGTTTGTAAGAAGGAAATGAAGAGGGAATGGCCACCTGCCGTACTAGCCAGTGCAGTGGGTGGCCAGTTGCTATGATATGCAAATATTTTTCCTTGAAATGTTACATCACTGATGTATAATACCCTTAGAGGATAGCGGCAATGACCAGCTATCGGTGGCGTTGAAGTAATGGACCGGTTCGGCATCAGCCTGTTATGGAGCCAAACCGTGGGTTAAGCGAAAACCACAAGCCGAATAGATTCACTCGAATCGAACAAAAACGCAAAATGCCCGCTCACCGTGGAGATTCAGTTCCATCGGTGGGTGGGCATTCTTTCGTTATTCAGGTAAGACAAGATAGCTGTATTCATCGGGAAGGACAATCTTTTCCCATTCAACTTTCTTTGCGGTGAATACGATTTCCGAATACTGCTCCTCACTGCGGCTCTTGCGATATGTAGCAATGATTCGGTCAGCGGCCTTTACCTTGGTTCGTATATCGCCTTCCAGCACCGTGTTAGGTACGAAACGGCCTTCACCACCATCCCGGACAAACCCCATGCAGGCACTGAGGGAACCAGCGATTTTGTCAGTGTACAGCTTAGGCTGGCTCATATTATAATCGCCCAGCATTTTTGCGGAGAGGTTCTTCTTCATCAGGCTGGGCAGAACCCGCATTTTCATTTCGGTGGTTCCGTCTGCGGAAAAATCAAAGTCCGCTTCGGTCAGACGTTTGTCATAGCACAGATTGAAAAAGTGCCGAGCATTGATGCCGGATTTCCGCAGCTTGAAGCCTGTCATGTGCAAAAAGTTGCCAATATCGAACGTGACCTCCAGACAATGGACATTCTTGTGCTTGTCGGTGGTGATGAACAGCAGGCTTCTGTCTACCAAATTCTCTTTATACAATGGCGCACAGGAAAAAACGATGGACAGTGCTTCTTTTTTCGTCATAGTTGATTCTGCGCTCCTTTGCGTTTTTACAAAATAAAAGGGACATCTACAACACCGTGGTGCTGTCCGATGTCCCTTGCGACTGATTTTATCGTTGTCCGCCAACCTCAGGCCCCTACGTCCTGCATCGCTTTCGGGTTTTATCGCTGCCCGCCAGCCTCAGGCCCTTACGTCCTGCATCAGATCGGATTTTAGGTGTCAGCCACACCAGCGGAATGACGTCCGCTTTCCTATTTATATTATATTCGATTTGGGCGCAAATAGCAATGGTCTTTGCAAAGATGATTCTTTAATTTTTTGCGAACGGCTGCTGAATCATCAATCCTCAAGTCTGCCATGGTCACATCCTAGTGACAGATAATGCTCTATCTCTCCACTCAGCACAAGCTGGGCGTACTCCAAGGGCTTGTTGTAGAGCAGCCAGTCCAGTTCTGCCCGCTGTGCCGGGGTGTCACCGTACTCTTCCTCAACGGCGATACAGTCGATGGCGAGGATGGAGCCATCCACGAATCGGGCTTCTACTCGATTGGTGTCCATATTGAAGCGGCAGGAAAGCAGTTTGTTCATGGTGAGCCTCATTTTTCTATCAAATGGTGTCTATTCGGATGTCCTAAACCCTGCCATAGAACCGATGTGTCATGTAAGATTGTTGTTTGGATGA
>CAUEAK010000095.1:0-6097 GCA_958454115.1 Blautia wexlerae
CCTCCGGGCAGGATCGCACTGCGACGGAGAGGAATTATGTCGCTGAAGCGACCCGCCGCAGGCGGAGAATCCTGCAAGCAGGATTCTTTCTTGTATGTACTGACTCAATGATGGTTGTTTGTTCTGTATTATGCAATTCTTAAGATTATGCATAATATAATAAGATGCAAATCAATCTCAACGTTTTATAATTCGATAATCTGCCCTTTTTCTACGTCATATCTGCAGTACTTACCATTTCCGGAAATAAATGGCTGATATGTATCTGTCCTGTTATCTTTAAGATATACAATTCCGGTAGCGATCATCTCCACTAATGAAAAGCGTTCGCTGAGACTGGAAATCCACTTATATGTTTTGTTCTTTGATGAATTTGCCATAACCATATTGTAGGCATGTCCGTCTTCGGTGGCTTCCAGAGAAAAATATACTTTCTCTGCCTTATCAGGAGCATCAAAGACCTGACTTGTAATATAGGAAGAAAAATTGGTGCTTACAAAATTTCGGAAAGATTTTATATCATAAGTGATTCCGGATACTTCGTCTGTGATTTTATCTCCGCGTTCCAGACGTGTTTTAATAATCTTTAGTACCTCTACAGTCCAGTTGATAAAAGAGATACTACTGTAATTCATACTTTCCATCAACTGTTCGATTAGTTTGCGTGACAGGATATTGGAGCGTATTGCCTCATCATAAAGTTCTCTGTTCATGACATTTTCCCTCTTTTTTGATTATTTGTAACTATTCAGCAGTCTACTATCCCGCGAGGTGTTTTGGCATGAACATGCCAAAATCCCGAGACATACAAGTCAAAATCCCATCGCCGAAGGCGATTTTTAATGGATTTTGACTCGTAACTGTGAAGGTACTGAACAGTTACGATTATTTTATGTTTGTTATAGTGTTTCCGCACATTTCTATGTTATACTGATTATAAATCTGTTTGTTGTAAAATGCAACAAAAAACGGACGAATAAATAAAAATATTTGTGAACAGTAACGAATATATTGTTGCCTGTATTTTTGTTTCTCGGAACGATAATGAGACATAAGGAAAATTGAGGAGGATAAAATGGAGATAGAAGAAGAGTTTATTTCGGGATTTTGCAGAACATGTAATGGAGGGCAGACTGTCTGCTGCGAATATACGATGGAAGGAGATAAAAGAACCCTCACATTTATGGATTGTGCACATGACAGATGTGTGAATTATGCTGCCTGTGAAATCTACAAACAGGCACATGAAATGGAACGATAAGAATATGTGAGGGTGTACGAAAAGCAGTGAACTGCGAAATGTATTGCTGAGAACGGAGGGGATAGTAACCCGCAAATGCTGTAATTATCGGATTAACCGGAGTTGGAATCAAACATATATGAAAAATAGGCATCTTTGAATGCAGAATAGTTATTTCTGGAAATAGGGACAGAGGAAATGCCGGTAGTGACCATAGTTCTTGTGAACTGTTTTATGTGGGACAGGTTTACAATATAGCTTCGGTGACATTTAAAGAATCCTTTTTCCGGAGTAAAGACCCCTTCACACTTTACAAATAATTCGCGGATTTTTAAAGTAGTTCCATTTGAAAGGCAGACCAGAACCTGTTTATTCTGAGCTTCCAGATAATCTACATCATTGAGCGTAATTGAGCAGAATCCGTCTGCAGTATGTGCGACGAAAGTTTCAGCCGGAACATGATAAGTTTTAAAAAAATCATCCATAACAGAAAAAAGTTTCAGAGTATTTACTGGTTTTAAAAGATAATGAAAAGCTTTTACATCATAGGAATCCAGGGCAAATTCTCTGGAAGAAGTCAGAAAAATCACAGGAACAGTCAGTCCCATGCTGCGTATTTCTCTTGCTGTATCTATGCCGTTTAATAATGGCATGATGATGTCGAGAAAGATCAGATCTACCGGAATTGTCCGGAGAGCTGTTAACAGATCATCACCGTTGGAATATGGATACAGGGTAAGTGAAAAATCATTTTTTTCCGCCCAGTGAGTCAGAAGTGAACTTAATTCCCGGGTAAAGAGTATTTCATCATCACAAATTGCAATATTCATAATTTTTATCAAAACCTTTCTGTGAGTGAATAAATGTTATGTATTGTATCCGGCAGTGGAAATCCTGTGTCAGATGATAATTCGCAGGACAAAGCAATGGTCCACGATAGAAAAATGACACTGTCCATGCAATTGTTCCACATAATAAATAATACTCCTGACACCGATTCCATGCCCGTTTCTGGTAGAAACCGGAACTCCATCTACAAATGCCGGAATTTTTTCTACGGGATTTTCCAGTTGGAACAGAATGTGATTCTTTTTCTGTGAAAGAGTAAGCCGGGCCCATTTTGAAGGTGATTCCAGCTGCTCCAGTGCATGCATGGAGTTTTCCAGCGCATTGGACAGGATTGTACAGAGGGACAGATCGGAGCATGGAAGTTCTTTTCCTGTAGAAACATTGCATATAAGAGACAATCCTCTGTCTGTGAAACGGGAATGATAAATGGAAAGCACAGAGTTCAGCATTTCATTTCCGGAATAGGCGGCGATGATCGTATCGTCATATGCAGAATTAATTTCATGGATGTATTCCTGTGCTTTATCCGGATGTCCGTTTTGCAGCTGGGTCAGAATAATACTCAGATGGTGGCGCATATCATGCCGCAGGATCGCCAGTCTCTGGCTGCTGATCTTTACCTGTTCAATTTCGTTTTGCATGGATTGAAGCTGCATTTCACGAAGATTGCTGTATTGCGTTATCTCCTGTTTATTCTCATATTCCTGAAAGTAGATGATGAGAAATACCAGGTAGGCAATGCAGAATGCAAATCCCATGAACTCAACAACTGCTTTATTTCCGGAATAAAGTAAAGTTGAAAACTTGGTGGAAGCATAATCAAAAACGTAATATACAAATGGCAGGAAACCGATGATGGAAAGCTCACGTGCATTTTTTGTAAAAATTGTTTTTGTAGATCGAAATACATATCGATAAAGAAGGACAAAAGTTAAGGTTGTTGTTAAGATCCGCACAGAATAATAACACCACTGTAATCCTGTTATTGCCAAAGCGAATAATCCGGTCCAGTTGCTTATCTGGCAACACAGATAGGCAGAAAAGACAGAAACAGCGGAAGAAATCAGAGGATACTTATAATGAACGGAGAGGAATAAAACCAATGGAAAATGTACGATCAGAGGATAGGACATATTTGCAAGAGTTTCCCCAAATAATGCCAGATCAATTACATATAACAGTCCCTGCCCTAAAAATAACAGAAACATAGTCAGGATATTTTTTCTGATCGGTTTGATCCCAAGAAAAAATGCAGAACAGTAAATTCCAAAGAGCATGGTAGTGACACCATGAACAGCAGATAAAATCTGTTCAGACATAACAGCACCTCCGTCTGATAAGGATTAATAAAATTTATCATCAAAATGTTGTATATATATCAAGTATAAAAGATTTCAAATTTAAAGACAACCTTTTTCCATACCATTCACGCCATATAATTACTGTTCGCGTGAAAGAGAAAAAATGCTGTTGTTCTGTGTTATAATCAGTCTATAAAGGAATATCGAAAAAACATACGAGGAAGGAGATGAAAGAGAGAGCATATTTAACGATATACCGGCGCTAGATGAAAAAAGAAAACAGAAGAAAAACAGACCTGATGGAAAAGTACCATGCAGGTCTGTTTTTATATCATTCTTTCCTGTTTTTACTTATTTACATCAATATAACTGTACAATGTATATTTGGAGATTCCGAAATAATTTGCAACCTTATCTCCGGATTTGGTAATAAGGAAAGCACCTGCATCATTTAAGAACTGAATAGCAGTAACCTTATCCTCCTTATTCATTAAAGGAACAGGTTTGCCTACCAGAGCTACAGATTCTTCGATCAGATGATCAAGAAGATCATTGACATTATGAGTGATCTCTTTGGGCTTCTCTTCCTTATTTTCCGGAGTGACAAGAGAATGAAGGGCAGATTCGATCATAGTAAGCTTGGTAATGTCATAATTGATTCCGAAAACATAATGAAGGGTACCATCGTCATCATGAATGTAGGAAGTGCTGCACTTCAGGATCTTGCCGTCTGCTGTTTTCATCAGATAACCGGTATGGTCTTCGGGGGTTGCTCCTTTTTCCTGATTGCGGATCGCATCAAAAACAGCATTGGATGGTCCGTCTCCGATATCTCTGTTTGTAACATGACCATTTACGATGTAGACGATGGAATGTTCCGGCTCCGAAGTTTTCAGATCATGGATTACTACTTCACAGTCAGGTCCGAACTGGGAAGCAAGATCAGCAGCGATTTGTTTTAACACAGTAAGTCGTCCCATTTGATTTCCTCCTATTAATATAACTTTTAAACGGATCATAACCGAATCAGGCAGGGGCTTCTATAGTCTGAGCAGTAACAGTCATTCGATTATGAGCATGTAGTAAAGCGGATAAATTTATCCGTCAAAACGTTCAGTGCAGACACATGGAAACTGCACATTTTTTATATTCTATCATAAAAAAAAGGAAATAAAAAGAGCCTAAAAAAAATAAATGTGAATACCTTAAAAAATTTGTGATTATAATCATAAATCATTGAAGTGATATAGGAATCGTGGTATATTTTAAACATGAGAATTGCGATAAGTTAGGGGTAAAATACTTTTTGTCCCTAACTTATAATAAAGAAAGGGGTGTCAGAAACAGTGAAAACTTTACTGAAGAATGGTACAGTAGTATCGGGGGATATGTCTGTCAGAGAAGATGTTCTTATAGATGGAGAGAAGATTGTAAAAGTAGGCCGGAATCTGGAAGCAGAGGATGCACAGGTAGTTGATGTAAACGGTAAGCTGCTTTTTCCGGGATTTATAGACGGACATACACATTTTGACCTGGAAGTGGCAGGAACAGTGACGGCAGATGATTTTGAAACAGGAACAAGAGCTGCCATTGCAGGAGGAACAACTCTGGTGATCGATTATGCGTCTCAGGATAAAGGTGGTCATACGCTGAAGGAAGGCCTTGAGAAGTGGCATAAGAAAGCAGATGGGAAATGTTCCTGTGATTATTCTTTCCATATGTCTGTTGTGGAATGGAATGAGGAAACTGAGAGAGAAATACAGGATATGATCAATGAAGGGATTACCAGTTTTAAGCTTTACATGACTTATCCGGCAATGATCGTAGATGACGGTGACCTTTATAAGATTATTAAGAAATTAAATGAATACGGATGTTTTGCAGGGGTACATTGTGAGAATGCAGGGGCAATCGATGCGTTGATCGCAGAAGCCAAAAAAGAGGGACGTCTGGGACCTGAGAATCACCCGCTGGTGCGTCCGGATATTATGGAGGCAGAGGCAGTTCACCGCCTTCTTGTGATCGCAGATGCAGCAAATGCTCCTGTAATGGTAGTACATCTTACCAACCGGAAAGCATTTGAAGAAGTTATGCGTGCCAGAATGAACGGACAAAAGGTATATGCGGAAACCTGTCCGCAGTATCTGCTTCTGGATGACAGTGTATATTCAAAACCGGATTTTGAAGGTGCCAAATACGTGTGTGCACCTCCAATCCGTAAGAAAGCAGATCAGGACTGCCTGTGGAAAGCACTGGCGAATGATCAGATCCAGACGGTTGCAACTGACCAGTGCAGCTTTACAATGGAGCAGAAAGCTCTTGGTAAAGATGATTTCACGAAGATTCCGGGAGGGCTGCCGGGAGTACAGACGAGAGGAACTCTGCTTTATACATACGGTGTACGCACAGGCAGGATCACGCAGGAACAGATGTGCCGTCTGTTAAGTGAGAATGCAGCTAAACTTTACGGAGTGTATCCCAATAAGGGCGTGATACGTGAGGGAAGTGATGCAGATATTGTTGTATTTGATCCTGAGAAGGAAAACGTTATCTCTGCAAAGACACATCTGTATCATACGGATAATAATCCATATGAGGGATTTAAGCTTCATGGAGATATTGACAGCGTATATTTAAGAGGAGCTCATGTGGTGCAGGATGGAAAAGTAATTCTGGAGAAAACAGGAAAATATATTAAACGCGGTAA
>CAUEAK010000096.1:0-6074 GCA_958454115.1 Blautia wexlerae
ACAATTTTAATTGACGCCCAGTTTCTCCAGTTCTGCTGCTGCCTGTTTAAAAGATTTAAACTGAATTGCATGGATTCCCTGTTTTCTGGCTGCCTCACAGTTCTCCGCTCTGTCATCCAGAAATACGGATTTCTCCGGGTCAAGATGGCAGCGTCCGAGCAGGGTTTTGTAAATTTCCGGTTCCGGTTTGATCTGCTTCACCTGACAGGAGAACACTGCTCCGTCTACATATTTAAGAAACGTAAGTTTATCCTCCGTTCTCTCCAGTGTGTCAGTTGCATAATTGGAAAGAATATAAACATGATATCCTTTATCTTTCAGATATCTCACCCAGGTTTCCGCATAATCTGTTTTCTCAATTGTCTCGTCAGAACGGCGCATTACCTCCCGGATATCCTTTTCGTACTCCGGTGCAGCTTTTACCATCTGATCTACATAATATTGCTCAGTCTCGCTACTTCTGTCTCTCTCATTCCAGGTATTGCTCTGAAATACCACTTCCGCAATTTTATCACGCTCTTCCTTCGGAAAACCAAAACTGTCCAGATAGGTCTCCCAGTCATATTTTACAAGAACCTGTCCAACGTCAAAAATAATATTCTCCATATCCGAATCCACCACCTTTTTATTCCTGTTCAGTAATTTATAAACCATCCATATTGCATAAGCCATGATGGGAACCATGATCGCCACTGCAAGCGAGGCTTTAAAATAGACCTGCGAATCTTCTCCATTCCCGAATGCAAAAATCATCGGCATACAACATGCAAGAAGCAGGATTATGATTGCGATCCATGCCCCGATTTTTTTTATCTTATTATTATCTTTTTTCATAAGCCTCCAGTTATATAAAAGACACGCCGGAGAAATTCCCCGGCGTATAGTCTTATTTACCGTCTGCCGATCAGACAGGTAAATTTATCCTTATTATTTATTTCTGTAGATGATATCGTCACGTCCCGGGCCATTGGAGATCATAGTAATCGGGAATCCGATATGTTTCTCAACGAACTCAACATACTTTCTGCAGTTCTCCGGCAGATCTTCATATTTTTTGATTCCGCGGATGTCGCATTTCCATCCCGGCAGAGTCTCCAGAACCGGTTTTGCTTTCTCAAGCAGTGTAGTTGTCGGAAATTCTGTTGTTACTTTTCCATCAATCTCATATCCTGTGCAGACCGGAATTTCATCCAGATATCCAAGAACATCAAGAACTGTGAAAGCAACATCTGTAGCTCCCTGAAGACGGCATCCGTATTTGGAAGCAACACAGTCAAACCATCCCATACGTCTTGGACGGCCTGTAGTAGCACCAAATTCACCGCCGTCACCGCCACGTCTTCTCAGTTCATCTGCTTCATCGCCAAAGATTTCAGAAACAAATGCACCTGCTCCTACTGCACTGGAGTATGCCTTGCATACAGTAACAATCTGTTTGATCTCATATGGTGGAAGACCTGCTCCTACTGCACCATATCCTGCCAGGGTAGAGGAAGATGTAACCATCGGATAAATTCCATGATCCGGGTCTTTCAGAGAACCAAGCTGTCCCTCAAGAAGAACTTCTTTACCTTCTTTTAATGCGTTCCACAGATACAGGGATACGTCACATACATATGGTTCAACCATTTTCTTATATTCCATAAGTTCAGCAAATAATTCATCCACATTAAGAAGCGGTTTGTGATATAAATGTTCAAGAAGAACATTCTTTGTCGCACATACACTTGCAAGTTTTTCTTTCAGATGTTCTTCATCAAAAAGTTCACTTACCTGGAAACCAATCTTTGCATATTTGTCTGAGTAGAACGGAGCAATACCTGACTTGGTAGATCCGAAAGATTTGCCGCCCAGACGTTCTTCCTCATACTGGTCAAAAAGAATATGGTATGGCATAACCATCTGTGCTCTCTCGGAGATAAGGATCTTCGGAGCCGGAACACCTCTGCTTACCACTTCATTGTACTCTTTGAAAAATACCGGGATATTCAGTGCAACACCGTTGCCGATCACACTTGTAGTATGATCATAAAACACACCTGACGGCAGAGTATGAAGGGCAAATTTACCATAGTTATTTACGATTGTATGACCTGCATTTGCACCACCCTGAAATCTTACGATAATATCAGCCTTCTCAGCGAGCATATCGGTAATCTTACCTTTACCTTCATCTCCCCAGTTAGCACCAACAACTGCTTTTACCATTATATAATTCCTCCTGTATTTACCGCTTACTGTTTACCCGACCTTGTAGAATGACCTGCCAGATATCATCAGGAAACAGCAACGCTTATTATCTTTATATCAGATTCTGTAATATTCCAAACCGTTATGTTAAGTATTTACTGATCAGACATTGATCTCAGCTTTCACTCCCAGAAGTTCCTTATGGGAATCGAGGATCGGCTGAACTACTGTATTTACAAATCTCTCTGTCTGCTCTTTGGCACGTCCGATATATTTCTTCGGATCCATGGATCTCTGCAGATCTTCCAGAGAAAGGTTGAATGCAGGATCTGCTGCGATCAGTTCCAGCAGATTATTATCTTTGCCTTCTACCTTGACAGTCTTTCCGGCTTCCATGGAAAGCTCACGGATACGCTCATGAAGTTCCTGACGGTCACCGCCTGCTTTTACAGCATCCATCATGATATTCTCTGTAGCCATGAACGGAAGCTCTGCCATCATATGTTTCTCGATAACCTTCGGATAAACAACCAATCCATCTACAACATTAAGACAGAGGTCAAGGATTCCGTCAATAGCAAGGAAACCTTCCGGAATACTCAGACGCTTATTTGCAGAGTCATCCAGAGTTCTCTCAAACCACTGAGTTGCAGATGTGATCGCCGGGTTAAGGGCATCTACCATTACATATCTGGAAAGGGAAGCAATACGCTCACTTCTCATAGGATTTCTCTTATACGCCATTGCGGAGGAGCCGATCTGAGATTTCTCAAATGGTTCTTCTACTTCCTTCAGATGCTGAAGAAGGCGGATATCATTGGACATCTTGTGTGCACTTGCTGCAATTCCTGCAAGAATATTGGCAACACGTGTATCTACCTTACGGGAATATGTCTGTCCGGATACCGGATAGCATTCCTTAAATCCCATCTTCTCTGCGATCATCGGATCAATCTTGTCGATAGTCTCCTGATCTCCGTCAAACAGTTCCAGAAAGCTTGCCTGTGTTCCGGTTGTACCTTTGGATCCCAGAAGCTTCATTGTTCCCAGAACATACTCCAGATCCTCCAGATCAAGCAGGAATTCCTGTGTCCAGAGTGTTGCACGCTTACCTACTGTAGTAGGCTGTGCAGGCTGAAAATGTGTAAATGCCAGAGTAGGCTGATCTTTATATTTATCTGCGAAAGCAGAAAGCTCGGCAATAACATTGACCAGTTTCTTCTTCACAAGCTTTAATGCTTCTGTCATTACAATAATGTCTGTATTATCACCTACATAACAGGAGGTTGCTCCCAGATGGATGATTCCTTTTGCTTTCGGGCACTGTACGCCATACGCATATACGTGAGACATAACATCATGACGCACCTGACGTTCACGTTCCTTTGCAACGTCATAATTGATATCCTCTGCATGTGCCTTCAGTTCATCAATCTGCTCCTGTGTAATGTTAAGGCCAAGCTCTTTCTCTGTCTCAGCAAGTGCGATCCAGAGTCTTCTCCATGTGCGGAATTTCATATCCGGGGAAAAAATATACTGCATTTCTTTGCTGGCATAACGTTCTGATAAAGGACTTACATATCTGTCTGTACTCATCTTCACTCTCCTGTTTTTTATAGGATATTATTTTTAATCCTTTTATTTCACTTCTGTACGTACGTTTTTCTCAACCACGTACGTTGAAATTATATAACATCATTCCTCTAAAAGCAACCACAAAAACCTTATCCCTGATGGAATTTACCAAGAAATTCTTTCATTCTCGCATGTTCTGATTCAAATACCTCTTTTGGACTCCCCTCAACTGCGATCAGTCCCTTATCCATAAAAATAATATGATCAGAGATATCTCTTGCAAATGTCATCTCATGAGTAACGATCACCATAGTGATGTGTTCTGCTGCCAGATCTTTGATTACCTTAAGAATTTCACTCGTAAGCTCCGGATCAAGGGCGGAAGTAGGCTCATCAAAAAACAGGATCTTCGGATTCATACATAATGCTCTGGCAATAGAGACACGCTGCTGTTGACCGCCGGAAAGCTGAAACGGATATGCATTCTCTCTGTCTGCAAGTCCCATCTGCTTTAACAGAGTTCTTGCCTGTGCATAAACCTCCTCTTTCTTTCTCTTCTGCACTCTGATCGGAGCATCTGTGATATTTTTCAGTACGGAAAAATGGGGGAAAAGATTAAAGTTCTGAAATACCAGTCCCACATCCCCCTGCTTGATGATCTCACCGCTGTCCGGTGTCTCAAGACCGGTGGCACAGCGGAGAAGTGTGGATTTACCGGAACCGGAAGGTCCGATAATACTAAGAACCTCACCCTCCTCTACCTGAAGTGAAATGTCTTTTAATACTTCAAGGCTGCCGAAGCTCTTCTTTATGTTTTTCATTTCAAATAATACCATAGCAAATATTCCTCTTAAATTAAATGATGTCAGAGTCAAAAAATATTTTATAACCCCAGCCGCCTGTCAGCGATAATAATTCAGTTTTTTCTCAATCTTATCCATTACAATCGCAACAAGAAGATTGAACACAAAATAGAAAACAGCAGCGATCACAAAAGGCATCATAGTCGTCTGTGCACTTGCAATCTGTTTTGCAATTGTAAACATCTCCGAAACAGCAACAACAAATGCCAGTGACGTATCCTTTACCAGTGTGATAACCTCATTTGTCACAGATGGAAGGATTCTCTTGATCACCTGCGGCAGGATGATCCTGAAAAATGTCTGGGCTTTGCTGTATCCCAAGATCTTTGCAGCCTCATACTGTCCCGCTGAAATAGATTCGATTCCTCCTCTGTAAATCTCCGCAAAATATGCAGCATAGTTAATACTGAATGCAATAAACACAGCGATCAGGCTGTATCCCATGGAAATACGGATTCCCAAAATAAAGTATGGTCCGAAATACACAACCATCAATTGCAGCATTAACGGGGTTCCACGCATAACTGATATGTAGGCAGACACAATTCCACGTATCGCCGGATTCTTGGACATTCTGCCAAAGCAGATCAGAAGTCCCAGCGGAAGTGAAAAAAGTAATGTCACTACAAAAATCTCTACAGAAACTACCATACCACTGGCAAGCTGCTGCAGCATTACACTTAAAGACATAAGCTTTCCTCCTGAAAAATTTATCCTGTACAGTAAGAAAAGAGGGTGCACAAAATGTACCCTCCATTCCTTTATAATCCGGACAGCCTGCACATAGCTGCCCTCTTGTATCATAACTGTTTTTGTTCCGGCTGACTATTCAGCATCTTTCGCTGTATCAGCTGTATCTTCTTTTGCTGTGTCTGCATCGGAAGCACCATCCTCTGCTGCATCATCTTTTTTATCATCAGATTTCTCATCATCTCCAATGCAGAGCATATCTGCTACTTCATACTTCTCAGCAAGTTTATCAACTTCACCTGCATCATAAAGTTTCAGAACTTCTTCCCATACAGTATCTTTCAGCTCATCGTTACCCTTCTTAAAGCCGATTCCATACTTTTCGCTCTGGATTGGCTCGTCAAGGATCACATATTTGCCTTCTTCTCTCTGGGAAAGCTGATATTTGGCAACACCGATATCTACTGCGATGGCATCTGCAGCGCCGGAATCCAGATTCATGAATGCTGTATTGTAATCAGGATTCTCTGTCAGTGATGCAAAGCTTGCTGTAAGATCCTTATTATCATCGCTGTTTAATGCATCCAGTGCTGCGGAAGCGGCCTGAACTACTACATTCTTGCCTGCCAGGTCATCCAGCTTCTCAATCCCTGAATCGGCTGCAACAACCATCACCTGCTCATTGTTCAGATATGGATTTGACCATGTATAGTCATCCTCACGTCCGTTAATGGTAAATCCGTTCCAGATACAGTC
>CAUEAK010000097.1:0-6043 GCA_958454115.1 Blautia wexlerae
TGAGTGAATATCGATCAGAATGTAGAATGGGCAATTGGTTACTGTTCACACACCATTATCCCGCGAGGTGTTTTGGCATGAATATGCCAAAATCCCGAGACATACAAGCCAAAATTCTATTGCCACAGGCAATCTGGAATGAATTTTGGCTAAGTTACTATGAACGGAGTGAACAGTAACGGCAATTGTGAAGTGGCATTCAGATTACATATTATGCAGCAGAGTATGATATAATTTGTTTTGTATAATGGCGTCAGGATTAAGAGCATATGTAGAGCTGTGTAGCGAAGCGGATTGCGAATATCTGTTTGACTTTTGATGGGTGTACACGAGAACATTTTTTTACAGTGAAAGTTATCTGTATTATATTACAGAGGGTACTGTACAGATAATCAGGAGGTATTTTATGCGTTTGGAAAAAGTACAGGAAGCGTTAAAAACAAAGAAAATTCATTATGAATATACAGAGGAAAACGGATGCGGAAGCATCGACTTTATGTTTCGCGGTCTGAGATTCCATATATGGGAATATGAAGATCGTGTCTGGGGAGCGGAGACAAACGTGTTCGAAGCAGGCAGAAGCCAGGATATTGAGGGAGATTACGAGGAAATTATTTCCGGAGAAATCCTCTCATGGCCGGATATGCTGCCTGGGATGTAAGTATTACTGCAGAAGGGAATGATATTTACGAAAAAATATAGAACCGGACAAATTGTATTAACTGCATGTATTGTAGCTGTCTGTATGTTTTCAAATGTCTATGGGACAGAAGCGGCAGGTCCGCCGGCACCGAAAACTCTGACAGTTACACCGACAGAAAAACCGAAATCAACAGCAAAGTCAAAGTCTGCGTCAACATCAAAGTCCAAATCAACACCGAAATCCAAATCGGCACTAACACAAAAACCTGAAGCAATACCAATACCTGCATCTACTCCAACACCAGAGCAGGAAGCTGAGACAGATAAACAGAATCCGGCAGATCAGGGAACTTTAAGCAAGCCAGATCATCCGGATACTATCTCCGCAGATAAACTGGTATTTATCGGAGATTCCAGAACAGAGGGATTGAGGGATGCGGTAAACGATGACAGCATTTGGTCCTGTCTTTCTTCTATGGGATATGACTGGATGGTATCTACAGGAGTGCCGCAGGTAGAAGATCAGATTGAGGACAATACAGCGGTTATTATCCTGATGGGTGTTAATGATCTTTATCATGTCAATGACTACATCAGTTATATTAATTCCAAAGCTGCTGAATGGGGGAACAGAGGAGCGCAGACTTATTTCGTGTCTGTAGGTCCGGTGCAGAATGATCCCTATTGCAGTAATGCGGAGATTGAAAGTTTTAACGCGGCAATGCAGGCAAGCCTGAGTGGAGTTACCTACATAGACGTATATTCCCATCTGGTATCTGAGGGATTTTCCACCGTAGACGGAACCCACTATCCGGACAGTGTGTCTGTAGATATTTATAATTATATCCTGGATCATCTGGAGGAACAGAGGAGTGGAATCTGGGGATGATTTTTCAGTTTATGAAATTGTGATGCTGTATTGAGTTCGATGGAGTTTGGTGATATGATTGCAGAGGAAGAAACGGAATAGAGCGGAAATTCGTTTTTTTATATAAAAGCTGAAAACCTGGCAGGAGGAAATAATGGGTGGCTGTTTTGCAGCAGAGCCAAAAATGTAAATGATAATTGCCCAATGACTGGACAGTTATCAAAATCCAAAATCAGGAGGAAAGAATGAGAGGACTGTATTCATCCAAAACAGAAATCAGACACAAAATTTTTACGGAAATTGCGAGGATGGCATATGAAGGCCAGTCTCCGGAGATGCTGGAAGAGCTTCCCTACAAGATCGTACCCGGTGAAATTGCGACTTATCGTGACAGTATTTTTCTGGAAAGAGCGGTAGTTGGTGAGAGACTTCGCGTTGCAATGGGGATGTCACTGAGAAAGGTTACAGAGCATGCGCCAATCTCCAAAGGTGTGGAGGCCAGCGTTATTGAGGAAAAGTATTATGAACCGCCGCTTATCAATGTGATCAAGTTTGCCTGTAATTCCTGCCCTGAAAAAAGGGTAATGATCACAGAGGGCTGTCAGGGGTGCCTGGAGCATCCCTGTGTGGAAGTCTGTCCAAAGAAAGCAGTGCATATGGAAGGCGGCAGATCCCATATTGATGAAGATGCCTGTATCAAATGCGGAAAGTGTCTGGAAGCCTGTCCGTATAATGCAATCATCAAACAGGAACGTCCATGTTCAAAGGCATGCGGTATGAATGCTATTGGCTCTGATGAATATGGAAGAGCAGAGATTGATCAGGATAAATGTGTATCCTGCGGACAATGTCTGGTAAGTTGTCCGTTCAGTGCTATTGTAGACAAAGGACAGATTTTCCAGACTATTATGGCATTAAAAAGTGAAACACCGGTGTATGCAATCGTGGCGCCTGCCATTGCAGGCCAGTTTCCGGGTATGGAGAATAATAAGATACGGGGAGCATTTCAGGCACTTGGCTTTACAGATGTAAGAGAGGTTGCCGTCGGTGCAGATCTGTGCACAGTGGAGGAGGCAAAGGACTTTTTGGAAGAAGTTCCTGAGAAACTTCCTTTCATGGCTACATCCTGTTGTCCGTCCTGGTCTATGATGGCTAAGAAATTATTCCCGGAACAGGCGAAATGTATCTCTATGGCACTGACACCTATGGTTCTCACTGCAAGGCTGATCAAGCAGAAGGAACCAGATTGTAAGATCGTTTTCGTAGGTCCCTGTGCAGCCAAGAAGCTGGAAGCCAGCCGTAAGAGTATCCGCAGCTATGTGGATTTTGTGCTGACCTTCGAGGAAGTAGCAGGAATGTTTGATGCCAAAGGCGTGGACTGGAAAGATATTCCGGAAGGAGAACCACTGTTTCATGCCAGTGCTGACGGAAGAGGTTTCGCAGTCAGCGGTGGTGTGGCAGAAGCGGTTGTCCATGCGGTGAAGCGTATTGATCCTGATCGGGAAGTAAAGGTAATGAATGCAGAAGGTCTGCAGAACTGTAAGAAGATGCTCCAGATGGCCAAGATTGGTAAATATAATGGATATCTTTTGGAAGGAATGGCATGTCCGGGCGGCTGTGTAGCAGGTGCCGGTACTATCCAGACAGTTAAAAAAGCAGCAGCAGCTCTCGAAAAAATGAAGAAAGAGGCTTCGTTTACAGATGCCTATGACTCCAAATACAGAGCAAGACTGGAAAGTCTGGAGAAATTTGATGTGGAGTGAGATTCTGACTGAATCAGTGAAATCTTATATGGATTGCAAGTGTTTGAATGCAATCAGTATATAGCAGACTAAAAATGAATAATCGTCAGAAGAACTGTCAGGCTGAGTGATAAGTTTAACTGAATCGGATAAGTCCCCTGCGGAGGTTGCGAAAAGCAATAAGCAGGGGATTTTTGTCATCTGTGCAATACTGACTTAAATCAAAAAAAGTTTCATACAAGTCATGAAATAATTAGCAGTATGTTGACTGAGATTTTATAGAATAACAAATTAAGTCAAGCGAACAAGCAAAAATATTTGACTGGAAATTTACAAATTGCAAATTAGGTCAAGAAATTAGTGTGGATTGTATGACTTGAAAATCAAAATCTATTGATTAAGTCAAAACGCCAGTTAATAATCGTTGATTTATATTTCTGTTTTTTCAATTTAAGTCATCAGAGACAGATTTATTCTGTTTCCGTAACTTTGATTTTTTTCTGGAAATCTCTGGTATAGTGAATCTCATAATCAGAAGTTACGAAAAATGCCTGTACATCGTCCAGAGACTCGGCCAGTTTCATGCCATCCTCCAGACCAAGAGCAAAGCAGGTCGTGCTCAGCGCATCCCCGTCCACAGACTGATCGGAAATAATGGTAACTGCAATCAGCCCGTTATCATAAGGATAGCCGGTTTTAGGATTGAGCAGGTGATGATACAAAGTGCCATCCTGTTCAAAGCATCTCTCATAAATTCCTGAGGAAACCACTGACTTATCCCTGATGTCCATAACAGCAATAGTTTCGCTTCGGTCTGCAAATGGTTTCTGGATCCCGATCTTAAAAGCAGAATTGTCTGTTTTTTCGCCAATACAGAGAACATTTCCGCCAAGATTGATGATCGCACTTTTTACATTCTGAGAAACCAGATAATCCTTCAGGCGGTCTGCGATATAACCCTTGGCAATGGCACCTAGTTCGATTGCAGTATCGTCTGTCTTTAATGTAATCTCATTTTTATCTGTATCAACAGAGATATTGTGATAATTGCATTTGGGCAGTGCTGCCTGGATCAGACTGTCCTTGGGCACTTTTGGATTTTCAGCAGTAAAATCCCACAGAGAAGTCAGCGGTTCAATAGCAATATCAAATGCACCCTCAGATAATACAGAATAATCAAGTCCCTTAGAAACCAGCTCCGCCAGAGAAGCCGACACCTGATAAGTATCCTCTGTCTCCTTCACAGGTGTAAGTTCTCGATGGTTTAACTGATATAATTCACTGTCATCTGCGGTGCGGCTGAATATTTTCTCATACTTGTCACAAAGATTCATGCATTCTGTAAGCAACTCTCTGTCCTGAGAATCATAGATAGTGACCGTAACTGCAGTATTCAGTTTGATTGCAGTGGCAGAGATGGGATCCTGGGAACCGGCATCCGTATTTTTGACATTTTCCGTTTTTGCCGAACATCCGGAAAAAACAGCCGGACATAATATAAGAGATGCTGCGAGCATTGAAAAAGTACAGCGTGTTATTAATTTTTTTGCAGATATATGATATAATATCATAAATGTAACCTCATAGTTATTTTATGGAATTGCTATAAGCAATAGTTCAGGGAAGAAATATCTTTTGATCCCAACACCATAGTATATCAGAAACAGCAAACTTTGCACAGGTACAAAGGCAACAGAAAAAATCCAAAAGGAGATACCGGATAGAAATGAAATATGCCGGAAACAAAGAGAGGAGTAAATAATGTCCGATGCAGTAAACTGCGAATATTGTGTAAACTACAGTTATGATGACGACTATGAATGCTACACCTGTGAAATAAATCTTGACGAAGATGAAATGGTGAAGTTCATCACCGGAAACTTCAATCAGTGTCCATACTTCAAGATGGGTGACGAATACCGCATTGTACGTAAGCAGATGTAGAATTTATAAAAAGTAACAAATATTCAACTAAGCGAGGAATTAAGATAATGGAAAACGTTTATATTATGAATCATCCGCTGATCCAGCATAAAATATCCATGCTGAGAAACAAAAACACAGGAACAAATGAATTTCGTAAATTAGTAGAAGAGATTGGAATCCTCATGGGATACGAAGCTCTCCGGGATCTTCCTGTAGAAAATGTAGAAGTAGAAACCCCTATTGAAACCTGCATGACACCAATGATTTCAGGGAAAAAACTGGCGGTTATCCCTGTGCTCCGAGCAGGCCTTGGAATGGTAAACAGTATTCTCACACTTGTGCCATCTGCAAAAGTAGGCCATGTAGGACTCTATCGTGATCCTGTAACCCATGAACCACACGAATACTACTGCAAACTCCCGGAAGCAATTGATGAGCGAATTTCAGTGATCGTAGATCCAATGCTCGCAACCGGTGGCTCCGCAGAAGCAGCCGTTGACTTTGTCAAAAAACAGGGCGGAAAAAACATTAAATTCATGTGCATCATCGCAGCCCCTGAAGGACTCAGACGTCTCCACGAAGCACATCCGGATGTTCAGATTTACTGTGGACATCTTGATCGTGAATTAAACGATCACGCCTACATCTGCCCAGGCCTTGGAGATGCCGGAGACCGTATCTTCGGAACAATGTAAGAATAACGTGATTTGTTACATCTCATACCTATACTGCGCATATGAAGAAATCACCCTGCATCAATATAGCAGAAATTTGTTTTAGATATACTGATAATTTGTTACTGTTCACTCCCAATGTCATTAACTTAAGAGATTGTTGCTTGTTAAACAGGCAATGATCTCTCTGA
>CAUEAK010000098.1:0-6000 GCA_958454115.1 Blautia wexlerae
TGGTCGTATCCTGCCTGCAAGAGAGGAACTTCTTGGAAAGAAAACAGTGGAAAAAGCATGGGAGGAGAGTGCAGAGGGGCTTGCAGCATGGGCCTGCTACATGGCCTATACAGCACTTGCCTGCCGGAAACCCATGTGTGAAGCACTGCGTGATACAGGTATGTGGAATGTATATACACAGATTGAGCTTCCGCTGATCTTTACTCTTGATTCCATGGAAAAATGGGGAATCAGCGTGAAGAGTGAAGAACTGAAAAGCTACGGTGAGAAACTAAGTGTACGTATTGGAGAACTGGAGAAGCAGATCTGGCAGCAGGCAGGGGAAGAGTTTAATATCAATTCTCCGAAACAGATGGGAGTGATCCTGTTTGAAAAGCTTGGCCTTAAGGGTGGAAAGAAAACAAAGACAGGTTATTCCACAGCGGCAGATATTCTGGAAAAGCTTGCACCGGAGTATCCCATTGTAAAGGATATTCTGGAGTACCGTCAGCTTGCGAAACTGAAATCTACTTATGCAGACGGGCTTGTTGGTGAGATCGCAGAGGACGGCAGGATTCATTCTACTTTTAATCAGACAATTACAGCAACAGGAAGGATCAGCAGCACAGAGCCGAATCTTCAGAATATCCCTGTAAGAATGGAGCTTGGAAGACTGATCCGTAAGGTATTTGTTCCGGAAGAGGGATATGTATTTCTGGATGCGGACTATTCCCAGATCGAGCTTCGCGTTCTGGCGCATATGTCAGGGGATGAGAAACTGATCCAGGCATATAAAGAAGCCCAGGATATCCACAGACATACAGCATCAGAGGTATTCCATGTGCCCTTTGATGAGGTGACAGATCTGCAGAGGAGAAATGCCAAGGCAGTAAATTTTGGAATCGTTTATGGGATCAGTTCCTTTGGGCTCAGCCAGGATTTAAGTATCACACGAAAAGAAGCAGCAGAATATATTGAAAGATATTTTGAAACTTATCCAAAGATCAAAGGATTCCTTGACGGACTGGTGGAAGAGGGAAAAGAAAAAGGATATGTGACTACCATGTTTGGCAGACGCAGGCCGATCCCGGAACTGAAATCCGGTAATTTTATGCAGAGGTCTTTTGGGGAGCGAGTAGCCATGAACTCTCCAATACAGGGAACTGCGGCGGATATCATTAAAATTGCAATGAACCGTGTGTACAGACGATTAAAGGATGAGAATCTTAAATCCCGTCTTGTACTTCAGGTACACGATGAACTTCTGATAGAGACCTGTAAAGAGGAAATCCCGCAGGTTTCTGCTATTCTTGAAGAAGAGATGAAAGGTGCCGCAAAGCTTTCCGTAGAACTGGAAGTCGATATGCATCAGGGTAATAACTGGTATGAGGCGAAGTGATGATGATAACAATAGGAATTACCGGCGGAGTGGGTGCCGGAAAAAGTACAGTGCTTGATTTTCTTGAAGAAAAGTATCAGGCATATGTGATGAAAGCAGATGAGATCGGGCATCTGGTGATGGAGCCGGGGCAGTCCTGTTATGAACCGGTGATTGCACTATTTGGAAGACAAATCATAAAAAATGATAAAACTATTGACCGCAGACAGGTTTCGGATGTAGTATTTTCACATCCAGAGCTTCTGGAGAAATTAAACCAGATCATCCATCCGGCTGTGAAACAGTACATCAGAGAGCAGTTAGCTGTAAAGAAACAGCAGGAACAGAAGATATGTGTGGTGGAAGCTGCACTCCTTCTGGAAGATCATTATCAGGAGTTTTGCGATACGATATGGTATATTCATACGGATGAAGAGATCCGTATCAGGAGACTGATGGAGAACCGCGGTTATACAAGAGAGAAATCAGTCAGTATCATTGCCAGTCAGGCACCGGAGACTTTTTTTCGGGAAAATGCAGACTATGTTGTGGTAAATAACGGAGATTTTGCACAGACCAGACGGCAGATTGAGGAAGGAATCAGAAAATATGAGACTTTGTAGCATTGCCAGCGGAAGCAGCGGAAACTGTATTTATGTGGGCTCAGATAATACCCATCTTCTGGTGGATGTAGGCATCAGCGGAAAAAGAGTAGAACAGGGATTGAATTCTCTGGAATTGACAGGAAAAGATATTGATGGTATCTTGATTACACATGAACATTCGGATCATATCAAAGGTCTGGGCGTGATCGCAAGGAAACATCATATACCGGTTTATGCGACAGAAGGAACTGTGGAAGCTTTATCTCACATGAATCTTGGAAAAATGCCGGAAGGGATTTTTCGTGAGATACACGAAGATGAGCCTTTTGAGATTAATGATCTGACAGTGAATCCTTTTACGATCCCTCATGATGCTGCACAGCCCGTAGGATACCGGGTAGAGTGTGGAGAGCATTCTGTGGGGATTGCTACAGACCTTGGAAAATATAATGAGTACATAGTCGGTAATCTGCAGAATCTGGATGCGCTTCTTCTGGAAGCAAATCATGACATCCGTATGCTGCAGGTTGGAAAATATCCCTATTATCTGAAACAGAGAATCCTTGGAGACAGGGGACATCTTTCCAATGAGAATGCAGGCAGGCTTTTATGCAGGCTGCTGCATGACAATATGAAAGGGATTTTCCTTGGACATCTGAGCAGGGAAAATAACTATGAGGAACTGGCATATGAAACCGTCTGTTCAGAAGTAACCTTAGGTGACAACCCTTATAAGTCGCGTGATTTCAGAATTCAGGTGGCACAGAGGGATTGCATATCAGAAGTAATTACAGTGTAGAAAGGACAAAGAACTTATGAAAAAGACAATCATCACAGTAGTAGGAAACGATACCGTAGGAATTATTGCAAAGGTTTGTACTTATCTTGCAGACAATAATGTAAACATTCTTGATATCTCCCAGACCATCGTACAGGGATATTTCAACATGATGATGGTAACAGATGCCAGCAAATGTGAGAAAGACAACGGAGTTCTTGCCAAAGAACTGGAAGCCCTTGGAGATAAGATCGGTGTAGTGATCCGCTGCCAGCATGAAGATATCTTCAATGTAATGCACAGAATCTGAGAAAATCTAAGCAGGTAAGCCACTGAGGGACTTTCCTGTATCAGATTGCCTGAAAAATGCTGAGAGAACATACAAGGGAGAAAAACAAAATGATCAATATTTTTGAAGTAAATGAAACGAATAAAATGATCGAGCAGGAGAATCTGGATGTGCGTACCATTACTATGGGTATCAGCCTTCTGGACTGTATTGACAGTGATCTTGCTGTTTTAAATGAGAAAATCTATAAAAAGATCACAACCTGTGCAAAGGATCTGGTATCTACAGGTGAGGCTATTTCCGGTGAATATGGAATTCCGATCGTAAATAAAAGAATTTCCGTAACTCCGATCGCATTGATTGGCGGAGCTGCATGTAAGACAAAGGAAGATTTTGTAACTATTGCAGAAACTCTGGATAAGGCTGCCAAGGTGGTAGGCGTAAACTTTATCGGCGGTTATTCTGCACTGGTAAGCAAGGGAATGACTCCTGCTGAGAGACTTCTGATCGAATCTATCCCACAGGCTATGGCGAATACAGAGCGTGTCTGCAGTTCTGTAAATGTTGGATCTACACGTACAGGTATCAATATGGATGCTGTTAAGCTGATGGGTGAGATCGTTCTGGAAACAGCGAAAGCTACCAAAGATCAGGATTCCCTGGGATGTGCGAAGCTGGTTGTATTCTGTAATGCACCGGATGATAACCCGTTTATGGCAGGTGCTTTCCATGGTGTGACAGAAGCAGACACTATCATTAACGTTGGTGTCAGCGGACCTGGCGTTGTTAAGACTGCGCTGGAACAGGTAAGAGGTAAGGATTTTGAAACTCTTTGTGAGATGATCAAGCGTACTGCCTTCAAGGTAACACGTGTTGGTCAGCTGGTAGCACAGGAGGCTTCCAGACGTCTTGGTGTTAAGTTTGGTATCGTGGATCTGTCTCTGGCTCCTACTCCTGCAATTGGTGACAGTGTTGCTGAGATCCTTGAGGAGATTGGTCTGGAGCATGCAGGTGCACCGGGCACAACAGCAGCGCTTGCTCTGTTAAATGACCAGGTTAAGAAGGGTGGAGTTATGGCTTCTACAGCAGTTGGTGGTTTGAGTGGTGCATTTATTCCGGTCAGCGAGGATCAGGGTATGATCGATGCGGTGAATGCAGGGGCACTGACTCTTGAGAAGCTGGAAGCTATGACTTGTGTATGTTCTGTAGGTCTTGATATGATTGCAATTCCCGGAGATACGAAGGCTTCTACGATTGCGGGTATTATTGCGGATGAGTCTGCAATTGGTATGGTGAATCAGAAGACTACGGCGGTTCGTCTGATCCCGGTAATTGGTAAGGGGGTTGGCGAAGTGGTTGAGTTCGGTGGACTGCTTGGTTATGCACCGATCATGCCGGTGAACCAGTTCTCCTGTGATGCGTTTGTGCAGCGTGGCGGAAGGATTCCGGCACCGATCCATAGCTTTAAAAACTGATAAAAAAGGCCAGAAACTTCGGAAAAGGGGAGTTTCTGGCTCTTTTTATGTTCAAGAGGGACGCGGAGCGGAAAATATTTTGTCTGGGGTGCGGTTTCGGAGCCTAAGATATTCTAAGTTTCCATAAATCTGCTAAAAGCATGAGCCGTCTTGTCAAACTCGCTCCGTTGCAAACTTCGCTCAGACAGTGATGCAGCCAGCTCATAACGCAGATTTCTGAAAACTAAGAATATCTAAGACTCCTGCAAATGCACCCCAGACAAAATATTTTCCGCTCCGCTGGTATCTGGTTTTAACTATAGCAATTAAAGAGATTCCAGAATATTGAGGAGTCGGGTGTTGTCTTCGGGGTGCATGATGCAGAAGCGGATGTATTCGCCGTCCAGGCATTCGAAGGAGGAGCAGTCACGGATCATGAGACCCTGACGGATGCAGGCGTCGAAGACGTCCCGGGAGGTCAGGCCGGGCTTCTGGATTTTCAGGAGGAGAAAGTTGGCGTAGGCCGGGTAGGTTTTGTAAGTGGGGATATTCTCCAGTGCTTTGAGCAGGCGGGTGCGTTCTGAGAGAATGAGGTCCCGGGTCTGGCGGATGTAGGTTTTATCCTGGAGCATCAGCTCGCCGGCCAGGGCTCCCAGACTGTTGAGAGACCATGGTACCTGTTTTTCTTTCATTTTTTTGAGAAATTCCAGGTTTCCGGTGATTCCGTAGCCAAGACGCATACCTGGGGCTGCGTAGAATTTTGATACGCCGCGCAGAATCATAAGGTTCGTGAATTCTCTGGTAAGGCTGACAGCAGTGATCTCATTGATATCCGGGGCAAATTCTACATAAGTTTCGTCGATCATCACGAAAATGTTCCGCTCATTGCAGAAGGAAACGATTCTGCGCAGGTCATTTATGCTAATTGCAGATGAGGTAGGATTATTTGGGTTGCAGAGGATGAGAAAATCGTATTTTCCATCCAGAGTCCGGCAAAAGTCATCTACATCGAGAACAAAGTTATCCTCTTCGCGCAGGTGGTAGTATTCCTGAGTGCTTCCGGAGAAGGAGAGTTCCCTGGAGTATTCTGAATAGGTCGGACCCAGGATAAGGGTATGCTTTGGATTTCGTTCCTGTATCAGCAGTGCGATCAGTTCGCTGGAACCATTTCCGGGCAGGATGAATTCAGCAGGAATATTACAATATTCTGAAATTGTGCTGCGAAGTGAAGTATAATCTCTGTCTGGATAAGAAGACAGGATATCCAGCCGTCCTGCAAGCTGTTCCTTTACATGCTCGGAAAGCCCCAGCGGATTTACATTAGCCCCAAACTTCACAATTTCCTCCGGCTTAAGCTGATAGACCTCGCATATTTTCTCGATATCACTCCCATGAAAAATCATTTTTGCTGTTGACATATAATATCCCTCATTTCTATATAATCTAATCTATATAAACTTAAAATCACTACATAGCAGATCACAGATCTTTTCTGAACATTATTTTAACACTTATCA
>CAUEAK010000099.1:0-5979 GCA_958454115.1 Blautia wexlerae
AGCATAAATTCTGTGCATCGCGAAGCGTGTTGCTGGTCACAAAGTGAGCAGTAACAATTTTTACTTTATCTGACCTTCAAGGATTCCTGCTGCTGCATCTACGGCTTCCTGAGCTTTGGCAGGGTTCTTTCCGCCGGCCTGAGCCATGTTCGGACGTCCGCCGCCGCCACCGCCTACGATAGCTGCCACTGCTTTGATCAGGTTACCTGCGTGAGCGCCTGCTTTCTGTGCTGCATCAGTAGCCATTGCAAGAAGGTTTACTTTCTCACCGTTTACTGCTGCCAGAAGGACAACACCTTCACCAAGTTTGCCTTTCAGCTGGTCGCCAAGGTCACGAAGTCCGTTCATATCCACTCCGTCTACTTTTGCAGCAAGAAGTTTCACACCTTTGACTTCTACTACTTTATCCATAACATCTCCCAGAGCTCCCTGAGCCAGTTTGCTCTTTAAGGATTCGTTCTCACTGGAGAGTGCCTTTACTTCTCCCTGAAGATGTCCGATCTTCTCTACGATCTCTGCAGGATTTGCTTTCAGGGCTTTTGCAGCTTCATGAAGCAGTTCTTCCTGTTTCTTATAGTATTCCAGAACACCATTTCCTGTCAGAGCTTCGATACGGCGCACACCTGCTGCGATACCGGATTCGGAAACAATTTTGAACAGCATGATGTTGCCTGTGTTTGCCACATGAGTACCACCGCAGAGTTCCTTGGAGAAGTCGCCCATGGATACCACACGTACCTTCTGGTCATATTTCTCTCCGAACAGAGCCATTGCTCCGGATTTCTTAGCCTCTTCCACATCCATAACATCTGTACGGACTTCAAGACCAGCCTGGATTTCTTTATTAACAAGCGCTTCTACCTGAGCGATCTCATCAGCTGTCATAGCCTGGAAATGAGCAAAGTCGAAACGAAGTCTGTCCGGTGTTACCAGAGAACCCTTCTGTTCTACATGACTTCCAAGAACTGTCTTTAATGCTTTCTGAAGAAGATGTGTTGCACTGTGGTTCTTCTCAGTGTCTCTTCTTGCAGCTTCATCCACTTTCAGGGAAACAGTTTCGCCTGTGGAGATCATACCGGATTCCATATGACCTACATGTCCGAATTTACCACCGCGAAGCTTGATGGTGTCTTCTACTACGAACTTACCGTTTGCAGTTTCGATCACACCTGTATCTCCGACCTGTCCACCCATAGTTGCGTAGAATGGAGTCTGCTCTGTAAAGACAGTTCCTTTCTGTCCTTCCATCAGGGAGTTTACGATCTCTGTCTCTGTTGTAAGGACTGTTACTTTGGAATCAAAGGTAAGATGATCGTATCCTACGAATTCTGTTGTAACATTTACATCAATATCATCATATACAGTTGCGTCAGCACCCATATAGTTTGTCACTTCACGTGCAGAACGTGCTTTGTTTCTCTGCTCTTCCATACATTTCTGGAAGCCTGCCTCGTCAATATCATATCCTTTTTCCTCAAGGATCTCTTTTGTAAGATCCATCGGGAATCCGTAAGTATCATATAATTTGAATGCATTTTCGCCGGAAAGTGTTTTCTCTCCTGCTGCTTTCATCTCATCTTCCATCTCTCCAAGGATACGAAGACCCTGGTCAATGGTCTTGTTGAACTGGTTTTCTTCATTTGTGAGAACTTTAAAGATAAATTCTTTCTTCTCTTCCAGCTCCGGATATCCTGCTTTGGAACCATTGATCACTTCTTCACTTAATTTTGCAAGGAAGGTGCCTTCGATTCCAAGAAGACGTCCGTGACGTGCTGCACGACGGATCAGACGGCGGAGTACATAACCGCGGCCTTCGTTTGTAGGCATGATACCGTCGGAGATCATAAATGTTGCAGAACGGATATGGTCTGTGATCAGACGGATGGATACGTCATCATTATAATTCTTCTCGTATTCTTTTCCGGAAATCTCACATACCAGGTTACGCAGTGCGCAGATAGTATCTACATCGAAGATGGAATCTACGTCCTGCACAACAACTGCCAGACGTTCCAGACCCATACCTGTATCAATGTTCTTCTGTTTCAGTGTTGTATAATTTCCGTTTCCATCGTTCTCAAACTGGGTAAATACGTTGTTCCATACTTCCATGTAACGGTCGCAGTCACAGCCTACTGTACAGCCAGGTTTCCCGCAGCCGTATTTCTCTCCACGGTCATAGTAGATTTCTGAACATGGACCACAAGGACCTGCGCCATGCTCCCAGAAGTTATCTTCTTTTCCAAAACGGAAAATTCTGTCAGCAGGGATTCCGATTTCTTTGTTCCAGATGTCAAATGCTTCATCATCTTCCAGATATACGGAAGGATACAGACGGTTTGCATCCAGTCCTACTACCTCTGTGAGGAATTCCCAGGACCAGTGAATGGCCTCTGTCTTAAAATAATCACCAAAGGAGAAGTTACCAAGCATTTCAAAGAATGTACCATGGCGTGCGGTTTTACCTACATTCTCGATATCACCTGTACGGATACATTTCTGGCAGGTACTTACTCTTGTTCTCGGCGGGATTTCAGCACCTGTAAAATATGGTTTCAGCGGAGCCATACCTGCATTGATCAGCAGAAGACTCTTATCTCCCTGTGGTACCAGGGAAAAGCTTTTCATTACCAGATGTCCTTTGCTCTCCATGAAGTCGAGGAACATCTGACGAAGTTCGTTTACTCCGTATTTCTTCATAATCTTTTCCTCCTGAAATCGGCGGAACCAGCAGTATCCGCCGATATTTCTATAATGAATTTTTTATTTTGCCAGAACTTTATTGAATTTCTTTTTGCCTTTTTTCAGCACTACACCTTCACCTGTAAGTGCATCTTTGGCAACTGTGTATTTCACATCTGTGATCTTCTCACCGTCAATGGAAACACCGCCCTGCTCAATGGCACGACGTCCTTCGGAACGTGTTGGAACCATTCCTGCTTTTACAAGCATGGAGATCAGGTCGATTGTTCCTTCCTCTGAGAAGTCTTCGTCTGCAAGTTCAGTTGTCGGCATATGTGCTGTGTCAGCGCCGCCTGCAAAAAGTGCTCTTGCGCCTTCCTGCGCTTTCTTTGCTTCCTCTTCGCCGTGAACCAGATTTGTCAGCTCGTATGCAAGGATTTCTTTTGCTTTATTCAACTGGCTTCCTTCCCATTTCGCCATCTCATCGATTTCTTCTAACGGAAGGAAGGTAAGGAGACGCATACATTTGATAACATCTGCATCATCCACGTTTCTCCAGTACTGATAGAAATCGAAAGGAGAAGTCTTCTCCGGGTCAAGCCATACAGCACCGGACTGTGTTTTACCCATCTTCTTACCTTCGGAGTTCAGAAGAAGTGTGATCGTCATGGCGTAAGCGTCTTTTCCAAGTTTACGACGGATCAGCTCTGTACCGCCAAGCATATTTGCCCACTGGTCATCACCGCCGAACTGCATGGTGCAGCCGTATTTCTGATACAGCATGTAGAAGTCGTAGCTCTGCATGATCATATAGTTGAACTCAAGGAATGTAAGTCCACGTTCCATACGCTGTTTGTAGCACTCGTGAGAGAGCATACGGTTTACAGAGAAATGTGGTCCAACATCACGAAGTACTTCTACATAATTTAAATTCATCAGCCAGTCTGCATTGTTTACCATTAATGCCTTGCCGTCTGAGAAGTCGATAAAACGCTCCATCTGTTTCTTGAAGCAGTCAATGTTGTGCTGGATTGTCTCCACTGTCATCATCTGACGCATATCAGATCTTCCGGACGGGTCACCGATCATACCGGTTCCGCCGCCTAATAATGCGATGGGTTTATTTCCTGCCATCTGCAGACGTTTCATCAGGCAGAGCGCCATGAAATGTCCCACATGAAGGCTGTCTGCGGTAGGGTCAAAGCCAATGTAAAATGTGGCTTTTCCATTATTTACCATTTCTTTGATCTCTTCTTCGTCTGTTACCTGGGCAATCAGACCACGGGCTTTCAGCTCGTCCCAAACTGTCATTGTTTGTTTCCTCCTCGTAATAAAATAAAACAACCCGGTTCCTGTCCCTTTAGGACGAGAACCGGGTCCCGCGATACCACCTAAATTCGCAGAAAACTCGCATTCTCTGCCTCAATAAGTAACAAACCATGCCATTGTTATGATAAACAACGGTTCTCTCTGTTACTTAAGCATGTTAACGGATGCCACTCCGCTGCAGCCTACTTACCTTACAATATCTCTGAAGTGTTCGGTGCAGAGCTCCGGGAGGTATTCACATAAGTTCCCCACGCGCCTCTCACCTGCCGGCAGCTCTCTGTCTGTTTTCCCTATGTTACTCTTTCCCATCTGTGCTTTTTTATATCATATATCTGCAAGTATACAAATACACAATTTATTTGTCAAGGAATTTATAGCAATCCTCTTCATATTTCACCAACTTAAAGCATTAATGTACTCACCCTGAAATCCAGTCCACAAAGAATACATGTCCTTTGTACTGTTCATATTCCAGCTTGCTGAAATTAAGGTTCTGTGCCTTAAATGCTGCCGGAGTCATAAAGAATTTGTAATTGAAATCCTTTGTCTTAAATCCCGGGAGTGTTCTCTTTGTGCCATGATTCACATAGTTACTGAACACTTCCATGGCTGCCTTTGCTGCCGCATAGGCATTGGTCCTGTCCTCAAACTGGCCTTTCAGTCTTTTAAGAAGTGCTCCGTCTGTGACAACCGCATACTGGGTAGGTTTTCCCTGATATACCACATAACGGATCTGTGACGGAAATTCTTTATACTGGTCAATGGTACAGTTTAATACGCAAAGCGCAACTGCCTCCATTCCCACGACTCCCTGATCTCCTGCTTCTGCATCACACACTGCTGCCAGAAGATCCAGATCTGACACCTTTCCGTCTGCAATTCCCGGATGTTCCAGGAACTCTTCTTCCATATAGTAGTATTTATTATTCTTCGCATCAAAGACCTTGACATATTTGCCCTCTACTGTGTAATCATTACCGGAAGTCTTTGTTGCAACACCGTCAGAATCAAACCTGTATGTAGTTCCGTCAATGGAAGCGATGGTATTTGCCAGCATCACTCCTGATGTGTCAAAATAATATTTCTTTCCATCAAGCTCAAGCCAGCCTGTCTTCGCCTTACCATCTGAAGGGTTGAAATAATATTTCTTACTTCCTACGGTTCCGAAACCTTTCTGATAACGGACACCGGTTGATTTTGAAAAATAGTAATAGTCTGAGTCAATTTTCTCCAGACCTGTATACATTATTCCATTTGACGGCTTAAAGTATCTGTAATTTCCGGCACTGCTCTTCACCCAGCCTGTACACATACGTCCATTGGCCTGACTGAAATAGCGTTTCTGTTCTTTTTTGTTCTCCACCCAGCCTTTGGCCATAACGCCGGAACCGCTGTAAAAATAATATTTATATTCATCTGTATCTGTGAGCCAGCCTCTTGTCATCAGGCCTGTTGTCTCATCAAAATGACGGGTATTTCCATTGGAATCAGTGATAAATCCTGTCACCATATATCCGGCTCCGCTGGTAAAGTATCGGATTGCCTGTCCGCTGGAGTCTTTTACCCAGCCTTTTACCTGAACTCCTGTTTTCTTATTAAAGTAATATTTCTTACCCTTAAGTTCCAGCCAGCCTTTCTGTTTGGAACCGTCTTTGTTTATGTAATAGGTTTTCCCTTTCTGAGTGACAAATCCTGTTTTTGTTGCCGCGGATACACTAAAACAGCCCATTACAAAAACGGTCATCACAAAAAGGAGCAGATACTTTAACAATAGTTTCCCATGTTTCTTCATTCTTATTCTCCGTTTCCTCTCTTTTTATACGTATTGTTTTACGTTTTAATTGGGTTATCGTTGCATTTCTTTCTCAATCATTACAGATTTGTTACGTGGTATATTATATCGGATTCATATATTATTGTCAACTTGTGAAAAGCAACAATTCGCATCGAACTTAAGGTTATTGGTTA
>CAUEAK010000100.1:0-5956 GCA_958454115.1 Blautia wexlerae
TAACATAATAAAAAGACCGTCCACCATACAGCAGACAGCCTTCTTGCATTCATTATTTATGGAAGCTTCTATATCAGGATTTCTTATTTCTCTGAGCTTTAATCTCTTCCAGTTCATCAAAGATGACTTCATTCAGCACTTTAATGTAGGTTCCTTTCATACCGGAAGATCTGGATTCGATCACACCGGCACTTTCAAACTTCCTCAAAGCGTTTACGATAACAGATCTGGTGATTCCCACGCGGTCTGCGATCTTACTTGCAACCAGGATTCCCTCATCTCCGTCAAGTTCATCAAAAATATGGATGATCGCCTCCAGTTCGGAGAAAGATAAAGTATTAAAGGCAGATTTCACTACCTGCTGCTTTCTGTCCTCCTCAGCATTCTCTTCATGAACCGCTCTCATCATCTCAAGCCCTACAACGGTTGTTCCATATTCACTGACAATAATATCTTCAATGTCATATGGTTTCTCATAACGATACATAAATACAGTACCCAGTCGTTCCCCTGCAATATCTATCGGATTAATGATTCCCTGATAACTGCTTGATACATGTTCAAATCCCAGTGTCTGAAGATTTACATTCTCTTTTGTTGACAGGACACCCAGAAATCTCTCGTTTAACAGGGAATCTACATATCCGCCAACCTTGTCCTCGATCAGTTCAGTGATCTCCTCTACTCCCGGGCATAAACTGACACCCAGAACCTTTCCTTTTTTACTGAGAACCAGAATGTTGGAACTCAGTGTCTCCATCAGAACCTGACAGATGTCATTAAATACCACTTTGCTGGAACTGCTGTTATGCAGAAGTTTATTAATTTTTCTTGTTCTATCCAGCAGCTGAACACTCATATTGTCCTCCTTTCACCCTGTACATATCCGAAATCTTTCTGTCATTATTTCATAAATGAGCAGTCACTTTCTTTTGCTCGCAAGGAAGATTCAGACACACATGGTCATTAACATTACTGATACTTTGATTTTACACGTTTTAAAGTCAAATTACAAGACAAATTTTACTATTTTTTTATTTATTTTTGCTTTTCTGAAAATAGATTCCTTTTATAATATTATTCAATAAATATCATCATCAAAAATTCAAAGGATTGAAGACAAAAAATCAGAAAGTCACTGACTGTAAGACAAAAAACGGAACTGTTGCATTAATGAAATTCATTTTCAACTGCTGCAACAGTCCCATTTATAACATTTACAATCCGTTATTATTCTTTCTCGTCCTTTGCCTCTACATATCCACATGTCTCCTGGCTGCAGACAAGCTTATTCCCCTTTTCCACCATATAGCTTCCACATTTCGGGCATTTCTTTGCTGATGGTTTCTGCCAGGACATGAAATCACAATCCGGATTATCCTCACATCCGTAGTACTTACGTCCTTTTTTGGTTTTCTTAAGAACAATCTCTTTTCCACATTTCGGACATGCCACCCCGATCTTCTCAAAATATGGTTTGGTATTTTTGCATTCCGGAAATCCCGGACATGCAAGGAATCGTCCATGAGGACCATATTTGATCACCATATGTCTGCCACAGTTTTCGCAGATTACATCTGTCACTTCATCCTGAATATCAACCTTTTCAAGTTCTTCCTCTGCAGCATCTACATCCTTCTTCAGATCCGGATAGAAGTTGCTTACTACTGTCTTCCACTTTACAGTTCCTGCTGCCACACAGTCCAGAAGCCCTTCCATAGTCGCAGTGAAGTTTACATCTACAATACTCGGGAAAGCCTGTTTCATAATATTATTGACAACTTCCCCCAACTCTGTAACATACAGGTTCTTCTGTTCTTTTGCAACATAACGGCGGCTGATGATCGTTGTGATCGTCGGCGCATAGGTACTTGGACGTCCGATCCCCAGTTCTTCCATAGTCTTGACCAGAGATGCCTCTGTATAATGTGCAGGCGGCTGCGTGAAATGCTGTTCTGGTTTCAGTTCCTTAAGACTAAGCTTCATTCCTCTTTCAAGACTCTGATTCAGAACATTTCCTTTTTTCTGGTCCTCTTCATCTGTGTATACAGACATAAATCCGTCAAATATGATCTTGGAGGCAGAGACTGTAAAAATATACTGGTCTGCACCAATCTTTACAGATGTTGTTTCGTATTTTGCAGGAGCCATTCTGCTGGCCGCAAAACGTCTCCAGATAAGCTGATACAGTCTGAACTGATCTCTTGAAAGAGATTCCTTCAGTACAGCCGGTGTACGGCTGATGTCTGTAGGACGGATCGCTTCGTGAGCATCCTGGATCTTCTGTCCTTTTTTCACAGCTTTCTCAGACTTTGAAACATAATCCTCTCCGTACTGAGCAGTGATATATTCTCTTGCAGCAGCATCTGCTTCCTCCGAGATTCGGGTGGAATCTGTACGCAGATAAGAGATCACACCTACCGTTCCATTTCCTTTGATATCAATTCCTTCATACAGCTGCTGTGCCAGACGCATTGTCTTCTGTGTGGAAAAGTTTAAGGTCTTGGCTGCTTCCTGCTGTAAGGTACTTGTAGTAAAGGGAAGCGGTGCATTCTTGATCCTCTCGCCTTTCTTTACTTCATTGATCTCATATTCTTTATCTTTCAGAGAGGCCAGAAGTTTATCCATTTCCTCTTTGCTGTGGATATCCATCTTTTTGTCTGTTCCATAAAACTTCGCCTGCAGCGGTTTCTTCTCACCCTTCACCTGAAAATCTCCCTCCAGGCTCCAGTATTCTTCCGGAATAAACGCATTGATCTCATCTTCTCTGTCACAGATGATACGAAGCGCAACAGACTGTACGCGCCCCGCACTTAAGCCTCTCTTGACTTTTGCCCAGAGAAGCGGGCTGATGGTATAACCTACCATACGGTCAAGCATACGTCTTGCCTGCTGTGCATCTACCAGATCCATATCCAGGTCTCTGGCCTGTTTGATTGATGATTTTACTGCTGTCTTGGTAATCTCGTTAAAGGTAATCCTGTGCATCTTCTTCGGATCTTCTTTTAATGCCTGCATCAGATGCCAGGAAATTGCCTCTCCCTCGCGGTCAGGGTCAGTTGCAAGATAAATCTTATCTGCTTTCTTTGCAGCCTTGCGAAGCTTTGCAAGCAGTTCTCCCTTTCCTCTGATCGTTATATATTTGGGTTCAAAATCATGCTCAACATCAATTCCGAACTGACTCTTCGGGAAATCACGGACATGTCCGTTAGAAGCTTCCACATCGTAATTCGCACCGAGAAATTTCTTTATTGTTTTCACTTTTGCAGGTGATTCTACTATCACCAGATATTTCGCCATGCTACCTCTCCTAGTCGTAATCTGTTATTCTTCACAGTGTCCCTGAACGGGCACATTGCCTGACAACGATATTGTTACATATGAAAATCGCCCTGCGCCGCAGAAACGTGAAGCACAATAATCATAAATCGTCAACTGTCTTTTACATAATAATGTCTCCCGCTCTCTCTTATGAGCCCCCGCAGTGTCAGTTCCACAAGACAGTTGCTTACCTGTGCCGGGGAAAAGCCTGTTTTTCTCACAATGTAGTCGGGATTTTTTGGTCGTAAATCGAGACAACTATACACCATATTCAAATCTCTTGCAAGTCCCAAGTTGTTTTTTTCACCGTTTTGTGTTACTTTTTCCATCGAAATTCCAAGTTCTTCCAGCATAATTTCCGGACAGTATGCAATCCCTGCGCCGTCGTAGATCAGCTTATGGCAGCCTCTGCTGAGTTCATCTGTCACTGCCCCCGGAATCGCATAGACCATCTTTCCCTGTTCCAGTGCAAATCCCGCAGTGATCAGCGAACCGCTGTTTTCTTTTGCTTCCACTACCAGAACTGCGTCTGACAAAGCACTGATGATCCGGTTTCGCGCCGGGAAATGCCAGGAAACAGGTCCTGAACCCAGTGGACATTCACTGATGATCCCACCATTTTCCCATAAGATCCTCTCATAAAGTTTTCTGTTAGATTTCGGATAGCATACATCAACACCACTTCCAAGCACCGCAAATGTAGGCATCTTTCCTTCCAGTGCGCCTTTATGTCCTTCTGAATCAATGCCAAGTGCCATACCGCTGATAATCTGGACTCCAGCTACACTTAACGCTTTCGCATACCGGAATGCCTGCATCCTTCCATAAGGACTGCACATTCTGGCACCGATCACTGCCACCGTTCTTCTCTTAGGATCAGGAAGTCTGCCTTTTACATAAAGCTTTGCCGGCATGGAGGAATACTGCTTCATTATCTGAGGATATTCCGGATCTGATTTCTCAATACATCGTATCTGACCTGTACTGTATTCTTCTGTATGATTATTTTTCACATCAGTTCTTTCCATATAAAATACCTCACTGACCTTTATTTTATGACAGAATCTTTGTCAAATGCCCTGTACGAAAGTGCTTCTCCGATATGATGACCGGCAATCATTTCTTCCCCTTCCATATCCGCAATTGTTCTGGCTACCTTCAGGATCCTGTGATAGGATCTGGCACTGAATGCGATTTTTTCAAAGACTCTTGCCAGAAGTCGGGATGCGCTGTCTGTAAGAGGGCAGAATTTATCGATCAGACTGCTCTTCAGCTGCCCGTTAAAATTTATTTTCTCATCTTTATACCGTTCTTCCTGGATCTTCTGTACTTTTTCCACTCTTTTTCTGATAGCAGCAGAATTTTCTCCCTTTCTTCCACAGTGAAGCTGTGAAAAAGAAACCGGCGGTACCTCAGTGCTGATATCAATTCTGTCCAGAAGGGGGCGACTGATTTTTCCCATATAATGTGTGATCTCACCTGCTGTACAGGTGCATCTGTTTAAATCCGGATAATAACCGCAGGGACAGGGATTCATCGCTGCACATAACATAAAATCCGCCGGAAAGTTGTAAGTTCCGCTTGCTCTGGCTATCTGGATCACTTTATCCTCCATGGGCTGTCGCAGGAGTTCCAGACTTGCTCTGGAAAATTCCGGCATTTCATCCAGAAAGAGTACACCTTTATGCGCAAGAGTGATTTCGCCGGGTCTGGGATTACGCCCGCCTCCTGCAATTGCCTGCGGAGTACTTGTATGATGAGGGCTGCGAAATGGTCGCTCATCGATCAGAGGATGTTCTCTTGAAAGAAGTCCTGCAATACTGTAAATTCTGGTAAGCTCCAGCTTTTCTTCAAAGCCAAGCCCAGGCATGATCGTCGGCAGTCTTCTGGCAAGCATGGTTTTGCCCGTTCCCGGAGGTCCGATAAGGAGAAGATTGTGAAATCCGCTTACTGCAATTTCCGCCGCTCTTTTTGCCCCTTCCTGTCCTTCAATGTCTGAAAAATCCATTCCCATATCTGTATTTATAATAGAAGGAATTTCTTCCTGTATTTCCCTCTTCAGATAGGGTTCCGGATTCTTAAGACACTCGACCAGTTCCCGTAAATTTTTTACTCCTGCTACCGGCACATCCCTGATTAGTCTTCCTTCTTTCAGATTCTCATAGGGAACTACGCAAAAACGACTGCCCAAACTTCTTGCACACAACACAATCGGCAGGATTCCGGATATCCCATGGATTTCTCCGTCCAGACCGATCTCCCCTGCCATCATAACTCTGCTGACAACCTGAGGGCTGATCATCTCAAAAGCAGCCAGCACTGCTGCTGCCACCGGTACATCAAAACCGGCGCCCTCTTTCTTCATGTCTGCAGGAGCAAAATTGACGGTAATTCTCTTTGGTGGAAACTGATAACCATTATTCTTGAGTGCTGTGCGTACCCGTTCCTGCGCTTCCTTTACCTGCGCAGAAGGAAATCCTACCATGATAAAGGAAGGAAGTCCGTTACTTACATCAGCTTCTACCTGCACAGGACATACTTCCACCCCAAAAATTGCAGCTGATAATACACTTGCAAACAAATATAAACTCCTTTCTTCCGGCATAAATCTCCCCCGATATTTATGCTCACCAAA
>CAUEAK010000101.1:0-5951 GCA_958454115.1 Blautia wexlerae
AAAAAGCAGTAACGCTTTTTTTGCGCTACTGCCATTATAACAAATTCATCCGAAAATGGATAGTCTTTCTATTCTATTATTTTCCTGTCACTTTATCAAACACATCTGTGATTTCTTTGGATGGTGCTTTCGTAGCCAGACTGAAGATAATGATCATCACAAGGCTGACAGCAAAACCTACAGCCAGAGAATAAAGTCCTGTATAAGAACCAAGAGTCTGTCCTGCTGCAAACGGTATATAATCCCAGACGATAACTGTCAGACCACCGGAAACAATACCTGCAACTGCACCTGCAAGGTTTGTTCTTCTCCAGAACAGTGACATTACCACAGTCGGACCAAACGCTGCACCAAGACCGGCCCATGCATTGGATACCAGTCCCATGATACTGCTGTTCGGATTCCACGCGATCACAAATGCCAGAACAGACACCACGATAACCGTAAATCTTGCAACTGCAAGGATTTCCTTTGAGTCTGCATCCTTCTTAATGAACTGATGATATAAATCCTCAGATGCTGCGGACGCTGTTACCAGAAGCTGTGAATCAGCTGTGGACATAATTGCCGCAAGAATACCGCAGAGGAAGATTCCTCCGATAAACGGAAGTCCCAGATGACTGGAAAACAGTTTATTGATCATCTCGATAAATACACTCTCTGAGGAAGATGCACCATTTTCACCAAGTACAGTCGGAAGCAGATATGCACGACCTATAATACCGATAAAGCACGCTGCTGTCAGAGAAAGGATATCCCACACGATTGCGATCGCACTGGATTTTTTTAATTCTTTCTCACTCTTTACAGCCATGAAGCGGGTAAGGATATGAGGCATACCGCAGTATCCAAGTCCCCATGCAAGCTGGGAAAAGATTTCAACAAATGTATATGGGCGCTCTCCGTTCTCAAAAGGATTCAGGAAAGCTGCTGCTCCACCCGGTGCTCCGCTCTGTGTCAGAAGATCACTCAGACTTCCGCTCAGTGTCAGATATGCAACCAGCGGAACGATCAGAAGACCGATCAGCATCAGTGTTCCCTGTACAAAGTCAGTTACGCATACAGCCATAAATCCCCCCATAAATGTATAACAGAGGATGACTGCTGCACCAATTGCCAGAGCTATATGATAATCAATTCCAAATACTGTGTTAAAAAGTTTACCGCCTGCTGCCAGTGCAGAAGCTGTATAAACCAGGAAAAAGATTACGATCACGATGGATGAAAGCAATAACAGGATTCTCTTCTTATCCTGAAATCTGTTCTCAAGAAATGCCGGGATTGTAAGGGAATTGTTTGCTGCGATCGTATATTTACGAAGTCTGTGTGAAATACACACCCAGTTTAATACAGTTCCGATGAACAGACCTACAGCAATCCAGATCTGTCCTGTTCCCAGTGAATAAATCGCTCCCGGAAGTCCCATTAAGAGCCATCCGCTCATATCTGATGCCTGTGCTGAAAGAGCAGCTACCCATGCATTCAGTCCACGTCCGCCCAGAAAATAATCTTCCGAGCTGCTTGTTTTTTTCATATAAACCACACCAATGACTATCATAAGTAACAGATAGGCAACAAATGCGGACAATATGACCATTGTTGTACCACTCAAATTTACTCCTCCTTTTTTCTTCTTTTTTTCATACACTCTGGATTTGTCAAAGTATGTTCTGTTTCCTTCACATATTTATCCAAAAACAGAATACAGTCATTTTATATACTGCAAAAAGTAACCGGGTACCACTTCTGTACCCGGCTACTTTACCACATTACCTTAGCATCACGCAAGTGTATTTCTTGTTTTTCGACATTTTTCCGCCATTTTATGGAATTATTACTGTTACCGTCCGGCAAAGGCCTTCACAGTAACTGTTTTATATTTTTACACCCAAACAGGTACTCTGTCAATCAGAAATTTATCTGTTTCTGTCTGCCAGCCTGTTTACATTCTCTTTTTGCTGTATGTTTTCTGCCTGCCAGAGCGTGTCTGAAAAATGCTTTACGCAAGATGTGCGTCACAATTTGTGGGAGATTTTGTTCGGATGAGGGCGTCGTAGCGGGCTACGACAACCGAATTCGGACAAAATATACCGCAAAGTGGGGCGTGCAGATTGCGGGAATGATTTTTCAGACACGCTCCAGGGCTTTATCTTTTTTCAGATAAACATTCTTAATATAGGAAATCAGTACCTCTTCCCCATGATCATTAAGTATCCGCAGCAGTCCCTCCAGATCTCTCTTTGTCTTCGGATGGATAAACCACAGCTTTTCCTTACCTTTCAGATAATAGTCCAGTGGCTGATGCTGATCATACTTATCCCCCAGATAATTTCTGGAAGCACTGATCCTGTCCATCACCATTTCCGCAATATATTTACGGGGCATGGGCACACCATTGATGATATGCTCATCTCCCGGTGCATAATCTACCCAGTACTCAAAATGATGTTTGTTGCGCCCTTTATGATGAAGCCAGGATTTTGATATTCCTGTATCTTCTCTTTCTGCATTGTTGGGACTTCTGTCTCCCTGATAGTATTTACATCCAACCAGAAATTCCACAGGTGCATATTTGGACAGGTCATGAAGCAGTCCCTGTTTATACATACCAGCCCGGAAACAGTAATGCATAACCAGCAGCTTATGTCTGGTTATTGTTTTAAAGTGCAGCCACGGATGCATCTTTCTTCTCCTCCTCTACAGCCATCAGCACCACGATCGTACGCGGTGTGACCTTCAGCTTTTTACTATAAGTTTCCTGTTCCTGCTCCAGGAAACCATTCTCTTTCACAGCACTGGTATCAATCACTTTCTTCCATTTTCTGTATCCTGCCAGATTAGGAAGCGCAAAAATACGATCTTCCCAGTGAAAGTTATATGCAACGTATATGGAAGCATCCTCGCTGCCGTCTGCCCGGTGCGCATAGGCGCCACAATACATAATTCCAAGCAGTCTGGATGTGTTCTCAGAATTCATATACCATGCGCGTTCTCCATGAAGGGAAACATCCGGCAGTCCCCTGGTCTGATAATCCACTCCGTACATTTCTCCCGGAACATGAAGAATCGGATGTTCTTTCCGGAAAGCAATGGCATTCTTTACAAACTGAAACAGGGATTCATTTTTCTTCAGTGCTTTCCAGTCAATCCATCCAACCTGATTATCCTGACAATAGGCATTATTATTTCCGTTCTGTGAATTTCCAAACTCATCCCCGCCATAGATCATAGGAACACCCTGACTGAGCAGCACCATAAGAAAAGCATTTCTGATCTGACGTTCTCTCATCTGTCTGATCTGCAGCCTTCTGCTTGGCCCTTCCACGCCACAGTTCCAGGAATAATTATAACTACTGCCATCGTGATTATTCTCCTGATTTGCTTCATTATGTCTGTAATTATAGGTCACCATATCATTCATGGTAAAGCCATCCTGACAGGCCATATAATTGATAACTGCATAGGCATTGGGATTTCTTCTGATATGGTAAGCTGTCGCTGAAACCATATCTTCGTCACTTTTCAGGAAACGGCGCATATCCTGCAAAAATCCCGGATTATACTGTGCAATACATTTGTCTTCCGGTTTCTTCTTTTTCCGGATCTGGCTCTCATCAAAATCGTGAAACATCAGCCGGGTATCACTTAAAACCCCGTCATGCATCAGCAATTTGGCAGAAACTCCCTCACCCAATACATGAAATCCGTCTACATGATAGTAAAGCTTCCAGAACTGCAATGCCCTGAGTGCTGTCACAGGATTACATTCTCGTGGAAAATACATTTCCATGATACAGGCAATTCCGACCTGATGCAGTTTTTTAATGAATGTTTTAAACTCTTTCTCCGGATCATCTGTTGCACAGTAAGATCTCTTGGGTGCAAAATAATAGCCATACATATATCCCCAGAAATTAACACGTCCCTGTGTATGCTTCTCAGATACCATTTTCTCAGATTCAGAATTCTTACAGGTACCGCTTTCCATAAATTCATATGCAGGCATCAGTTCAATTGTATTGATACCAAGCTCTTTCCAGTACGGGATCATTTCCTCCAGTGCCTGAAAAGTTCCCTTTGTACCGGTTATCGTCCGATTCGCTTTTGTATATCCGCGCACATGCAGTTTATAAAGGATCATTTCGTGATATGGAATAGCCGGATTTTTGTCGTTCTCCCAGTCAAAAACTTCTTTTTTAAGAAATCCTCCCCTGACTTTGTGCGGATTCGTACCCACCTCTGCACCAAAGCGTTCCCGTCCCAGAATCCTGTACGCACAGGGATCAGTATACACCTTTCCATTTATCAGAAAATTGTACTCGTACTCTTTCAGATTAAAATCCGGAATATACATTGCATATACATTTCCGGTTCTGTTTTCTTCTGTAAAAGGAATCTCCACATAAGGTTTTGCTGATCTCTTTTTGTAGAGAATCAGAGATGCTCTGCTGTCTTCCGGTACCTCAACTGCAAAATTACAGCCATCTGCCAACGGATTTGCACCAGGCACAAGAGCCAGCCCCTTTTCTGTTTTCATCTTTCTGCTCTCAGCCATCTCTTTCTCTCCTTCATATTTTTTCTTGTTGCTCATTACACTTTTCAGAAACACTATACAACGCTATAATGTAATCTGAAGTTCTACCGGACAATGATCGGAACCCATAATTTCAGAATGGATTTCTGTGCCTTCAAGCTTATCCTTCAACTGTGAAGATGTGATAAAATAGTCAATTCTCCACCCTGCATTCTTCTCTCTTGCTTTAAATCTGTAAGACCACCAGGAATATCTGCCCTCTACATCCGGATAAAAATAACGGAATGTATCGATAAATCCACTCTCCAGCACCTTACCAAAGCATGCTCTCTCTTCATCTGTAAATCCGGCATTTTTCCGGTTGGTCTTAGGATTCTTCAGGTCGATCTCCTGATGTGCCACATTGAAATCCCCGCAGCAGATCACAGGCTTACTTTCCTGCAATTTCAACAAGTATGCCAGAAAATCCTCTTCCCAGTGCATACGGTATTCCAGTCTGCGCAGTTCACTCTGGGAATTTGGTGTATATACAGTCACCAGATAAAATTTTTCATATTCCAGGGTGATCACACGCCCTTCTTTGTCATGTTCCTCAATTCCAATTCCATACGCCACAGACAGTGGCTCTTTCTTTGTAAAAACAGCAGTTCCGGAATATCCCCGTCTGTTGGCATAATTCCAGTACTGATAATATCCCGGAAGTTCCAGCTTCACCTGCCCCTGCTGGCATTTCGTTTCCTGCAGGCAGAAAATATCCGCATCAAGTGCTGCAAAGCTCTCTTCAAACCCTTTGCCAATGCATGCACGTATACCATTTACATTCCATGAGATTAATTTCATAATCAACTGATCCCCTTTGTTTTCTTATTAGCCCTGTTCAGCATTTGCTAACGATTCTCCCCTGAACGCTTCTGGTCTATTATAGCACGTTTCATGACTGTAAAAAACCTCTTTTTCTCCGGTTTCTGCTCATTGCATTTTTTTCCGGTTTCTGCTACAATGAACTGACATCAGATAAACATAGTCCCTGATAAATAAGAAAGAATGAGGAATATAAAATGAGTGACGAATTTACAGCTGGCGGATGTAACCCGAGTGACTGCGCTTCCTGCGGTGGTGGATGCAGTTCAGCCGGCGGATGCGATCCTGTTGAAAACCACAAGACAATCACCCTTACCATGGAAGACGATACAGAGGTAGAATGTGCGATCCTCACCGTTTTCCCGGTAGATGCGAAGGAATATATCGCACTTCTCCCACTTGATGAGAACGGTCAGAATGAAAGCGGCGAGGTTTACCTCTACGCATTTGCCCGTACTGAGAGCGGTGATCCGATGCTTTCCAACATCGAAAGCGATGAAGAATATGCAAAAGCCGCAGTTGCTTTTGACACAGTGCTTCAGAATGCAAAAGATTC
>CAUEAK010000102.1:0-5723 GCA_958454115.1 Blautia wexlerae
CATTGCCATAACAATAACATTAGATTGACCATAAAGATAAAACAGGGTATAATGAGCGAAAAGAGTAGAAATGAGGAGCGTAACAAATGTCAAAATTTCTGAAATTTATTGTACATTTTATAGTGATATGCACCATTGTCTGTGTTGTCGGGCTGGCAGTTCCGCCGTTTTTGGGAATTACGACAGAGATTATGGATGATTCCGGCAAAGAAACGAATCTGCCCATGGGATCGGTTACTTATGCAATTCCGGTAAAGATCAAAGAGGCAGCGGTTGGTGATTCTATTCTGTATCAGACTGATTCTAAAGCATACCGTTATATGATTACGGAAATGGATAAAAAGAATCATATTTTTAAGGTGATAGATTCCAGTGACAAAGATGCAGAACCTGTTGCCGTTGAGGTGAAGGATTACATACCGAAGGTTGTGATCACAGTAGGATATGCGGGATATCTCCTTCTTGCAACAGAAAGCATAGAGGGACTTATTATTCTCGGACTTGCCGTCCTTTTCCTGGTAATTCTGTATATAGTTGCGGAACTTCTGAAAAAAGAACCGCAGGATGATTATGATGAAACAGATACAGAACCCGGATATGTTAAGAGCAAGAAGGAACTTAAGAGAGAAGAGAAGGCAAGAGAGAAGCGTTATAAAGAAGAGGAACGCCAGATTAAGAAAGAGGAAAGGGCACGCAGGAAAGGAAAGGCTCCGGAACGAAAGAAAATTAAAACAGGCGGTTTTGTGGATGAAATCTATGAAGATGAGTTGGAACCTGTGAAGCCTGCACAGCCGGAAACAATTCAGACTGCGACAAGCGAAGCCCATGAACTTCTCAGAAAAGAGATTGCAGCAGCTACGGCGGATGTACCGGTAAAGCAGGAAGAATCTGTACAGACGAAACCGGATGCAGGTGATATACATATGGAGCCTGTTTCCGGAAAGACAGAAGTGATCGTGCCTCAGGTAAAAGAGCAGCTGAAACAGATGATGAATGCTTCGGACAGAAAACCGGTAGAAGCAGAGGAAACAGAAGGAAACGCACAGGAAGAAATCAGGCGTATGGTAATTCCGACATGGTCGGCAGCACAGATTGCCGAGACAGCCAGAAGTCAGGGCGATGCGCCGGATATTGTGAGAGACGATGTTACAAAGGTTACATTATTTGATTATTCCGATATCATTGCGGATGAGAAGCCGGTCTATCCGCAGAAACAGACTGCTGAAGAATAAAATAAGAGATTGAAAAAATATGACGATGAAAAGAACGTGTTTCTTCCTATATATAATATAGAAGGAACACGTTCTTTTTACTGCAGACAATCCGATCTCCATCATATCGTGAAGTCCTGCGTCAGCAGACCTGCAGATATCGGCCTTGTCGTTCACTATTCCGTAATGTTTCTGTATAATAAAGCCATTAGTGTGCCGACAAGTTGATTCTTTTTTGTTTCGACATACAAGCCCAAATTCAATAAAAAATTGTACGGAATCAAGTACAAAAAAATATTAAAAAAAGTGAAAAAAACACTTGCATTTTTCTGAGAGGTCGTGTATACTCTCAATTGTTGTGACATTGATAGCAATGAAGCGCGAGGTTGCTGCCACAGAGATGGCAGGTTTTCCGTGGAGCGAATGTCAAGTTTGAAAACTGACGACAAGTCACTGTACAAGTTCAGAAGACCATCCAGGGATGGCGTGTGTGGTAAAAAATCGAAAGACACACACGGAGATGTGTACAGTCGCCGCTTGTCGTACTGCTTGAAAAGTACGAATAGGAGGAGACTTTTTTTATGGCAAATCAGGTAATGAGAATCACATTAAAGGCTTATGATCATCAGTTAGTAGATGCATCAGCAGCAAAAATCATCGAGACTGTTAAAAAGAACGGAGCAATGGTAAGCGGACCGGTTCCACTTCCAACTAAGAAAGAGGTTGTTACAATCTTAAGAGCCGTTCATAAATACAAAGATTCCAGAGAACAGTTCGAACAGAGAACTCATAAGAGACTGATCGATATCCTTACACCAACACAGAAGACAGTAGATGCTCTGTCAAGACTGGAAATGCCAGCAGGTGTTAACATCGATATCAAGATGAAGACTAAATAATTAGTCATCAACCCTAATTTGATAATGCTATAAGCATTAAGCTATTTACTATATGATTGCCGGTAATCGGTAATCCGCTATAAGGAGGAAGAAAGAATGAAGAAAGCTATTTTAGCTACTAAAGTCGGAATGACTCAGATCTTCAATGAAGACGGCCAGTTGATTCCGGTAACAGTTTTACAGGCTGGTCCTTGTGTCGTAACTCAGGTTAAGACAGAAGAGAACGATGGATACGAAGCAGTTCAGGTTGGATTCGGAGACATCAGAGAAAGCCTTGTTAACAAACCGGAAAAAGGACACTTTGACAAAGCTGGCGTTGCAGTAAAGAGATTCGTTAAAGAGTTCAGATTTGATAACGCTGCTGAATATACAGTAGGACAGGAAATTAAAGCTGATATCTTTGCAGACGGCGATCACATTGATGCAACAGCTGTTTCCAAAGGTAAAGGTTTCCAGGGTGCGATCAAGAGACATGGTCAGTCAAGAGGACCTATGGCTCACGGTTCCAAATATCACCGTCATGCAGGTTCCAATGGTGCTTGTTCTGATCCGAGCAAGGTATTCAAAGGAAAACACATGCCAGGTCATATGGGAAATGTTCAGGTTACTGTACAGAACCTTGAGATTGTACGCGTAGATACAGAAAATAACTTACTGTTAGTTAAAGGTGCTGTTCCAGGACCTAAGAAATCTTTGGTTACTATCAAAGAGACAGTAAAGTCCTTATAATAAGAAAGGAGGAGCACACAAATGGCAAACGTAACTGTTTATAATATGGAAGGCAACGAAGTTGGAACAATGGAACTGAATGATGCAGTATTCGGCGTAGAAGTCAATGAGCATCTTGTTCACCTTGCTGTTGTTCGTCAGCTTGCAAATAATCGCCAGGGTACTCAGAAAGCTAAAACACGTTCTGAAGTAAGCGGCGGCGGAAGAAAACCGTGGAGACAGAAAGGAACAGGTCATGCTAGACAGGGTTCCATCCGTGCACCACAGTGGACTGGCGGCGGTGTTGTATTCGCTCCGGTACCAAGAGATTATGAAGTAAAAATGAACAAGAAAGAAAGAAGAGCTGCTTTAAAATCTGCTCTGACTTCCAAAGTTCAGGACAATAAATTAGTAGTTGTTGATGCTCTTACATTAGCAGATGTTAAGACAAAGGAAATGCAGAAAGTTCTTACAAACCTGAAAGCTGAGAAAGCTCTGGTTATCACAGCAACAGATGACAAGAACGTAATCCTTTCCGCAAGAAACATCACTGATGTTCAGACTGCAACTCCAAGTACTATCAACGTATACGATGTTATGAACCACAACACCGTAATCGTAACCAAAGATGCTGTAGCATCCATCGAGGAGGTATATGCATAATGGCTGATATCAAGTACTATGACGTAATCAAGAAACCAGTGATTACAGAAAAATCTATGAATGCAATGGCTGAAAAGAAATACACTTTCTTAGTTCATCCGGAAGCAAACAAATCTCAGATCAAAGAAGCTGTAGAGAAAATGTTCGAAGGAACAAAAGTAAAGAGCGTTAACACCATGAATATGGATGGAAAGAAAAAACGCCGTGGTATGACAGTTGGAACAACTGCTAAAACCAAAAAAGCTATCGTAGCTCTGACAGAAGACAGCAAAGATATCGAAATCTTCGAAGGACTTTAATTGATAGCCCATGCGGTACGAGTGCCACTTCGGAAGCTTTGCTTCTTATGAATCCTCGGCACTCTGATTATCGCGAGTATACGCATTCAAAAGCGTGAGGACAAATTTGAAAGGAGAACAAAAATGGGAATCAAAAGTTATAACCCATATACACCGTCTAGAAGACATATGACTGGTTCCGATTTCTCAGAGATCACAAAATCTACACCAGAGAAATCTCTTACCGTGTCTTTAAAGAAAAACGCTGGACGTAACAACCAGGGTAAGATTACAGTTAGACACCGCGGAGGCGGAAGCAGAAGAAAATACAGAATCATCGACTTCAAGAGAAGAAAAGATGGAATCCCTGCAACAGTAGTTTCCATCGAGTATGATCCAAACAGAACAGCAAACATCGCTTTAATCTCTTATGTAGATGGCGAGAAAGCATATATCCTTGCACCGGAAGGCTTAAAAGTAGGTCAGAAAGTTATGAACGGAGCTGATGCAGAAGTTCGTGTTGGTAACTGCTTACCATTAGAGCTTATCCCGGTTGGTACTATGGTACACAACATTGAGCTTCATCCTGGAAAGGGCGGACAGATGGTTCGTTCTGCTGGAAACGGCGCTCAGTTAATGGCTAAAGAAGGCAAATACGCAACACTGCGTCTGCCATCTGGTGAAATGAGAATGGTTCCGATCGTATGCCGCGCATCTGTAGGCGTTGTCGGAAACGGAGATCACAACCTGATTAACATCGGTAAAGCCGGACGTAAACGTAACATGGGTATCAGACCTACTGTTCGTGGTTCCGTAATGAACCCGAATGACCATCCACATGGTGGTGGTGAAGGAAAGACCGGTATCGGTCGTCCAGGTCCATGTACTCCATGGGGAAAACCTGCTCTTGGTCTGAAGACAAGAAAGAAAAACAAACCGTCCAACAAGCTCATCGTAAGAAGACGCGATGGAAAAGCATTATCGAAATAATAAGGAGGATTAAGCATGTCTCGTTCACTGAAAAAAGGACCTTTTGCAGATGCCAGCTTACTTAAAAAAGTAGACGCATTAAACGCTGCAAATGACAAATCCGTTATCAAAACCTGGTCACGCCGTTCTACAATCTTCCCGTCCTTCGTAGGACACACAATCGCTGTCCATGACGGAAGAAAACACGTGCCGGTATATGTAACAGAAGATATGGTTGGCCACAAACTCGGTGAGTTCGTTGCAACCAGAACTTACAGAGGACACGGAAAAGACGAAAAGAAATCCGGTGTTCGCTAGTATTTGACTTTATATTCTGTCTGCTGCCCACAAGACAGCGGACAGGTTAACCTGATATTGAGAGAAAGAGGAAAGGAGGCACTTTAAAATGGCAAAGGGACATAGAAGCCAGATAAAAAGAGCCAGAAATGAGAGTAATAGAGAGACAAGACCGTCTGCAAAATTATCTTATGCAAGAATTTCTGTTCAGAAAGCCTGCTACGTGTTAGATGTAATCCGCGGTAAAGATGTGCAGACAGCACTTGGTATCTTAACATACAACCCAAGATACGCTTCCAGCGTTATCAAGAAACTTCTTGAGTCAGCAATTGCAAATGCTGAAAACAATAATGGAATGAATGCAGACAACCTCTACGTTGCAGCCTGCTATGCAGATAAAGGACCTACAATGAAGAGAATTCAGCCAAGAGCACAGGGTAGAGCTTACAGAATCGAGAAGAGAACAAGCCATATCACCATCGTGCTGGATGAAAGATAAGGAGGAAAAGCATGGGACAGAAAGTTAACCCACATGGCCTTAGAGTCGGTGTTATCAAGGATTGGGATTCAAGATGGTATGCTGATGCAGACTTCGCTGATTACCTGGTAGAAGACTACAACATCAGAACATTCCTTAAAAAGAAATTATACAGCGCAGGTGTTTCCAAGATCGAGATCGAGAGAGCATCTGACAGAGT
>CAUEAK010000103.1:0-5699 GCA_958454115.1 Blautia wexlerae
AATGCGTTTGTAACAGTCCAACAGAATTTCACGCTCTGATGAGCCGGAACAATATGCATTATTTACGAAGATTTCTATGGAATTTCTATAGATAGATACAGTGTACCATATTTTTTCTATTAACGTACAACCAAGTTAATTCTTAAAACTATGTCCCCCACTGCTTATGTTACTGTTCACAGCAACACGCTTCGCGATGCACAGACTTCCAATATTTCCAGAAGGCTATTTTGTCACAATAACCGTACTGTAACCATCATCCCTCAGTCTCTGCTCCATATTTACTGCATTACCAATCTGCTGATAGGCACCTGTCTGAACTTTATACAATCCGTTTTCATGTAACATAAAAGAGGGATAACCTTTTTCCAGTAACTGATATAACATACGGTCCGCATTCTCTTTTTTTCTGAACGCTCCAGTCTGCACTCTGTAATAAAGCGGTTCCTGCACTGTTTCCTCATCCAGGCTTCCAAGAATCGCATCTGCAATTCCCTGAGCTATATCGCTAAACTTGTTATCAAACAGTTTATTATCTTCTTCGGAATTGATAAATCCGGTTTCTATTAAAAGAGCCGGCATCCTGGTTCGTCTGAGGACCACAAGTCCCGGCCGCTCTTTTACACCGATTTCGCGGAATCCCACTTCTCCCAGAGCTCCCAGAATATTCTCAGCCATCTGATATTTAATCCCGCTTTTATCATAAATCAAAACTTCCGCTCCATTATACTGATTTTCCTTTGGGCTGCTGTTTCGATGAAATGAAATAAAGTAATCTACTCCTGCCTGATTTGCAAGCTGTGCCTTCTCAAAAGGTGTCTGATAGACATCACCGGTACGGGTATAAGAGATATCAATCCCTTTATTTTTTAAAATCTCACCTACCGCAAGAGCAAGTTTAAGATTGTCATTCTTTTCCTGTCTTCCCTTATATACGGCTCCCGGATCCTGACCTCCATGTCCGGCATCCAGCATGATTGAATATGCCATGACGACACTCTGCTTTCTTCATATACTCTTTATACTATATGAATTAAAAATATAATTGTGCAGGTCGCTTGACTTTTTCACACTAAAGCGTTATACTTTAAAACGTCATAGTCGAATAGCCCGATGACATTATCCGAATCATTTACCAGTACTGCTTTCCCTGCAGAAAATCTTTCGGATTCAGGTAAGTTTTATATTATCAAATAATAAACGCAATTCTTACCTGACTTAATTTAAACATTATATTAGGAGGATATATCATTATGAAAAGAAAAGCATTAGCAATCACTCTTGCAGCAGCCATGGCTATGGGAACCTGCGCAGTAACAGCAAGTGCTGCTGACGGAGACAAATATACAATCGGTATCTGTCAGCTTGTACAGCACGAAGCTCTCGACGCTGCGACACAGGGATTCAAGGATGAAGTCACCAAAGAACTGGGAGAAGACGCAGTTACCTTTGACGAGCAGAACGCACAGGGAGATTCCAACACCTGTTCTACAATCATTAACAGCTTCGTTTCCAATAATGTTGACCTGATTCTTGCAAATGCAACTCCTGCTCTTCAGGCAGCTGCAGCAGGAACAAGCGATATTCCGATTCTTGGTACTTCTGTTACTGAATACGGTGTTGCACTTGGACTGGATGATTTCGACGGGACTGTGGGCGGAAATATTTCCGGAACTGCAGACCTTGCTCCCCTTGATCAGCAGGCAGCAATGCTCAATGAACTTTTCCCGGATGCAAAAAATGTAGGTCTTCTCTACTGTTCTGCCGAAGCAAACTCTCAGTATCAGGTAGATACAGTAAAAGCTGAACTTGAAAAACTCGGATATACATGTGAATATTATGCATTCTCTGACTCTAATGATCTCTCTTCTGTTGCTACAACAGCAACTGACGCAAGTGATGTAATTTATGTACCGACAGATAATACAGTTGCTTCCAACACAGAGATCATCAACAACATCTGCCTTCCGGCAAAAGTTCCGGTAATCACAGGCGAAGAAGGTATCTGCAGCGGATGCGGTGTTGCGACACTTTCCATCAGCTATTATGACCTTGGTGTTACAACCGGTAAGATGGCTGTTAAGATTTTAAAGGACGGTGAAGATATTTCCACAATGCCGATCGAATATGCACCAAACTTCACAAAAGAATATAACAAAGATATCTGCGAAGAGCTGGGCATCGAAGTTCCGGACGATTATGTTGCAATCGGCGAGGCTGCTGAAGAAACTGCCAAATAAATCCGGTCAGACAGTTGAAAAATACTCACACCAACAGGATTTTAAATAACAGCCTATCAAACAGTTATAAAAAATTCAATTTATATGCGATCAGCGGGAAAGGTTTGACGCCTCTCTCGCTTTTCGCATCTCAACAGGAGGAAATTACAAATGCAAATTTTAACATTAATCACTGCACTTCCGGGTGCAGTAGCCCAGGGTCTGATCTGGGGAATTATGGCAATCGGTGTTTATATCACTTTCCGTATTCTTGATATTGCAGACCTTACAGTTGATGGCACTATGTGCACCGGTGGTGCAGTGTGTATTATGATGATGCTTTCCGGTCATAATGTCTGGATTTCTATGTTGGCCGCTACTCTCGCCGGAATGCTGGCAGGCCTTGCGACCGGAATTTTCCACACCTTTATGGGAATTCCCGCAATCCTTGCCGGAATCCTGACACAGTTATCTCTGTATTCCGTAAACCTGAAGATCATGGGAAAAGCAAATCAGGCAATCAACGTTGATAAATATAATCTTCTGGTTTCCCTGCGACATATAAAAAATGCATCTCTTTCCAAAAACACAATTTTTATTGTAGCAGTTATGTGTATTCTCCTGATTGCCATTCTCTACTGGTTCTTTGGAACAGAGCTTGGCTGTTCCCTTCGCGCAACCGGATGTAACCCAAATATGTCACGCGCCCAGGGTATCAACACAAACAGGAATAAAGTTCTCGGACTTATGATTTCCAACGGTCTGGTAGGACTTTCCAGTGCACTCCTTGCACAGTATCAGGGATTTGCAGATGTCAACATGGGACGTGGTTCCATCGTTATCGGTCTGGCAGCAGTTATTATTGGTGAGGCAATCTTTGGACGTATTTTCCGCAACTTTGCCCTTCGCCTGTTAGCAGTTATCTTCGGTTCCATTCTGTATTATCTGGTACTTCAGATTGTTATCTGGATGGGTATCGACACTGACCTGCTGAAGATGCTGTCCGCAATCGTAGTTGCTCTCTTCCTTGCATTCCCATACTGGAAAGGCAAATACTTTAATAAACCAGCCAAAAGGGGAGGTAAATAAAAATGCTTGAACTTAAAAATATCTATAAAACCTTTAATCCCGGAACCATTAATGAGAAACGTGCATTAAATGGTCTGAACCTGAAGCTGAACGAAGGCGATTTTGTAACTGTTATCGGAGGAAACGGCGCCGGCAAATCTACTATGCTAAATGCTGTTGCAGGAACCTGGCCGGTTGATGAAGGACAGATCCTTATCGACAATATTGATGTTACAAAACTTTCTGAACATAAACGTGCTACATACCTTGGACGTGTGTTTCAGGATCCAATGACAGGAACCGCTGCAACAATGGGTATCGAAGAAAACCTTGCACTTGCAAAACGCCGCGGAAAATCCCGTCTTCTCCGCTCCGGAATCACTAAAGCAGAGCGCGAAGAATACAAAGAGCTCCTGAAAATTCTTGGTCTTGGTCTGGAAGACAGACTGACTTCTAAAGTAGGGCTTCTCTCGGGTGGTCAGAGACAGGCTCTTACTCTTCTGATGGCAACGCTTCAGAAACCAAAGCTTCTGCTTCTGGATGAACATACCGCAGCTCTTGATCCGAAAACAGCTGCCAAAGTTCTGGAGATTACAGATATGATCGTAAACCGCGATCACCTTACGACATTGATGATCACTCACAACATGAAGGACGCTATTGCACATGGCAATCGTCTGATCATGATGATGGAAGGAAAAATCATTCTGGATATCCAGGGAGAAGAAAAGAAAAAACTGACAGTTAAAAACCTTCTGGATCAGTTTGAAAAAGCAAGCGGAGAAGAGTTCAGCAATGACTCTGCACTGCTCGGATAACCGTATAAATTACTCATAACGTTTCTAAATATCCTTTATATGAGAGTACTTTTTCACAGAGTACTCTCATATTTTTATTTCTCATCTTTTTCCAGTGGAGTTACACAGATAAATTTATGTGTTTCCCTATTGTACTGGTAGATTCTCGACGTCAGATAGTCCTCTTTCGGTGTAGCCTCCCTGATCGTATCCCGCAAAACACACTGCAAATCTTCAGGTTCTACAAATTTATCATTGTGGATCATTACCTCATGTACACTGGTAAACACCATATAGAAATCGGAATCCAGCATATATGCCAATTGTTCTGCCACTCCCGGCAGGAACACTGCAACTGCACCATTTGTTTTCTTCGTTGTACTGAGACAATTTCCCATTGCATCTTTCTTCAATTCACACTTATCACCCAGATTCATAAAACTTTCACCTTCATATTCCGGATTAAAAATCATCTGTTCCCATCTGTAAATTCTTGGCGGACTCATGAAATACGTATTGAGAATCGCCTCCTTAAACACTTCATCACATTCTTTCCCCCACTGTTCCAGCATTCCCTGCCGGATTTTTGTACTTGTCACACATCCTTCATATTCCGTAACTTTCATATAAAGCACAAGTGCAATATCACCAAGAGTTTTATACACCGCATCCTGAAGATCCGCGGAATATTTATCTGCATTCAGCAATCTTATAAACAGGCGGGGTTTTGTCTTCTCATAATCCCTGATCACTCTTGTTTTCTCATAAATATCCGCCTTTTTTATTCGATTCAGATCATCTGTGATTTCTTTTATAATTTCCTCAAACGGACTGCCATTCTGATAAGATTTAAAAAGTTCCTGTGTATAAAGTCCACAGACCTCCCAGGCATCATCATGCTCTGCAAACTTCACCAGCAGTCTGTCTCCTACAGGCGCAAACCTCCCGCCTTCTTTCTCAAAAGAAATATTTTCCCTCGGAATCCCTGTAGCCTCGTAAATACCAATCTCCAGTTTCTCTACGAATGTTTCATAGTCTTTCTGCATATTCAGTTCCTTTCTTGCTTTGAAAATAATACGGGCAGGATGCCCTGATTTGAACGTTGACTTTCCGTTTTCGGAAAAAAGAAAATAAGGGAGCGAAAGCCCCCTTAAGAGTCGCTGTAGACATAGTATAAAATAGCCACAGCTATTTGTAAAGTAAATTTCATCGACAATATTTATTACAGTTTCTTTTTATCTTTCAGATATTCCAGAAAAGCCTCACAGCCCTCCACCACATCCGAATATGTGACATCAAATCCACCTGTATACCACGGATCTGCGATATCCCTCGGATCATCACTGTAATCCAGAAGAAGTTTAACCTTGTCCTCTGGATCTGATTTCAATATTCTTAACATATTCTTCAGATTCCAGTGGTCCATACCGAGAATATAATCATATTTATCATAATCTGCCTTCGTTAGTTGAACTGCGCGCTTACCCTTACAATCAATCCCATGCTTAGCAAGCTCCTCTCGCGCCGGAGGATATACCGGATTCCCGATTCCATTCCATATCTCCTCAGTGCTGGTTGCAGCAGATGCGATATAAAACCGGTCTGAAAGACCTTG
>CAUEAK010000104.1:0-5651 GCA_958454115.1 Blautia wexlerae
GGCAATCTGGAATGAATTTTGGCTACGTTACTGTGAACGGAGTGAACAGTAACGTCTGAGAAATATAAGGCCTGTCACTGTTGTGTAAACGGTTGACAGATGGAATTTCCAATGATAATATAAATTCATTCGACATAAAAAATATTCAGTTGTATTTTTTATATATAGATGTGTGATAAAACAGTATAAAATACGACAACAGGAGGGAAAAAGATGGAGAACGAAACAGTTTCCAAAAATTTTATTGAGAATATCATTGATAAAGATTTAGCAGAGGGTGTTTATGACACCGTGCATACGCGTTTCCCGCCGGAACCGAATGGATATCTTCATATCGGTCATGCGAAATCTATTCTTTTAAACTATGGTCTTGCACAGGAATATAACGGCAAGTTCAACATGCGTTTTGATGATACAAACCCGACCAAAGAAAAGAGTGAGTTTGTAGAATCCATCAAGGCAGATATCAAATGGCTTGGTGCAGACTGGGAAGACAGACTGTTTTTTGCATCTGACTATTTCGAACAGATGTATGAAGCTGCTGTAAAGCTGATCCAGAAAGGCAAAGCCTATGTATGTGACCTGACAGCAGATCAGATCCGTGAATATCGTGGAACTCTTACAGAGCCGGGTAAAGAAAGTCCATACAGAAACAGAAGCGTAGAAGAGAACCTGCAGCTTTTTGAAGAGATGAAAGAAGGCAAATATGCAGACGGAGAGAAAGTGCTTCGTGCCAAGATCGATATGGCATCTCCGAACATGAATATGCGCGACCCGGTTATCTATCGTGTTGCTCATATGACTCACCACAGAACAGGTGATACATGGTGCATCTATCCAATGTATGATTTCGCCCATCCCATCGAGGATGCGATTGAGGGAATCACACATTCCATCTGTACTCTGGAGTTTGAGGATCACAGACCACTGTATGACTGGGTTGTAAAAGAATTGGAATACCCACAGCCACCGAAGCAGATTGAGTTTGCAAAACTGTATCTGACAAATGTAGTTACAGGTAAACGTTATATCAAGAAATTGGTAGAGGAAGGCATCGTAGACGGATGGGATGATCCGCGTCTGGTTTCCATCGCAGCACTGCGCCGCCGTGGATTTACACCGGAATCCATCAAAATGTTTGTAGAACTCTGCGGTGTATCCAAAGCAAACAGCTCTGTTGACTATGCAATGCTTGAATACTGCATCCGTGAGGATCTGAAACTGAAACGTCCACGTTTGATGGCTGTTCTTGATCCGATCAAGCTTGTGATTGATAATTATCCGGAAGGCGAAGTAGAATATCTGGAAGCTCCGAACAATATGGAGAATGAAAAACTGGGAACCCGTAAAATACCGTTTGGCAGAGAACTCTATATTGAGAGAGAAGACTTCATGGTAGATCCGCCTAAGAAATATAAGAGAATGTTCCCGGGCACAGAGGTTCGTCTTATGAACGCATATTTTGTAACCTGTACAGGATATGAAGCTGATGAAGATGGAACTGTACGTGTTGTACACTGTACTTATGATCCTGCAACAAAGGGTGGCAATGCGCCGGATGGCAGAAAAGTAAAAGGAACCATTCACTGGGTAGAAGCAAGTCAGGCAGGAAAAGCAGAAGTACGTCTCTATGAGAATATCGTAGACGAGGAGAAGGGTGTATACAACAAAGAAGATGGTTCTCTGAATGTAAATCCGAACTCTCTGACAAAAGTTACTGCATATGTAGAACCTGCACTTATGGAAGCAAAAGGCTATGACAGCTTCCAGTTCGTAAGAACAGGATTTTTCTGTGCAGATATCCATGATTCTAAAGAGGGTGCACCGGTATTCAACCGTATCGTGTCTCTGAAGAGCTCATTTAAACTTCCGAAAGCATAATGAGACTGAAATAGTAATATAATCAGAATAAAAAGGGAATGTTGCTTCTACGATTGTATAATCGTGAAGTAACATTCCTTTTTGGTTACGTTACTGTGAACGGTAACGTTTATTCTTCAGATTCAGATGCAGCGTCCATAGTCTCTTCAAAATTCTCGGGTTCATCGGCATCTTCTTCCTCTTCTGCATCTTTAATCTCAACTTCAGCAGCTTTATCGGAAGACTTCTCAGAATCGTCTGTATCAGCAGCTTCTTCAGCTTCTTCGCTTTCGGTGTCATCTGTTGCAGACTGTTCGCCTGTATGTTCCCAGGACTGGAAATCTTCGGCAGGTTCCTGATCTTCCTTAGCAGTTTCCTTTTCATCAGTCAGATCGAAATCATCAAAGTCATCTTCAAAATCAAAATCCTCTTTACAGGATCCTTTTTTGGCAATAAGGGCAGCTACAGCACCGGCAGCAGCTGCTGTAAGGGCACCTATTGCAACATATCCCCAGTATTTATTAATTTTAGCCATGATAATCATAAACTCCTTTCTGATATTCTCCTATTTTTGACAGCGAGTCAGGATAAAAATATCTTTTACTCCTGACACCATTTTATTCAGCTATAGGTTATTGTTATTTTAATACTTTTCAGATAAAAAGAAAAGCGAAATTTTATGGAAAGAGTTAATGAAAGCAGTTGCATACCAAAAAGATACAAGGTATACTATGACAGGAAAGAAGAGGTTATTATGAGAAAAATTATTTTGGCATCTGCTTCACCCAGACGAAAAGAACTGTTGGAACGGGCTGGCGTGGATTTTGAAGTGCTGCCTGCATCAGGTGATGAGAATCGTATCTCAGACAATCCGGGAGAGGCAGTAAAACAGCTGGCTTCGGATAAAGCAGCTTCTGTTATCCGCACTATGAAAGATAGTGCCGACGGAACAATTGTGATCGGATCTGACACAGTGGTAGTGTTTGAGAATGTGATCCTTGGCAAACCTCATGATACAGAGGATGCAGTGAATACATTAAAGAAACTTCAGGCAAATACTCATCAGGTATATACCGGCGTTTCTGTATGGGAAAAGAAAGAAAAAGTCTGGACAGAACATACTTTTTATGAAAGTACAGATGTGACGTTTTATCCGGTTTCAGATGAGGAGATCAGAGAGTATGTTGCTACAGGAGAGCCTATGGATAAGGCTGGAAGCTATGGCATCCAGGGACTTTTCGGAATTTATGTAAAGGGGATCAGCGGAGATTACAATAATGTGGTAGGACTCCCGGTTGCCAGATTATTTTATGAAATGAAGAAATCAGGAATTAACTTAAGAGGATGACAAAAGATGATTAAAGCATGTATATTTGATTTGGATGGAACACTGGCTGATACGCTGGATTCCATGGCTTATGTGACTAATATTATTATGGAAAAATTCGGGTTGAAAACACTTCCGGTGGATAATTTCAGATATTACAGCGGAGAAGGGGCAAATATGCTGATCCGCCGCGCACTTAAGGATGCGGGGGATCCGGAACTTGCGCATTATGATGAGGGACAGAAGCTTTACCGGGAAATGTTTGAAGCAGATCCGATGTATAAAGTAGTTCCCTATAAGGGAATGCCGGAAACCTTAAAGAAATTGAAGGAACATGGAATGAAGCTGGCAGTTTGTTCAAATAAACCTCATCCTGCAGCTGTGAAAGTAATTGCGCAGCTTTTTGATGGGGAATTTGATATGGTAGTTGGTCAGAGTGAAGCAATCCGCAGGAAACCGGCACCTGATGGTCCGCTTATGGTTGCGGAGAAATTTGGTGTAAAACCGGAAGAATGTATGTATGTGGGAGATACAAGTACAGATATGAAGACCGGTAAAGCAGCAGGAATGTATACAGTAGGTGCGCTATGGGGCTTTCGTGACCGAAAAGAACTGAATGAGAATGGAGCAGATCTTGTCGCTGAGAAACCGACAGATCTGGTAAAAATTTGCGAGGAACATGGAAATGATTAAGTTGGTTGCAAGTGATCTGGATGGGACGTTACTTTTACATAAGGCACAGTCTCTGCCTGAAGAAATTTTTTCGCTGATCAGGCAGTTAGAGGAACTGGGGATTATGTTTGTAGCAGCCAGTGGAAGGCAATATCCGAATATGACAAAGCTGTTTGCACCTGTTGCTTCAGAGATTTCCTATATTTCGGAGAATGGTGCACTGGCAGTGAATCATGGAGAGGTACTGTATCAGGATTCTTTTGACAGAAAGCTGGCAGGGGAGATTATTTCTGCAATCCTGGAAAAGAAGGATGCCGAGTTTACCTGTTCTGCAAAGGATTACCACTACCTGATGCCGAAGACAAAGAGATTTCATGATCATATGTTATATGAAGTAAAAAATGAATGCAGATTTGTAAACAGCATGGAAGAGATGACGGCTCCTATCATGAAGCTGGCTGTGTTTGAACCGGCCGGCCTTACAGAAGAATCTGTGAAATACTGGATGGACAGATTTGGAAAAGAATGTGTTGTTGTCACTTCGGGAAATGAGTGGATTGATTTTATTCCTTTTGGAACAAACAAGGCAAAAGGAATCAGAGAATATCAGAAAAGATATCATATTTCGCCGGAAGAATGTATTGCGTTCGGAGACGAATATAATGATATAGAGATGCTTAAAGCGGTAAAATATGGCTTTGCCATGGAGCATTCCAAGGAGGGGGTACGGGCAGCTACGTCCTATATGACAAAACAGGTTGAACCGGTCCTTGAGAAGCTGATCCGGGCAAAGGGAAAGATTGAGGAGGTTATTTAAATTGTTTACAGAAGAATGTATTAATACGTTTCTTGAAAATCAGGAGCAGCTTTTTCCACAGGCGGTAGCAGAATCATATGAAGCAGCGGAAGCATTCCTTGAGGATTGCATGGCGCAGGTTGTGGATTCTATTGAAGAAGTGAGAGAATATCTGGAAGAGTCAGGCGCTGATGTGGAAGGAATGTCAGATGAAGAACTGGAAGATGCAAGTGAAGTATTTGCTCTGCCGGATGGAAAATATCTGATAGTAGAAGGATAAAAACTGTTCGGTCAAATTATGGATATCACGTGATATATCGGAGAAATAACTGTAAAACACAGTTCGGTCCCTGAATATTGGAGAAAATTGAACTCTGATACTCAGGGGCTGAAGTTGTTTTAAGGGAGAAAATACAGATTACATTTCCGGAAAATGTGATGCTATAATGCTTTTATACAGAGAAAAACGGTGCTGTGGTCTGTGATGGGAATGAAAAGGGCAGACAGACACAGAAGCATCACAGAACTGTAATTATTCAGTACCTTCAGAGTGGCTGCTGAATAATTACAAATTTTATTATAAATGAAAAGGAGGACTACAGATGGAGAGAAAGAGATTTCTTGCAGTTGTAATGACTGTGATGATGGTTATTTCAATGATTCCATCCATGGTTTTTGCGGCAGCTCCGTCAGGAGAATTGGGCGGTAAGCTTAAGATTAAGGGACTTGCAGCTGTAGGCGTAGCGTTGAGTGCAGATTATGCAAAGGTTACACCGGAAGAGGTTACGGATGAAGATTTCACTTTTTCCTGGTCAAGACAGACCGGGGAGAAGGAGTTAACACAGGTAGGTACTGAGAAGACCTATACGATCACTCAGGGTGATCTGGGATGCAGACTGGTGCTTGATCTGACCCCTGTAGATGGAAGCGGACTGACAGGTACTCTTACTGCAAAGACGTTAGAGGTAGCTGCAACTGAAGAAGAGGCGAAAGCAG
>CAUEAK010000105.1:0-5591 GCA_958454115.1 Blautia wexlerae
AGAGAAGGAAGACGTTGGGAAAAACGTTAATATATGTACTGCATTTTAAACGAATCAAATATCTTCCAATAATTCAATAATCCTTAATCCCTCTGTCTTATCTTTCTGGTAGATATGGAAAATGTATGCTAAAATAGAAATAGCAAATTTGTATGTAAAATAATAAGGAAAGGTAAGAGGGGGAAATGGAGAAAGAGGAAAAGCGTGCAGATCAGGAGAATGACACGGAAGAACAAAGTACGGAAGCGAAAAGCTTACTGAAAAAAAAGCTTCAATATTATAGTAGTGAGATTCAGCGTGATGTGGGAAATCTTGTAAAATGGCTGATGATCGCGGTACTTGTAGGATGTATTACAGGAGCGGCGAGTACACTGTTTTCTTTTGTGCTGAAGAGTGTGACAAATTGCAGGAAAGAAAATGAATGGATGTTCTATCTGCTTCCGGTGATGGGATTAATTATTGTATACCTGTATGAGAAATTTGGTAAGGATGATGGAGGTACGAATCAGGTGCTTTCTACTGTGAGATCACAGGACGATGTGCCGATTTTATCTGCACCTCTGATTTTCATTTCTACAGCACTTACGCATCTGGCAGGTGGCTCTGCAGGACGTGAAGGTGCGGCAATACAGCTTGGTGGAAGTATTGCCAATCAGCTTGGACGTTGGATTCATCTGGATGAGGAAGACCGACATGTAATTGTTATGTGTGGTATGAGTGCAGCATTCTCTGCATTGTTTGGAACACCGATGGCTGCGGCTGTTTTTGCACTGGAGGTAGTCAGTGTAGGAGTGATGTATTATACAGCTTTGATGCCTTGTATGATTGCTTCCCTGGTTGCATCCGGATTTGCGGCAGGAATGGGAGTTACACCGGAGACTTTTCATGTAGTGGATATTCCGAAGCTGACTATTGAAACGGGTTTGAAAATGGGTGCTATCGCTGTTGGATGTGCAGTGATTAGTATTGTATTCTGTATGGTGCTGAATGGAGTTGCCGGAGCATATGGAAGGTGGTTTAAGAATCCATATGTGCGTGTAGTTGTGGGATCCTGTCTGGTGATTGGAATTACATTACTTCTGGGAACTTCAGATTATATGGGCGCAGGTGCAGAGCTGATTGAGAAGGCAGTGGAGGAAGGACAGGCAAGACCTCTGGACTTCTTCTGGAAATTAGCTCTGACAGCGTTGACGATGCGTGCAGGGTTCCGTGGCGGGGAGATCGTGCCATCGTTCTGTATTGGGGCGACGTTTGGTTGTGTGATGGGAAACTGGCTGGGACTTTCTCCGTCTATCTGTGCGGCGTGCGGAATGACAGCAGTATTCTGTGGAGTAACGAACTGTCCGATCACATCGATTCTGATCGCATTTGAGATGTTTGGATTTAAGGGTGTTTCTTTTTATCTGATCGCAGTTTCTATCAGTTATGCAGCGTCAGGATATTATGGGCTGTATAAGGATCAGACGATTGTGTATTCTAAGTATAAGGCGAAGTATGTGAATAAACATACAAGATTTTAACCGAATCAAGTAAGTTGCGAATCGGATAAGTTTATCCGATTGATCGGCTTGACAGAAAAAGCATGTAAACTTTTGGGAGGAATCCGGAAAAAGTTTGCATGCTTTTTACGTTGCAGGGAAAGAGAATAAATGTTAAAGTAAATGATACGGTATAGTGGGGCAGGGAAATAATAGAGATTATCCTGAAAAGTGTTTTATTACAAAATAGCAGTGACAGAAATTATATCGAATATGTAGAGAGAGGATGGAGTTTACTTGGAAAAAGATAATCAAAGTACGCAGGAGATAAATTCGCAGGCACAGAATCCGCTTGGTATAGCACCGGTAGGTGGATTGATCGCGAAGTTTGCGATTCCTGCGATCATCAGTATGCTGGTCAGTGCGATGTACAATATCGTGGATCAGATTTTTATTGGACAGGGTGTGGGGATGCTGGGAAATGCAGCTACAAATGTGGCGTTTCCTGTTACAACGGTCGCAACTGCGCTGGCATTGCTTTTGGGAATTGGCGGTGCATCAAATTATAATCTGGAAATGGGGGCAGGACAGGAGAAGAAAGCCAGCGGGATTGCAGGTACTGCGTTGTCGTCACTGGCAATCAGTGGTCTGATACTTGCTGTGATTGTACTGATGTTCCTGAAACCACTTCTGACATTGTTCGGGGCAACTGCAGATGTTATGCCTTATGCTGTTGATTATACAGGTATTACTGCATTTGGACTTCCATTTTATATTTTGTCTGTCGGCGGGAATCATGTGGTCAGAGCAGACAGAAGTCCGACTTATTCTATGGTCTGCATTATGATAGGTGCGATTATTAATACTATTCTGGATCCGCTGTTTATTTTTGGATTTGGATGGGGGATTAAAGGTGCTGCATGGGCAACAGTGATCGGACAGGTTGCTTCCGGAGTTCTGGTAATTGTGTATTTTTGTAAGTTCCGAAAAATGTATCTGTCCGGTGAGATGCTGAAACCGAAACTGTCATATCTTAAAGCAATTATTTCTCTGGGACTTGCATCCTGCATTAATCAGATTGCCATGGCGATCGTGCAGATCGTATTGAATAATATTCTGCGTTATTACGGAGCAAATTCTGTATATGGAAGTGATATTCCAATTGCCTGTGTTGGGGTTATTTCCAAAGTTAATCAGGTATTTATGGCAATCTGTATCGGAATTACTCAGGGCAGTCAGCCAATCTGGGGATTTAATTACGGAGCAAAGAAATATGACAGAGTACGACAGGCATACCGTTATTCTGTAACTGCCTGTACAGTAATTGCAACGATATTCTTTTTCTGTTTCCAGATATTTCCACACCAGATCGTGGGTATCTTTGGAACAGGAAGTGAGCTGTATTTTCAGTTTGCAGAACGTTATCTGAAAATATTTATGTTTATGACCTTTGCAAACGGTATCCAGCCGGTATCTTCCGGTTTCTTTACTTCTATCGGTATGGCGAAGCTGGGTATTGTAATGTCTCTGACACGACAGGTGATTTTTCTTCTGCCATTGATCATTATCTTCCCGTTGTTTATGGGAATTGATGGAGTGATGTATGCAGGACCGATCGCAGATGCAGCGGCATTTGCGCTGGCGATTGTGTTTGCGAGACGAGAACTGGGAAAGATGCGTAGTGCGGAAATAGTATAAAAAAATTCCCGCAGATGATATGGAAGAAATTTGGCCATATTGTCTGACGGGAACTTTTTTATAAAAGATTGTAAAACTGATCGAACAGCTCTGTCTGGAAGCTTCCGGGTCCGGAGCTGTTTTTCTCTGCTCTTTCTCCTGCTGTGCCAAATTCTCTGGCTGCTGATAGGGCCGCTGTAAATGGGTCTGTAACTGCCAGATAGGTGGCGCAGATCATTCCAAGCATACATCCGGTTCCTGTGATCTGTGACATGGCAGGAGTACCGTTTGTGATAAATTCACATTTACTGGCAGAGACGATCATATCTTCTTTGCCTGTGATAAGAAGTGTGGTATTCCACTGGGAAGCTTTTTCCTGGAAAAGTTCTTTCAGATGGGAACGATTGGCATCTGTAAGCACATCCTGTACACCTGCGTCAATTCCGATTGCATGTGCGGTCTGTCCGGACATGGCAAGAAGTTCAGACATATTTCCTTTAAGGAGTTCGGGCATGTGGATGTTCATAAGCTTCTGCGCAAATTCATAGCGCAGATTGCTGCAGGCAGTTCCTACCAGATCAAGCATAACAGGTATGTGGAGACTGGCAGCGATTTTCAGAGATTCAGGCATGGATTTCATACGCGCATCAGTGATATTTCCAAGATTCAGTGCCAGTGACTGAGCATGGCTAGTGATCTCAGCTACTTCAGCAGGATGTTCTGCCATAATCGGGCGGCCTCCGGCCGCCAAAATAATATTCGCACAGTCATGAATAGAAATCGGATTAGTGATGCAATGAATCAGCGGCTGTACTGCTCTGGTCAATTGTCTGGGATTTGTCTGATTTACGGTCATATACTTTTGCTCCAAGGCTTTGTTGAAATTTGGCAAGCATTCCTGCGTGACTTAATGCTTTCAGGAAGAAGTAGGCAATGGTGCCGCCCATGCAGGTTGCTGCCAGAAACATTGGTGTATAGAAAAATGCATTCAATCCGCTTCTGCCCATAAGAAATGCCATTACAGGATAGGAAACCAGAGAGCCGATGATACCGGTTCCGAAGATTTCACCGATCACTGCGCAGATAATCTTTCCATGAGAAGCGCGGTAGAAAACGCCTGATAAAAATGCGCCGAATACGGCACCTGTCAGTGCAAGTGGCGGGATACCCATAAACATCATTCGGATGATTCCGATGAGAGTGGCACAAAGCAATGAATACCACGGTCCCAGAAGTACGGAACAGACGATGTTTATCAGGTGTGCAGTAGGGCACATACCCTCGATTCTCAGAATGGGTGAGATGACAACGCCGATGGCAACCATCATGGCGAGCATGACCATTCTGAGTGTTTTTGATCTGTCTGTGTTCATAATAATGAACCTCCTTGAAATTAAGATTTGGTCTGCCGAAGCAGACATTATCAGTTGTGCAGGAAGCAGATAAAATCCTGCAAAAAAATCTGCCGGAATAACACACTGGCAGATTTTAATATACAAATACAGTCCCTACGCTGGCATTATCCATATCAGGTGCGGTCGAAGATCAATCTTCCTCTCAGCCTGTCTCACAGGCTCCCGTTGTTATTATCCATTATGCAGATTTTCTTTTGTTAGAGCGTATTTGAAAAATGCTTTACGCAAGATGTGCGTTACAATTTTCAAACACGCTTTAGAGTAACACAAGCTTTTGGAAAAGTCAATGGGATGTAAAAGCAGGGTAAATTTTCTACAGTAAATTTGTTACTGTTCACACGCCACTGTCCCGCGAGGTGTTTTGGCATGAATATGCCAAAATCCCGAGACATACAAGCCAAAATTCCATTGCCGCAGGCAATCTGGAATGAATTTTGGCTACGTTACTGTGAACGGAGTGAACAGTAACGTAAATTTACACTACCTAATATTATTTTTAAGTTGACTTTTTATTTTTTTCAGCATATACTAACAGTAGCTAAGGAATGTGACGAGATTCCATGAAGCGAACTAAAGAAACAAAAGCCCTCAGAGTTGCAGCTCTGAGGGCTTTCTTGCTCGTTACGGTGAGCTGTTCCGTTTAGGCTGTTGCTGTCTAACGTCTGCCGTCCAGCCATTTGCATATGTAGTAGCTAACTACACCTGCTAAAACAGAGACAAGAAATGTGACGAGAATTTCTTCCATGAAACTCACCTCCTGTCTGCTGGAGGTTCGACAGCTCTTATAGTATATCATGGTTACTGTTCACTGGTAATATCCCGCGAGGTGTTTTTTGTGAGCGAAGGTCACAGAAAACCCGAGATATACCGCGCGAATTTATGCGATTAGCATAAATTCTGTGTATCGCGAAGCGTGTTACTGAGAACGGAGTGAACAGTAACATATCATGGTTTAGGACGAATTGAAATAAAAAATCTATTTGTACTAAAACGATTGTCCGTGCTATGATTAACAGGTAGA
>CAUEAK010000106.1:0-5519 GCA_958454115.1 Blautia wexlerae
ACATTGTTGTTTGATTTATATGTTGTGTTCATATTTGTATTATACTATGGTTTATCAGTTAATACAATTACTATTTTGTCCATCTTCAATTACTTGCATAAATTACGATCAGAGTAATCACTACCGTAATAACAATACTGTTTAAAAGAAACGGATAAAATTAAAGTGTGCGTTCATATTGATGTAGTTATCAATGATGAATTTCTGCGGAAGGAGATGATGCTCCAGAGCCATGATCTCCTGATTTTCCTTAAAGGATGAAGCTTCTGATCCGCCAGCACTGGCAAAGCTCCGGGATTTCCGTTACAAACCCTCCCGATACACGCTGTTGATCGTAGCCTGGGCGTGCTCCAGCTCTTTCTTCCGGACGATGGCTTCCCTATCACTTAAGATCGCCAGCATCTCATCGATCACATCCTCCACTCTGGGACTTGTCACCCTGTATAAATACCCCAGCATCCGTGTAGCTGTGTAATCGGTATTCATATGTTTATAGGCGATTTCCCGGCACAGCTCATCGGGATAGCCCTTATCCTGAAGCGCTCTGTAAAGCTCATCTGTTCTTGTATCTGCCATATCCTCCTGAGATTCCTTTCCTGTTTTTATTATAATTTCGCCAAGCGGATATTCGCGATCCGCTTTCGCTGGTTCCATCCATATTCAGTACAATAAATCGAACATTTCCCTTCCACTCTTCTGCATGATCACAAACGCAACCGCTTCACGATTTATCATCCTCATCCATGCCAGTTTCTTTACCAGCCTTATATATCCCCCGGATCCCCAGGATCAATGTCACGAAAATCCCTGTGATCAGTATCCACACCGGCCACATAGGTGCCGTTCCCAGATTCCCGCTGATCCCGGCATCAAGACATACTCCAATGGATAACAGTTTGATCACAGACATCATTTTTGACGCGATTTCAAAGATATGCTCTCTGTTTTCCTCTGTCACCTCAACCGGATAATTCCACCACTGTGGAAATCTCTGACAGAACATCAGAAGTGCCAGGATCAGCAGCCCCAAAATCGGCTCCAGAAGAAGGCTACCCTTCTTCCCATACCGGTCCGGGATCCCATGCGCATTAAAATGGATTGGCACCCTCTCCGGCAGATTTCCCCAGGTGGCTACAAGATACATCACGTACCCAAGGATCATCAGAAAACAGAGCACATCTGTAATGTTCCGCAGTTTTTTCTCAGACATTATCCATCCCCCTTTCATTGCAGAATAAACCCGTCTGTAAATCGAATACTCTCTTTTCTGTATTTTACACACAAATTACCTGCTTGTAAAAGTATTTTGCAAAAAATTACCTTACATAACAATATCTGTTAAGCACTAATGATTGCATACGAAATTTTTATATGATAAAATAGACATGTTGTCCAAAAACATATTTAAGAAAGGGAAAGAAATATGTTAGAAAAAATCTTCAAGCTGTCCGCAAACAAAACGGACGCCAAAACTGAGGTTCTGGCAGGTATCACCACCTTCATGACAATGGCGTATATCCTGGCAGTTAACCCGAACATCCTGTCTGCGACCGGTATGGATTCCGGAGCTGTATTCACAGCTACCGCACTGGCAGCCTTCCTTGGAACGTTGCTGATGGCAATCTTCGCCAACTACCCGTTCGCACTGGCACCCGGAATGGGTCTGAACGCATACTTTGCCTATACAGTTGTTATCGGTATGGGATACAGTTGGCAGTATGCACTGACTGCAGTTTTTGCAGAAGGTATCGTATTTATCGTTCTTTCACTTACCAATGTACGTGAAGCGATCTTCAATGCGATCCCTCTGAACCTGAAATCCGCAGTCAGTGTTGGTATCGGTCTTTTCATTGCATTTGTAGGATTACAGAATGCCAATATCGTGATCGGCGGCTCCACTCTGCTGCAGCTTTTCTCTGTAGATGGCTACAACGCAGCCAAGGGTGTAGAGGCTTCCTTCAACAATGTGGGGATCACCGTTATCCTGGCTCTGATTGGTATCATCGTAACAGGAATCCTGGTTGTTAAAAATGTAAAGGGAAACATCCTCTGGGGTATCCTGATCACATGGGGACTTGGAATCATCTGTCAGTTCGCCGGACTTTATGTTCCGAACCCGGAGATCGGCTTCTACAGCCTGCTCCCGGATTTCAGCAACGGACTCTCTATCCCGAGTCTTGCTCCGATCTTTGCGAAGCTGCAGTTTGACGGAGTTTTCTCACTGGATTTCCTTGTTATCCTGTTTGCATTTTTATTTGTAGATCTTTTTGATACTCTTGGAACTCTCGTTGGTGTCTCTTCTAAAGCAGGCATGCTGGATGAAAATGGCAAGCTTCCTAACATCAAGGGCGCACTTCTTGCAGATGCAGTTGCAACAACTGCCGGTGCAGTTCTTGGTACATCCACAACCACTACCTTCGTAGAAAGTGCTTCCGGTGTATCCGAAGGCGGAAGAACCGGACTTACCGCAGTGACAACTGCCATCTTATTTGGCCTGTCCCTGTTCCTGTCTCCGATCTTCCTGGCAATCCCGTCCTTTGCCACAGCTCCGGCTCTGGTGATCGTCGGTCTGTACATGCTCAGCAATGTTATCAGCATTGATTTCAGCGATATGTCCGAGGCGATCCCATGTTATGTATGTATCATCGCAATGCCGTTCTTCTACAGCATTTCCGAAGGTATCTCCATGGGAATTATCACATACGTAGCCATCAACCTGATCACAGGTAAGGCAAAAGAAAAGAAGATCAGCGCTCTGATGTATGTACTGGCAGTGCTGTTTATCCTGAAATATATTTTCCTGTAAAATATGGCAAAAAAATTCCCGGGCCTTTTGTCCCGGGAGTTTTTTTATTCCAGCAAAATATTTTTATTTCTTCGGCTGATACCGCATATTTGATACATTATAAACCGTGATAAACGCTTTCGGGTCCTCCTGGTTTATAAACTTCATCAGCTTCTGATATTCACCTTTATCTACGATGGTGATGATCTCACGGCGTTTTTCCATGTTATAGGCTCCGATGGCCTCATAGATCGTGGCTCCGCTGTGCAGGTCATGAATGATAAACTGCCTCAGCTCCTCTTCCTTTTTCGTGATGATACAGACACGCCGCTTGATATTATTGTCAAAAATAAAATGATCCAGAACGATTCCGTTAAAATACGTTCCCAGAATACTTAAGACCACCGTCTTTTTATCATACACAAGCGCCGCGGAAAGTGCCACGCACATACCGGAAAGAGACATGGCTTTTCCAAGTTCCATGTGGAGATACTTATTCATGATCTTCGCCACGATATCCAGTCCGCCTGAGGATGCATTCCGGTTAAAAAGAATGCTAAGTCCCACACTCACTACCAGAATATAACACAGAACATCCAGTTCCTGGCTGTCTGTCATGGAACCGAAATTTGGAAAAATGATCTCAAACAATCCCAGAAACAACGGCAGCATTACACTGGTATAAACCGTCTTAACTCCAAACTCTCTTCCACAGGTAAAAAATCCAATAATCAGCAATACCACATTCAGGATCATGGTAATCGCCGACAGCTGCAGCGGCACAAAGTTGGAAAGCACGATTCCAAGACCGGAAATACTGCTGACCGACGTATGGCTTGGCACTAGGAAAAAATATACCGCCGCTGCAATGATCGCCACTGCCACGGTGAGGATCACGGTTTCCTTAACGATATCCGCATAATTCAGTTTCTTTTTCATGATTTCAGATACTCTTCCCATTCTTTTTCTTTAGCGCCCACCAGCACCTTGTCTTTCCCAACAAGGATTGGTCGTTTCACAAGCATCCCGTCTGTTGCAAGAAGCGCAAGCTGCTCTTCCTCACTCATCTCCGGAAGTTTATCTTTCAGTTTCATCTCTTTATAAATATTTCCACTGGTATTGAAGAAACGCTTCAGCGGAAGACCGCTTTTTTCCCACCAGGCTTTCAGTTCCTCTGCAGTTGGATTGTCCGTCTTAATATCACGCAAAGTATATTCTGCGCCACTCTCATCCAGCCATTTCTGAGCCTTTTTGCAAGTACTGCATTTTGGATAGCATACAAATAACATCTTATGTCCCCCTGTTCTTCGGCAGTAAATACGTAAATTCACTGCTGTCTTTTTTTTTGCCTACAGCACAGAATTTTTATAGAACTTTTTCACTGTACTGTCCAGGTTTTATTTTAACATAGACGATGCGGTATTTCTATCCTCTTGTTCCGACCATATCAGCTTCGATTTCTGTTTCATCTCATCCACAATTTTCTCCGCTGCATCCAGATCTCCCTTTGCTTCCAGTTCTGTTAATTCCAGGCTCTTCTTTCCGGCCTCCTCACTCATATAATAAACCTCTGTTACCGTTTCCGGGGTGCTGTCGTCTTCCGGTGATACTTCCTCTGTCTTTTTGGAAAAATCCTGAAGCAGCATGTCATCGCCTTTCAGTTCCAGAGTTCCTGCATATGGCGCGTCAATGGCGTAGACGAACTCTGTTTTTCCATCTTCCGTGTACTGTACTTTCATTCGGTTGATGAGATTATTGGAAGAATACAATCTATTATTTTTTACGTACATTCCGCTATTTTCCAGGGTCATGTATTTTTCGTTGAAATACCAGTGGTTGTAGCCTGCTGCCGCAGCGATGAGTGTCAGGATAACTGCCACTGCTGCTGTCAGCACTCTGCGTATTATTAATTTTCTCCGGATTTTTTTCAGTGCGGCTGCACTTCCGGTATTTGCATTACTTTCAGTATTTTCCGTCCCACCAGTTCCACATCCTGCTACAGAAGCTACAGATGATCTTATCCGGGCCTGCTCTTTTCCCTGCTCTTCTTTCATGATCTCCAACATTTTTCTGCATTCCTGACAGGTTCCCATATGTTCTTCCACCAGCGCCCGACTGTCTTCGCTTAATATCCCATCTATATAAGATGGCATCAGATCCTGTATTACGTCACATGTAATCTTCATATTCCAGCTCCTCTCTGATCTTTACTCTTGCACGGTAATAAGTCACCCGCGCCCAGTTTTCACTTTTTCCAAAAAGCATTCCGATCTCACTAAACTTAAGCTCTCCGAATGTCCGCAGGGAAAAAACTTCTTTATACGGTTCCGAAAGGCCATGCAACACTTTGTGGATCTCCATAGCCTGACTCCGCTGTGCCAGCTTTTCCTCAAAAATTTCTCCGCCATGGCTTTCTGCTGTTTCCGGCTGCTCCTCTCCGAGAAGTTGCTTCTTCTGTTTTTTCAGATGATCGTACAACGTATTCTTTGCAATCTGGCAAAGCCACACCCGCACATCACAGTCACCACGGAACTGATCTGCTTTTTTCAGTGCCTTAAAAAATGTCTCCTGGGTCACTTCCTCAGCCAGTGATCCATCCTGTGAGACAGAACGGATATACCGATATACAATGTCAAAATATGTCCGGTAAAGTTCCTCAATATTCATCGGCTTTCTTCTTTCCTCCCTTCTCACTTATAAGACGCACTGATCTCAAAAACGTTACAGAAAATTT
>CAUEAK010000107.1:0-5481 GCA_958454115.1 Blautia wexlerae
AATCCAAGAGAATGTAACCAGTTCAGGCAGAAATTCTTCCAGTATGCAAACCACTCAAGGTCTGTATCCGGCTCACAGAAGAATTCAAGCTCCATCTGCTCGAACTCACGTGTACGGAATGTGAAGTTACCCGGTGTGATCTCGTTACGGAAAGATTTACCAATCTGACCGATACCAAACGGAATCTTCTTACGGGATGTTCTCTGAACATTCTTAAAGTTTACGAAAATACCCTGAGCTGTCTCAGGTCTTAAATATACAGTATTCTTGGCATCCTCTGTAACACCCTGGAATGTTTTGAACATCAGGTTGAACTGACGGATATCTGTAAAGTTATGTTTGCCGCATGTAGGGCATGGTACATTGTGATCTTTAATGAAGTTCATCATTTCTTCCTGAGACCATCCATCTACAGAGCTCTCCAGTTCAATTCCGTTCTCCTGGCTGAAATCCTCAATGATCTTATCTGCGCGGAAACGCTCATGACATTCCTTACAGTCCATCAGCGGGTCAGAGAAGCTTCCCAGATGTCCGGATGCAACCCATGTCTGCGGGTTCATCAGAATTGCACAGTCAACACCTACATTGTATGGGGATTCCTGAATAAATTTCTGCCACCATGCACGTTTTACGTTATTCTTTAATTCTACACCAAGATTACCGTAATCCCATGTGTTTGCAAGACCACCATAGATTTCGGAACCCGGGTAAACAAATCCTCTTGCCTTTGCCAGCGCAATGATTTTGTCCATTGTTTTTTCCATGACTATTCTCCTCGTTCTTTTTATAAAATGCGTGTAACTGTTCATATCCGTCAGGCAATTTGGTTCACAATCCATTCCGCTATTTGATTAACGTAATAAACAGCTACAATTAACGTTATTATAACTGTATCTGATTTCTTTTTCAAGGTATCTCAGCTCATTATTTCCAGAATTTCCAGACTTTTGAACCGTTTTTCAGTGTTCGCAGCAATATAGGTATGGATATGACGTTCCAATTCATGGAGTACTTCTTCTGTAACAGTAAATGTATAAAGCTTCCCAAGAGAGGCAGTTACTATGTACTGCATGGCATATAATGCAGGTGCTGAGATTCTCTTTGCATCATTTACATGTCCCAGACAGGCTTTATCCAGAATACCATGATTCTGCTGAGAAAAGAAAAGCTCTTCTCCCTCCACAGGCTGTCTTTCGCAGCACACACAATGAAACAGTGAAGGACACAATCCCTGTGCAGCCATCATACGAAGTTCAAAAATACACCTCACCAGCCTGTCATCAATATTCGGGTTCAGAAGTGCCTTCACTGTCACATACAGAAGGTTCATAGATTCTTTCTCGTCAATCCCCTCCTGTCCGAAATAATCTGCCAGTTCCAGAAAATAATATCCATAGTAGATTCCAGGCTGTTCGCCTGCCAGTTCCACAAAATGATGACTGATGGATACCTGATTCAGATTATAACTGGAACGCCCCTCATAAAGGGCAAAGGTTCCAAACACAAAAGGATTGGCAGCCGCCAGAAACTGGCTGTTTGGGCGGCGGGCTCCTTTTGCAAACGCGGAAATCTTGCCTCTTTCTCTGGTGAGAAGGACGATCCGCTTGTCATATTCTCCCACAGGCATGGCAGAGAGCACTACTCCCTGCACAGTTATCAAATCACTCATTCTCTCTGTTTCCTGACTGTCTTTTTATTTAGATTTCCTTCTTATCGTAACCAAAGTTCTTGATAAGGAAATCACTGTCTCTCCAGTCTTTCTTTACTTTTACCCAAAGCTTCAGATTCACTTTTGATTCCAGCATACGCTCAATCTCATATCTTGCATTACTTCCGATTTTCTTTAACATCGCACCCTGTTTGCCGATGATAATTCCTTTGTGAGATTCTCTTTCACAGATAATTGTCGCATCAATATCCACGATTGGATTTTTTCCCGGACGTGTTTTCATCCGGTCAATGGCAACTGCGATCCCATGCGGAATTTCCGCATCCAGTGCATGAAGTGCTTTCTCGCGGATGATCTCAGCCACGATCTGGCGCTGAGGCTGATCAGTAACTGTATCCTCGTCATAGAACATAGGACCGTAAGGCAGATATTTCAGGATACAACCGATAATATCCTGTGTATTCTGTCCACGCAGTGCGGAGCATGGGATAATCTCTGCGAAATCGCATACTTTTCGGTAGGTGTCAATAGCAGGAAGGATTTCTTCCTTTGATACAGTATCAATTTTGTTGATGATCAGGATTACCGGCACTCCGATTCCCTGAAGCTGTTCTGCAATATGACGCTCTCCTGCCCCGATAAAGGTACTTGGCTCTACCAGCCACATAATGGCATCTACCTCTTTTAAAGTTCGCTCTGCCACCTGGACCATATATTCTCCCAGCTTATTCTTTGCCTTGTGGATACCGGGAGTATCGAGAAATACGATCTGACCTTCGTCACAGGTATAAACGGTCTGGATACGGTTTCTGGTTGTCTGTGGTTTCTTGGATGTGATAGCGATCTTCTGTCCGATGAGATGATTCATCAGAGTAGATTTACCTACGTTTGGACGTCCGATAATCGCTACAAATCCGGATTTAAAATTTTCGTTCATTCTGTTCTTTCCTTTTTTAACAATTGATCAGTGGTTTCACTTCCATCAGTACATCAGAGGCCTCAGCCACCTTGCTCTCGCTTCCCACCACACATATCTGATCTGCTGCCAGAACTGCCTCTATGATCTCGGCCAGTGCATGGATATCTTCTGCAGACGCATTCAGAATCTGATCACGTTCTTTCTGGAGCATCTCCTCTGTCACACCGCAGAAATATGCTGTCTTGGAAACAGAACCTTTCATCTGAGGTGTCCTGGGAACATCCTTTCCGCTGATGGTACCAATGATATATTTTGTCATCTCGCGCTCATCTGCCTGAAAATTGCGGATATAATCCGGAATCCCCTTATATACATCCAGTGTACGTTTCAGATGAGGATCGCGATAAGATACCAGATAGCTCTCACCATTCCTCTTAAATCCGCTCATACATCCATATGCACCGCCCTTTACGCGCAGATTCATCCACAGATAATCATAACTTAAGATAACCTTCAGAATTTCCAGTGCACCTGTATATTCCAGGCCTTTTTTCTTAAAGTTACCGGTCTGAGCCACATACTGGACCTGTCCGGAAGTCTTAAATCCCTCATTCTTCTTTGTGCAGGTCAGCTTCTCTTCCGATTTCTCCACCGGCTCTGTGCCAAGTCCTGCCTTTACAGCTCCCGCCAGTTTCTGAACTGTCTCCAGGGACTCTCTCTCACCTGTATAACTGATCATAAAGTTCTCCGGACGGAGAATTTTTTTCATCAGTTTACAAAGCTCTTCTACAGTTTCCTCTTTTCGCTGTTCAAAATCTTTTTCCAGTTTTTCGATAAACTGATAATATCCGATTCCCGCCATCTCATCCTGGAATGCAGCCATCGGAGAAGAATATGCCGCTGCTCTGAGTACAGCAGTGGAATGTCCGGCACCTGTCAGGTTTACCTGTGCCCTGGACTTCACAGATGCAACAATCTCATAGAGACGCTTGGTATCTTCCAGTTTCGAGCTGTTCAGGATCTCCCCAATCATTTTGAAAAGGAAATCCATTTTTGTATAGAGTGCCTTACCTCTTACAGAGAACATAGCCTGAAACTCTTCTGTAGAATCAGCTCTGTCAAAAACCTCTACCCCACAGTTGATACCGCCTGTATTGGCATTGATCTCATTAAACAGTTCTCCGTATGTGTAATGCTCTGTATCCACATAACCCAGTACGGATTTCAAAAGTCCCAGATAAGGAATCTGCTCAGGTGCGATACTGTCAGTCTTAAACATCAGATCTACATAACCGATGCCATTTGTGCATACATCATGGTAAAGGAACAGACTGTTGTCTACAGTTAATTCTTCATTTACGATCTTTGCAGCTTCCTTCTTAATATCGCTTCTCTTTAACATCGGAATGCACTCCAGTGCTTTTGGATCTTCGCCGGCTTCCTGATATGCTTCCAGTGCTTTCGTCTTCTCAACCATTGCATCCAGCTGTTCTTCAGAAAGACTGCTTCTGTATGCTTCCAGCTTCTCCTCCAGTTCTTTTTCACGCTGGGCTGCCAGACCTTTCTTCGGTATAAGAGTCATGATGCATCCATGGGGATTTTCAAGAAGATATTTACGGATCAGTTCTTCAAAATATCCTTCGTTTACTGCCTTTTTCAGGTTTTCAAAAACTGTAAGCTGCTGTACCTGTGCAAAGGGATTTCCTTTTTCATACAGCCAGTCTCCCAGAATATCCAGACTGTACATCAGTCCTTTCGGATAAGAGGAAAAATCAGCTTCACGATAGCGGAATTCAAAGTAATTGATTCCTGCCTCTACAGCTTTCCTGTCAATTCCATTCTTAACAATATCTCCCAGTACCTGTCTGATCACAGATACGAATTCTTCTTTTCTGTCCGGATTGGAACCTTTTGCAATTACTGTAAAATATGGCTGGAGAATACCATCATCATAAGATCCATAGACATCCTTGCCTGCTTTTACATCCAGAAGTGCCTGCTTTAACGGTGCTCCCGGTGCGCTTAACAGTGCGTAATCCAATACCTCAAATGCCATCGCCATCTGACTGTCCGCAGCATTTCCAACAACCATGTTATAAGAAAGATAGGTATTGTCCTCTTCTCCCTCATTCTCAGCAACCGGATACTCAAGAGTCACATCCCGGCATGCTCCGAATGCTTTCTGTTCCTGAATAACAGAATCCACATCCAGATAATCAAAATGCGACAGATAATGCTCATCCAGGAATGCCAGTTTCTCTTCCATATCCATATTTCCATACAGATAAATATAGCTGTTGGATGGATGGTAATAAGTTCTGTGGAAATTCAGGAAATTCTCATAGGTAAGATCCGGAATATTTTTCGGATCACCGCCTGATTCACATCCATAAGTGGTATCAGGGAAAAGGTGATTCATAATCTCCCGTTCCAGAACTTCATCCGGTGAGGAGAAAGCACCTTTCATCTCATTATATACAACACCGTTATATTTCAGCGGTCCTTCCTTCTGTTCCAGATGATAGTTCCAGCCTTCCTGACGGAAAATCTCTTCTCTTTTATAGATATTCGGATAAAATACCGCATCCAGATAAACATGCATCAGATTCTGAAAATCCTTATCATTGCAGCTGGCTACAGGATAGCAGGTTTTATCCGGATAAGTCATGGCATTCAGGAACGTATTCAGAGAACCCTTTACCAGTTCTACGAAAGGATCCTTTAATGGAAATTCCCTTGAACCGCAGAGTACACTGTGCTCCAGGATATGTGCCACACCTGTGCTGTCCTTAGGCGGTGTGCGGAATGCAATATTAAATACTTTATTCTCATCATCATTCTCGATCAGCATAACTCTTGCACCTGTTTTCTTATGGCGCAGAAGCCAGCCTGT
>CAUEAK010000108.1:0-5411 GCA_958454115.1 Blautia wexlerae
CTAAAATACCTCACTTTGATCACCGGAGTTTTAACATTGTTATTAGGAGTCTACACTCTTGTAAGACCAATGAGAACTTTTCTTGCCATCGGATGGATCCTGGGAATTCTTCTGTTTGTAAATGGTATTGAACTTGTAATCCTTTCTTTATCCAAAGAAAAGAAAGAAATCGGAGCATGTATTCTCGGTGTTCTGGAAGGACTTGCAGGTATTATCTTATTATTCAGTGGCATTCAGCGGTTCATCACAGACGTAATGGCAGCTTATATGGTCGGTGCAATCATTCTGATCTACGGTATTTTCCAGATTGCCGCCGGCACAAAGGTATATAAATCATCTAAAGGAAAAGGTATCCTGAGTATTGTGTGCGGTGTTTTATCCGTAATTGTCAGCATCATTTCATTTACCCATCCTGTACTTACCATGATCTCTGCAGGATATATGATCGCTTTTTCTGTTTTGATGCAGGGTATCAATATGATTGTACTTGGAATCAATTTCGGAAAGACCGAAAACTAACAAAAAGGTTATGACTGTATGGATAACACAAAAAGCCCCAAAAACGTATCTTTAAAAAATCAGTTTGAATTGTGGCTGTTCTGTGCACTCATTGGTGCTGTTGCTGGTGCACTGGTATGGATCCTGCTGAAAATAATGGCAGTGGGAACTGAATTTCTGTGGAAATGGCTTCCCGAAAAAACTTCTTTTCCATATTATACGATTCTTATCTGTGTAGCCGGTGCGGCAATTATCGGTATTTTCCGAAAAGTATTCGGAGACTATCCCGAAGATCTTGAAACCGTTATGGAAAAAGTCAGAGCAGAAAAAAGATACGAATACAAAAACATGCTTGTAATGATGGTGGCAGCACTGTTGCCATTACTCATAGGAAGCAGTGTAGGTCCCGAAGCCGGACTTACCGGTATTATCGTAGGTTTATGCTACTGGGCCGGAGACAATCTGAAGTTTGCCAAACAGAATACCAGAAATTATTCGCAGATTGGTGCCGCAGTCTCCATGAGTGTGCTGTTTCACGCACCTCTGTTCGGTATTTTCGAAGTAGAAGAAAACTCCGAGGAAGATCTTGCAGCCTTAACAAAGGGTTCCAAATTATTTATTTACGGAATCGCGCTGGCTGCAGGCACTGGTATTTATGCAGGTTTATCTGCACTTTTTGGTGCAGGGCTTTCCGGATTTCCATCCTTTGATATGGTGGAAATCCAGAGAAAAGACTATCTGCTTATGATTCTGTATATTTTGTGCGGTCTTATCCTGGCATACTTCTATCAGGCAACACACAAGCTGACAGGAAGTATTTCCAGCAGATTCCCGGCAGTTGTCCGAGAGATTTTTGCAGGTTTATGCCTTGGAATCGCAGGTTCATTCTTACCTGCACTTATGTTTTCCGGAGAAGAACAGATGGGAACACTTATGAAAACCTATACCTCTTATCTGCCGCTGGCACTTATTGGCATTGCGTTTTTTAAGCTCCTGCTGACAAATCTGTGTATTCACTTCGGTTTAAAGGGAGGACATTTCTTCCCTGTCATCTTTGCCGGAGTATGTATGGGATACGGCGTGGCAATGTTGACTTGCGGGCCAGACGGGGGACATGTGGTATTTGGAGCTGCAATCGTTACTGCGTCACTTCTGGGCGGAATTATGAAAAAGCCACTGGCAGTAACCATGCTTCTCTTCCTCTGCTTCCCGGTTAAAATGTTTATCTGGATATTCATCGCAGCAGCGGTTGGGAGCAAGCTTATCACACTCAAACCAGAGCAGGAGCCTTCTGTAGATTACAGCAGGCAATAGAGTCGCTACCAGACAAAAAGAACCATTATATCAGAAAACATGGCTGTATGCTTCAGGCAACAACTATAACTTCTGTATATAATGGTTCTTTCATTTACAATTATATGTTATTTTTATAATTACTTTTCTCCGGAAAGAAGAATACGGTCATTATCCAGCATCTTACCGGCACCTGTCTTAAACTTCTCCAGAAGACCTTCCACTGTCAGGCCTTTCTTTTCTTCTTCATGGATATCCAGCACAATATCTCCGGAATCCATCATCAGAATTCGATTTCCCAGATCAAGGGCCGACTGCATATTGTGGGTGATCATCAGACAGGTAAGCTGATGTTCCTCTACAATTCGTTTCGTAAGATTCAGTACTTTCTCTGCTGTGCCCGGGTCAAGGGCTGCTGTATGCTCATCCAGAAGCAGAAGCTTGGGCGGATTCATGGTTGCCATGAGAAGTGTCAGCGCCTGTCTCTGTCCACCGGAGAGAAGTCCTACCGGCTGAGTCATACGTTTCTCAAGTCCTATATCCAGAAGTTTCAGCTCTTCATGGAATCGCTCTTTCTCCTGTCTGGACACATGGGAAAGCCATCCGCCTTTCCCTGCTGCAAGTGCCAGATTCTCTTCTATAGTCATTCCAGGTGCAGTTCCCCTCATAGGATCCTGATACAGGCGACCGATGGTCTTTGCACGTACATGCTGGGGCATAAAAGTAATGTCCTGTCCATCCAGCATGATCACACCGGAATCTGTAAGAAAATCTCCACAGATCGCATTAAACAGAGTGGATTTACCAGCTCCATTGGAACCGATGATCGTTGCAAAATCGCCCTTCTCCAGATTCAGGGATAAATCTCTGATGGCCTGTTTCTCGTTTACCGTACCCGGATTAAAAGTCTTGGAAATATGTTCAATCTTCAGCATAAATCACTGTACTCCCTTCCTGTGAGTCATTCTTCTCTTAATCTGCGGCCACTGTTTTTTCAGATATGGACCTGAAATAGCCAGCACAACGATCACAGAAGATACCAGTTTCAGCATAAATGCCGGCATATTGAATCTCAGTGCGACGGTATATACCAGACGGAAAATAAAAGATCCAAGTACCATGCCAACAGCTCTCACGAAAATTCCACCTCTGCCAAGAATCGTACCACCGATCAGCAGGGAAGCCAGCGCGATGGTAACCATTCCCTGTCCGATATTGATATCTACAGATTTCTGTGACTGAGACAGAAGACATCCGGAAAGTGCTGTGAAGGAGTTGGCAACACAGAGACCTACAATCGTAGTAAATACCGGATTAATAGATGAGGATTTTACCATATCTGCATTATTTCCTGTTGCCCTGATTGCCAGGCCAAGTCTTGTCCTTAAGAAAAATACAAGGAAGACAATCACAATGGCTACTGCAATGAAAGCAACTACAATATCTCCTCTTCCTTTCAGCGGTGTACTTTTCAATGTTTCTTTCATCATGGAAAATACCGTCTCTGTTCTGTTCATATTGATCAGGGAGGAACCTCCCATCACTGCAATATTCACAGAATAAAGAGCCGTATTAACAATAATTCCTGCAAGAAGGCTGTCAACGCCCAGCTTTGTCTGAAGTATGGCTGTCACAAAGCCCGAGCATATACCTGCAGCCATAGCTGCAAAAATTGATAAAAAAGGATGTCCGCTGACTGCCACTGCTGCTCCCACTGCTGCTCCCAGTGTGAAACAGCCATCAGTGGAAAGGTCACAGACATTCAGCATGGAATAACTGAGAAACAGGGCAAGAACTGTCAATGAACAGATCAGGCCAAGTTTCAGTGCGGTCTCTCCAAGAGAGAGTATAGTCGCAATAGTCACGATGATTTCCTCCAGTTTGTATTTATTTTATTACATTCAATGAACAGCAACAGAAAATATCTGCTGCTGTTCATTTTAATCCAGAAAATATATCAGTCTTTTCAACCGGCACAATGGATTCCATAAACCCAGAACTTATTCTGAATTTATTCAAAATGCTGTCCGAATATCCTTATTATTTCTCTACATCATCAAAGCTCTCTGCTGTAACGATCTCATTTACCTGTGTGCATAACGGCTCGAAATCTTTTTTAACAGTTTCAAGATCAAGTCCAAGTCCCTCGCAGGTTTCTGTGTTTACTGTTGCAGTACCATTATCAAAAGTTTCAACAGATGTTGTTGCAGGATCTGCATCATTCATAAGGATGTCTGCGATCATATCTGCTGTCTTCTGTCCAAGGTTTGCATAATCAACACCGTATCCGACAAATGCACCGTTTAGTGCAAAGGAGTCAGCTCCTGTATACTGTGGGATACCTGCATCAATGAATTTCTCATAGATAGAAAGCTCTGCTGTCATAATTGTGTTGTCAGTTGGTGTGAATACTGCATCTACGCCATCTGCCACCAGTGCATCTGCTGCAAGCTGTACCTCATCTGTTGTGGTACCTGTACGCTCTACATATTCGATGCCTTCTTTATCCAGATAATCCTTGGCTTCCTGGATGGCTGTTGTAGAAGAATCCTGTCCGATATCGTATAAAAGTCCGATTTTCTTTACATCCGGGTTCACTGCCTGGATCAGTTTCATGATGGATGCTGTATCCAGATAATCGCTTGTACCTGTAATGTTTGCTCCAGGTGCATCCAGATCCTCTACAAGGCCGCTTCCTACAGGATCAGACACTGCGGAAAATACAACCGGTGTATCGGTTCCTTCTGTTGCGGACTGCATACGCATTGCTACAGGTGTTGCAATACCTACCATCAAATCTACATTATCAGCCTGAAAATCAGAAATGATCTGTTCCATAACATTGGCATCTGCATTACAGTTATCATAGGACACATCAAAATTTACGTCTTTTTCCTTGCCGATTTCTTCCAGACGGGACTGGATATTGTCTACGATCTGATTCAAGGAAGCGTCATCTACATAATTGCAGATACCAATCTTGAAATCCTGTGCCATAACCGGTGATGCCATCATCATAGTTGCCATTGCTGTTGCTGCGATTGCTAATACTCTTTTTTTCATAGTCTTTTTTCCTCTCTCTACATCTTATTTAGCAGTTCATGGTTTTTTAACTGCCATAGTCTCAGGGATGTTTGTCAATCCCTTGTTACTGTCTGTGAGAAAGAACTCCCCGGATTCCTCTTTTTCCCGGATGTGTCAACTGCTGTGATACCCACCTGCCATCAGCAGATTTTCCTGCATTACAGGGGGTGCCATATAACAGATTCTCTTTATATATAAAAAAATCCGCCACAAGCTATCTGTTGCTTGAGACGGTAATAAGAATCTTATTATCGCGGTACCACTCAAATTGACGAATCGTCCACTTTCTCATGTACAAACATACACTCCTGATTTATAACGGGTTCGGTTCCCGTCGGTGCCTACTCTCACGCTTATCAAGATTTCGGACCGCCCTCGAAAGGCCATTCAACAATCAGTTTCATACGGCTTCCCACCAATTGCCGTTCTCTGGAATGATTCTTGGTTGTTTACTCTTCTTTCTCATCGGTTTTGATGTGTTTACTTTACCACGCTAATGCAGATATGTCAAGAGGTTTATTTTTTATTTTTTCCCA
>CAUEAK010000109.1:0-5351 GCA_958454115.1 Blautia wexlerae
ATTCTGGGACAGTTTCTGACAGAGGCTTCCGTACTTACCAGTATTGGCGGTATTATCGGAGTAATAACAGGAATCGGGCTGTCGAAAGTGGTGGGAAAGGTTACCGGTTCGCCTACTGCGATCAGTGTGCCATCAATTGTGATCGCAGTATTGTTTTCTACAGTGATAGGCGTGGTATTTGGACTGCTTCCTTCTGTGAAAGCAGCAAATTTAAATCCTATTGATGCGTTGAGAAGTGAATAAACACTGCACAGATAAAACAGACTTGATGTACAATACCTTTGTATATTGAGTCTGTTTTTCTGTAACATTTTTAGTTACTGTTTACTGGTAATATCTTGCAAAGCGTGTTATTGAAAACGAAGTGAACAATAACCATTTTTCTGTGGATTTTAAACAGAAAAACAATCAAATTTGTATAGATGTCAAGAAATGTGCTAAAATTTGTACAAAAAATAAAAAAATATGGAAGTACAAATACAGGTTGTGCTATAATGAAGTATCTCAAAAAGAATTATTTATACAGGAGGAAGTTCGCGGATGGTATCATTTACCTATATCATCAAAGATAAATTTGGAATACATGCAAGGCCCGGACTGCTTCTTGTGCAGGAAGCCGGAAAGCTTACGAGCAATATCACTATTTTTAAAGGAACAGACAGTGGTGATGCAAAGCGGATGTTCTGTGTTATGAATCTTGCAGTAAAACAGGGAGATCAGATAACAGTACATGTGGAAGGCGAAAATGAAGAGGCAGATGCCGGAGTAATGAGAGAGTTTTTGAAAAATAATCTGTAACTGTGAAGATGTCAGACAGTTATGCCATAATCTTTAATAAGGAGAATTGGAGTAATGAGAGTATTAGAAGGTAAGTCCGTATTTTCAGGAATCGCAATTGGAAAGATTTCTATTTTGCAGAAAGCAGACACAAGTGTAAAGCGTACGAAGGTAGAAAATCCGGAGGCAGAGATCACACGTGTGCAGGAAGCAAAAGAGAAAGCAGTTGAACAGCTTCAGAAACTGTATGATAAGGCACTCCGGGAAGTAGGAGAATCAGGTGCTGCTATTTTTGAAGTGCATCAGATGATGCTGGATGATGAGGACTATCTGGATTCTATTGATAACATTATCCGTACGGAGAATGTAAATGCAGAGTATGCAGTAGCAACAACAGGTGATAATTTTGCAGACATGTTTGCGCAGATGGATGATGACTACATGAAAGCAAGAGCGGCAGATGTAAAGGATATTTCAGATCGTCTGGTGCGTGTATTATCAGGACACGATGAGGGAGATATGGATGCTGCAGAACCATCTATTATCGTTGCTGAGGATCTGGCTCCAAGTGAAACTGTACAGATGGACAAGAGCAAAGTTCTTGCATTTGTTACAAGGAAAGGTTCTTCCAATTCCCATACAGCAATCCTTGCAAGAACTATGAATATCCCGGCGCTGATCAATATTGAATATGATGACAGCATGGATGGGAAAATGGCAGTTGTAGACGGTAAGACCGGTTCTCTTATTGTGGAACCGGATGCAGATACCCTGAAGAAATATCAGGATCAGAAAGACGAGGAGTTGCGCCAGAGAGCAATGCTCAAAGAATTAAAAGGCAAAACTACAGAGACAAAGAGTGGACATAAGATTCATCTGTACGCAAACATCGGAAGCACAGGCGATGTAGCCAGTGTACTGGCTAATGATGCAGAAGGTATCGGTCTTTTCAGAAGTGAATTCATTTATCTGGAAAAAGATAATTATCCGACAGAGGAAGAGCAGTTCCAGATTTATAAAGCAGTAGCACAGAATATGGCAGGAAAGAAAGTAATCATCCGTACACTGGATATCGGCGCAGACAAGCAGATTGATTACTTTGATATGGCACACGAAGAGAATCCGGCAATGGGTTATCGTGCAATCCGTATCTGCCTGGACAGACCGGAAGTATTTAAGACACAGCTTCGTGCACTGTTCAGAGCAAGTATGTTCGGAAATATCTCCATTATGTATCCGATGATCATCTCTGTAACAGAAGTAAAACAGATCAAGGCTATTGTTGCAGAGGTTAAGAAAGAGCTGACAGAGCAGGGCATTCCGTTTAAAGATGACGTAGAGCAGGGTGTAATGATCGAGACACCGGCTGCAGTTATGATCAGTGATCTTCTTGCAAAAGAAGTTGATTTCTTCAGCATCGGAACTAACGATTTAACACAGTATACACTGGCAATCGACCGTCAGAATGCAAAACTGGATAATATTTATGATTCTCATCATGAAGCTGTACTTCGTATGATCCAGATGGTCATTGATAATGCACATAAAGAGGGAATCTGGGCAGGAATCTGCGGAGAGCTCGGAGCAGATACTACATTGACAGAACGCTTTATACAGATGGGGATTGATGAATTATCTGTATCACCTACATTTGTTCTGCCGGTACGTAAGATCGTAAGGGAACTGGACTGATTCTGGCATAAATATCGCAAAAGAATAGAAACAGGCAGTCAAAATTCCGCATGGGTCAATCTATGCGGAATTTTTTTGCAATAAATTAGCGGTTCCTGATTGTGATACATAAAAAAATATGATAAACTGAACATAGTCTGTAATTTTATGAAAAGATAATTGATACATAAAAAATCTGAAGTGGATCAGAAGCAAAGGAGATATGAATATGGGAAAAATTGCCATTGTCACAGACAGTAACAGCGGCATAACACAGGACCAGGCAAGAGAACTTGGAATCAGCGTAATTCCAATGCCTTTTTATATTAACGAGAAGCTTTATCTTGAAGGAATCACTCTTTCACAGGAAGAGTTTTATGAGAGACTTAAGAATGATGAGGCTATTTCTACTTCACAGCCGGGGCCGGCAGATGTATGCGGACTCTGGAATACATTACTGGAAAAGTATGATGAAGTAGTGCACATTCCAATGTCAAGCGGACTGAGTGCATCCTGCGATACAGCAATGGGACTGGCTCAGGAATATGACGGAAGAGTACATGTAGTAGATAATCAGAGAATTTCTGTTACGCAGAGACAATCTGTACTGGATGCCCTCACATTAAGAGATGCGGGCAGAAATGCGACACAGATCAAACAGGTTCTGGAAGAGCAGAAGCTGGATTCCAGTATCTATATTACTCTGGAAACTCTGAAATACCTTAAGAAAGGCGGAAGGATTACTCCTGCAGCAGCAGCAATCGGAACAGTTCTGAACCTGAAACCTGTGCTTCAGATCCAGGGTGAGAAGCTGGATGCATATTCCAAAACAAGAGGCAAGAAGCAGGCAAAACGTGTCATGCTCAAGGCTATGCAGAATGACTGGGAGAACCGCTTCACAGAATACGTAAAACGTGGCGAAATGTGCCTGCAGTCTGCTTATACAGGAAATCAGGAGGAAGCAGAGGAATTTAAGAAAGAAATTGCCGAAGTATTCCCCGGAATTGAGATTGTGCAGAATCCGTTATCATTAAGTGTTGCATGCCATATCGGACATGGTGCTATTGCAGTTGCATGTTCAAGAAAAGTGGTAGTAGAATAAAACAATCTGAGGAGTTAGGAAAGAATGAAGAAACTTATGGAACAGATGGCGGAAGAACTTTCCGCAGCATTTGAAAAATCCGGATACGACCCATCCTACGGAAAAGTAACCGTATCCAACAGACCGGATCTTTGCGAATTTCAGTGCAACGGTGCTATGGCAGGAGCCAAAGCATACAAGAAGGCACCGTTTATGATCGCTGATGATGTAGTAGCATACTTAAAAGACAGCCAGGTTTTCTCCATGGCAGAAGTCGTAAAACCGGGATTTATCAATTTAAAAGTAAAAGGTGAATTCCTTGCAGATTATTTAAAGGAAATGGCAGCAGACGAGAAACTTTCCGTATCTGCAGCAAAAGAGCCGAAGACGATCATCATCGACTACGGTGGACCAAACGTTGCAAAACCTCTTCATGTAGGACACCTTCGTTCTGCAATCATCGGAGAAAGTATTAAGAGAATCGGTCGCTTTGTAGGACATAAAGTAATCGGTGATGTTCATCTGGGAGACTGGGGTCTTCAGATGGGGCTGATCATTACAGAACTGAAACACAGAAAACCGGAGCTGGTTTATTTTGATGATTCTTACACAGGAGAGTATCCGGAGGAAGCACCATTTACGATCAGCGAGTTGGAAGAGATCTATCCATGTGCAAGCGGCAAGTCCAAAGAGGATGAAGCGTACAGAAACGAAGCTCTGGAAGCAACTCATCTTCTTCAGCAGGGCAAACCGGGATACATGGCTCTCTGGAACCATATTATGAACGTATCCGTTACAGACCTGAAGCGCAACTATGACAAATTAAATGTGTCTTTTGATCTCTGGAAAAAAGAATCCGATGCACAGCCATATATTCCTGGAATGGTTGAGGAGATGAAAGAAAAAGGATTCGCTTATGTAGACCAGGGTGCACTTGTAGTAGATGTAAAAGAAGAGAACGACACAAAAGAGATTCCTCCATGTATGCTTCTGAAATCAGACGGAGCTTCTCTTTATACAACTACAGACCTTGCAACAATCGTAGAGCGAATGAAATTATTTAACCCGGATGAGATCTTGTATGTGGTAGACAAACGTCAGGAACTTCACTTTATCCAGGTATTCCGCTGTGCAAGAAAGACCGGGCTTGTAAAAGATGATACAAAGCTTTCTTTCCTTGGATTCGGAACCATGAACGGAAAAGACGGAAAACCGTTCAAGACAAGAGAGGGCGGCGTTATGCGTCTGGAAACTCTCATTAAAGACATCAACGAAGAGATGTTTACCAAGATTGTTGAGAATCGCAGCGTGAAAGATAAAGATGCGAAAGAAACTGCAGAGATCGTAGGGCTTTCCGCAATCAAATACGGTGACCTTTCCAATCAGGCTACCAAGGATTACATTTTTGATATTGACAGATTTACATCATTTGAAGGTAATACAGGTCCGTATATCCTTTATACGATCGTTCGTATCAAATCTATTCTGAACCGTTTTGCAGAAGAGGGCGGCAACCTTGAAGCAGGTACAATCCTTGATCCTGTAAACGACAGCCAGAAGAACCTGATGCTTCAGCTGACAGGTTTTGGTGCAACCGTAGAGAACGCCTTTGAAGAAAAAGCACCGCATAAGATCTGTGCATATATTTACGAAGTATCCAATGCATTCAACAGCTTCTATCATGAGACAAAGATCCTCAGCGAAGAGAACGAAGCACAGAAAGCTTCCTTCATCCAGTTGCTGAAACTCACTAAGAAAGTTCTGGAGACATGTATCGATCTTCTTGGATTTTCTGCACCGGACAGAATGTAAAAATAAGATT
>CAUEAK010000110.1:0-5250 GCA_958454115.1 Blautia wexlerae
AGATGGCATGTGCGAAATTACTGAACATCCTGGGAGAGAAGCCACTGGAGGATACAGTGCCTCTGAACTACCAGGTAGTGTTGCGGGAGTCGACACAGTAGTATATGGATGTAAAATCCGATCAGATTATAGAAATTGAAAATGAATGGCAGGATTAGAAAGTTCTCTGTATTTATTGTAAGGATCAATAAGCAGAGAACTTTTTGTGTATAAAAAAATCGGTTGAAATTCTCTGGACAATCTGATTTTATCAAAATGAAAACGGTTGCACAAATCAAGTATATCATTGTATGAAAAAACGAAAAAATCAAACTGAATTGTGCAATATGACAAAAAAAGAGTTTTGAAATTAGATAATAATGGCTAATTGACTTTATAAATATAAAGGAATATACTAAAAATATGAACAAACGGTTGCGCAAACAAAACTGAGGGCGTTTATTACGCAAATCGGATGCGGGCTGTTTAGGCATAACCATCAAAAACAGGAGGAAGAGAAAATGAGAAAAAATGTAAAAAAGGTGATTGCACCGTTACTGGCAGCAGCTATGGCACTTTCCTGCACAGTATGTGTAAGTGCAGCAGAGGATGAGACAATTAAACTGACTGTATGGGGAGCTGAAGAAGACCAGAATTTATTAAAAGAACTGACAGATAAATTCCAGGAGAAGTATGCAGATCAGAAATTTGATATTCAGATTGGCGTAGAATCTGAGTCTACTGCAAAAGATACTATTCTGACAGACGTAGAGGCTGGTGCAGATGTATATGCATTCGCAGATGATCAGCTTCCGGATCTTGTAAAAGCAGGAGCACTTCTGAAACTTGATGATTATGCAGAAGCACTTCAGCTTGCAGATACAACACTTGATGATGTAAAAGCTGCAAACGTTGAAGGCGCTATTGATGCAGCAACAATTGATGGCAGTCTGTATGCATTTCCAAGAGCAGCTGACAACGGATATTTTCTTTACTATGATTCATCTGTAATTTCCGAGGAAGATGCAGCAAGCTGGGACAGCCTTCTTGAAGCAGCTGATAAGGCCGGAAAGAAAGTTGGTATGACACTTGCTTCCGGATGGTACAATGCTTCTTTCTTCTATGGAGCAGGATTTACAACAGGACTTAATGATGACGGAACAACAACTATGGACTGGAACGGAACAAGTGCTGATGGATATACAGGTGTTGATGTAGTAAAAGGAATGCTTGATATTACATCTAATCCGGCATTTATGGCAGTTGCTGATGGTGATATGTCTAATCAGCTTGCATCCGGTAATCTGGCAGCATGCGTTTCCGGTACATGGGATGCAATCACAGCAAAGGAGATATTTGGTGACGGATATGCAGCAACAAAGCTTCCTACATTCACAGTTGGTGACAAACAGGTTCAGCAGGGATCTGTTGCCGGTTACAAATATGTTGGTGTAAACGGCTATTCTGAGAATTCCGGATGGGCAGTTCTTCTTGCTGAGTACCTTACAAATGAAGAATCCCAGCAGATGTTCTTTGATCAGAGAGAAAGCGGTCCTTCAAACAAGAATGTAGCAGCATCTGATTCTGTTCAGGAAAATGTAGCACTTGCAGCACTTGCAGCTCAGTCTGAATATGCACAGGCTCAGAAGGTTGGCGGAAAATATTGGGATCCTGCAAAGACATTCGGAGAACTGATTGCACAGGGAACATTATCTGCGGATGATGATAATGCAATCCAGGAAGCACTTGATAATCTGGTAGAGGGTGCTGCTGCTTCTGTAGAATAATTGTAAAATAAAAAAATTATATAACAGATTTTAAAAAATGGCCCATATGCATAACGGCATGTGAGCTGTTTTAAGGAAACGGCAGATGCTGTCTGAGAAAAGATAGTAACAAAAATGAAATGACGAGGAGGAGAGATATGGCAGCACAGGACAATAATTCTGCTGCAGCGGCAGTGAGTGGATTCTTTAAATCCATCGATGGATTTTTTGCTGACTTTGGTACTGCTGTAGTGAAAGGTGATGCCTTTGTAAAGCTGTCCCTGATCTGGATGGGCGCAGGCTATGCAAAGCGTAAACAGTATGTGAAAGCAGTACTGATGACATTGCTGGAGATCGCAGTGATCGTTTTTTCAGTGAAATTTGCAATGCAGTATGTACCAAAATTCAGTACCCTTGGTACTGTAAAGATGGAAAAAGTCTTTAACATGAAAACAATGAAAAGTGAATTTAATGATTATGATAATTCCTTTACGATCCTGTTGTTTTCATTGTTCAGCTTTGTTGTATGGTTTGCGGCAGCTGTTGTGTGGTTTAAGAACGTGATCAATGCTTATACACTTCAGAAAATGGAAGAAGCGGGAAAGCATATCAATACTTTTAAAGAAGATCTCAGATCACTGACAGAAGAGAAGTTTCATATTACATTACTGACACTTCCGGTACTTGGAGTTGTGATTTTCACATTAATCCCAATCTTACTTCTGATCTTTGTAGCATTTACAAATTATGATCAGCAGCATATGCCTCCTACTGAGTTGTTCTCATGGGTAGGTTTCAGTAACTTTATCAGTTTGTTTGGCGGCGGCGGTCTTACATCTACGTTCGGATATGCATTTGTGCGGGTTCTGGGATGGACACTTGTATGGGCTTTCTTCGCAACATTTACAACTTATATCGGAGGTATCCTGCTTTCACTGCTTCTTAACAGCAAGAAGACAAGACTGTCGAAGATGTGGCGTACTTTATTTATCGTAACGATTGCAGTCCCGCAGTTTGTATCACTTCTGCTGGTGCGTAATTTCTTCTCCAATGGTGGTATCGTCAACACAATCTGTCACAGCATTGGACTGACCGGATTCTTAAGAAGCATAGGACTTGTGTCCACAAGCTATATTCCGTTTCTTTCTGCTCCGGGCTGGGCACATGTAATGATCATTCTCATTAATATCTGGATTGGTGTTCCGTATCAGATGCTGATTGCAACAGGTGTTCTGATGAACCTTCCTTCTGACCAGCTTGAGAGTGCAAGAGTAGACGGTGCAACAAACTTCCAGATATTCAGAAAGATTACAATGCCATATCTGCTCTTTGTAACAGGACCTGCTCTGATCACAGACTTTGTAAAAAATATTAATAACTTTAATGTTATTTATCTGCTCACACAGGATGTTTATACAACAACTAATCAGGCAATGGCAAGCTCACAGGCAAAAGAGGTTGACCTTCTGGTTACCTGGCTGTTCCGTCTGACTCAGGATTACTACAACTATAAGATGGCATCAGCAATCGGTATTATCGTGTTTATTATCTGTGCAGTATTCACCCTGGTTGCATTTAACAGGATGATCAAGGGAGATAAGGAGGGAACATATCAATAATGAAAAAGATGAAAGACAGTCGTACTTCTTCTATAGTATTACATAATTTATTGATCGCAGTGCTGGCATTTATCTGGCTGATCCCGATCATCTGGCTGTTATGTACTTCCTTCAGTGCATATTCAGGAATGAATACCAGTACATTTTTTCCGAAGGAATGGAGCATCAGCAATTACATGAAGCTGTTTCATTCAGATTCTGTATCTCAGTTTCCGCAGTGGTTTCTGAATACATTTATCATTGCATGCTTTACATGTGTGATTTCCACTATGTTCGTACTGATGGTTGCATATGCAACATCTGTTATGAGATTCAAGATGAGAAAACCGCTGATGAACATGGCAGTTATCCTGAATCTGTTTCCTGGTATGCTGGCAATGATTGCAGTTTACTTCACACTGAAATCTTTTAATCTGACAAACAGCTATGCCGGTCTGATCATGGTTTACTCTGCTTCTTCAGGTCTTGGTTATTTGATTGCGAAAGGATTCTTTGATACAGTTCCGAGAGCACTCTGCGAGGCTGCCAGAATTGATGGATGCAGTGAGGCAAGAATCTTCTTCCAGATGGTTCTGCCCATGAGCCGCCCGATTGTTGTTTATACAGTTATCAGCAGTTTCCTGGTGCCATGGATGGATTTCGTATATGCAAAGATGATCCTGAATGCCGGTATTTCTTCCAAATATACAGTTGCCATTGGTCTGTACAAGATGCTGGATAAGAGCCTTATCAATTCTTATTTTACTCAGTTCTGCGCAGGTGGTGTACTGGTATCCATACCGATTTCTATTCTGTTTATGATCATGCAGAAATTCTATGTGGAAGGAATTACAGGCGGTGCTGTAAAAGGTTGATATTATGAATATGACAACGGGAAGAAGAGGAATCGTTTGGAAAACTCCGGATATCACAGCTGATGGGCTGAAGATGTTTGCATGTATCACTATGCTGATCCAGACAGTTGGAATTGCCATTATTGAAAAAGGCCTGATCCATTTAGACCAGTATACTCAGGAGAGTCTGAACCAGGCGATGTCTCAGGATTCCCGTTTGATGACACTTGCGGGAGTCGGATCCATTATGCAGCTTATAGGCGGGATGGCGATTCCCGTATTTGCGTTTCTGCTGGTAGAGGGATTTCGTAATACATCGGATTATAAGAAGTATCTGATCATGATGGCTGTTACTGCACTGGTCAGTGAGATTCCATATGATCTGGCAATCTGCGGAAAAGTATGGGACTTTTCCAGTCAGAACGCAATGATCACGATGTGTATCTGCCTGATTATGCTGAAATGCTTAGATCTGTTTAAAGAAACTTCCGGATTTACAGGTGGTATGTTAAAGGTACTGATCCTGATCGCAGCTATTGTCTGGGTGAGCATTTTCCGGGCAGAGTATGGACTTTGTATTGTTCTGCTTGTGTTTGTGTTCTATGTGTTTGAGACAAGAAATGTGCTGAAAACAGTGCTGGGATGTATTATCAGTCTGATGTATGTGACCGGACCGATTGCGTTCTATGGAATCTGGTGCTGCACTGGAGAGAGAAAGGATTACATCAATAAATATGTCTATTATGCTTTTTATCCTTTGCATTTGCTGGTGCTTGGAGTAATTGCAAACTATATCCTGTAAGAAGAATGAAATCAAATCCCGTCTGCTTTGACTGAGAAAAGTAATAAGCAGCGAGAATAGTGTGTTTTGAAATTGGATAGAGTATTAAATATGATAGTGAAAAAGAAAACGACTGAGAATAGAGAATTAAGAGAAATGTTTTTAAATGATTAATAATATTGATATTAGTGATTAAATGTGTTGAAATATGCTCATGGAGGTATTGCTATGAACACATCGAATATCACTAATTATAAACCAAAAGATTTTGC
>CAUEAK010000111.1:0-5224 GCA_958454115.1 Blautia wexlerae
TGAAGTAAACAGTAACGTTATCTGCACTTCAGCCTTATATTTCCACTGTCAGTCTGGATCACCAGATTTCCGCCCGTTCCTTTTTGTGTGTAAGAAATATCACAGTCATCTTGGTCTTCCACCATCTTACCGGTCAGCGCATCATCTACATTGATATCTCCCATATCAGTATTCACCTGTATGTTCCATGTGCGCATCACGTCTTCTTTACCAATAAAACAAAGATCACCCATATCCGTTTTCACTTTCAGATTATTGAAATCACAATTTTTAAAAAATACATCTCCTGAATCCGTCTGAACGGCTCCATTTTCGATTTCGCATCCATTCAGCAATATATTGCTCATATCCGATTTAATATCTGCAAGCTTCCATTTCTGACCTTCCGGCACGTAAATTGTTACCACATTTTCATCTGTAGTAAGTGTTCCTTCACCCAAAAGACCCGACAAAAATCCGATATCAACATGATAATAAGTCTTCCCATCATTGTTATTTTCCTGAATCCTTAATTTACCATCCTTTACCTGATAACTGATCGGATCCTTTTTCTGATCGGATGCCCGATAAGAAATATAACAGTACTGATCATTTGAATTGACTACTTGCAAATTCATATCTGTCATGGAGATGTCTGCTGAGTCGAAATCATCAAGCTTTGTTTTCTTAAGAACCATCTCATTATCGCTTTTTTTTGCAGCTCCATCCATTTTGTTTAAATCCGCTGATTTCACATATTTACTTCCACCGCTCGCAACACCGATGCCCGTCAAAGCTGTACCACATACACAGCATCCGACTCCTACTGCAAGCCATGCCTTTGCCCATCTTTTCATCGTTCTAACCTCTCTCTCTTTCTGCCTGTGATCCGGCGTACCAGCTTCGCAATTAGCATGCTGCTCCATTTACATAGATATACGCACAACAGTACACCAAGGATGCCAGCGCCCACAGCCAACAGCCCACTTCCTGTAAGCATTGCAAAACCGCTCATAGAAAACGGGACTGCCAGTATACCGCGGACAAGGATTTTCCCGCCAATAAGCATCAGACATAAAACTACACATAACAAAATTGCAAATACACACACAACTAATGCAAGAACGACTGCAGCAAATGCTGCCAGAAGCGGAGCTCCTACCGGTGCTGCAAATAATACCAATAGCGCTATCCATACCACATGTTTTCCGGAACCTTTCTGTTCTGCTCTGGTCTGTCCATCTGTTTCATAATTCTGATGATCTTCTATTTTCTTATTCAGAAGATTCGCCATCAGTTCTCTGGCAGCCTCCTTCGGCGTACCAAGTTCTTTCATCAGTTCTTCTGCTCCTTCCTCATCTGTCTCCTGAAAATACTCGGTAAAATATTCCATTGCATCTTCATAGTCCTGTCTCGGAAGCTTCCGCAGATATTTATGCAGCTGGTTTAAATATTCCTCTCTGCTCAACCTCTTATCCTCCCTTCAATAATTCCATCTACAGTGTCTTTGTAGATTTGCCATTCATTGCTCAGATATGCAATCTGTGCCTTGCCTTCTTCTGTAAGGGAATAGTATTTTCTCTTTCTTCCCTGATACTCCTGCGAATAGGTAGTCAGATATCCTGCACTTTGTAACTTCTTCAATATGGGATAGAGCGTAGATTCTTTAATGTCAGCAGCCTTCTTCACTGTCTGACTGATCTCATAGCCATAAGAATCCCTGCTTTCTACCACTGACAGTATCATATATTCAATCAATAATGCTGATACCGGAAAATACATTGAATCACCTCCTGGTATATATGTAAAATATTTATATATATAAATTTTATATATACTATACTTCGATGCTACCACAATGTCAATACATATATAAAATTTTTATATATATTTTTCGGAACTCAATCGTTATGGTATCTCTGGATAATCTGCAATGGATTTCTGATATCAAACTATTCATTTGACTATCTTTTGGAGTGTGTTTGAATATATCGGTATTTCGTGGAGTCTGACTCCGATATGCATGACCTCATGTGGTCATAAAAATATGCGCGTCAGCCGTAAAACTGATGCGCACATAAAAATTATTTTACTGTAACTGTAATCACTTTATATACACCATTCTGTGCATATACCCATATCTTACAGTTTCCTTTTCTCATAGCTTTGATTACACCATCAGATGTCACAGTTACTACTTTTGTATTACTGCTTTCATAGCAGAGATTTCTGTGGTGTTTGATTTTTTTGTCTTTCTTTATTTCTATAGCTGTAATCTGAGCAGTTTTACCTTTCTTTAAGGTTACTTCTGTATCATTCTTCTTATTTCCAATCTTTATAATGGAAACAGCTTTGGCTACGCCGTATTTTCCATCCTTAGTTATTGAATGTACTGCTACGGAGGTACCTGTGATTACTTTCTTTCCATCCACCATCTTGTAAGCCTTTACAATGTACTTGTAGTAAGTTGCTTTTTTCAGCTTAGTGGCGTACAAATCAGAACTTCTGAATCAGCGGATGTTCCCGGTAGTACATCTTGGTGAAGTTCAGGAATTTCTGCATATTGTCACTGATGTATTTCCCCTTTTTCCATATCATTCCGATCTTTATGCGGATGGGTGGACTGAGGGGAATTCCTTTTATGCCAGAAGAGGCAAATCTGTCGGTCATGCTAGAATAGAGAAAGCTGCCATATTTACAGGTCTTTACTAACTGCAAAATGGTATAAATCTGGCTGCTGCGCATGACGATGTCCGGGACGTAACCGTCCGTTTCAAAGCGTGTTTTCAACAACTGGTTCTGTACGGAATCGGCATTGAAAAAGATCAAAGATTCTTTAGACATTTCTTTTGTGGTCACAACTTCTTTGTCTGCCAGTCGGTGGTCATCACTTACACAAAAAACAACCTGGTCGTTGGCAAGGAGAGCCTTGTTAAACTTATCAATATTATACTGTTCCATATTTACCAGAGCCAGATCCAGAGTGTCGTCCTGTACCAGATTGCAGGCACGGACAGAACCATATTCCTCCAGAACAACAGCGATTTCCGGATATTGGTCATGAAATGCGATGAGAAGCTCAGGGAAAAAGACGGTGCTCAGCATAGGCGGAATTCCGATACGAAGAGGGGGTTTTACTCTCGCCATACTGGAGTAATCTGCCTGAAGCTCGGTGCAGTACTGAAGAATGTAGGTAGCTTTGTTATAAAGCTCTTCGCCTTCTTCGGTAAGAATCAGTCGGTTTCCCTTTCTATAGAAAAGGCTGATGCCGAATTCAATTTCCAGGTCACGGATGGCCACGGACACAGTGGGTTGAGTAACGTATAATTCCTCGGCTGCCTTTGTGATACTGTGGCAGCGGCTGGCTGTGCAAAAGTAACGGAGTTGGTTAAGTGTCATAAGTAATTTCCTCTAAGTTCGTTGTAATGTGTCGAAATATGTCATTTCTATAGCAAGTATAGTATTTTCTGAAACTGCTTTAAGTTATCTTCAAATAAAAAATACCATATACCTATCATAATTTCCATATTTATTTCTAAAGTTTTTTTTAATGTAGTAATATTGCATAAAAAAAACCTGCTAAAATTGAGATTATAAAAATTTTTTATGGGGATATGCAATCCATTAATTTGTTTTTTTATACGTGCATGATTTATAATAAACTCATCAAAGGAAACGTGCACGGCCGGTACCTTTCAAGAGAGATTAATAAAAAAAAGACGGATAAGTAAGACAAAAGCGAAGAGCAAAATAAAAAATGAAATCACAGAAAAAAGTGAAAGGAGATCAATAAAATGTCTCAACAAACAATCACACTGTTATTTCTTGTGTTTACGATCATTAGTTTCATCCTCGAAAAGATACCACTTGGGCTTACAGCTTCGATCTGTGCAATCGGATTGACACTCACCGGAGTAGTGGATGTATCTACAACGTTTTCACAGTATGTAAACAGTAACGTAATCCTTTGTGTTGGCATGTTTGTAGTAGGCCAGGCACTATTTGAAACAGGAATGGCAAATAAAATCGGAGGTCTGGTTACCAGATTTGCCAGAACAGAAAGAACATTGATCATTGCGATCATGGTAATTGTAGGTGTCATGTCCGGATTTTTATCCAACACAGGTACAGCAGCAGTGCTGATCCCTGTAGTCTGTGGAATCGCCGATGAATCCGGCTATTCAAGAAGCCGCCTTCTGATGCCGCTGGTATTTGCAGCAGCACTTGGCGGAAACCTTTCCATCATTGGCGCACCCGGAAACCTGATGGGTGTAAACGCACTTCAGGAAATGGGGCTTTCCACAAGCTTTTTCATGTATGCACCGGTGGGAGTCCCGATGCTTCTGGTAGGAATTATCTACTTCGTTTTCATTGGATACAGATTTCTTCCGGATGGAAAAGGGGCTGTAGGGGCAACTGTTGAAAAACAGAAAGATTTCAGTGATGTACCGAAATGGAAACAGACTGTTTCACTGATAGTTCTGATACTTGTGATTCTTGCAATGATTTTTGAGAAACAGATCGGAGTCAGCATTGAGATTTCTGCATGCATCGGAGCAATCATTCTGGTGCTGGTTGGAGTTCTTTCAGAAAAAGAAGCACTGGCTTCCATTGATCTGAAAGTAGTATTCCTTTTTGGAGGATCTCTTACACTTGCCAAAGCCCTGGACACAACAGGTGCCGGTGAACTGATAGCAGATAAGATCGTAGGACTTCTGGGTGCAGACCCGAACCCGATCGTGCTTCTTCTGGTAATATTCATTGTAACCTGTGCACTGACAAACTTCATGTCAAACACAGCCACAACCGCACTGATGATCCCAATTGCAGTTTCTCTGGCAAACAACCTTGGTGCGGATCCGAGAGCTGTTGTTATCGCAACTGTTATCGCAGGCTCCTGTGCATATGCAACACCGATTGGAATGCCTGCAAACACTATGGTAGTAGGACTTGGAGGATATAAATTCAAGGATTACGTGAAATCAGGTTTACCGTTGATTCTGGTATCCTTCGTGATCTGTATGATCCTTTTGCCTGTTTTGTTCCCGTTCTATCCGTGAGAGGATAAAACATATGAGACGGAAGATTTTCCGCTTAATGTAAATGTATCAATAGAAATAAAGCAGAAAACATGCTGCTTTAGATAAATAACCCAAAATTAAAAGCCAAACAACCCTAAACCATTGAATGATCAGGAGGTAAATCATGACTAAGGAAAATGGAGTTAAAGTATTAACAGACATGG
>CAUEAK010000112.1:0-5209 GCA_958454115.1 Blautia wexlerae
TGTCAGCAGCAGTATTGCTTTTTTTCTCGGGAATTATGGAGATTGGCTGGCGCTTTTTTAACATGGTGGTCTGCTGCAAAAGAGGGGGAAGGAAAAAGGAAAGAAAGAAATGGTTTGAATTATCCCATATACGGGATAATCATCCCAGAAACGGATACGCAAAGGAATATGATGAGAGCAGGGCATGGTGCGAGACTCAGAAGATGCAGGACTGTTATATCCAAAGCGTGGATGGATTAAAACTCCACGGATTCTATCTGCCGGCAGAGCATGCAAAGCGGTTTGTTATCTTAAGCCATGGTTACAGGGGCAGCAGATTTGGTTCTCTGTCATTTATGGCAAAATATCTCCATGAGCATCAATGTAATCTTCTGTTTATGGAACAGCGATGCTGTGGAGAAAGTGAAGGAAAATATATTACCTTTGGAGCAAAGGAAAAATGGGATGTGCAGCGTTGGGCAATTTATGTGTCCGAGAGAAATAAGGAGAAGCTTCCAATCTATCTGTATGGACAGTCTATGGGAGCAGCCGCTGTACTGATGGCATCCGGATACAGGCTTCCGTCAGAGGTGAAAGGGCTGATCGCAGACTGTGGTTTTCAGTCTATGGAAAGACAGATGCGGGATATGGCTGACAACTGGTTTCATTTGCATTATATTCCTTTGCTTTTGAAGGAAATGAACTGTCTGTGCCATTTTGTGGCAGGATTTCGTATGAAAGATGCAGATACCACAGAAGCTATGAAAAGGAATACAAGACCTGTCCTTTTCTTTCATGGAGAGAAGGATACTTATGTGTACCCGAACAATTCATTCCAGAACTATATGCTGTGCAAAGCACCAAAGGAACTGGTCATTGTACAGGGAGCAAGGCATCTGTGCAGTGCCTATGCAGATCCGGAACTGTATCAGCGTACAGTGATGGAGTTTTTTGAGAAATATGATGGCAGTAATTCTGAAAAATAATGTGACTGTTTTCAACCGCCAAAGGCGATTATGAATGATAACAATCCCTGACCGGGACTTATCAGATGCGTTTTGTTAAATGCATGATAAGTCTCGGTCAATTTTATGTAAAGTGTTCATTAAGTGCTGAGGGTACTGGTATTTGGGAAAAATCTGTGCTATTTTTTGTCACGTAATTAAAAAAGTAATGTTGTAGCTGCCAGTACATTATTTTTAAAATAATTGTGGGCTACTGAACAAGTATGTAATGTTTTTGTACCCGGGAAAAGAGAAAAAACGGGTGATGGAGGTTAAATAAAGTATGACAAACTACTATCCTTTAACAGCAGCACAGAAAATGCACCATAACTGGATCATGGATTACGGTACACAGCAGGTATCCGGTGTCAGTGTTGTGGCGTCTGTACAGGCTGAACTGGATTTTGGATTATTAAAAAAATGTATTCAGATGGAGACAGAACGTTCCGGATGCACCAGAATCCGTTTTACGAAGCCTGATAAAGACGGAAATGTACAGCAATACCTTGTAAAACAGGATCCAAGAGATATCGGATTCAAGGATCTGTCAGGAATGGGAAGCCTTGCAAAAGCAGACGAGCTGATGCAGCAGTGGGCATACGAAACCTTTGACGGTGATGACATTCCCATGTGCGAGTTTACTATGCTGAAGCTGCCGGAAGGATATAATGGTTTCTTTGTACATATGGATCACAGACTGATCGATTCCTGTGGTCTGGTAGTAATGATCGGTGATCTGTTTCAGTTATATACTTATTATAAATATGGAACAGCCTATCCGCAGGAACTGGCAGACTTTGAGACAGTACTGAAAAAAGATCTTGCAAAAGCAGGCAACGAGAAACGTTTTGCAAAAGATAAGAAATTTTGGGATGATCAGCTGGATGCACTGGGCGAACCTCTGTATTCTGATATTCAGGGACCGTCCGTACTGGAGGAAGCAAGAAAACGTCATGGAAATCCAAAACTTCGTTCTTCTGACATTGAGATGAAGGATCTGTTTGTGGCAGTTAAGGATTATTATCTGGAGCCGGGACCAACTAAAAATCTGATCGATTTCTGTATGAACCATCAGCTGTCTATGACAAACCTTCTTCTGCTTGGCATCCGTACCTATCTGTCAAAGGTAAATAACGGACAGGAAGATATCACTATCCAGAACTTTATATCCAGACGTTCTACTCATGATGAATGGACTTCAGGAGGAAGCAGAACTATCATGTTCCCATGCAGAACCGTGATCGCACCGGAGACAGATTTCCTTTCTGCTGCTTATGAGATTCAGAATATGCAGAATCGTATCTACATGCACAGCAATTACGATCCGGCATTTATTATGGATGAGATGAGAAAGAGATACAATACACCGGAGCATACAGGATATGAGAGTTGTTATCTGACTTACCAGCCAATGACTGTGAAGGTAGAGAATGAAATGCTTGGAACTATCCGTCAGCATGCAAAATGGTTTGCAAACGGTGCAGCCACCAAGAAGATGTATCTGACTGTATCCCATACAGAAGATGGAGGTATGAACTTCTCCTATCATTACCAGACTGCTCATCTGGAGGAACATGATATGGAACTGCTCTATTATTATATGATGCGTATTCTTTTCAAGGGAATCGCAGAGCCGGATATGAGCATCGGCGAAATTATGGAACTGGTTTAACTAAATCAATATCAGGAGGAAATGCAATGAATCAGGAAATGGAATTTAAAAATATCGTAGCACAGTATAGCAAGGTAGCATCGGAAGAAATGAATAATGAAATGAGATTCCGCGAGGATCTGGGTTTCAGTTCTCTGGATTTTATGTCCTTTTTAGGTGAGCTTGAGGATACCTTTGATCTTGAACTTGACGAGAGCGAAGTGCTGAAGATCACAACTCTTGGCGAAGCCTTAAATCTGCTGGAAGAACTTCAGTAATTTTTTTCGAAGCAAAACTTATAAAGATGTCAGGGTCAAGGATATTTTGTACCTGACAGGATATCCATAACTTGAACAGTTCAGAAAATAATGGGGGACAGATATGCTGATCAGAAATATATTAGAAGAAAGTGTACGTAAATTTGATGAAGTAAAAGCAGTAAAATGGCTCAAGAAAAAGGAAATTATGGAAAGAAGCTATGGCGAACTGATGGAAAATGTAGTTTCCACCAGAAAAGGTCTTCTTGCAGAAGGCTTTGAGGGAAAGCACATTGCACTGATCGGAACCAGTTCTGTAGAGTGGATGGAAAGCTATCTGGGAATCATTACAGGATGTACCACAGCAGTACCGCTGGATGCAGCACTTCCCTGTGAGGATCTGATCGATCTGCTTAACCGTTCCGATTCCGTAGCTCTTTTCTTAAGTCCGAAGCTTAAACCATATCTGGATGCATTTCTTGAAAACTGCCCGAAACTTCAGAAGGTGTGGATGCTTCAGGAAGAGGTAGAAGATGCACCGGCAAAGGTATATGGTATTGGTGAACTTCGAAATGCAGGAAAGAGTGCATCATCAGATTCTGTCTGCCCGGATGCAGAGGATATTGCGACCATCATTTTCACTTCCGGAACAACAGGAAAGAGCAAGGGTGTTATGCTGACACAGAATAATCTGGCTTCCAATGTTGAGGCAGTAAAGATTACGGCAGAACCGGGAACTGCCGTGCTCAGTGTGCTTCCGATCCATCACGCATTCTGTCTGGTTATGGACTGGCTGAAGGGATTTTCACTGGGTGCAACTCTTTGTATCAATGATTCCCTGCTCCATATGGTAAGGAATATGAGTATTTTCAAACCGGAGATTATGCTTATGGTTCCAATGATGATCGAAACTATTTATAAGAGACTGGCTGCCGCTGATCCGTCAATTCCGAAGGCAGTTCTGGCAGAAAAGGTATTCGGTGGAAAACTGCGCATTATCTTTACAGGCGGTGCACATCTGGATCCGTATTATATTGACCGTTTTGCAGAATATGGCGTCGAAGTACTGGAAGGATATGGAATGTCAGAATGCTCTCCTGTTATCAGCAATAATACACTGGAAAACAATAAAAAGGGTTCTATTGGAAAACCACTTGAAAATGCAGAAATCAGATTCGAAAACGGTGAGATTCTGGTAAAGGGAAGCAGTGTTATGAAGGGATATTATCAGATGCCTGATGAGACAGCAGAGACTTTAAAGGATGGCTGGCTGCATACCGGTGACAAGGGATATATGGATGAAGACGGTTATCTGTTTATCAATGGACGTGTGAAGAACCTGATCATCCTGTCCAACGGTGAAAATGTATCTCCGGAGGAGATTGAGAATAAGCTGGCTCTGAATCCGCTGATAGGAGAAGTGATCGTCACAGGTGAGGACAATGGACTGACCGCCCGCATCTATCCGGAGCAGGCTGTTGTGGAAGCGAAAGCATTGGATGCAGAGGCAATTCAGGCACAGCTTCAGGCATTTCTGGATGAATATAACAGAAATCAGCCCACCTATCGCCGCATTACAGGATTGGTTGTCCGCAAAAATCCGTTTATCCGCAACACAACAAAAAAAATCAGGAGACAGGATGTCCTGATTGATGAGCCTCTGGAATAAGACAGAGGCTTAAGATAAAAGTGGAAGCATACCGGATAAAAAAACCTCAGACAGAATATCAGCGATCACTTCCGGTGCCAGATTAAAATTATCCCGGCTCCATTTGTGGAGAACGCCGATGGTACTGCCGATGGCGCAGGTGATCACATAGGAAACTTCTTCCTTTGTATGCCTGTCAGGCCTGGAATTAGATGTAGTTTCTGTAACATAATGATGGAGCATAGTCAGCATTTTTTCAAACAGATCATTGCCATGAGGCGTGCTCAAAAGACCGGACAGAAAAGGATTTTCCATGGTGTACCGGCACAGAGTCAGAAAATAGGAACTGCAGATATCCCGGTCATTTTTTGGCTGGAAATTTTCCATCATGGAAAAAACATCATGAATAGTTTTATCCTCAACTGCAGAGATCAGTGAAGGGATGTCCTGATAGTGATTATAAAAGGTACTTCTGGCAATACCAGCTGTTTTAGTGATGTCGGATACAGTAATCCTGTCAGGCTTCTTTTCTTTTAACAATTTGAAAAAAGCACCTAAAATGGCCTCGTCAGCCACAGAATATCTTTCATCGGGAATTATATTTTGCATAGTTGTTTCCCCCGGGAGTCTGTAAGTAATACATAAAGTATATCACAAATCTGACGATACA
>CAUEAK010000113.1:0-5185 GCA_958454115.1 Blautia wexlerae
TGGCATTTCTGTTCAGGCTGACTGCCATCATAAGAAACATAACATAAAACAGAAGTAGGATTATGAGCAGTACAAGACTGAAAACAATATAACACTGCAGGACTCGCCCGGTATATAAAGTACCGCGGTATTTAGGAATCATAAAAAGATTCACTCCGATGAAGATTACCGGAAGGATCCAGAATACATACCAGGTCTGGGCAAAGTTCTCGTCTGTGACCATTGTCTGTACACAGTGGCAGGCAGGATACCAGGCTGCCAGAACAAACAGCAGGCAGATGACATTATAGAAAATTCCGGCACCAGTGTGCAACCACAGTTCGTTTTCTGTAATATGCAGGTCAGCAGTCATAAGTGCATTGACTGCCCGGGACAGACTTTTGACACATATAAAAACTGCGAAGACTGCCAGAAAAATACTGACGGATTTCCAGACAGAGATTTTTAATGTTTTATGGTAAATGAGCATAATGACAGGCAGCAGAGGAAACAGGAACCATCTGGTCGGAATTTGCAGGGCACAGCAAACTGCCCCTCCCAAAATACAGATTCCCAGAAGAAGGGGAAGAAGCCATGCTGTCAGCTTAAGCGGTGTCTGCCTCAGATAGTTCTTTACAGGCAGATATGCCAGCAGTATGCCGGGAATGATTACGAAAAGTTCAAGTACAGGGCGAAGTATGTCAGTCATTTCAGGACCTCCTTTGGAACAGAAATTCCATAAATGTCTGTCTGGCGTTTTTTAGCAGCTTCCGGCTGACAGAGACATTGCTTCCGTTATCAAGGCGAAAGCCTGTTCCGTCAAAATCAACGGCATGCTCCAGATTGATCACAACGCCCCGGTTACACTGATAGAAACGTGAGTCCATTTTCAGGGAGGTTATGAAGGAATCAAAGGACTGGCGGGTGACCAGTTCCCTTTCACCGGCAGTGTGGATGTGGATCATGTGGGAAAAATGCTCTGCGTAGATTATTTTCCGGAAGGGAATCTGAATATTACTGCCGTTTACCTTTACATCTATGTATTTCCCGGAATCCGGGATGCGGGAAAGGATTTCATCGGCCAGTGCGGAAATATCATTTTCACTGTAGGGCTTTACAAGATAGTGCAGAGCCCGGACCTGGAATCCCTCTAATGCATGGTCGGTAGAAGTTGTTGTAAAGATTAGCAGACAGTCAGTATCTGATCTGCGAAGTTCTTTTGCTGTATCAATCCCGTTAGAACCATTCATATAAATATCCAGAAACACTACCGTGAAAGGACATTCCTTCGCTGCAGTGAGGAAAGTTTCTCCATTTTCATATTCAAATATATCTACGTGGACATTGCGCCTGGAAAATTGAGATTCCAGTCTGTTGCGAAGCAGTGTCCGTTCTTCTGAAATATCATCAACAATTGCAATTCTCATAGTAAATCTTCCTTTATTTATAAAATGATGTTAGGGTCAAAAGGCATTTTGCCCCTAACTTGATATCTACGAATTGCTTCGCTGCAAAGCAGCTCCCGCAATTCTCATAAAATCCTGCTATAAGTATATCACAAAACAATACCATAGATTTACAATTCGTGTCATTTTCTGTCGTTTCGTGACAGAATTATTGAAAAAATTTCTGACTTTTTTATAATGAGGATAACAAATGGGAGTACATCAAATGGAAGAGGAGGGATGTCGTGTATTGTATTGCCATATTAACTGATCAGGAACAGGAAGGACAGAACTGTGCGGAATATATCAGGAATTACTGTACAGAAAAGAAAGTTTTTCCATTGATTGAAATCTATCAGAATCAGGAACAGTTTTTTGGGCGGATACGAAAAACAGTACCGGCAGTGGTGTTTCTTGCATTGCCAGGTGTGTCCGGGCTGAATGCGGCAGAACATCTCCGTTCCCTGTATCCGAAATGTGGGATCATCTGGTGCAGTGATCTTGATTTTTCGCTTCATGCGTTCAGGATGCGGATAGAATATTTTTTTATGAAACCTGTGGAAGAGCAGAAAATAAAAGAAGGACTCTCCATCTGGTTTGAACGCAGAAATGTAATATGACAAAAACACTCAGGAGGAAAACAATTATGAAGAAAAGAGCTTTAATTCTTGCAATGATCGCTTTTATAGCAGCTACAACATCTGAACCGTCAATAAATATGGTATGTGCAGAGGAAACACAGGTAGAAGAAACACAGACAGAGGAAAATGCAGGTCAGACATCAGAACTGCCTATAAAGACACTTACACCGAAGGTTATGGATGTGAATCCTTATATGGCAGCAAGTGATTCTAATATTCATCATGACTGCTATAATACAGATTCAACAGATGAGGTATTGCCTGTTGATATTTATTCTGAGATCAATGTTTCTTATGAAAAAGTTAATCCCAATGCTTCCCCGGCAGTCTTTTTTGATTCTTACGGACATGCAGTAGTTCCGTTGCTTGGTGGACTGGCAATCCGTGATATTAATGCAGAGGAAACACAGACACTGGGATATTTTTCTCCAAAACAGCATGATAATGGAGATTATCTGATCCAGAGTTCCTATTCCTTTGTAGATGAGAGTAACCGTCTGGTGTGTCCGACCAATAATAACCATGTACTGATGCTGAAGGCAACAGATGAAGACGGAAATGTACTTCCGGAATTTGAGAAAGTGCTGGATATTGATATTAAAGCAGCAGCAGAGGCAGCACTTGGAAAAACACTGGATCAGAATCTGTTATCTGTAGTTTTTGATTATGAGGGAAATCTCTGGTTTGCAACAGGAGGCTTCCGCATTTATCCTGACAGAAAACAGCAGGGAACCTTTGGCTATGTTTCACGTGCAGCTATCGATAAGATCTTGAATGGAGAAGATGTGGATCTGTCAGATGCAGTGTTTGTATATGAACTGGAACCGGGAGAGGGTGCAGAGAATGGTATTGCGGCATCTAAGGAGGGTGCGGTCATTCTGACAAATCTGAAGTGTTATCTGCTCCAGGCGGATAATGGTGTGAAAAAAGTCTGGGAAACTTCCTATAAAAGTGTGGGTGCTAAGGAAAGCAAAGAAGGCGATGAGACGACAGGTGGCGGTCTTGCATGGGGAGGTGGATGTTCCCCGTCTCTGACCAAAGATCTGGTTATGTTTACAGATAATCAGGATCCGGTAAACCTTATTGCGGTGGATATGAAAACAGGAGAACAGGTTGCGAGCATGCCTGTTATAGATGAGCTTCCGGAAGGTACACAGGTGTCTGTGGAAAATTCTGCAATTGTATATGATGATGGAGAGGGAACAGTAAGCACGATCGTATGTAACTGGTTTGGTGCAGGAAGTGCGAAGCTTGGAGAAGCAGATAATGATTCCTCAATACAAAGCTATGAGAATATTTATGATGTGGGCTGGCTGAGACAGGGCAATAAAATGATCGCGCCGGGTATAGAACGTGTGGATACAGTTAAGACGGAGGACGGATATGAGATGAAGAGTATCTGGTGCAGAAGTGATCTGTCTGACACTTCCATGATGAAGCTGTCCACTGCAACAGGATATATTTACGGATATGTTCAGGATATGGAAACTGGTATGTGGCAGTATATCATGCTTGATTTTGAGACAGGCGAGACTGCATTTACCATGGATATTTCTGACAAACCGGGATACAACAACATGGCTATCGGTATGTATGCGGGAAACAGCGGAAATGCGCTCTATTGTCCGACCGGCTATCTGGAACTTCTGAGACTGCAGGACAGGTTTGTATATCTGCCGGAAATGCCTTACCGCAAGGTGAATCTGGATCAGGCAATGCGCAATGTGTTAAGCCAGGAGAAATTTGCGGCAGACGGCGGCCAGGGAGATGTGGAAGGATGGCTGAATACGATCACAATTGAGAACGTACATCCGAATACAACCGTTGCAATACGTATGAAAGGAATCTCCGGGGAAACAGGTTCTCTGAAGCTGTATGCATATGGTACAGATGGTACCTTGAAAGAAGTTCCGGCAGAGAAATGGCATATCCAGACAGAAGATGGTGAAACACCGGATACATTATCCGAAGACGTACTGTATGAGGTACATATGACTGTGGAAGACGGCGGCGATTTTGACCTCAGTGAAACGGAAAAAGAGATTAAGATATCTGCTGTTCTGGGAATCTGAAGGTGAGCTGATAAACAACCACCGGTTGAAACGGTGGTTGTTAACTAAGAACACTATAATTACATACAGTGAAAATATATAGAGGAAACACATATGAAGACAATCATAAAGTATGAACTGGTCATAAATGAAGCACTTAGATCTGCACTCAATTACCATACACCTGACGAGCAGATTAATGAATTTATCCGCTTTTTCGGCAGACATATCGGTTCTGACAGAATATATATTTTCGAAGATTGTAAAGAAAGACATTGCACAGACAATACGTATGAATGGTGTGCACAGGGAGTAATTCCTGAGATAGACAGATTGCAGAATGTCGATATGGACGTAATAAAGTGGTGGTATGATACGTTTTCCAAAGGCGAAAGTATCATTATCACTGATATAGAAGATATCAAAGAAGAACATCGCGCATCGTATGATATGTTAAAAGCGCAGAATGTGAGAAATGTGGTGGTATGTCCTTTGCGTTATAAAGATGAGATAAGTGGTTTTTTCGGTGTGGATAATCCTCCAAAGAGTGATTACAGGGGACTTACTACTTTTCTGGATATGATAGGAACGCTTCTTATCTCATTTCTGAAATTGCGTAATTCGTTTATAAAGTCAAATAAAGAGGCAAAGCTCAGCAGTTATTCGTCGCTTTCCAAAATCTATGCATCTATGTATTTGGTTGATGTGCAGACAAAAAGATATCATATTATAAAAATGACAGATCAGATTGCGGAATATTTGGGAAAAGATTTTAAAATGGGAAAATATGAAATCAGGGATGATTTTTGTGGATATATCAATGATATTGCTGAGAAAATGTGTATAGAATCACAACTTCAGGAATCGCTGGAGTTTGTAGATCTGAGTACGCTTGAAGAACGACTTCTTGGGAAAAACAGCATAACACATGAATTTACAGATAAAATATCAGGCTGGGGCCGAAGCAGGTTTATTCCTGTAGACTACGATGGAAATGGAAGACTTCTGCATGTGCTTTTCTGTATTGAGTGTATAGAAGAAGAAAAAAAGCGTGAGAACAGGCTGATTT
>CAUEAK010000114.1:0-5131 GCA_958454115.1 Blautia wexlerae
TGAACAGTAACTGATAATGATAAAAATATGTTATTGAATGAAATTCAGGGTTGACAAATATAGTTTACGGTGGTAAATTAAGTATAAATTTAACAGATTAAACCGATGAAGCGGAAGTCAAAGCAGTCATGCGCGCACAGAGAATCCGGGAAGGTGAGAGCCGGGTGGAAATGCAGTCTGCCAAATGGGCCGCTGAGGGCACAGTGAAAGGTTGAAGATTACAGAGCAGACTAAGTATCCTGTGACGTGAGGCATACGTCAGTTGCCGGGAATATGAAGGTATTTCGCAAAGAGTACGGTTCAAACCGTAAATCAAGGTGGCACCGCGGGTGAAGTATATACGCTCGTCCTTGACAGAAACGATAATTCTGTCAAGGGCGGGCTTTTTTATGTTCCTGACAGAAACTGAATTAATCACAGGAGGTGTTTCCATGTATCCAACATTAGAAACCATCAGGCGGCTTGCACAGACAAAAGAATATCGTCGTATTCCTCTGTGCAGAGAACTTTATGCAGACAGATATACACCGGTAGAGGTAATGCGCATTTTGCGAAAAGCCAGCCGCCATTGTTACCTGCTGGAAAGTGCCAGCCAGACAGAAGTGTGGGGCAGGTATTCTTTCCTGGGGTATGAACCGTCCATGGAGATTACCTGTACAGACGGAACATTGAAGATCCGGACAACCGATGCTGAGGGAAAAACAGAGGAAACCGTAAGGCAGGTCACACATCCCGGTGATACTCTCAGAGAAATCATCCGGAAATATAAAACCCCGGTAATGGAAAAGATGCCTCCTTTTACAGGCGGTCTTGTAGGATATTTCTCCTACGATTATATCAAATACAGTGAACCCAAGCTGAAACTGGAGGACAGGGAACAGCAGGATTTCAGGGACATGGATTTAATGCTTTTTGATCAGGTGATCGTATTTGACCATTTCAGACAGAAAGTACTTCTGATCACAGGTGTGATGACAGAGGATCTGGAAGCCTCCTACGAGAAAGCAGTAAAGAAATTGAAGGAAATGGCGCAGCTGATCCGAAACGGGGAGCATATGGAATTTGAACCGCTGAGACTTCAGTCAGAAATACAGCCGAAATTTCCGAAAGAAAAATATGCAGAGATGGTGGAGAAAGCCAAACATTACATCAGAGAAGGTGATATTTTCCAGGTAGTACTTTCCAATCCCATGCGTGCGAAAGCAACAGGAAGCCTGTTTGATACTTACCGGGTTCTTCGGGCATCTAATCCTTCTCCTTATATGTTTTATTTCTCCAGTGATGACATTGAACTGGCAGGTGCTTCTCCGGAAACCCTTGCGAAGCTGGAAAATGGTACCTTAAGTACCTTCCCTCTGGCAGGAACCAGACCAAGAGGAAAGACAAGAGAAGAGGATAAAGAACTTGAAGAGGGACTTCTGAAAGATGAGAAAGAGCTGGCAGAACACAATATGCTGGTAGACCTGGGAAGAAACGATATTGGAAAGATCAGCAAGATCGGAACTGTAAAAGTAGAAAAGTATCTCTGCGTAGAACGTTTTTCCCATGTAATGCATCTGGGCTCCACAGTAACAGGGATTATCCGGGATGATAAAGATGCTGTGGATGCAGTGGACGCAATCCTTCCGGCAGGAACCCTTTCCGGAGCACCCAAATTCAGAGCCTGCCAGATCATCGAGGAACTGGAACAGAGCAAACGAGGCATTTACGGAGGCGCCATCGGATATCTGGATTTTGCAGGAAATCTGGATACCTGTATTGCCATCCGCCTGGTTTATAAGAAAAACGGAGAAATCTGTATCCGTTCAGGTGCCGGAATCGTGGCAGACAGTGTACCGGAAAAGGAATTTCAGGAATGCTGCAACAAGGCAAGAGCTGTGGTACAGGCAATTGAACAGGCACAGGAGGGATTAGAATGATATTACTGATCGATAATTATGACAGTTTTTCCTATAACTTATATCAGCTCATCGGCGCAGTGGAACCGGACATCAAAGTAGTGAGAAACGATGAGTGTACACTGGAAGAAATCGCAGAGATGAAACCGGAAGCCATCATTTTATCCCCTGGTCCGGGAAGGCCGGAGGATGCAGGTATCTGTATTCCGGTGATTAAAGAATTTGCAGGAAAAATCCCTATCCTGGGTGTGTGCCTGGGACATCAGTCCATCTGCGAAGCCTTTGGAGGAACAGTTTCCTATGCAAAAGAGCTGATGCATGGAAAGAAAAAGCTGATGTATAAAACAGGAGAAAGCCGGCTTTTTAAGGACCTGCCGGATACCTTTGCAGCAGCCAGATATCATTCCCTGGCAGCGTTAAAGGATACCCTGCCTGTAGAACTTAGGGTAACAGCAGAGTCAGAGGACGGAGAGGTCATGGCAGTGGAACATACGAAATATCCTGTGTTCGGAGTACAATTTCATCCTGAATCTGTAATGACACCGGACGGCAGAGTGATGATAGAGAACTTTATGGAGGTAGTGAGAAATGATTAAGGAAGCCATTATTAAATTATCAAAGAAACAGGATTTAGCTTATGCGGAAGCAGAAGCTGTAATGGACGAGATTATGAGCGGTCAGGCAACGCCTGTACAGATGTCTGCTTATCTTACTGCATTAGCTTTAAAAGGAGAGACAATTGATGAGATCACAGCTTCCGCAGCAGGAATGAGAGCTCACTGTATCAAACTTCTCCACAACCTGGATGTGCTTGAAATCGTGGGTACCGGCGGAGACGGTTCTAATTCCTTCAATATTTCCACTACTTCTTCTCTGGTGATCGCAGCAGGCGGTGTTCCGGTTGCAAAACATGGAAACAGGGCAGCATCCTCCAAATCCGGTGCAGCAGATGTTCTGGAAGCACTGGGAGTGAAGATTACACTGACGCCGGAACGCAGTGCAGAGATCCTGAAAAAGATCAACATCTGCTTCCTGTTTGCGCAGAATTATCACATTGCAATGAAATATGTGGCACCGATCCGTAAAGAGCTAGGAATCCGTACTGTATTTAACATTCTTGGACCGTTAAGTAATCCGGCAGGTGCAAACATGGAACTGATGGGAGTTTACGATCAGTCACTGGTGGAGCCACTGGCACAGGTTATGGCAAATCTGGGCGTTAACAGAGGAATGGTTGTCTATGGACAGGACAGTCTGGATGAGATTTCCATGTGTGCACCTACTTCTGTATGTGAGATCAGGGATGGCAAATTTACTTCCTATGAGATCACACCGGAACAGTTCGGATATGAGAGATGTGAGAAGGGTGCCCTGACAGGTGGTACACCTGCAGAAAACGCAGAGATCACAAAAGCAATCCTGAAAGGTGAGGAAAAAGGTCCGAAGCGTCAGGCGGTATGTTTAAATGCAGGTGCAGCACTCTATATCGCAGGAAAAGCCGCTTCCATAGAAGAAGGAGTGAAGCTGGCAGAATCCCTCATCGACAGCGGTGCAGCACTGAAAAAACTGGAAGAATTTGTAGAAGAGACAAATAAATAAAAAGCCCCCCCAAATTACTAATGTAAAGGAAATCTGTAACTGTCCGGTAATCTGCTGACTGTGGATATACAGAACAGTTACAGAAAAATCATAGAGATTATGAAGAATATATTAGAAGAAATAGCAGCCAGAACAAGAGAAAGAATTGCAAAAGAAAAATCCCGTATTTCTGTTTCGGAGTTGGAGAACCGGATTCAGGAAGTAAATAAAAATGCAAGGCAGAAAATCACATTTCTCCAGGCATTACAAAAAGATGGTATGTCCTATATCTGCGAGGTAAAGAAAGCCTCCCCCTCAAAGGGACTGATCGCACCGGATTTTCCATACCTGGCAATTGCAAAGGAATATGAACAGGCAGGTGCAAGTGCAATCTCCTGTCTCACAGAACCTTTTTATTTCCAGGGAGCAGACCAGTATCTGAGAGAAATCGCAGCCGCTGTACAGATACCTGTACTCCGCAAGGATTTTACAGTAGATGAATATATGATCTATCAGGCGAAATCCCTTGGTGCTTCCGCGGTATTGCTTATCTGCGCCATCCTGGATGACGGAGAATTAAGAGCATACAGACAGCTTGCAAAAGAGCTGGGACTGGATGCACTGGTAGAAGCACACGATGAGTACGAAGTGGACAGGGCCTTAAATCTCGGGGCAGAGATCGTGGGAGTCAATAACCGGGATCTGAGAACCTTTCAGGTAGATATGAACAACAGCATTCGCCTGAGAAAAATGGCACCGGACAATGTGGTTTTTGTTTCCGAGAGCGGAATCCGCACCCCGGAGGATATCCGGCTTCTTTATGAGGATAAAGTGGATGCGGTACTGATCGGGGAAACACTGATGCGAAGCCCGAACAAGAAAGCAGCGCTGGAAAGCCTGAATGGCAGCCCGTTACGCTGAAAGATCGAATATTATCTGAGAGGATAGAATATGACCAGAGAACAACAGCAAAGAACCAAAATCAAAATCTGTGGTCTGAAACGCCCGGAAGACATTACCTATGTAAATGAAGCAAAACCTGATTACTGTGGATTTATCATAGAATTTCCGAAGAGCAGCAGAAATGTTACAGGTGCATTGGTGAGAGAACTTACTGCAAAACTTAATCCGGACATTATCCCTGTAGGTGTTTTTGTAAATGTAGCACCTGAGCGTGTGGAGGAACTGCTTCTTGACGGAACTATCCATATTGCACAGCTTCATGGACAGGAAGATGAGGCATATATACGGAGAATCCAAAAGAATACAGGTCATCAGGTTATAAAGGCCTTTTCCGTAAAAACGGCTCAGGATATTGAAAAAGCCCTGAAAAGTCCGGCAGATTATATACTGCTTGATCAGGGTGGCGGTGGAACCGGACAGACCTTTGACTGGTCACTGATCCCGGAGATAGACAGACCGTTTTTCCTGGCAGGAGGACTGGGTGTGGAAAATCTGGAAACAGCAGTCTGGACTATTCATCCTTATGCAGTAGATCTGAGCAGTGGTGTGGAGACGGATGGAATGAAAGACAGAGATAAGATTTTGAAGGCAGTTCAACTGGTGCATATAAAATAAGATAACCGAATCAAGTAAGTCACCTGCTTCAATTGCGAAAAGCAATAAGCAGTGGGTGGGGACTTGCTTGTATCAGG
>CAUEAK010000115.1:0-5124 GCA_958454115.1 Blautia wexlerae
CTGTTCAACCGCTTTCACCGACGATTGGTTCACCTGTGTCTGTAATTTAGAGTTCTGGTCCCGAACGTCTTTTATTTCTTCTTCGAGCTGCTCTTGCTCGTTCCTGCTCATTAAGCCATTTCTGTTTCTCAGATCGTCGTTGCTCTGCTGAAGCGACTGATTCAGCTTCTGCGTTTCGGACAGTTCGGTTGTCAGACGCTGAATTTCTACGGTTGATTTCCGAATTTCTTCTCGCAATCTCTGCCTGTCGGATAAGATTGTCTGTTTCTCTTCTTCCAGTGTCTGTATCTGCTTTTTCTGTGTTCGCATGAACTCTTTCGCTTTTTCGAAACTTTGTACGAGAATATCCCTCTCCACTTTGAGCTTGATCGGTGATTCCTCTGGTGTCTGTGATGGCTGCGTCAAGCTCTCTGTAATAGTTGCTGAGTTCTTCGTTTGCTCTGCTGTCTCTGTCGGCTGCAACTCTGGATTTTTCCCTATTTCCATTAAATTCATTCTCCAAGCCCTCCTTGCTGATGTCCAGATGGAATGTTTTGGATAGATTGCTGTCACGCACTTTCTTTCCATCCTGATTCTGGAATGTGATGTGCTTCCGTTTCTCTGTCCAATTTACGTTCCACCCGAACTGCTTCATTTTTTCTATAAACTTTTCTTTGCTGATACAATTTTCCAGTGCCTTTAACACTGCCATTGCACAATCCGCTACAAAGCTGTCCCTTACCTGTTGCCGGAACAGGTTATATTTATCCTTGTTCCATGCAATAACTTCGCCTTTTTCGATTTCACTGCCGTCAAAGTGTTTTCCTTTTTCTGCAATGGTCAATCCACGTTCCCGGCACATTTGATTGGTAAGCTGTTTCATACATTCCAGATCCTTTTTGGTGTTATGCAGCTTTCTCCCATCTTCATAACTTACTGAATTGGTAACCAGATGGCAGTGGATATGGTTTTTATCCTTATGCACAGCCACTAAGGTCTGGAATCCACTGAACCATTTTTCTGCAAACTCTTTTCCAAATTCAAACGCCTGCTCCGGGGTGATCTGCTCATCTTTATGCCAGGAAATAATGTTGTGGGCATACATTCTCCCGGTATCTTTATTCCACATCTTCTTTTCTTCCAGAAAGGTTCTGTACACCAGATCATAGTCAATCTCATCATGGCGATACGGGCCTGTTACATAGGTAAGCAGTTCGCTGGTCTTGTCCTGTCGCAATACATATTCGATGCAGTTTCTCATTGCTCCATGTGTATTTGTCCGCTTATTAATCGTCTTATTAACTGCCATATCCTCTCACTCTCCTTCCGATACTTGAGAATATTTTTGTTGAGGAAATACAACATACTGTCATTTGGAACTTCTCCATCTGTATGCAGCTTTCTTGCAATCTGATTGATATTTGTAGTAGCTCCCCGAAGCTGACTGAGAATATCTGCAAACATCTGGTTCAATCTTTTTAATTCTTCCACTTCCTCTGTAGAAGCTATCTTCAAATCTGCGATTGCTTTTATTACAACTTCCTGCTGTGTTCTTCCTGATTCTTTAACCTTGCTCTGAAACAGATCGTATTCCTCTTTATTCATCCGTATGGTTACTGTATAATTTCGTTTTCTCATAGGCATTCGTCTCCTTTCTTTGCTTGATTTTTATTCTTTATTAACAGACAAATCATTCTGACCGATAAATTAACAACGGGATTCCATAAGGGGCAACGCCCCTTTGGTGGGTGCAGGGTGAAACCCTAGTCAATCAGTAAGTGTTCTGTAGAAATGTCCGGTGGACATTTCGCAGGAATACTTACGCCATTGACGTGCCGGGGTTCCAAGGGGCAGAGCCCTCTGGCAAGTTTAGGAACAGCCCAAAGGCTGGCTCCGGTGCAGAGTGGCTTGCCACTTTGCGAAACTTGCCTGTCATCTCCCCACTACTGAAGCAACACTAGCCAAGCAACATTTTCCCCACTGCATTATCAAATCTAAATGGAGATGACAGTGGTTTTGTGGTGCAGGGACAGACTGTGGAAGAAATAGAAAAGCTCCCATTTCGATAGATTTTCTCTTTCTGAAACAGACTGTTCATGCATCACTCCGATGCGAAGTATCGGACAATCATGTGCCGTATCCGGCACTCTATTCTTTTCTTCGCCTTGCTTGTTCAATCCACCCATCTGCCAACGCTTTTCTGTTATATTTTCCTGTTATTTCTGTCTTTCTTTTTCTGGATCTCTTTCCATTTCTGCTAAAAGACATAAAAATAGCAGTCATAAACATTTCTCCAATTTATAATGTCTGAAATGTCACCACTGCCATTATCTTTTTCTGCTATTCTGTTTTTGTAAAGCTAGTCCTTACTGTCAGTCTGTTTTCCTGTTACTGCTATTCCATAACCATCTAAAAACTGTCCGCAAAATCCAATGCTGCATCCATATCAGCTTCTTTTTCCCAATCCAGATTATCCTCCATAATCTCTCCATCCGTTTTCTCCATTGTCAGTGTTCTGTCCGGCAGATTAATTTCTCCTACCGATTCTTTTACAAACGGTACAAGCATTTCCATCAGATTCTTCGCTATAGCCATCGGGACGGATTCTTTCACTCCATCCCTGACAGCTGTTTCCACTCTTTCCAGAAAAGCATCTTCCTTTTCTCTGGTTTCCAGATACGGATCTGCTTCATTCCTGTACTCTCTGGAAAAATAATCGTTTAAAGCAACTACAACTGCTCTGGTGTACGATTTATATTTTTCCCTGTCCATCGTCTGCAAATATTCCCATGCCTGCCTGTCCTGTTCATCACAAAGATTCAAACGGATATTTGTATTGATGATTTTCCGTTCTTTTCTCATACAAGCATCCCTCCGTTTCTCTGGATTTTCCTTACGGTCATTGCTTCATAGCCTTTCGCTGTGGCACAGATGTCCCGTACAATCGTTACCCGGCTCTTGTCATATTCTCCAAAATTCTGAATCATACAGCCGCCACCGCCGACCACATACAGACGCATCAGTTCTGGATTATATTCCCGTTCCCTCAGCTTATGGAAGATTTCTTTCGTATAATCCCCGGCTGCTTTGCGAATGACTGAAAGATATTTTTCACCAATGTCTGCTGTCCCGGTACGGATCACCTGCTCAATCACCAACTCGTCCACCACCGTTCCCAGTTCTTTCAGCAGGGATTCCCTGACAGCAAGCACACACTGGTGTGTTCCATATTTCTCTGTAAAACATTTCTTCTCTAATGGACGTGAATTATTGATATACATGATATTCATAGTTCCATTTCCAATATCTGCCAGCATATTGATGCCTTTAAAATCCTGTAAGCGGTAAAAGGCTGCTGCAAATCCCTGTGGGTAAATGTCTGCTCCTGCAAACTCCACATGATATTCTTTATTGCGGAATGTAAAATCTACACATTCATTCTGGAGAAGATATTTCTGGAAATCTTCTTTCTGTGTAGCTACCCAGGTAAGGGGAAGTCCGGCTGCGATATGCACCCTTGCCCGGTTCATACCTTTCCCATCCAGTTCCCTTGCGATAGCCGCCAGTGTCAGCACATAATAGTCCTCGTCCTGCGTTTTCTCTGCACAGAACTCCTTGTGTTCCTCTCCGATCTGGTAATACATGCCATTGTAAACAAGAAGATTATTCTGAAAGATTGGCTCCTTGTCATATCTGGCTACACCGGATGGAAAGCATCTGGTGGCTGTTTTCATGTTTCCATACCCATGATCAATCCCGATCACCATAACTATCTCATTATTGTTGTTTTTCATCATTCTCATAATCATACCTCATACTTTCTTAACTTTTATTTTTGGCTTTCTCCCAAATTCGGGAAAAACTTATATTTGTATCAGCTAAAATGTTGATACATAAAAGGGCAGTCAGTGTAAAAAAAGCAAAATTTTATGTACTCTGGCAGCTATCTTTGTTATTTCTCCTGCTCCGGTAACATTTCTTTTTGCTTATTTTGCCCTAAATGCCCTTAATTCCCTGATTCATATTTAATTGTAACTGTTTATAATCTGTATCTGTTTCTTCAAAAGGTATTCTTTCTTCTGGATCTACAGGACAAAAATCTTCTTCCTTAACTGCAATATCCTGATAATAGAACTCACCATTGTACTGCTTCAGAAGGAAACCTTTATCCGTCATATTCCTGAAAAAGTTGGATTTACCATGCCCCTGTCTGCCATTCTCTTTGCAGTATTCCTCATACATATGGAACACTTCACTTCGTTTCAGACGTTTTCCTTTGGCACGCACCAATGACTCATCAATAAAAGCACAGATACTATCTGACGTCCGTTGCACTTCTCTTACACATTCTTTGCTGTGTTCGCTCTCCGTGAACTTTCCCTGTTCGTACAGATTTTTCAATGCAATCATCGCCATATGAATTGCATAATCGGATTCTGCCTGTACCTTTTCCTTTAAGTGCAGATCTTTTTCACCGCTTTTTACTACCCGGTTCATATCAAGGATCAATAATCTACGGTAAAAAGCATCTGACTTATCCTCAAGATTCTGGGGCATTTCATTGGTAGAAAAAAGTAGCTTTGCATAAGAGTGGAAATGAATCGCATCCTGTCCCTTTTTTTCGTAGATCAGTGTATCTTCACCAACAGCTTTCTTTAATACATCTGTGTTTTCCATTGCCTTACATGGAATATCCGCACAGGCATTTAACAGCTTTCCGTACATTCCAGTCGCATAGAATCGTTTGTTCAGATCTTGTAGAGAAATACTGGACATATTGGTGATTCCAACTACATGCTGGATCAGTGATACTGCCACAGACTTTCCGGTTCCACCATTTCCTTTCAGTGTAAGGAATTTCTGAAACTGCGTGTCCTGTGTCATGCAATAGCCAAAATACTCCCAGAATGTCTGCTGTTCTTCTTTGTTAGGAAGAGACGATGCCAGATACTTTTTAATATTTTCTCCACCTTGTAACACCTGCTCACAATCCTCTGGATAATAGGGAAATGGAATCTGATTGATTGTCAGATAATCCGGATTGTGTTCCAGCATTTCACCCGTAACCGGATCATAATATCCATTTTTGAAATTGATCCACCGCACAGGCTGTTTATTTAGTTCATATGCCTCTCGGTGAACTTT
>CAUEAK010000116.1:0-5116 GCA_958454115.1 Blautia wexlerae
TGGAAGTCTCGACCTTAACAGGTTCTACTTTAGAAGTCTCGACCTTAACAGGTTCCACTTTGGAAGTCTCGACCTTAACAGGTTCTACTTTAGAAGTTTCAACTCTGACAGGCTCAGTTTTGGAAGTAGTCACTTGTAAAATTTCTGATTCCTGCTTTCTGACTGTTGATGAAGAACGTTTCTTCTGGAGTCTTTTTTTAGCCATAATATTCCTCCCTGGTTTATGAAAAATACAGTAACCGGGCAGTGTCGGGACATATAAAACATAAATATGGAGACACCGGACAGTTACGAATATATACAGAAAGCTGCAATTTCCATATCTGCTGTCAGTTTTTTATCATGATCAGCTATGATGCAGACCAGAGAAACAGTATTTGGAGCAGTTTGGAAATTGGGCTTCTGAAATCATATGTAATATTATATTATAGGAACTGCCATATAGGCAAGTACTGACACGTTTTACAGAGAAATAAATTCCGGTTTACGGTCTTTGAAGATTGTATAGTAACGAAAACCACAGGCTTCCAGTACACTGGCAGCTTTATCAAATGCACAGGCGATTTTATCCGGAGTATGCGCATCTGCTCCGATGGTGATGATCTCTCCGCCGAGTTCTCTATAGCGCCTTATTACGGCAGTACATGGATTGGGTTCTCCAAGACCATAATGATATCCGCCTGTATTAAGTTCGATGCCTTTTCCCATGGAAATCAGTTTCTTCAGAATCTCATCCAGAATATCTTTATACCGTCCGTAAGAATATTCCCGGTTCTTGTTAGGACCATAACGGACAACATAATCAATATGTCCGTAAACATCAAATCCGTCATATGCGGAAATGTTTTCAAGAATGGATTCAAAATATTCCATATAACATAAAAATTCCTTACGTCCTTCAAAAAATTCCGGGTAATAAGGATCATACCCATGGACAAGATGGGATGAACCGATAACGAAATCAAAAGGTGTCTGAGAGAGAAGTGAGTCAAAATATTCTCCCAGATGCATCTGCAGTCCCAGTTCAATTCCGAAACGTACCTGAATTTTATCCTTATATATATCTGAAAGTTCAGCCAGCTTTTCTTTGTAAGCCGGAATATCCAGAGAAAAATCCAGATTGTCCGGAGTAACAGGGTAATCCGGATCCAGATGTTCCGTAAAAGTAATTCCCTGTAGTCCCGTTTCAACAGCGCGATGGATCATAACTTCCATAGGCGTATCCGAGTCAGCAGAAAAAGAAGAGTGCATATGACAATCCCACAATATTTGTCTGTCCATAATTTCAGTCCTTTCTTCTGTAAAAACAGTACTGTTATATTTGCGTGTGATATATTATAAATGAATACTGTGTCCTCTTAAATGGATATATCTGCACCTGAAATATCACAATTACAGGCCCGGATTAGTGTATTCATAAAGCACTGTATACACAGTATAACATATAATTTACATTTTTTACTTAATTTTTATCTGTTTTTTGGAAAATGGTCTTGAATTTTTGTTTAGAATTATGTACAATACATTACAGGTTGATGATTCTTTAACAAACAAAGGATTACCATAATTAACCACTTAATTCATAGGAGGAATTTTATCATGGCAGTAAAAGTTGCAATTAATGGTTTTGGACGTATTGGACGTCTTGCATTCCGTCAGATGTTTGGAGCAGAAGGATTTGAAATCGTAGCAATCAACGATTTAACATCTCCTAAAATGCTTGCTCACTTATTAAAATATGATTCAACACAGGGAAAATATGCTCTTGCAGACACAGTAACAGCAGGAGAAGATTCCATCACAGTTGACGGAAAAGAAATCAAAATTTACGCAAAAGCTAACGCTGCTGAACTTCCATGGGGAGAAATCGGTGTAGACGTAGTTCTTGAGTGTACAGGATTCTATACATCCAAAGACAAAGCTCAGGCTCATATCGATGCAGGTGCTAAACACGTTATCATTTCCGCTCCGGCTGGAAACGATCTTAAGACAATCGTTTACAATGTAAACCATGAAACTCTTACAAAAGAAGATCACATCATCTCCGCAGCTTCCTGTACAACAAACTGCTTAGCTCCAATGGCTAAAGCATTAAATGATCTTGCTGCAATCAAATCCGGTATCATGTGCACAATCCACGCTTACACAGGCGATCAGATGACACTTGACGGACCACAGAGAAAAGGTGATTTAAGAAGATCTCGTGCAGCTGCAGTTAACATCGTTCCTAACAGCACAGGTGCTGCTAAAGCTATCGGTCTTGTTATTCCGGAACTGAACGGTAAACTTATCGGATCTGCTCAGCGTGTTCCTACCCCAACAGGTTCTACAACAATCTTAACAGCAGTTGTTGAAGGAAACGTAACAAAAGAACAGATCAACGCAGCTATGAAAGCAGCTTCTAATGAATCCTTCGGATACAACGAAGATGAAATCGTATCCAGCGATATCGTTGGTATGAGATTTGGTTCTCTGTTCGATGCTACTCAGACAATGGTTCTTCCACTTGAGAATGGCACAACAGAAGTACAGGTAGTTTCCTGGTATGACAACGAGAACTCCTACACAAGCCAGATGGTTCGTACAATCAAACACTTTGGTAAATTACTGAACGCTTAATTTTCAGTAAGTGTAAAGGAATAGACTCCAACGAAGGGTCCGGTCTGATTTGGACCGGACCCTTTTCGCGTGGTCTGGAATGACAGCAGGAAATCAATAAGTTACTGTTTACAGATATGCAGTAACTGTTAAAGAATATTATTAAGGAGGCACCACAAATGCTGAATAAAAAATCTGTTGATGATATCAATGTAAAAGGCAAAAAAGTTCTTGTAAGATGTGACTTCAATGTTCCTCTTCAGGATGGAAAGATCACAGATGAGAACCGTCTGGTTGCAGCTCTTCCTACAATCAAGAAGCTGATCGCTGACGGCGGAAAGGTTATTCTCTGCTCCCACCTTGGAAAACCGAAGGGAGAGCCGAAACCGGAATTATCTCTTGCACCGGTTGCAAAACGTCTTTCCGAATTATTAGGACAGGAAGTTAAGTTTGCAGCAGATCCTGAAGTAGTAGGACCTAACGCAAAAGCAGCAGTAGCTGAGATGAAAGACGGAGATGTTATCTTACTTGAGAACACACGTTATCGCGCAGAAGAAACAAAGAACGGAGACGAATTCAGCAAAGAACTTGCTTCTCTTTGTGATGTATTTGTTAATGATGCATTTGGTACAGCTCACAGAGCACACTGCTCTAATGTTGGTGTGACCAAATATGTTGATACAGCAGTTGTTGGTTACTTAATGCAGAAGGAAATCGATTTCCTTGGAAATGCAGTGAACAATCCTGAGAGACCGTTTGTTGCTATCCTTGGCGGAGCTAAGGTTTCCAGCAAGATTTCTGTAATCAATAACCTTCTTGATAAAGTAGATACTCTTATCATTGGTGGTGGTATGTCTTACACATTCTCAAAAGCTATGGGTGGACATATCGGAACATCTCTTTGTGAGGATGATTATCTTCAGTATGCATTGGACATGATGAAGAAAGCAGAAGACAAAGGTGTGAAACTTCTTCTTCCGGTAGATAACAGAATCGGTGATAACTTCTCTAATGACTGTAATATCCAGGTTGTTAAACGTGGTGAGATTCCGGACGGATGGGAAGGAATGGATATCGGACCGGAAACAGAGAAGCTTTTCGCTGACGCTGTAAAAGATGCTAAGACAGTTGTTTGGAACGGACCGATGGGCTGCTTCGAAATGCCAAACTTCGCTCATGGTACAGAAGCTGTTGCAAAAGCACTTGCTGAAACAGATGCCACAACTATTATCGGTGGTGGTGATTCTGCAGCTGCAGTTAACATCCTTGGTTATGGCGACAAGATGACACACATCTCCACAGGTGGCGGTGCATCTCTTGAATTCCTGGAAGGAAAAGAACTCCCGGGTGTTGCAGCAGCAAACGATAAATAAGAATATAATAACATCCCACAGGGATACTAAGGAGATAAATCATCATGGCAAGAAAGAAAATTATCGCTGGTAACTGGAAAATGAACATGACACCAAGCGAAGCCGTTAAATTAGTAGAAACATTAAAACCATTAGTAGTTAACGATGAAGTAGACGTAGTATTCTGCGTACCTGCAATCGATATCATCCCGGTTGTAGAAGCTGCTAAGGGAACAAACATCCAGGTTGGTGCTGAGAACATGTACTTCGAAGAGAAAGGTGCATACACAGGAGAAATCTCCCCTGCAATGCTCGTAGATGCCGGAGTTAAATATGTTGTTCTCGGACATTCCGAAAGAAGAGAATACTTCGGAGAAACAAACGAAGATGTTAACAAGAAAGTTCTCAAAGCTTTCGAACATGGAATTACACCTATCATGTGCTGTGGCGAAACTCTTACTCAGAGAGAACAGGGCGTGACAATGGATTTCATCCGTCAGCAGGTTAAAGTTGGATTCCAGGGTGTTACAGCAGATCAGGCTAAGACAGCAGTTATCGCTTACGAGCCAATCTGGGCAATCGGAACAGGTAAAACAGCTACAACTGAGCAGGCTCAGGAAGTATGCGCAGGTATTCGTGCATGCATCGCTGAAATCTATGATGAAGCAACAGCAGAAGCAATCCGTATCCAGTATGGCGGATCTGTAAATCCTGCAACAGCACCTGACTTATTCGTTCAGAACGATATCGATGGCGGCCTTGTAGGTGGTGCTTCTCTGAAAGCTGATTTCGGAAAGATCGTAAACTACAAATAAGAATAAAAAACTGATTATAAGCAGATAATCTTTGTGTCCAAACGAGAAATAATATAATGCCCCTGAATACAGGAAAATTGGTAATTTTACTGATTGGATTGTATTCAGGGGATTGTTATAGTTGAAGCAGGTAAGTTACCTGCTTTAATTGCTGTTGCGAATATTTGTTTGGCTATGTCAGACACATAGTATCTTATGAAATTAATATGTATAAAGAAAAAGACAGCTTCATTACTGAAACTGTCTTTTTTATCTGGTGTAAAAATCTGCTGTAAGCTGTTTCTTTTGTACTTTGGGTAAATCTCTTTTGCACGAAAGGAATGCCTCGATACTTTTGTATTTTGACTATTT
>CAUEAK010000117.1:0-4995 GCA_958454115.1 Blautia wexlerae
GGTATTCTTTATCTCCTCCGTCACTGATCCACACATCCTCCCCACATTTCATGCGGAGAACGTTTTTAATATGATTTACATCCGTCCCATTGATGTGGATACGGTGTGCCTCTTTCTCAATCTGATAAGGCTCCACAAAAAAACGCTGCATAGGATCAGTCCTTTCTTGCTGTTACGGAAACCCACTCGCCCTGATGTGTCACTTCTACGACCGTCAGGCCTGCTGCTTTTACTGCCTCCACTACAACTTCTTCTTTCACATCAAGAATACCGGAAGTAATGTAGTAAGCGCCTTTTTTCATCTGGTTTACAATTACCGGTGTCAGAGGGATCAGAACATCTGCAAGGATATTTGCTGTTACGATATCATATTTTTCATATCCTGCCTGATCCTGAATCGCTTTATCGTCAATGATGTTTCCGATCACCATATCAAAAGTTTCATCCACGATCTGGTTTGCTTCTTTATTCTCTGCAACTGCAGGAACTGCACATGGATCAAGGTCTGTTCCCAGTACATGTTTCGCACCAAGTTTCAGGGCAACGATACCAAGGATACCGCTTCCGGTTCCTACGTCAAGCATCTCTGTATCCGGTGTTACATATTTCTTTAACTGGCGAATCACAAGCTGAGTAGTCTCATGCATACCTGTACCGAAGGCTGTACCCGGATCAATGTGGAGGATCATCTTGTCTTTATCCTCTGCTTTTACTTCTTCCCATGACGGTACGATAAGGATATCATCTACATAGAACTGGTGGAAATACTGTTTCCAGTTATTAATCCAGTCCTTGTCCTCTGTCTGAGATTCTTCAATGGTAGCTTCCCCGATGTCCATAAAATTCTTCAGGTCATCTAATGCTTCACGAACATCTTTCAGGATTGCTTCTTTGTCTGCATCTTCTTCCAGATAAAAATTCAGATAGGCAACGCCGTCATCTGCAGGTCCTTCCGGCATAATATCTACAAACATCTGAGCCTTGTCTTCCTCAGTCAGAGGCTGTTTGTCCTGAATTTCCACGCCTTCAATGCCGACTTCTGCAAGTGTGCTGATAACGATATCTTCTGCTTCTGTTTTCGTTTTTACTGTAAAACGGTTCCACTTCATGTAATTGTCTCCATTTCTTTATGTTATATAATTAACTATTATCATCCCAAAATATGTCTGGCCCATTCTCTGTTACTCTGCAGCTATTCCCATAATGCAGCATCTCACCACATCCAGTCAATTCTTATTTACCCACCGACTGCATGCTTCACTTATTTTTTCAAAAAAATGTCTGAATATCTCGTGGCGGTTTCCTTTGCTGTAAAATCTCCACGCCAGTTCTACCAGTGCAACTCCGGCAATGGCATCCACCAGATAATGCTGTTTAAGCACCTGGGTAGAAATAATGATCAGTATTGCAAATATCAGTGAAAAATGCTGATACCATTTTGGAATATTCTCTGATTTACTAACTCCGCGCCAGCTCAGCCAGCTTACATAACAATGGATTGACGGAAATAAGTTAGACGGACTGTTTCCACCATCCATGAGATAAACAAACTTAAGCATCTGCTGGGACCATGTAGTTCCTGCAATCTCAGGTCTGACATTGGTAGTTGGCAAAACCAGAAAAATAATAAAACATGTAATATGAACAGTCAGATCAGTTGCCACAAACCGATAAAATCCATCTTTTCCTCTCTGTGCAGCCAGAATATAATTCACTGCCCAAAAAGGAAATGCCAGAATATAAATCCAGATAAACTGTGGTATTAACGGCACTGCCCTGTCCAGTGACATAGTAAAATCAAAATGATATCTGTCTGCTGTCAGTACTCCGCTTCCCCAGTAAATAAGACAGTTTAATACAAAAATGCTTATCAGCGGCAAAATTACCCATACAGGGAGATACTTCTCCCGAAAAGCTGCGATCTTCTCTGTTTTTGTCAAATATCTCTCCATTTCTCAGGAAACTTTTATTCCTGTCTGTTCATCTGATTTTTACCGTTACTCTTCAATATACACGACTATACAAAAAAAGAAAAGAGGGTAAACCTCTTTTCTTTAATTTTCTTTTATAATTAATCCTCAAAAGTCTCTTTTAATTTATCCATGAAACTCTTTTTCTTCTTTTCCGGTTTTTCAAAATCATCAGAATCTTTTGATTTCGGACGGTTACCACACGCCTCATCGAATTTGCGCAGTGCTTCTTTTGCTTCTTCGTTGAGGTTTGTAGGAACCTGCACAACGAAAGTCACATAATGATCGCCACGTACATTCTTATTTCTCAGAGACGGTACACCTTTTCCCTTCAGACGGATCCTTGTGTCTGTCTGAGTTCCGGGTTTCACTTCATATTCAACCTCTCCATCCACTGTGTTGATACGTACAGTACCGCCCAGTGCTGCCTGCGCGTATGTAAGAGGCGCAGTAGAGAAGATATTCATATCCTGTCTCTGGAAGATCGGATGACGTGCAACATTTACTTCTACAAGCAGATCGCCTCTCGGACCTCCGTTTGTACCCGGTTCACCCTTCTCACGGATGCGGATGCTCTGACCATTGTCAATACCTGCAGGTACAGATACCTGAATCTTCTTTCTTGAAGATGTATATCCGGTGCCGCGGCAGGAAGTACATTTATCCTTGATGATCTTACCTGATCCATGACAATCCGGACAAGTCTGTACATTACGCACCATTCCAAACATGGACTGCTGTGTATAAACAACCTGACCTTCTCCATGACATTTCGGACAGGTTACCGGTGAAGTACCCGGCTTCGCACCTGTTCCATGACAGGTGGTACACTCGTCTTTCAGTACGATCTCCAGTTCCTTCTCACAGCCAAAGACAGCTTCTTCAAAAGTAATATTTACACGTGCGCGGAGATTAGCTCCCTTCATCGGACCATTATTGGCACGTCTGCTTCTGCTGCCGCCGCCAAATAAATCGCCAAAAATATCGCCGAAGATATCACCCATATCAGCACCGTTAAAATCAAAACCTCCGAAGCCGCCGCCGGCACCTCCGCCACCGTTTTCAAAAGCCGCATGGCCAAACTGGTCATACTGTTTTCTCTTCTCCGGATCGCTTAAGATGGTGTAAGCCTCTGTTGCCTCTTTAAATTTCGCCTCAGCCTCTTTATCTCCTGGATTTACATCCGGGTGATACTTCTTGGCCAGCTTACGATATGCTTTTTTAAGTGTTGCGTCATCGGCGCTTTTGTCCACGCCTAAGACTTCATAATAATCTCTCTTATCAGCCATGATTTTAATCCTATACCCGTTTTATTTATAACACAACTATTCAGTGAGAGAGACTCTCCCACTGAACAGTTATTATTGATATTTCCGTTGCAAATCTCTGCTTTTACAGAAATGTCACATTATACTTCTTTGTAATCAGCATCTACAACATCATCGTTGTTTCCTGCATCTGTGCTGCCTGCTGCACCGCCGCCCATATTCATGTCCGGTCCTGCCTGGCCGCCTGCCTGCTGTGTCTGCTCATACATTTTAGCGAAAAGCTTCTGAGCACTTTCCATCATCTTCTCCTGAGCAGCTTTGATATCTGCTACCTGAGAATCTGTCATCTCTTCTGCATTTGCAGTCTGAGACAGTAAATCTTTCAGTGCGTTCAGGTCTGCTTCTACAGCAGCTTTATCATTAGCATCGATCTTGTCTCCGGCTTCTTTCAGTGCATTCTCAACCTGGAATACCATGGAATCAGCATTGTTTCTTGTATCGATTGCTTCTTTACGTTTCTTATCCTGTGCTTCAAACTCAGCAGCTTCTTTTACTGCCTTGTCGATATCGGAATCAGACATGTTAGAACCAGCTGTGATTGTGATGTGCTGTTCTTTACCTGTTCCAAGATCCTTAGCAGATACATTTACGATACCGTTTGCATCGATATCAAATGTAACTTCAATCTGCGGAACACCACGACGTGCTGGCGGGATTCCGTCCAGACGGAACTGGCCAAGGGATTTGTTGTCTTTTGCAAACTGACGCTCACCCTGTACAACGTTGATATCTACTGCTGTCTGGTTGTCTGCTGCTGTTGAGAAAATCTGGCTCTTTCTTGTAGGAATTGTAGTATTTCTCTCAATCAGTCTTGTTGCAATACCACCCATTGTCTCGATGGACAGTGACAGTGGAGTAACATCCAGAAGAAGGATATCACCTGCACCTGCATCACCTGCAAGTTTACCACCCTGGATAGAAGCACCAAGTGCTACACACTCATCCGGGTTCAGGTTCTTGCTTGGCTCTTTGCCTGTTAACTGTCTTACTTTATCCTGAACAGCCGGGATACGGGAAGATCCACCAACCAGAAGTACCTGGCCAAGTTCAGATGCTGTGATACCTGCATCTGAAAGTGCACGACGTACCGGTTCTGCTGTCATTTCTACTAAGTCATGTGTTAATTCATCGAATTTAGCTCTTGTAAGGTTCATATCGAAGTGTTTCGGGCCTTCTGCTGTAGCTGTGATGAATGGCAGATTGATGTTTGTAGTTGTTGCGGAAGAAAGCTCTTTCTTTGCTTTCTCTGCAGCTTCTTTTAATCTCTGAAGTGCCATCTTATCATTGCTTAAGTCTACGCCTTCTGCTTTCTTGAACTCTGCAAGCATGTAATCTGTAACTTTCTGGTCGAAGTCATCACCACCAAGACGGTTGTTACCTGCTGTGGAAAGTACTTCGATAACGCCGTCACCGATTTCGATCACAGATACATCGAATGTACCGCCACCTAAATCGTATACCATGATCTTCTGTTCTTTTTCATTGTCAAGACCATATGCAAGAGCTGCTGCTGTTGGCTCGTTGATGATACGTTTTACATCAAGACCTGCGATTTTACCGGCATCTTTTGTTGCCTGACGCTGAGCATCATTGAAATATGCAGGAACTGTGATAACTGCTTCTGTAACTTTCTCACCAAGGTATCCTTCTGCATCTTTTTTCAGTTTCTGAAGAATCATAGCGGAAATTTCCTGTGG
>CAUEAK010000118.1:0-4979 GCA_958454115.1 Blautia wexlerae
CAGTAACGATATTTTGTTGAATGTTCCATTGATATTTACTTTGCCATTTTTTACAAACAGTGCTATGATATATTCAATGGAAATTCTATAAAAGAGAAAACATCTACAGGAGGGCAAAAAATTATGAAAATCAGACGCGAAGAACACATGGCAGGTGGAAATGGTCACGTAATCATCAAAGAAATCCTTGATGCAGAACAGTTGAATGGTAAATGTGGACTGTATGCACAGGTAACCCTGGAGCCGGGATGTTCACTGGGATATCATGAACATCATGGAGAAAGTGAAACCTACTATATTTTACAGGGACAGGGCGAATACAATGACAACGGTACCTATCGTCCGGTAAAAGCAGGAGATATTACATTCACACCGGACAATCATGGACATGCACTTGCAAATACAGGAAATACAGATCTGGTTTTTATGGCTCTGATCATTAAAGACTGATATAAAAAACAGCAGCACATATTTCTTATGGAAATAATGACTGCTGTTTTTATTACCAGGACAGACTGATTATAATAAAAAATAGTATAAACCAGGTATCATTTCATAATCATTCAAATGGAGAATCAAACTATGTACAGAAAAACAGCAAAGAAGTTACTGAAATTCATAGAGAAAAGCCCTACTGCATTTCAGGCAGTGACGGAGATGACCAAAAGGCTTGACAAAGAAGGCTTTGAAGAATTGAAAGAGGAGGATCACTGGAAGCTTAAAAAAGGCGGAAATTATTATGTGACCAGAAATCATTCTGCGATCATAGCTTTTTCCATTCCGCAGAAGCCTGTGTGGAAGTTTCATATTATGGCAAGCCACAGTGATTCCCCTTCCCTTAAGATTAAGGAGAATCCTGAGATAGAGGTGGAGAATGCTTATATCAAACTGAATGTGGAGCGTTACGGTGGAATGATTCTGTCTCCATGGTTTGACAGACCTCTGTCAGTGGCAGGAAGGCTGATCGTCCGTCAGGATGGAAAAATCAGAGAGAAGATGGTGGCTGTGGACAGAGATCTGCTGGTTATTCCTAATCTTGCCATTCATATGAACAGGGAAGTAAATGACGGATATAAATATAATGTGCAGAAGGATATGCTGCCTCTTTTCAGCGATAAGGAAGGAAAGGGCAGATTTATGGAAACTGTGGCTGAGGCCGCAGAAGTAAAGACAGAAGATATTCTGGGACATGATCTGTTTCTTTATGACAGAACTCCGGGTACTCTGTGGGGAGTAAATGAGGAATTTGTTTCTGCACCCAGACTGGATGATCTGCAGTGTGCATTCTCTTCTATGGAGGGATTCCTGCAGGGAAATCGTGAAGAAAGCATTTCTGTACATTGTGTGCTGGATAATGAAGAAGTGGGAAGCAGTACAAGACAGGGCGCTGCTTCTGCTTTCCTGAAGGATACTCTGATGCGGATCAATATGGGACTGGGACGTACCCAGGAGGAATATTATATGGCACTTGCAGACAGTTTTATGATTTCTGCAGATAATGCTCATGCTCTCCATCCAAACTATACGGATAAGACAGATCCGGTAAACCGTCCGGTGCTGAATGAGGGAATCGTGATCAAGTACAATGCAAACCAGAAATATTGTACAGACGGAGTGTCCGCTGCAATTTTCAAGGATATCTGTGACAGGGCAAAGGTGCCGTACCAGACCTTTGTGAACCGTTCGGATATGGCAGGCGGATCCACGCTGGGAAATATTTCCAATACCCAGGTTCCTGTGAAAACAGTGGATATCGGTCTGGCACAGCTTGCCATGCACTCTGTATATGAAACAACAGGTGCGAAAGATACAGAGAGCCTGGTTAAGGCAGCGACAGTGTTTTTTGCATAGTTTGCAGGTACACTGGCAGATAAACGTAAATATAAAAATCAGGAGATAAGAAAGTGAACAGAAAAGCAGTGTTTTTTGATGCAGACGGAACACTCTGCGATATGGAAAAGGGTGTACCCCAGAGCACAAAGGAGGCATTGAAGAAATTAAGAGAAAACGGTCATGACGCATGGCTTTGCACAGGCAGGAGCAGGGCCTTTGTTTCCCGGTATCTGGAAGAGCTTCCGTTTACCGGTATGATCAGTGCCTGCGGGGCTACCATTGAAAAGGATGGAGAACGTCTTTTTAATAAAGAGATGCCCCCGGAAGTTGCAAAAAAATCAGTGGAAATCCTGCGCAGATATGGTCTGGTCCCGGTTATGGAAGGTGCAGATTTCATGTATTATGATAAGGATGAATATAATACAGATGTGAACTGGTATACGGATCTGATCACAGAATCTTTAGGATCTAAATGGCGTCCCATCAGGGGAAATGAAGATTGTATGCGCATTAATAAGATCAGTGCCAAAATGATAAAAGGCTGTGATGCAGAAGCTGCCTGTAGGGAACTGAGTGAGTATTATGACATTATCCGTCATGAGAGTGGTTCAGGGATTGCGGGAACCACCATTGAACTTGTCCCAAAGGGCTTTAACAAGGCAGTGGGGATCTCGGCAGTGTGCAGACTCTTTGATATTCCATGGGAGGATACGATCGTGTTTGGAGACAGCAATAATGATCTCGCCATGTTTGAATATGCGGCCGTGAAGGTTGCCATGGGAAATGGTTCAGAGAAAATAAAAGCTCTGGCTGATCATATTACACAGGATATGTTCCATTATGGAATCAGAAACGGACTGGAATATCTGAAGCTAATATAAACATAAAAAGCCTGGGCTCAGATCAGTCCCAGGCTTTTGCATATATAAAGCCAGATTGTCATGGTAAAGGAGCTTAACAGAGTGGTAGTCATAACCACACCGGAAGTAAAATCGCCGTCATAATCCATGTTTTTGGCCATGATATAACAGCTTACAGTAGTGGCAGAACCAAGCATGATAATGATCGCAACCAGCATATCATGGGAAAATCCCAGAAGCACAGCCAGTGGAAGAAATACAGCTTCATATCCCACAAGCTTCAGAAAGCTACATGCGATCAGTGGTTTCGGCCTTGCGAATGCCTTGCCGAATTTCAGTGCGCCACCCATGGCCATCAGCCCAAGAGGAGTCGCTGTTTTTCCGAGATTATCTACGGCAGTATTCAGAATTGTTGGCATTGGCAGATGAAGCAGCGACCATACCATACCTGTCAGGATACCAAGGATAATAGGGTTCGTGGCGATTCCTTTCAGGGTTCGGATAAGTTTTGCGGTATCAAGTTTACCGCCGCCGGGAGCGAACAGTGACAGTGTTATAACTGCCATCACATTATAAAGCGGCACACTTCCGATGATCATAAGTGGTGCCATTCCTGCGTTTCCGTAAAGATTCTGGATAATTGCAATTCCAAGGATCGCAGCGCTGCTCCGGTAAGAAGCCTGGATAAATTCGCCCTGGATATTTCGCGGTTTCAGCAGATAGGAAAGTCCTGTGGAAATTCCGATACTGATCAGTGTGACAAAGAAGCAGAACAATACAAATTTCGTATTCCATACACTGTAGAAATCTGACTTTGCAATATCCAGAAACAAAAGCGCAGGCAGAGCTGCATTAAATACGAACTTATTCAGACGGCTGACAAAGGTGTCATCAAAGAGTCCGATCTTCCGAAAAAAGAGCCCGAGCATCAGGGTGAGAAAAATCGGGATTGTAGCATTAAGACAGAAAATAAGATTCTCCATTTTCATAAATCCTTTCAAAAAATAATTTCTGTACAAAAAGTACGGTTCATAAGGTGATTGCTATATCACAATAACACCATGATTATAAACGTTTGACAGGAATTGTCAAATTCCGATTTCTGTGTTATTCTGAAAAAAATGGTTGCTGTTCAGTATGCCTTGCAGATTGTGGGAATGATTTTTCAGACACGCTCTAAGAGCAGAGTGAACAGTAATAAAATTGCAGACAGTGGAGTGGTGGATCATGAAGTATGGAAAGATAAGGATAGAAGATGGATTTCTGGTTTTTACCAGACATATGATGATAAACAATCTTCCATGTAAAGACATTGTATGGGCATATATGCGAAAAGAGGGAGCAGATGAAGGTGATGACAGACAGCTGAGTGTAAATTATCTTGTAATTGTTACCAGACGTAAGAAGAGATACAAGTTCGATATGACAGAAAAAGAGATTCATGAGTGTATCCGCATTCTTAAGATATTAAACCCGGATATGGCAACAGGTTTCCCGAAGGGCGGCAGGATATCTCTTCATAGTCTGCCGAATACCAGAGATCTGGGTGCGATCGTTACAGCTGATGACAGACACATCCTGCCGAGGAGGCTTCTGAGAAGCGGGGAACTTTATCATATTTCAGAGAGCGATAAGAACAGACTCAGAGAAGAATACAATCTGAAGACGGTGATCGACCTGCGTTCGGCAGAAGAGAGAAAATGTAAACCGGATACTATTATAGCAGAAGTAGAATACTACCATGTACCGGTTGTGGATGAGGATGTGCAGGTTATCAGCAACAGAGAACAGTTTGTGAAAATGCTTGCAGGACTCCCGGATGATATGGAAGAATATATGATCAGACAGTACAGGAATTTATGCATGGATCAGTTGGTGTTGAAACAGTATGCGAAGTTTATCGATATTCTTTTCAGGCAGGAAAAAGGTGCTGTTTTGTGGCATTGCGGAACTGGAAAGGACCGTACAGGGATCGGGACTGCTTTTCTGCTCAGTCTGCTGGGGGTGGAGGAAGATGTGATATATGAAGACTATCTGCGCACAAACCGTTATATGGAGCCCAAACTGGTATATATGCAGAGACTTGTACAGACCTGGCCGGAGGCAGATGAGAAAATGACCGAGAAGCTTCCGATTATATATAATGTAAAAGAGGAGTATCTGGCTGCTGTTTTTGAAACAGTGAAAAAGACTTATGGTTCTATGGAAAAGTTTTTCCAGACCGTATTTTATCTGAAACCGAAAATGATCGAAGAGTTCAGAAATAAATATCTGATATAGGCAGTT
>CAUEAK010000119.1:0-4853 GCA_958454115.1 Blautia wexlerae
GCAGGCAACATCGAAAGGAGGTGCCAGATATGGCAATTTATCATATGCAAGCCAAGGTCGTCAGCCGTGGTTCCGGGCGGTCTGCTGTCGCTGCATCTGCTTATATGAGCTGTAGCCGCATATACAATGATTACGATGGCATCCAGCATGACTACACCCGAAAACATGGACTGATCTATCAGGAAGTAATGCTTCCCCCTATGGCTCCGCCTAAATGGAAAAACCGGGAGCAACTCTGGAATGCTGTAGAAGCTGCTGAAAAAACAAAAGACAGCCGACTGGCAAGAGAATTTGTTGTCGCACTCCCTATTGAGTTGGATAAAGACAGCAATATTTCTCTTCTTCAGAATTTTATTCAAAAGAATTTTGTAGATATGGGAATGTGTGCCGATTTCGCCATTCACGATACAGATGGTCACAATCCCCATGCACACATTCTACTTACTGTCCGTCCATTAAACGAAAACGGAACATGGCAGTATAAAACCGAAAAAGAATATCTATGCATCAAAGATGGAGAGGAAAAGGGATTTACTGCTTCTGAATTTAAGGATGCTCAGAAAGAGGGCTGGGAAAAACAGTATCGTTATAAAGCTGGGAAAAAGAAAGTATATCTGACTCCCTCGGCAGCACAGGAGAAAGGTTATGAACGTATCGACAAACATCCAAAAAGCACCCGGTATGGCAGACAAAACCCGATTTCCGAACAATGGAACAGTGAGGAACAGCTCTGCCTCTGGAGAGCAAACTGGGCAGATGCCGTAAATAAAATGCTTGCCCTTAATCAGATAAATGCCGCCATTGATCACCGCAGTTTTGCAGCTCAGGGAATCACTGAACAGCCAACCATCCACGAAGGCTACATTGCCCAGAATATGGAAAAGAAAGGCATGATAGCAGACCGGTGTGAAATCAACCGTCGGGTTCGTGCGGATAACAGAATACTACGGGAATTAAAAACACAGATAAAAAAATTGGTTCAAGCTGTCGAAAAATCTATTCCGGTAATTGCAGAAACATTAGAAGCAATCCGCAATCATATGATTTTTACACAATATCATTTACTTCATAATGAAATGCAAAAAGAAGTGATCCATGACTGGATGCAGCATTTTCGTCCTATCCTAAATAAATATGATACCATTAAGAAAAAGCTCAAAGCGAAAGTTACTGAAAAGAAAGAACTAAATGTGCAAAAAAGTAAAACCAGTATTCTAAATCCTTTCCAGCATATAAAGTTAAACCAGCAGCTTACAACCGTAACAGAAGAAATCGAGGAACTGAAATCTGCCAAAGAACAGCTGCTGTTTCAGGCTGAATGCTCCACAGAGAAAGATATGGCGAGCCTTTCCAGAAAATACGACCAGATGGATAAGAATCTGGATATTCTCGATTCTCAGGATATGGCTCTCAAAGAGCAGCTTGAAAAAGATGCTGTCGCTTTCCAAGAGGAAAAACTCCGGCCTAAACCAGAGCAATATACAGAATTACTGGATGCCAGAATCCAGATACGACCTACTTTCCGAGAGAAACTGATTGAGCAGCTCAAAGGTACTTTTGGTGAATATTATGACTATCACTATCGTGATATCGCAACCCATGAAGTGGATGATCTCAATATGGAAGATCCCTATAGCTTCTCTCATCGTACCTGGGAACTTGAATATCAGAGGAAACAGGAATTGCAAAAAAAACATCCTGTTCAATCCAGGCAAAAATCGCACAACACAGAACTATAATGTTTAAACTACTAATATAAAAAATATCCCGTTTTCTCAAAACAGTTATATTGCTTCATCCCAATAATTCACAAACTGCTAACCACCGAGCAAAAGTGAGGCACAAAGTGCGTAAGCATAATTTGATTTCTTTCCGCTTACGCACTCTCTTTTTATCTTGAGCAAAAAATTCCTACTTTGTAAAGCCAACAAATGGGGTTTGGGGGGCTCCCAAAGTGCGTTTGGATATCCAAACGCTATGCTTGCAAAACCAGTTCCACTAATTTCCCTCGATACTCCCTTCTTCTAAAATCAATGATAATTATAACATTGCCAATTTTGTAAAGTAATAATCAACTTAAAATATAGACGACAAACAATAAAACCATGATACTGTTACAAAAAGCAGTAGCATGGTTTCTTTATATTTCATTATAGATTTTCTCTATCTATCATATTTTCTATTGTTTCTGAGAAACAACACTCTTTCAAATCAATACTTTTGTCCATCTTCACAAGATTTGTATATTTCTCATCTGTATAGTGTTTTGATATTACAGCAAATACTTTATATGTAGGCTGTGCTGTTACATCTCTGATGTCCTTTTTCAGCAATGTGTTCGGTACATTTAATTTCGTATTTTTATCTTTTACGAAGCCAATACAACCACATATATTCCCGGCAGCTTTTTCTGTATATAATTTCGGTCCTCGATCTGTAAATTCTCCTATCATTGTTACGTTTTTCTTAATAAGCATCATACGTTCCAATATATCCAATTTTTGCCCCGTAGAGCCATCTTTTGCAAAAACAAAATCATTTTCTGTTAATCGCTTATCCAGGCATTTCTGGTAAAAATGAATTGCAGAAGCTGTCTCTTTTTTATTCAATCGAACTCCTGTCAAATGTAAAAAATTGTATCTATGGAAAACAACTTCATATCCCTGTACAGATGACAAAATCTTATTACTTTCCTGTAATTGCTTATTCACCTCTTTCGGTAAGCCATATAGGAACAAAACCTTCTGATCCTCAAGATGTTCTTTATATAGTTGTGCCGCTTTTGTCATAATCTGAATTGCACGTCTTTTGTCCATAACTTAATCCTTATCCCATAAAATTTAGAGAAGGGAATGTTCACGCCGCAGCACTAAACATTCCCTTCTCATGGTTGATTTTTCCGTTGTCTGCCAACCTCCAGCACCTTCGTCTGGAAAATATCAGGTTTTTCCGTTGCCTGCCAACCTCCGACACCTTCGTTCGGAAAACGTATCAGATTTTAGGTGTCAACCCACCGCTGATGCACAGCTTTTCTAATTACATTTTACACGAACTATGTGGAAAATGCAATTACAATTTTATCTTATGATGCCCTGCTACATTTTATACACTATTTATCTTACATTTCATTCTTGATAAATTATCTCTTTATCCACAATCTCCCTCGCACATACTTGTATATTGTTCATTCTTCCTATCCATTCCAAGACATTTTCCACCTTTAGCTGTTCTGTAATGCCTTGTGCCTGTTTCATCTGTTCTACAAGTCTTTCAAAGCGTTCCTGTGCCTGTTCTTCTATATCAGCCAAATAACCATTCAGCCTGCCGCTTGTAAGCATATTCAGATATAGCAATCTGCGGTATTCCTTCAAATACCGCAAATGTCTTTGTCCCCATACACCGACAACCCTTTGTTCTTCTTCCTTCGGTAAGGTAAGAGCAGGGATAAGATAATCCCCATGTCTGATATAAGTACCGCCCATCTCTTCAAAAATTGTTTTCTTCATTGTCTGTTCTACCTTTCTTATCGTTCTCTATTCATAGATTTTCTTTACGACCGTTCCAATTTTACAGTAACAATAATTCTTCAATTTTCAGTTCACATTGCCCCTCCCGAAGAAGTATGATAGAATAATTCTATTAAATTGAATCGGAGGTGCCACATGGCTATCAGTTCCAACAATATTCAGGTCTATACTACTTTGTCCAAAGAACTGGTTGCTGAGATTGATAAGGATGCAAAAGCGAACTATCGTACACGTTCCCAGCAGATTAACATGATCCTGACCGAGTATTATAAGACTCAAACAACAACCAAACATGAATCCGAGTAAAACACTGAATTGCCTGAAAACACAGGAAATATCAGTGTTTTCTTATGTTTTCCCTTAATTATAAGGTTCATGAGAGCCATAATTATTTCCAAAACTGAGATTAATTGCCATTGGCCGTCCCATAGTCAGTGCCTGTCGCACCAGATAATCAATCCCCTGTATCAGCTCCGTAGTCCTGGGAAAGGAGTTTTCTCTGGGAATTCCCATTTTCACAACCAGCAGATCACTTTCATAGGCAACTCCCTGATTCACCCCATCTGACGCCCTCCCATTTCCTGCTGCAATCCCCAGCACAGAAGTTCCATGTCCACTGTAATCTGAAGATGGAACAAGACGCCTGCCCTGGTTTTCTCCAAATGCAAGCGCCTCATCTATCTGCCCTTTCGTATATTCAGTTCCTGTCACATATCCCTGAGGTGGATTTCCCTGTATGCTCTGATCCCATAAACGTAAAATTCTGCTGCTCCCATCTGCATTTCGGAAATCAGAGTGAAAATAATCCACTCCTGAATCCACAACTCCTGTCAGGATTCCTTTTCCCGTCAGTCCATTCCTGCCGGTCTGCACTGTGCGGATGCAACTCGCTCCCTTCGCCTGAAACAATTCAAAATACAGGCGTTTGGGTTTCTCCATAAATTCCACCTGCACTCTGTGGGAATACTCATCAATCTCACTTTCCGGCAAAGTTACCACTGCATAGCCGCCTAACAATGGCACTACCTGAATTCCATTTCCAGCCAGACCACTTTCCGGTCCGCTGTACTTTATGATCACATCCCATAGCCTGGTTGCAGGATCATATCCTACATTAAGATTTCCTGACTTTCTACGCTCCTGTGGGGTTGCATCCATTGCAAGATTTAAAAGGTTATCTATTTTCTGGTCTGGCATTTTAATCTCATTTCCAGATATTCACTTAGTCTATTATATACAAAAGTTCTGCATACGGACTCTTATTATAACAATTTTAGGATAATAAGCGGGAATCCTCGGCAATTCAATTACCGAGCCTGCAAATAA
>CAUEAK010000120.1:0-4841 GCA_958454115.1 Blautia wexlerae
TGGAAATGATTTTTAATAATTTCCCAAAATTCTCATTCTGTCAGCTTCTGCCTCAATTCCTCTCAGGGCATTCTTCACTGCACTGTCCTTTAAATTTCCCTCGAAATCAACAAAAAAACGGTACTGCCAGTTCTTCCCTGTGATCGGGCGGGATTCTATCTTCGTCATATTCAGTCCATTATAAATAATGTGAGACAGCATATTGTAAAGAGTTCCGCTCTCATGATGCAGTTCAAAGAAAATACTGATCTTATGTGCATCCTTCACATAGATTGGTTTCTTACTCACGATCACAAAACGTGTGGCATTCTGTCCGTTATAGCAGATATTCTCAGCCAGGATCTTCAGTCCGTAAAGTTCTCCTGCCTGTCTGCTGGCAATAGCAGCCTGCGTCTTGTCATTGTCTTCTTTTATCTTCTTGGCAGAACCGGCAGTATTTTCCATCTCTTTCTTCTTCCAGTCCGGATGAGATTCCAGATATTTTCCACACTGGGAAAGCGCCTGAGGATGAGAACATACCTGTCTGATATCCTCCAGTTCAGCATCCGGCAGTCCCAGAAGTACATGCTCCGGACGGATAATCTGTTCTCCTACAATACTCAGCTCATACTCTGTAAGAAGATCATAAATATCAGCAACAATACCGGCAGTTGTATTCTCAATGGGAAGTACCGCATAGTCTGCTCTTCCCTCCACAACTGCTTCCATTGCATCGCGCCAGGTTTTTACATGAAAGCTCTCAATATCGTCCTGGAAATATTCCCTCATTGCAGCATAACTGTATGCACCTTCCACACCCTGAAAGACAACTCTTACATCTTTCAACGGAAGTGCATCTACCATTTCCAGCTTCTCATCATCCTCGATTCCATGCTCTGTGAGAAGCTGATACTGTCTCTTACGGCTGATCGCCATGATCTGCTGAAAAAGCTCCTGCGCACCAAGCTGATTAAATTCTCCATGTGCCTTACCTCTCAGGACCTCCAGCTTCTGTCTCTCTCTTTCCGGATCCAGAACCTTCTTTCCTGTTCGTATCTTATATTCTGCAACATCCTCACACACCTTCATTCTCTGTTCAAAAAGACGTATGATATCGCTGTCGATCTTATCTATTTCATTTCTGCATTCCTGTAAATCTATCATTTATGTTGTACCTTTTTACTTTCACAAATTCTCTACAATATCAGTCATCTCTCCGATAAAGGAAAGAGAACCAAAGGCAATGATCACATCCTGTTCCCCGGCAAGTGAAAAAGCCTCCTCCACTGCATCTTTAATCGTATCCATTGCCTGTACATTGGGATTGTATTCACTGACAGTCTTCGCCAGCTCTCCGGCAGGCAGCGCCCTTACATTATCCGGAGTCTGGATCGTAAGTATCCGGTCTGCAAAGTGCGCAGTTTTCTGAATCACACTTCTGTAATCCTTATCTGCAAACACTCCCATAATATAGATGATCCGTTTTCCCTTAAAATAATGCTCTATTGAAGCTGCCATCATATCCGCAGCAGCAGGATTATGAGCCCCGTCTACCACAAACAGCGGTTTTTTACAGATAACTGTAAACCGTCCGTTCCAGTTTACTGTGCGAAGCCCTTCTTTTTTCTGCTCCGCAGCGGTGGAAAAGCCCAGCTCATCCAATACTTTTAAAGCATTCAGTGCAACTACTGCATTTTCCTTCTGATAAACACCTGCCAGCGGAATCTCATACTCTTCACCCATGTACCGGATTGTCTGTCCAAGGCAGCTTTCCTTTAGCACCTCTGCCTCAGAAGCATCTGCTATGGTACATTTTGCACCGTGTTCTCTGCTAATTCTCTCAATCACCTGCATTGCTTCCGGCTTCTGTCTGGCAGTCACCACTCTGCAGCCGTCTTTGATGATCCCGGCTTTCTTCTCTGCGATCTGTGCCAGAGTATTTCCAAGAAAAGACATATGATCCATACTGATTGATACCAGCACTGCCAGCAGCGTATTCTTAATAATATTTGTGGCGTCCAGATTTCCGCCCATTCCCACTTCCAGCAAAACGAGATCACAATTCTCTTTTTTAAAGAACAGAAATGCCACCGCAGTCTCTATTTCAAATGCAGTGGGATGGGGATAACCATCCTTTGTCATAGCAGCAATAACATCAGACACCTGTGTAATATAAGCAGCAAAGTCCTCTCTGCTGATCCTGCTTCCCGAAACTTCCATCCTGCCTCTGTAAGAATACAGGGTAGGCGAAACATATCTTCCAATGTGATATCCTGCACCTGATAAAACAGAATACAAAAAAGCAATGACAGAACCCTTGCCATTGGTACCGGCTACATGCACATATTTCAGATCATCCTGTGGATTTCCAAGACGTTTCATCAGCTCACGCATATGATCCAGTCCCAGGACACTGGGAATTTCCCGGGTGATTTTGTCTATGTACTCCCGGCTTTCCTGATAATTCATAATAAACTCCTCTTATTTCCATGAGATCCCCTCCACACGTTCCTTTTGCGCATAAGGCACCTCATTGCTATAGTGTAATAACGTGTTCTCATTATATCCTACGTGTATGTTTTTTTCAAGGCAGGCAATACTAGAATCATAGAAATTTATACAGGAGCGTTACCTATGAAAAAAGCTTTTATTCTCTGCGGTCTGACGGGCTGGTGCATGGAAATCCTCTGGACCGGACTGCATTCCATCCTTTCAGGAGAACTTACCATGACAGGAAAAACTTCCCTTTTAATGTTTCCCATTTACGGATGCGGTGCCATCATCCGCCCGCTCTCCGGTAAACTTTCTGCTGTCCCGCTTTTTGTCCGCGGCTGCATTTATACTGTCGGATTTTTTTTCGTAGAATTTATCAGCGGTGCTCTTTTGCGCTGTTTTCATATGTGTCCCTGGGACTACAGCAACACTCCCCTGAATTACCGGGGACTGATAAGACCGGACTACGCTCCCCTCTGGTTCGGAGCCGGACTTTTTTTTGAGAAAATACTTGGAAAACTCTCTTGAAAAAAGCACCTGATTATTATATGATGTTAAGAAGGATTACGTAAACAATTCCTGAACTAGTAAAATATGGAGGTATGAAATGAGACACTTAATGAGTCCGCTGGATCTGTCTGTTGATGAGTTAAATACTCTTCTTGACTTGGCCAGCGATATTGAGAAACACCCTGATAAATACGCACATGTCTGCGATGATAAAAGACTGGCAACTTTATTCTATGAGCCAAGCACCCGTACCCGTCTCAGCTTTGAAGCTGCTATGATGAACCTTGGCGGTAAAGTTCTTGGTTTTTCATCAGCTGATTCCAGTTCCGCTTCAAAGGGTGAAAGTGTTGCCGATACAATCCGCGTTGTATCCTGTTACGCTGACATCTGTGCTATGCGCCACCCGAAAGAAGGTGCTCCGTTAGTAGCTTCTATGGCTTCTTCTATTCCTGTTATCAACGCCGGCGACGGTGGTCATCAACATCCTACCCAGACATTAACCGACTTACTTACCATCCGTTCCCTGAAAGGACGTCTGGACAATCTGACCATTGGTCTGTGCGGCGACCTGAAATTCGGACGTACAGTTCACTCCCTGATCGAAGCACTTGTACGTTACACAAATGTAAAATTCATTCTGATCTCACCGGAAGAGCTTCGCATCCCAAGCTATATCCGCGAGGATGTTCTGAAAAAGAACAATATCGAATTTCAGGAAGTAGAGAGACTGGAAGATGCCTTACCGGATCTTGATATCCTCTACATGACACGTGTACAGAAAGAACGTTTCTTCAACGAAGAAGACTATGTCCGCATGAAGGATTTCTACATTCTGGACAAACAGAAAATGGAACTTGCAAAAAAAGACATGTACGTTCTTCATCCGCTTCCACGTGTAAATGAAATCTCAACAGAGGTGGATGCAGACCCGAGAGCAGCTTATTTCAAACAGGTACAGTACGGTGTATATGTACGTATGGCCCTGATTCTCACATTACTGGAGGTAAAATTACCATGTTAAATGTTGGAGCACTTCGCGAAGGTTATGTATTAGACCATATCAAAGCAGGCAAGGCCATGACTATCTATCATGATCTGAAGCTTGATAAACTTGACTGCACCGTTGCCATCATCAAGAACGCGCGCAGCAACAAAATGGGTAAGAAAGATATCATCAAGGTTGAATGCCCGGTTGAGAATCTCGATCTTGACATTCTCGGCTTTATCGATCATAACATTACTGTAAACGTAATCAAGGACGAGAAGATCGTTGCCAAAAAAGAACTGAAACTTCCGAATCAGGTTGTCAACGTGATCAAATGCAAGAATCCACGCTGCATCACTTCCATTGAACAGGGACTCGACCAGATCTTTGTTCTTGCAGATAAAGAGAAAGAAGTTTACAGATGTAAATACTGCGAAGAGAAATACACAGGTAAACGCAATAAATAATAAAACAAATATCAAAAAAACAGAACGGAAGAAATCCGTTCTGTTTTTTTGTACGCAATCAGACCGATAAGCCGGGTTATGTCATTGGGTAATCATCTGTCTAGGCCTTACGTTGCCATAAGGCTCAAGCGACCCACCTGAAAGCACGACGGGCAGCCGTATCGCTTTCTATTCGGTCTTGCTTCAAATGGAGTTTACATGTGCCCGGCCTGTTACCAGGACGGCGGTAGTCTCTTACACTGCCTTTCCACCCTTACCTCAGCAAGTGAGGCGGTTTATTTCTGTTGCACTGGTCTGGGAGTCACCTCCACCGGACGTTATCCGGCATCCTGCCCTGCGAAGCCCGGACTTTCCTCGTCTGAACCCTTTCGTCTGTTCAGCCGCGATTACCTGGCCTGGTTGCGCAA
>CAUEAK010000121.1:0-4649 GCA_958454115.1 Blautia wexlerae
TCTGCATCATAATAGTTGATCTGAAGCTGATCCGCCAGTTCAAATCCGATATCATTACCGCCACTTCCCTGTGTACGGCTGATACAGATGATCAGATGATCATTTTCGGAAATCTCATTCTGGCGTCTTGCGATCAGATTATTCAGACTGATACGTTCTTTATCTACAATATCTGTCTGTCCAAATGTATCCGGAAGACTTTCAATCTCTTTCAGAATACTGTCATACTCTATCATAAGACGTCTTCTCTCGCTCTTATCCCTGATGGTACGGGCCATGTTACTGATCAGCGCCAGTTCACTTCTGAGCAGATGTCCGTCCGGCTTGGTATACATCAGTGCTGCCAGATGACGGAGAGTTGTTTCTTTTTGTCCTGTAAATGTACGTCCCAGAGAGGAACCCACACATTTATAAACTTCTTCATCCAGGTTATAAATGCGTATTGCAAGTTCTTTACATTTTTCCTGATTATCCTGCATAATGATCCTCCATCCTTATAAAAAGAATACAAACATATCAATAACAAACACCGGAATCAGAAATGCCACAGACCAGAGCATATATCCGAAGAATGACGGCATCTTCACACCGTTCTCATCAGAGATTGCCTTTACCATAAAGTTCGGGGCATTTCCGATATAAGTGTTGGCACCCATGAATACCGCACCACAGGAAATGGCAGACAGAATCTTGGTAGGTACTGTTCCCAGTGTGGTTGTGATTCCATTTGTAAATGCCAGCGTTCCGGCTGTTGTAAGGAATACCAGATAAGTAGGTGTGTTATCCAGGAAACTGGAAAGTGCACCTGTTGCCCAGAACATCTCTGCCGGTTCAGTAACTCCCAGATTCGGTCCTACAGCTTTCAGAAGCATCAATGCAGGCTGCATGGTGATAAAAATACCGATGAATAAAACCGCAACCTCCTGGATCGCACCCCAGGTAAAATGGTTCCTGATACGGATCTGCTTATCTGTTGTCTTAAAGGAAAGAAAAGCAGCAAGCAGAATGATCACGATTTCGATCAGAGCCGGGAATGTCAGGGTTACTTCTCCAAAGAGATGAATGCCTCTTACATTGCCTGCAGCATCCTGGAATGCGGACATTCCCGGAAGTACACCGCTTAAAATTACCGCGCCAACGATCATCACAAGGAAAATGATATTGTGCAGTCCATCCAGACGAAACTGAGTACCCGGTTTACGGATATCCGGTTTACGGCCATTTGCAATATCTTTTCTGTAGGAACGTTTATCAATCTGATAAAATACAAACAGCAGAATGACCATATTAAAGATCAGTACAGGGAACAGATGCAGGCTCCAGAAGAATGGAACACCTCGCATAAATCCCATTAACAGCGGCGGATCTCCAATCGGGGTAAGACATCCACCCATATTGGAAACCATGAAGATAAAGAAGATCATAATATGTCCTTTTCTCTTTCTCCATGAATTCATTTTAATTACCGGACGTACCATCAGCATACTGGCACCGGTGGTACCGATACAGCTTGCCAGAAGAGTTCCCAGTGCAAGCAGACCTACATTAACACGGGGGGAACCTGCGAAATCACCCTCCATGGTAATATTACCAGATACGCAGAACAGGCCGAATAACAGAATGATGAATGTAAGATAATCATTCACAATACAGTCCAGAACTGTCTCTGCAGTCTTTCCGGCTCCATAAACGAAAGCAAATGGAACCACCATCAGAATGATCCATAAGGCAACAACCAGTGGCTGATGAGACTCCCACCACTCCGCTTTTACCAGAGGCATCACTGCAATACATAACAAAAGCCCTGCAAAGGGAATGCAAAGCCATACAGGTACTGTAGATGGTGCTTTACTGCCTTCTGCCGCAAATACACTCAATGGACAAGCCAGAAGAACTGCAAAAAAAGCACCCAGTACGGTCACCAACTTTTTCAAAACTGCCACCTCCATATTGTATTTTCGTACAGCGCGATTATCATTCAGGAGATTTTTTTCATATACGTGTTTCTTCCTATTTAATATGCGCTTGTTTTTTACAGATGCAATTATATCATACAGCATACAAAAATCAATTGTGTGGATAGTGAATATTTATACTTTATTTCCTGTTTTTTTATACATTTTTTACATATTCCCTGATTATTTTCGTTTATATTTTAACGATTTAATCTTTATTACTGACATTTTTTTGTACTGCCTTATCTATTTTTTAAAATTGTACTGATTTTGAAACACATGACCCAATAACTGCTCCGCAGTTTATCACTTTTGGGCAATTAAAGCAGGGATCTTTCTTATATGCAATACGAAAAATGCTCCCCGACAGCAATTCCCGCTGTCAGAGAGCATTTCGCATATTTCTTATATGAACTGATTGGTTGCCTCATCATACTCATAGTCGATGGAATGCATCTTCGCCACCAGTTCGTCTTTCTTCAATCCTCTGCATGTGCAGAGTGCTTCCAGGGAATCATAGTAATCCCTGAGCTGAGTATTCACATAACTCAGCAGAATCATTGGATCTTTGGGTATCATTTAGTTTCCGTCCTTTACCGTAACAATGAATTCCCCATTCTGAACATCCAGCATCAGAGTATCACCTGCATGAACATCTCCGGACAAAATCTTTCGTGCCGCAAGAGTCTCCACATATTTCTGCAGATAACGTTTCAGCGGACGTGCACCATATACCGGGTCATAGCCATTCTCGATAACCTGATCCTTGGCTGCATCTGTCAGTTCCAGGGAAAGCTCCTGGTCTGCAAGACGTTTGTCAAGCTCGCCGACCATCAAGTCTACTATCTTACCAATATTGGATTTTGTCAAGGGCTTGAACATAATTATTTCATCCAGACGGTTCAGGAATTCCGGACGGAAATGGCCTCTCAGGTCATCCATAACCTGACTCTGAGCCTCAGGTTTGATCTCACCATTCTCATCAATACCATCCAGCAGATACGGAGAACCGATGTTGGAAGTCATGATAAGAATTGTATTCTTAAAGTCAACTGTACGTCCCTGAGAATCTGTGATACGGCCATCATCCAGTACCTGTAACAGTACGTTAAACACATCCGGATGTGCTTTCTCAATCTCATCGAAAAGTACAACACTGTATGGTTTACGGCGGACTGCCTCAGTAAGCTGGCCACCCTCCTCATATCCTACATATCCGGGAGGCGCTCCGATCAGTCTGGATACAGAATACTTCTCCATGTATTCACTCATATCAATTCTGACCATATTCTGTTCATCATCAAACAGATTCTCTGCCAGAGTTTTGGCAAGCTCTGTCTTACCTACACCTGTAGGACCAAGGAACAGGAAGGAACCGATAGGTTTGGTCGGATCCTTGATGCCGGCTTTGGAACGAAGGATTGCATCTGTAACCCTCTTCACACCTTCATCCTGACCTACAACTCTCTTGTGAAGCTGATCTTCCAGAGTGAGGAGTTTGGCTCTCTCGCCTTCTGTCAGTCTTGTTACAGGAATACCGGTCCATCTGGAAATAATCCTTGCGATCTCATCATCAGTGACTGCCTCATGAACCAGACTTCTGTCACTTTCTTTGACACTCTTTTCTTCGATTTCCAGCTGCTGCTGTAATTTCGGAAGTTCGCCGTACTGTAACTGTGCAGCCTTCTCCAGATCATAATTCTGTTTTGCTTTCTGGATCTGCTTATTCACATCCTCGATCTGCTCACGAAGTTTCTGTAATTTCTCTACAGAATGCTTCTCATTATCCCACTGTGCTTTCTGTGTATTAAAGGTATCTCGAAGCTCTGCCAGTTCCTTCTGAAGTGTTTCCAGACGTTCCTTACTCAGGTTATCTGTCTCTTTCTTCAGTGCAGATTCCTCAATCTCCAGCTGCATGATCTTACGGCGCTGTTCATCCAGCTCTGAAGGCATGGAATCCAGCTCTGTCTTGATCAGGGCACAGGCCTCATCCACCAGGTCAATGGCCTTATCAGGAAGAAAACGGTCTGTGATATATCTATGTGAAAGTGTAGCTGCTGCAACCAGCGCACTGTCTGTGATCTTAACACCATGGAAGACCTCATATCTCTCCTTCAGACCACGAAGGATGGAAATAGTATCCTCCACTGTAGGTTCATCTACCATAACAGGCTGGAAACGACGTTCCAGAGCGGCATCTTTCTCAATATACTGACGATACTCATCCAGAGTTGTGGCACCGATACAGTGAAGCTCACCTCTGGCAAGCATAGGCTTCAGCATATTGCTTGCATCCATGGCTCCGTCAGTCTTACCTGCACCAACGATCAGATGTAACTCATCAATGAAAAGAATAATGTTTCCTTCACTCTTCTTTACTTCTTCAAGGACTGCTTTCAGACGTTCCTCAAACTCACCTCTGTATTTGGCACCTGCTACCAGAGCACCCATGTCCAGGGCAAAAATCTTCTTATCCTTCAGACCTTCCGGCACATCCTCTGCCACGATTCGCTGTGCAAGACCCTCGATTGCTGCAGTCTTACCTACACCAGGCTCACCGATGAGCACCGGATTGTTCTTGGTCTTACGAGAAAGGATTCTGATGATATTACGGATTTCTTCATCACGTCCGATCACAGGATCCAGCTTCTGGTTACGTGCCTTTTCAACTAAATCCTCACCATATTTATTCAA
>CAUEAK010000122.1:0-4647 GCA_958454115.1 Blautia wexlerae
CATTATACTTCAAATACAAGATCTCCATAAGATGGCATCGGCCACATTTCCTTATCTACGATCATTTCCAGTTCATCCACCGGCTCACGTAAAGCTTCCATTGCAGGAACCACCTTTTCTCTGCAGAATACGGCTCTGTCCCGTCCCTCTGCATATTCCTGGGTCTTCTCAACCAGTTTGCTCAGCTTACTCATGGCACTGTTTGCAGCCTTTAAGAGTTTTGACGCTTTCTTAAGCAGGTCAAGCTGTACACTTACATCGATCAGCCCTTCGCCTGCTGTCTTCACTGTATTGATGGATTCGCCAAGAACAGTGGTATATCTGATAACTGCCGGAATAATCTGCTTGGTTGCCATGTCGATCATGGTCTTTGCTTCAATATTGATTGCTTTAGAATAAATCTCATATTTAATCTCTGCACGTGATTCAAGCTCGGCTCTTGAGAATACATCAAAAGATTCAAAGAGTTTCACTGCCTTCTCTGTAGTAAGTGCAGGGATTGCATCTACCATGCTCGGAAGAATCGGAAGTCCGCGGCGTTTAGCTTCTTTCTCCCATTCCGGCGCATAGCCGTTTCCATTAAATACAATCTTCTGATGATCTGTGGCATATTCTTTGATCAGGTCATGTACCGCCAGTTCGAAATCAGGAGCTTTTTCCAGGCGGTCACATACTTCCTTAAATACTTCTGCTGTGATCGTATTCAGGACTACGTTACATGCAGAAATAGAATCTCTTGAGCCCACCATACGGAATTCAAATTTATTTCCTGTGAAAGCAAAAGGTGAAGTACGGTTACGGTCTGTGGCATCCTTCATGAAATCAGGCAGAGTCTTAACACCTGTTTCCAGCTTACTTCCCTTTTTACTGTGAGTTGCTGTTCCTGTGCTGACCAGCTGTTCCAGAACATCCTCCAGCTGCTCTCCAAGAAATACGGAAATCACTGCCGGCGGTGCCTCATGACCGCCAAGTCTCTGGTCATTTCCCACATCTGCCGCAGATTCACGCAGAAGATCTGCATGTTCATCTACTGCTTTCAGGATACAGGTGAGGACCAGAAGGAACTGAATATTTTCATGAGGTGTTTTGCCCGGATCCAGAAGATTGATTCCGTCATCTGTGGTAAGAGACCAGTTGTTATGCTTACCGGAACCGTTCACACCTGCAAATGGTTTCTCATGAAGGACACAGCGCATTCCATGACGGCTGGCAACCTTTTTAAGGATACGCATCATCATCTGGTTCTGGTCTGCTGCGATATTGACCGGTGCATAAATCGGTGCAAGCTCATGCTGTGCAGGAGCAACCTCATTATGCTGTGTCTTTGCAGGAATTCCAAGCTTCCAGCATTCTTCATTTACCTCTTTCATGTATGCGGAAATTCTCTGACGGATACTTCCAAAGTAATGGTCATCCATTTCCTGTCCCTTCGGAGGCATAGCTCCAAAAAGAGTTCTGCCTGTATAGATCAGGTCTTTTCTCTGAAGCCATTTCTCTTTATCGATCAGGAAATATTCCTGCTCTGCTCCTACTGACGGAGTTACTTTCTTAGAAGTTGTATTTCCGAAAAGTCTCAGCAGACGGAGTGCCTGGGTGTTGATTGCTTCCATAGAACGAAGAAGTGGTGTCTTCTGGTCAAGTGCTTCTCCTGTATAGGAACAGAATGCAGTAGGAATACAGAGTGTTCCGCCTGCTGCATCATGACGGACAAAAGCCGGTGATGTACAGTCCCATGCTGTATATCCTCTTGCTTCAAAAGTTGCTCTTAATCCACCGGACGGGAAAGAAGATGCATCCGGTTCACCTTTGATCAGTTCTTTTCCGGAGAAAGACATCAGGACCTTGCCGTTATCCATCGGAGCTGTGATAAAAGCATCGTGTTTCTCTGCTGTCACACCTGTAAGGGGCTGGAACCAGTGGCTGTAATGTGTGGCACCTTTCTCGATGGCCCATTCTTTCATCTCGTGTGCTACTACATCCGCAATTTCCATAGACAGTTCTTTGCCCTCTTCTATGGTTTTTTTCAATTCTTTGTAGATTTTCTTCGGAAGTCGTGCCTGCATGACGGAATCATTAAACACGTCACATCCAAAAGTCTCTACTACATTGATATACTCACCCATTTTATTTCTCCTTTTTATTTATTAACGGGGAAATTCCAATTGATCTGGTTTCCTCATTTTTTGTACTTTTCAGATACAGATTCAGTGCTTCGTGGCAGTTTTCAATCTCTATCTGTGTATGACTGCCGCCGTATTCACCGTCCAGAGTCCATGGTACCGGTTCTTCTGAGGTAATGGTCACCCTGGCTGATTTAAAAGAATGGATCAGATCTGTATTGTCCTCTGCTGTCAGCATTGCAGTCATGATCTCCTGCAATTCCAGCGGATTCTTCGGTCTTGTGATCATGGTAACTTCAAAAAGTCCGTCATTCATATCCACGTTCTTGCCTGTAAGGTTCTTGAACCCTCCCACTGAACGGGAATTGGTGATCATCCCAAAGATGAAGTCATCCTCCACAGTTAATTCTTCGGATTCAATTCTCATATGGTATGATTTGATATCAAAAAGGCGTTTCACTCCCTCAAGAAGATAGGCTACATGGCCAAGGATATTCTTGAGATCCTGATCTGTCTGATAGGCTACATCTGTGAAAAGACCGAAAGCTGCTATATATGTAAAGCTCTGGTTATTGAATCTGCCGATGTCACAGTGATAAAGTTTCTCTTCCATGATCATGGAAGCGGCATCTGTCATGCTTTTCGGCATAAAGAGACTGTTTGCAAAGTCGTTGGTGCTTCCTGCCGGAATGTATCCGATGGGAATGGAACTCTTCTTTTCCATTACTCCGGTAACAACCTCATCAAGAGTCCCGTCTCCGCCGCTGCATACGATAAGGTCCACTTTGGATTCGTATTCTTTGGCTTTCTCGTAGGCATCTTTTGGTTTCTGTGTGGAATAGATAATGACTTCATAACCGCCTTTGTTGAAAATATCTACTATATCAAGCAGGTTTGTTTTAATCTTGCCTTTGCCTGCCTTGGGATTGAAAACAAAGAGCATTTTTTTGTTCATTTCGAGCAACTCTCCTTTTTTCAGGGTTTAAATGCGTAGTTTTCAGAGTACGCAGATTTCTATTTATATAATATAAGAAAAAAGGGTGGAAAAGTCAATGGGGTTTGGCGGGCAAAAAAATTGGGGACGACAGGAAATATTTTTGGTTTCAGGTGCGGTTTCGCGGGCTAATAACTCTAGGTGTGTGGAAATCTGCTAAAAACATTCAAAAATTGCTCAAACTCGCTTCGCTCAGACAGTGAGCAATTTTTGAATAACGCAGATTCCCACGCACCAAGAGTTACTACGCCCACTGCAAATGCACCTGAAACCAAAAATATTTCCTGCCTGTTGGCTAGCTACGGGACTGCCGGGCTGTTACTGCTCACTTCGTTCACAGTAATGCGCCTTGCAACGACAGGCTATGCAAATGGGATTTCCTCACAGAACATTTTGCAGGATGGTAACGCATGAACCGGGACTGGTGAATAGTTGCAATTTTTCTAAATTTTTTATGGCAAGTTATATTTTGGCGTGATAAAATGGGGTTTGTATTTATTAGGTAATTGTAAAACGAAAAACCAGTATTTTCAATAGGTTCAGAGTTTCGCAAATGCCTATTGTATTTATTATAGAAAGGATTTCTTATTCATATGATTAAATTGATTGCTTCAGATATAGATGGGACTCTGGTGAAGGATGGGACTCTGGCTATTGACAGGGAGTATATGGAGGTTATCGGAAGGCTGATTGATAAGGGGATTGTGTTTATGGCATGCTCTGGACGGCAGTACAGAAGTGAGAGAAAACTGTTTGCCCCTGTCGCAGACAGACTGCTTTATATCTCTGACGGAGGAACTGTTGTACGGACTCCGAAGGAGATTCTGAAAGTGGATACTCTGCCTGACGAAATCTGGAAAGGAATGTGTTCTATGGTAAGAGAGGATATGCCTTCCTGTGATTATTTTATTTCCACACCTGAACGCTGTTTCGCAGAAGACGGAGGCAGCCAGATGTTTCACTGGCTGAGAGATTCTTACGGATATGATATCCATGAAGTTCCGGAAATGTTAAAACTCGAGGGGCAGCAGGTAAACAAATTTGCTGTCTACCACCCCAACGCCTGTGAGGAAATGTGCGCCCCTTTATTCACTCCCACCTGGAAAGACAAAACAGTTATGGCTGCCGCCGGCAAGGAATGGATGGACTGTACTGCCCCAGGTTCCGGCAAAGGTCCTTCCGTTGCTTTCCTTCAGGAATATCTGGGAATTTCACCTGACGAAACCTGCACTTTCGGAGATAACCTCAACGATATTGAAATGCTTCAGAATGCCGGTCTCAGCTACGCAGTCTCCAACTCCCGCCCCGAAGTCCGGGCTGCCGCCAAAAATACCTGCCCGCCCTACTGGGAAAACGGAGTTCTGCAAATTCTGAAGTCTTTCTTATAAAAGATACAAATTACTCCAGTTCATACCAATACACAGCGCAGAAACATATTTCATTTCGTGTGCATTTGCAGGAGTCTTAGAACTTCTTAGCTGATAAAAATATGCGTTATAAGAAAAATGACCCACTGTCTGAGCCACAGCATGC
>CAUEAK010000123.1:0-4586 GCA_958454115.1 Blautia wexlerae
TAAGAATAAGCCTAAGACCAAGGGCAATGACAGTCTGGACGATTATGATTATGGTGAGGAAGATTCCGAGGAATGGGAAACCGAAGATGAGGAAGTCCTTGAGGATGGTTTTGAGGGTTCTGACCCTAATGAGGAACGCGATAGAGCAGATTGAACCATTTGAGCGTAGCGTATTTCAAATCATTGCGGGATAAGGGACAGAGGACAGGGAGAAATTCCTGTCCTCTGCTGCTCTACTCACTCTCTTACTGTAAATCCACACCCAAAATCAGCACATGGTCAAAGAAAGGAGGACCTCACAATGAACACCTGGAACTGGTTATTACACTTTCTGATTATTTTTGATCTGGTCGCCTTCGGAATTTACTTTGGAGGAGACATTCTTTTCACTGCTATAAGCAAAGTTCAAAAAAAGTCAAAGAAGAACGATGACTTGGATCTTTATGATTTTGAAATTGAGACCGCACCCCAAAAACGCTCTTTATGTGTGGACTCAATCCGAATGCTTTATTCTGGTGAGATAGATGAATTTGTGGAAAAGGAACTGTTGCCTGATGCAGCGGAGACCATGAACGCTTTATCTGAAGCTGAAAAAACAGCAGTTAGCCTGTTACTAAAAGCTTATATCGGTTTTTTGAGCGAAGAAGCAACGGTAGATGAACAAAGTTTTCCCATGGTTAAGGAACTGTTGTCTTATACACAGGGCAGCAAAGAAGATGGTGAAAAAGATGCCATAGATTGTCTGATGGAAGATACGGTCAGCAGAACCCACAGACATCGAGAATATTACAACAATTATCAACGCTATCAACTGATGCAGGTGGATAAAGAGCGTGTGATTATGGCCTGCAATATCATAATCAATGATTTGATTGGCAGGTTGTACCGATATGATTATCGCTTTGGCTATGACATTACACTTGCCTCAGAACACAGCATTGCAAAAAAACTGTCTGATAATTGGCAGAATGAATGGGAGGTTGAAGATTATGAAGCTGGTGATTGCTGAAAAACCATCGGTTGCACAAAGTCTGGCTGCGGTAATCGGTGCAACTGCTCGTAAGGACGGGTATCTGGAGGGTAACGGCTGGCGTGTCAGCTGGTGCGTAGGCCATCTGGCCGGTCTTGCGGATGCAGACAGCTATGACCCCAAGTATGCCAAGTGGCGATATGATGACCTGCCTATTCTGCCGGAGCATTGGCAGATGGTAGTGGGAAAGGATAAGAAAAAGCAGTTTGATATTCTCAAAAAGCTGATGAACGCCCCGGATGTGACGGAGGTAGTAAATGCCTGTGATGCCGGACGCGAGGGCGAGCTGATCTTCCGCAGCGTCTATGAGCTGGCAGGCTGCCAAAAGCCGATGAAAAGGCTCTGGATTTCTTCGATGGAGGATTCCGCCATAAGGGAAGGCTTTGCAAACCTGCGCCCAGGTGTAGATTATGATGGACTTCGGGATGCTGCTCTCTGCCGTGCCAAGGCCGACTGGTTGGTGGGGATCAATGCCACAAGGCTTTTTTCCGTGCTGTACCACCGCACCCTCAACATCGGGCGCGTGATGTCTCCAACGCTGGCACTCATTGTCCAGCGAGAAGCTGAGATCGACACCTTTAAGCCGGTTCCCTTTTATACCGTGGCGCTGGAGCTGCCCGGTCTTACCGTATCCGGGGAGCGCATGAGTGACCGAGCAAGCGCAGAACAGCTGAAAGAAGCTTGCCAGGATGCAGCTGTCACAATCAAAAAGGTGGAGTGTAAGGAAAAGTTCGAAAAGCCACCTGCCCTTTATGACCTGACTACTCTGCAAAGAGATGCCAACCGCCTGCTTGGATTTACAGCCCAGCAGACCCTGGACTATCTGCAAAGCCTGTATGAAAAGAAGCTCTGCACCTATCCCCGTACTGACAGCCGCTATCTGACCGGTGATATGGCAGACAGCCTGCCGGTGTTGGTGAATCTGGTTGCCAATGCTATGCCGTTTCGCAAAGGGATCGCCATTACCTGTGATCCGCAGACGGTCATCAACGATAAGAAAGTAACCGACCACCACGCAGTAATCCCTACCAGAAATCTCAAGGATGCAGACCTTTCTGCCCTTCCTGCGGGAGAAAAAGCGGTGCTGGAGCTGGTGGCCCTGCGTCTGATGTGCGCCGTAGCCCAGCCCCATATCTATTCGGAAACCGTTGTGATTGCAGCGTGTGCCGGTGGGGAGTTTACCGCCAAAGGAAAAACGGTGAAGCACCCCGGATGGAAAGCACTGGAGGACGCTTACCGTGCCAAAATGAAGGATGCAGAGCCGAAAAAAGAGGGCGCAGAGAAAGCACTGCCGGAGCTGACCGAAGGACAGACCCTTTCGGTTGCTGCGGCAATCGTCAAAGAAGGCAAAAGCAGTCCGCCTCAGCACTTTACGGAGGACACCCTATTGTCCGCAATGGAGACTGCCGGAAAAGAGGATATGCCGGAGGATGCCGAGCGAAAAGGTCTGGGGACACCGGCCACCCGTGCCGGTATTTTGGAAAAGCTGGTATCTGCCGGTTTTCTGGAACGAAAAAAGAGCAGGAAAACGGTGCAGCTTCTTCCTTCCCACGATGCAGTATCCCTTATCACGGTCCTGCCGGAACAACTGCAATCGCCGCTTCTGACTGCCGAGTGGGAGTATCGCCTGGGCGAGATCGAGCGCGGGCAGCTTGCCCCAGAGGAGTTTCTGGACGGGATCAGCACCATGCTGAAAGACCTGGTGGGAACTTATCAGGTCATCAAGGGAACCGAGTACCTGTTCACTCCGCCCCGTGAGGTGGTGGGCAAATGCCCTCGCTGCGGCGGTGAAGTTGCAGAACTGCAAAAAGGCTTCTTCTGTCAGAATGATTCTTGCAAATTTGCAATCTGGAAAAACAACAAATGGTGGGCTGCCAAGAAAAAACAGCCGACCAAGGCTGTGGTGTCTGCGCTGCTTAACGATGGCCGTGTCCGTGTGACGGGGCTATATTCGGAGAAAACCGGCAAGACCTACGATGCCACTGTGGTTTTGGAGGATGATGGACAGTACGCCAACTTCAAGCTGGAATTTGACCAGCGGAAAGGAGGCAGCCGATGAAGCTCTCTTTAGTGGAACGGGAAACCATTCTCCTTTATAACCAGGCAGAACCAATGGCTGAGGTCTACACCCACGATCCCCGTCTGATGGAGAAGCTGGAACTGCTGGCAAAAAAGCACCCCGACCAGATCACCCGAAAGGACGCCCATAACTTTACCGTTCCCAAGCGGTGTGTATCAGTCCGGGAGCCATACAGCGCCGAGCGTCGCAAAGCTGCCAGTGAGCGTGCGAAAGCCGCCGGATACCAGCCCCCTGTGAAAAAGTCCGGCAGTTAAAGGCACATGGCAGAGAATGTATTTGAAGCGGTCAAGCAGTCGGTCAGCACCAGAGAAGCGGCAGAGTTTTATGGGATAAAAGTCAGTCGAACTGGTATGGCCTGCTGTCCCTTTCACGATGATAAGAACCCCAGCATGAAGGTAGACCAGCGGTTCCACTGCTTTGGCTGCGGTGAAGATGGGGATGTGATCGACTTTACCGAAAAGCTCTTTAACCTCTCCCCAAAAGAAGCGGCGGAGAAACTGGCACAGGACTTTGGCCTGATCTATGACAGTCAGGCCCCGCCCCGTAGGAGATATGTCCGGCAGAAAACCGAGGCGCAGAAGTTTCGTGAGGACCGACAGCGGTGTTATCGTGTACTGTCCGATTACTACCATCTGCTGAAAAAATGGGGGACTGACCATTCTCCCCGGACACCGGAGGAAGAACCGCACCCCCGCTTTGTGGAAGCGATCCAGAAGAAAACCTATGTAGAGTACCTGCTGGACCTTTTTCTTTATGAAAGTGAAGAAGAACAAAAGGCATGGATTGCAGAACACACAGCAGAAATCACACACTTGGAAAGGAGATTGAAAATCATGGCTGAGAATAAACCCACCAACCGAGAACGGCTAAGGGAAATCACAGATGGCATCGAGCAGGGCATCAAAGAACTGTTTGAGAGTGAAAAGTATATGCGCTATCTGTCCGTCATGTCCCGCTTCCACCGCTATTCGGTAAACAACACCATGCTCATCTATATGCAGAAGCCGGACGCCACATTGGTAGCCGGATACAATAAGTGGAAAGACCAGTTTGAGCGTCATGTAAAAAAGGGCGAGCATGGCATTACCATCATCGCTCCCACACCATATAAGAAGAAAATCGAGGAGCAGAAACTGGACCCGGATACCAAGGCTCCGATTCTGGATAAAGACGGAAAGATCGTCACAGAGGAAAAAGAAATCGAGATCCCCATGTTTCGCCCGGTCAAGGTCTTTGATGTGAGTCAGACCGACGGGAAACCTTTGCCGGAGCTTGCTTCCTCCCTTTCCGGCAATGTGCCAAATTATGAGGCATTCATGGAGGCCCTGCGCCGCAGCGCACCGGTGCCGATTACTTTTGAAGCAATGGCCGCCGATACGGACGGCTATTTTTCTGCCGATCATCAGAAAATCGCCATTCGCCAGGGCATGAGTGAGGTGCAGACGGTTTCGGCCACAGTACACGAGATTGCCCACA
>CAUEAK010000124.1:0-4525 GCA_958454115.1 Blautia wexlerae
TTATTTTTGTAAAAATAAACAAAAACTGCAAAAAAAGCTGAATACAGTCAGAGATAAACTGCTGCCTGGTTCCAAAAGCTCTATGCCACCGGCTATTGAGGTAAAGGATGTGTGGTTTCGTTATGAAAAAGACGGAAAGGATGTTGTGCAGGATCTGAACCTGGAAGTAAAGCAGGGAGAATTTTATGCGCTTGTCGGTGGAAACGGAACGGGGAAAAGTACGACTTTATCGCTGATCAGTCGTGTCCGTGCTCCCTACAGAGGCAAGATTCTCCTGAATGGGATTGATATCCGCAGGTATACGGATACCCAGCTTTACAGAGGGTATCTGGGTGTGCTGCCACAGAATCCCCAGAGCATGTTTATCAAGAAGACAGTCCGGGAGGATCTGTATTCTATCATCGGTGGGGCAAAGGAGAAGAAATCTTCCGAATACACTGCCAATATGAGGAAGGCAGAGGCAATCGAGGGAATCGTAAGTCTGACCAGACTGGAAGGACTGCTTGACCGTCATCCGTATGATTTAAGCGGTGGAGAACAGCAGCGTCTTGCACTGGCTAAGGTTCTGCTGTTGCAGCCGAGGCTTCTTCTGATGGATGAACCAACGAAGGGGCTGGATGCAGAATATAAACAGGAACTGGGAGACATTTTAAAGAAGCTCAAAGCTCACGGGATCACTATCTTTATGATCTCGCATGATGTGGAGTTTGTCGCAGAATATGCAGACAGGGTCGGCCTGTTCTTTCAGGGAAATGTGGTGACGTGTAAGAGTGCAAGGGATTTCTTTGCGGGAAACAGCTTTTATACGACTGCTGCCAATCGCATGGCAAGGCATTATTTTCCTGATGCTGTTACCGGAAAGGAGGTGGCTGCGTGCTTGAAGGCAAGGCTTTAGACCAGTTTATGGACCGTTTCTTCGGGGATTCCTGTGCACAGAGCCTGCCCGGGGAAGAGGAATCCGGACAGGAATTAGAGGAATATGAACTGAAAGAGGATGGAATCATTATCCAGCCGATCCATAAAGGAAAGATTGAGAAGCGTACCTGGATTGGTCTGATTATGTTTCTGGCTTTTGTTCCGCTGGTGCTTTTTATCCTGGTTCATAAGTTTCATGGTAAGCATGATGTAGTGATCAGTCTTTTAATACTTGCCTATGCCACGATCCCGTTCTTTATGGTATTTGAGGGCCGGCATCCACAGGCAAGAGAGATTATGGTCATTGCCGTAATGGCGGCTCTTGGGGTCGCAGGCAGGAGTGCTTTCTTTATGATCGGAAGCTTTAAGCCGATTGCGGCCATCGTGATCATTACCGGGGTTTCCTTAGGTGGTGAGGCGGGGTTTCTGTGTGCCTGTCTGATCATGATGATCTCAAATATGTTTTTCGGGCAGGGACCGTGGACACCCTGGCAGATGTTTTCCTATGGAATGATCGGATATCTGGCAGGAATCCTTTTTCAGAAAGGGATTCTCAAAGCCAGGAAGGTGGATCTGTGTATTTACGGATTCTTAAGTGTGTTTCTGATCTTCGGCGGGATCATGAATCCGGCATCTATTCTGATGGCATACGGATACATCACAAAGAAGAGCCTGATCGCGTTTTATATCTCAGGTGCACCGGTAGATCTGGTGCAGGCAACTTCTACGGTAATCTTCCTGTGGATCCTAAGCAGGCCTCTGCTGGAGAAACTGGAGAGAGTAAAAAGAAAATACGGGCTGCTGCAGCGGCCCGAAAATAAGGAGGAAAATGAATATGACAAAGAATAAGCTATGGCAGGCCATTAAGGGGCTGACTCTTGCAGCCGGAATGGCAGTGGGGATTTTTGCGCTGGGACAGACCGATGTTCTGGCAGATACCCTGACGCTGACTGTGGAGAAGAACACGATCGGCCAGGGTATGATCCTGGATCCTGTACAGGTGGAATTTGCGAAAGGAGAAACCTGTGCAGATGTTCTGCTCCGCGGGTTAAGTGAGAACGGGATTACGCCGCTTTATGACACAAATACAAGTTATGGTTTCTACTTAAGGGGAATTGCCAACTGTGACAGTGGAAGCCTGAATCCACCGGCATGTATCCAGAAGGTTCTCTCCGAGACTTCCACCTGGACCGGTGATGCCTATAAGCTTACTGATAACAAATATGCACCGGATCTGACAGAATTTTCCTACTGCTCCGCATCCGGATGGACGTATACTCTGGATAATGTATTTATGGGTGTCGGAATGGGTGCGAGTCATCCGTCAGACGGAAGTGTCCTGCGTGTTATGTTTGCCCTTTGCGGTGGTACGGACATTACAGGATGTGACCCGTATAATAATAACAGGCAGATTTTTGAGGCGGCAGATAAGAGCGAGCTTATCCGCATGATGGGAAAGGCAAATGCAGAGCGTTCCAGATGGTCCCAGGTCAGCGGATTCTCCGGTGCATATGCCGAAGCGGACAGTGCGCTGACTACGCTGGATGCGTCTGCAAACAGAGTTTATGAAGCGGTTCAGCTGCTTAAAAGTATTGAGTCAAAGCTTCCGGTAGCACCGAAGCTGATCAGCTTAAATGCTTCTGATCTGACTCTTACAAAGGGAGACAGCTATACACTGACTTATACGATTGTTCCGTCTGATGCGGTGGGAACTGTAAGCTGGACTTCTTCCAACAATTCTGTTGCAAGTGTAAACGGTGGTGTGGTAACAGCAGTGGGAGAAGGTTCTGCGGTGATTACTGCGAGAGTTTCCGGAAGTGTCTATGCGACCTGCAATATTTCCGTTTCTTCCAGACCGGTCAGTGTGACAGGGGTGAGTATTTCTCCGTCCAGCCTGAATCTCTCAACGAAAAGCGGTTCCAGGACACTGGATTACACGATCACGCCAAACGGCGCAAAACCGTCCTCTTTGTACTGGGAATCTTCCAACTCTTCTGTAGTAACCGTAGATGGCTCCGGCAAGGTAACTCCTGTGGGTGCCGGTTCTGCAGATATTACACTGACTACGGACAATGGAACGAAAGGCACCTGCCACGTGACTGTTACAGCACCGGCACAGAGCATTGCTTTGAGTGACAAAACGCTGACTCTGGCAATTGATCAGGGAACCTATACCCTGACCTGGACATTCAGTCCGAAGGGAAGCGGCGGGGAACTGGTATGGACCTCTGATAATGCAGGCGTTGCCAAAGTAGACCAGAAGGGTGTTATCACACCTGTTTCTGTAGGAGAAACCGATATCCGTGTAAAAACAGATCAGAATGTAACCGCAGTGTGCCATGTAGTTGTAAAGGGTACTGCGAAAGACCTCTTTGCAGCAGGAATGCCAGAGATCACAACCTGCAAGGCGGCAGGAAATACAGTTCTTCTTACTTGGAATAAATATGAAAATGCAGATTCTTATATTATTTTAAGACGTAAGATGGGTGAAAGCAAATTCGCAAAGATTGCTACGGTCAAAGACCTCTCCTATACAGATACAGCGTTTTCTCCGTCAACTCCTTATTATTACAGTGTACAGGCTGTTTCCACCAAATGGGGCGGTGCTATTAAAAGCAGTTATGACAAAAACTTCTCTGTAACAACCAATGGAATTGCACCGACACCAACTCCGGCACAGACAGTAAAACCGAAAACCCCGGCTGTCACAGTAACTGCCGGTAAGAAACAGGCTACACTGAAATGGAAAAAGGTAAGCGGTGCCAAAGGGTATGTAGTATACCGTGCCACATCCAAATCCGGTAAATATAAGGCAGTATCAACGATTAAAAAGGGAAGCACTGTTTCTTATATAAATAAGAAGCTTACGTCTAAGAAAACATACTATTACAAGGTGCGGGCATATCGTACCGAAAACGGTAAAAGAATATACAGCAGCTATTCTAAAGCAAAGAGCGCTAAGATCAAATAATATAAATTCACACAAGTCCAGTGTGTTAGAAAGCATATTGCTGTGAACAGAAACGATGTTAGAGCGTGTTTGAAAAATTAAAAATATAGGATTGTGCTATTTAAGAAAATATGTTATATAATACAATATATAGAGAGTTAATTCTCTATTCGCATGATGAGATGAGTGACGGTTCTGACTCATCGGTAAAATAAATATAACCGAGAGATGAGATGAGTGACGGTTCTGACTCATCGGTAAAATAAAATATGACCGAGCGAAGAGTATAACGAGAGGGAGTTCATTTTCCCTCTCGTTTATATGTATATAAGGAGAAGAAAATTGGAAATTGACTATGCTGTTTATAGCCTTTCAGATGAATTTTACGAGAAATATCCGAATCCGCCATATAAAGAACTTTTAAAGAAAAAGGAAAGAAGATATGCTTGTTTACTTATTCAAAGTCATTATGGATATTTTATATGCATTCCATATAGAACAGAGATTTCCCATAAATATGCATATCACTTTCGCAAATCGTCTCGTTCGCAAAAACATAGATCAGGACTTGATTATACTAAAATTGCTATTATAAAAGATATTTCGTAACTATTCAGCAGTCTACTATCCCGCGAGGTGTTTTGGCATGAACATGCCAAA
>CAUEAK010000125.1:0-4500 GCA_958454115.1 Blautia wexlerae
TTGCGTAAAAAGAAACTGGTAAAGAGAGTTGCAGGCATTGCTTTGACTGTTGGTGTAGTTATACTTGCCATTGTATGTGTCGGTAAAGTAAATCGCATTCAGAACGAAAAAGATATTATTGGCACATGGAAGGATACAAATGCGGAGGAGGTATTTACCTTTCAAGAGAACGGGGAACTTGCTGTGAGTAAAGATATGCCCGATTCGGGTCTGTCCTGCGGTAACGCATCTTATGGTTTTTCTTACTCGGATATAATCTGCGTGACACAGGGAGATAACAGCGTGGAATTTGAGATAGAAGTAGATCATGACGAATTGACAATCTTCTTTATGGGGCAAGAATACTTAGCGTTAGAAAGGTAATGGTAGAAACTCTCTTGTTTCGTAAAAACTGAATAGAATGAACAAACCAAAGGCGACTAACCGTAAAAAGTTGGTCGCTTTTGCTTTGCTCATTTGCAAAGCGGATGTGTCGGAAACGGCATATCCGAAAAGTGGAGAAATCCGATTTGACGAAATCGGGCTTCTCCATTTTTTTGTGAAAGTCTCCGATGGAGAGTTTCGCAAAAACCGATGGACTGCGAATGTCGGCAGCTGACGATGTGGAGCAGTTTATCGGGCAGGAGTACAGAGGGCGGCAAGCCCTTTGTGCATGGGTACAGGGAATGCAATATCCCTGTGCAGGTCAAGGGCGGCAGCCTTGCCCAGTTAAGTGGCGTTTCGCCACTTAGTACTGGGTATTACTTGTCGCAAAATTGCAGCAAGGATGCAGCTTCGCTGCCCCTTTCCCCTGCGGGGAAAATCTGAACGGAGGTTAGAAATGGTTTGAAATTAACAAGACACAACGGTCGCTCCGGCAAGCATGGCACTTACAACCCGAAGCACAATGACCGCACTTTTGATGTGAGCAACAGCGAACACATTGACGAAGAACGAGCCAAGCACAATGTCTATTGGGACTGCTTCAACGGCTATCGCACCTTTGCAGAGAAGCAAGTCCAGAGCGAGCTTGCAGACACTTTTGAGGAAGTGGAGGAACTGTTCTACTCCGCAAAATACGGTGCTTATGTCGAAGCACAGAACGCCAGAAACGATAAGAACAGGCACTCGGAACGCAACCGCACCACAACGGATTTGCTCAAAGACAAAAGGACTTGTCCAGAGGAAACTATCTATCAGATCGGAAAGATGGGCGACCATGTTCCGCCGGATGTTCTGCTGAAAGTCGTGACGGATTTCTTTGTGGAGATGGAACGGCGTTTCGGCTCTCATGTTCACATTCTGGATTGGGCATTACATCTGGATGAAGCGACACCGCACATTCAAGAACGCCATGTGTTTGACTGTGAAAACAAATACGGCGAGATTTGCCCACAACAGGAAAAGGCACTTGAAGAATTAGGTTTTGAACTGCCAGACCCCACCAAGAAGCAAGGCAGACACAACAACCGAAAAATGACTTTCGATTCTGCCTGTCGTGCAATGCTCTTTGATATTGCAAAAAAGCATGGTCTGCATTTGGAGCAAGAGCCGGAATACGGAGGACGAGCCTATCTTGAAAAACAGGACTTCATTCTTGCCAAGCAGAAAGAGCAGATGGAGGCACAGGAGCAGAAGTTAGAGGAACTGACTTTGAAAATCGAGGATGTGGAAACGCTGATTGATGATGTTGCCGATATTGCCTATGACAAGGCGGTGGAGGTCGTGACAGATACGGTCAGAGTGGAAACCCACAAGGAGGACATTCGGCTGATTGAGGAAACAAAGATATGGCTTCAATCGCCGGAACGCAAGGCACCAAAGAAAGAGCGTGATTATGCAATCAGCCGTTTGGATGGCGTGATTGGAAAAATCAAAAACGCCATGCAGTCTGCATTGGATAAAATCAAGTCTGCTTTGCTTTCGCCGGAGGTCAAGAAAACGAGCAAAGAGCAGATTAAGGAAAAGGTCAAGCCCTCTATCCTTGCCAGACTTGAAAGAAACAAGGAACTGGCAAAACAGGAAAATGAAGCAAGACGGAGCGAACACCGTCCGCACAAAAAACAGAATATGGAGCTTTAAGGCACTTGCCATTTTCGATTTGAGAATGACAGGTGCTTTTTCCATTTTGGGAGGTTGATAATGAATGTATTTGAAGCAGTAAAGCAGTCGGTCACGACAAGACAGGCGGCAGAGTTTTACGGCTTTCGTGTAAACCGAGCCGGAATGATAGCCTGTCCGTTTCACAATGACCGCACACCGAGCATGAAAGTGGATAAGCGTTTTCATTGTTTCGGCTGCGGTGCGGATGGGGATGCCGTTGACTTTGTTTCCCGACTGTTTGAATTGCCGAGCAAAGAAGCCGCTATGAAACTGGCTGACGATTTCGGTATCGCTTATGACCGAAACGGCAAGCCGTCCATCGTGGCAAAAATCCGAGAGCCTACCGCCAAACAGAAGTTTGAAGCGGAGGAAAAACTGTGTTTTCGTGTGCTGTCCGATTATTTCCATAAGCTCCGAGCGTGGGAAAAGGACTATGCACCGAAGCAGCCGGAGGATGAATGGCATCCGCTATTCACAGAAGCCTTGCAGAGACGGGACTACATCGAATATCTGCTTGACACCATGCTCTACGGAACGCTTGAAGATAGAAAGGCACTTGTAGCCGAGCAAAGAAACGAGGTGATGAAACTTGAACGAAGATTTGCAGACAGCCGCCAGAGAGGAAATTCGAGACCGATTAGAACTGACACAGCAAGGTAAGCCTGCGAATACCGCCATGAACTACAAGACGGTATTTCAGAATGACCCTCTGCTGAAAGGTGCTATCCGCAAAAATCTGTTGACGGAACGCACCGACATTGTAAAGCCGCTTGGTTGGTATCGTGAAAGCTCCACTCTGACCGATGTGGATATTAAATATCTGCTTCTCTACTTTGAAGAACACTACGGCTTGACGGTTGAGAAGAAAATCGAGGATGCCGCATTGGTTATAGCCAACGAAAACCGCTATCATCCTGTCTGTGATTTTCTGAACGGCTTGGAGTGGGACGGACAGGAACGCATACGCTTTTGTCTGCACCGCTTTCTTGGGTCGGATGCCGATGATTACACCTACGAAGCCTTGAAGCTGTTTCTGCTTGGTGCAATCAGCCGAGCCTTTAAGCCGGGATGCAAGTTTGAAGTCATGCTCTGCCTTGTCGGAGGGCAAGGAGCCGGAAAGTCCTCTTTCTTCCGTCTGCTTGCGGTCAAGGACGATTGGTTTACCGATGACCTTAAAAAGCTGGACGATGAAAATGTGTACCGCAAAATGCAGGGGCATTGGATAATCGAGATGTCAGAGATGATAGCCACCGCCAATGCAAAGAGCATTGAGGAAATCAAGTCCTTTTTGAGCAGACAGAAAGAGACATACAAAGTCCCCTATGAGACACATCCGGCAGACCGCAAGCGACAATGCGTGTTCGGGGGTTCGTCAAATACTCTGGACTTCCTACCCCTTGACCGCACAGGCAACCGCCGTTTCGTGCCGGTCATGGTTTACCCCGAAAGAGCCGAGGTGCATATCCTCGACAATGAGGAAGAATCCAGAGCCTACATTCATCAGATGTGGGCAGAAGCAATGGCGATCTACCGAAGCGGAGACTTCAAGCTGCGGTTTAGCCCGACAATGAATGAGTATCTGAAAGCCCATCAAAGGGAGTTTATGCCGGAGGACACCAAAGCCGGACAGATACTTGATTATCTGGACAGCTACAAAGGAAATGCGGTCTGCTCCAAACAGCTTTACCGAGAAGCATTGGGGCATGAGTATGACGAGCCGAAGCAATGGGAACTGCGAGAGATAAACGACATTATGAACAATGTTGTCAAAGGTTGGAAGTCTTTCAGCAATCCGAGACACTTTCCGAAGCCGTATCTTCGTCAGAAAGGTTGGGAGCGTGAGTTGCCCGACAACGGAGAAGCTGACAACGGGGACGGAAAATTTATTCCTCTCTCCGATGCGGAGCTTAAACAGATGGAGCTGCCGGAGGGATGGCGATAGAAAATTGCTATCCTGTTGTCGGCTTGTTGCCGAGCCGGTTGTCAATCCCGTTGTCGGGCAAAATCCGAAAAAGCCTTGTCCAGACTGGACTTTTCTCTCTCTGACAACCATGACAACCAAGATTTCAAAGAAAAAGTAAATAGTAAGTAATAAGAGCCGCCCGATAAGATAAAAGGTTTTTCAATGTCCGTTGTCAGGACTTCGTTGTCAGCCTTTCCTTGTCGGGCATTTTTCATTCATAGGAGGTATTGAATGACAGAAAACAGAAACACAGCAGCACAGACCACCGCACAGCACACCGCACCCACCGTCAGAAAGCAGATAAACGGCACGACCTATATTGTCCGTGTCCACTTCAACGAGAACGCCAGAGAGACGATGGAGGACAAAATCAAGCGACTGCTTCGCAACGAGATTCAGCAAAATGTAACTTGTTTGTGAATTTGATGAAAAAGTCCTTGACTTTTCGTCTCTGG
>CAUEAK010000126.1:0-4483 GCA_958454115.1 Blautia wexlerae
GAGAGCATCTGCCTTACAAGCAGAGGGTCATAGGTTCGAGCCCTATAGGCCCCATTTTTGAACAAATTAATTGAATATGCGGGTATGGTGGAATAGGCAGACACAAGAGACTTAAAATCTCTCGGGGGCAACTCCGTGCCGGTTCAAGTCCGGCTACCCGCAGTATCAGTAAGATTCCTTTTTAGGGATCTTTTTTTGTATCATAAAATTTATTGATGAAAACGGGAAAATATTCCTAGCTTATTGGTAGGGATATTGACAAGGCTATTTTCCCATGATAGAATCCTGACAGTTGTAAAACAAATCGGACAGATATAAAAAATATATCCGTTGTCAGTATAAATATACATGGAAAGAATATAAGGAGAGGTCAGAAAATGCTGAATCAGTTTTCAAGAACAGAATTATTAATCGGAAAAGAAGGAATGGAAAAGCTGAAAAATTCCAGAGTCGCAGTATTTGGAATTGGCGGTGTTGGCGGATATACGGTGGAAGCACTGGTCAGAAGTGGCGTAGGTACCCTGGATCTCATTGATGATGATAAAGTATGCCTCACCAATATCAATCGCCAGATTTACGCAACAAGAAAGACCGTAGGGAAATATAAAGTTGACGTGGCCAGAGAACGTATTCTTGAAATTAATCCGGATGCAGTTGTAAATATCCACAAAACATTTTATGTGCCGGAGACAGCAGATTCCTTTGATTTTTCCCAGTATGATTATGTAGTCGATGCGATCGACACTGTAACCGGAAAGCTGATGCTCGTAGAGCAGGCAAAGGCTTCAGGAACACCGATCATCAGCTCTATGGGGGCCGGAAATAAGATGGATCCAACAGGTTTTATAGTGACAGATATTTATAAAACGTCCGTCTGTCCCCTTGCAAAGGTCATGCGCCGTGAACTGAAAAAAAGAGGAATCAAAAAACTGAAGGTGGTTTACTCACAGGAGAAGCCAATGACTCCAATTGATGATATGGCGATCAGCTGCAAGTCTCATTGCATCTGTCCTCCGGGAACAGAAAAAAAATGTACTCAGAGACGTCAGGTACCGGGAAGTAATGCCTTCGTGCCTTCCGTAGTGGGACTGATCATTGCCGGTGAGGTTGTAAAGGATCTTATTAAATAAAAATTGGATCATTCTGTGTTACTGAGAACGGAATGAACAATAACCATTCTGTAAGAACAGATATTGCATGTATACTTATATTGTGCAATATCTGTTTTTTTGTGATAAAATATTTTTTACAGATAGTTTTGTAAATAAAAGAGAAGGACAGATAAAGTATGGGGATCGTTGAAAAATTTATAAAAGAAGGACAGCTGACAAAGGAAGAATATCCGGAACTTCTGCACTTATACCAGGATCCGGATACGGTTCGTCTGCTTCGGGAAGAGGCTGTCCGTATACAGAAAAAATATTTTGGAAATAAAATATATACAAGAGGTCTGATAGAATTTACCAATTACTGCAGAAATGATTGCTATTACTGCGGGATCCGCCGTTCTAATAGGAATGCCAGCCGTTACCGCCTTACAAAGGAAGAAATCCTGCAGTGCTGCGAGAATGGCTATGAGCTGGGATTTCGGACATTTGTGCTCCAGGGAGGGGAAGACCCATGGTTTAATGATGACCGGATGGTTGACATCATCCGGCCCATCAAACAGGGATATCCGGACTGTGCGATCACGCTATCCATTGGGGAGAAATCAAAAGAAAGCTATCAGAGATTTAAAGATGCCGGAGCAGACCGCTATTTACTCCGTCATGAGACGGCCAGTGAGGAACATTATCGTTATCTTCATCCGGAGAGTTTAAGTCTTGCAAACCGTAAACAGTGTCTTTATACCCTGAAGGAACTGGGATATCAGATAGGTGCCGGATTTATGGTAGGTGCGCCGGGACAGACGCTGGAGTATCTGGCGGAAGACCTTGTTTTTCTTAAAGACCTGAATCCGCATATGGTGGGGATCGGACCATTTGTCCCGCACCATGATACGAAATTTGCAGAGGAACCGGCAGGAAGTGTGGACCTGACACTGTTTCTGCTGTCTGTCATCCGGATCCTGCTTCCACAGGTACTTCTTCCGGCAACCACAGCACTGGGGACCCTGGACCCCAGAGGCAGGGAAAAGGGTTTTCAGGCGGGTGCAAATGTAGTAATGCCCAATCTTTCTCCGGTGAAGAACCGTAAACAGTATGAGCTTTATGATAACAAGATCTGTACAGGCGAGGAAGCAGCAGAGTGCAGAGGGTGCCTTACCAGACGTGTGGAGTCTGTAGGCTATGAAATCGTTACAGACCGTGGAGATTCCCCGATGACAGATTGACACGGGGTACAAAATACTTTCTTTTTTCAGCGATTTAAGGTAAAATATCAGTAAGATCAGATTGCTAAAAAATTAACAGCTGGTCAGAAATAAGCGGAATTTTCCTGCAAAGCGGAATGCAGGAAAAATGATGGAGTGCGTAAAATATGGAAAAATCAGAAAATGCTGTGCGGAGCAGACTTCTGGAAGCGGGGAAGGAAGAATTCAGAGACAGGGGATTTCTGAAGGCTTCTCTTCGTGCGATCTGCAAAAAAGCAGATGTGACTACGGGAGCGCTATATTTCTTTTTTGAAAGTAAAGCAGCTCTTTTTGAAGAAATCGTGGAAGAGACGGTAGAGGATCTGAAGCGGATCATGGGAGACTTTACGGATCAGGAAAAACAACTGCATCCGGAAGAATATGACAGGATACTTATGGAATTTATCTGGGAAAACAGGGACATCGCAAAAATCCTCATAGATGGAGCTGAAGGTACCAGATATGTGAATTTCCGTGAGGATGCCTGTACGAAAATGGAGCAGATCCTTAATGAACGCTTTCAAAAGGAATGTGGACAAGAAGTTGATCACGAGCTGGTACATATCCTGGTACAGATGAAATTTCAGGGATATTGTGAACTGCTCCGGGGAAACTGCTCTAGGGAAAAACTCCTGGAAATTTCCAGAATTCTGCAGATATGTTCCAGCCAGTGCCTTCTGGCAATTGAGGCAGAACTAAACAGAAAGCATTAAAAACCATTGCTCATTCTCCTAAAGTATGTTATGATTAACTTGGTTAGTTTTAACAAACCGAGGGAGGTGTAAATAACGTGAGATCAAATGAATCATCTGAAGATTATTTGGAAACGATCCTGATCCTTGGAAACAGGAGCTCTCTTGTAAGAGCTGTGGATATCGCGGCAGAGATGGGCTTTAAGAAACCGAGTGTCAGTGTTGCCATGAAGAATCTTCGCCAGAAAAATCTCATCACAGTAGCCGACAACGGAGATATCCGTCTGACAGAGGATGGACATAAGATTGCCGATAAGGTATATGAACGTCATCAGCTGATCTCTTCCTGGCTGATGATACTGGGAGTCCAGGAAAAAACAGCGATTCATGATGCCTGCAGGATCGAGCACATAATCAGTGAGGAGAGCTTTCAGGCATTGAAAAAGGCAGTTTATGAGCTGAGGGAGCAGCAGGCTGTGCTCCATGGAGAAACCGCGGATCAGGTTTGATCCTTGCAGCAGAAGCTATCAGGAATTGACAACTGAAAAAATAAGAATATAATGGAAATCCAGGTTATGAAATGGAGGATACCAAAAGATGAAATTACTTTTTATACGACATGGAGACCCGGATTACACAATAGATTCCCTGACCGAAAAGGGCTGGAAGGAAGCGGAATTTCTTTCTGAAAAGATCGCAGCTCTTGATGTCAGGGATTTTTATGTTTCTCCGCTTGGAAGAGCAAAGGATACCGCATCCTGCACACTGAAGAAAAACGGAAGAACAGCTACAGAATGCAAGTGGCTGAGAGAATTCGACGTAAAGATCAGAAGACCGGATCTTCATGGGGAAAAGATCATTCCCTGGGACTGGCTTCCACAGGACTGGACGAAAATCGAAAATTTCTACAGCTTTGACCGCTGGTGGGATAATGACATCCTGCGAGAGGGAAAAATGAAAGAAGAGTATGACTGGGTCACACAGAATTTTGATAAAGTTCTGGCAGAGCATGGCTATGTGCGGGAAGGACATTATTACAGAGCAGAAAAAGCCAATGAAGATACGCTTGTGTTTTTCTGCCATTTCGGTGTAAGCTGTGTACTCATCAGCTATCTTCTCAGTATCTCTCCGCTGGTGATGCTGCAGAATTTCTGTGCGGCGCCGTCATCAGTGAGCACCATTGTTACAGAGGAGAGGCGAAAAGGGATCGCGTCCTTCCGTATGAGCTCTTTTGGAGACATTTCTCATTTGTATGCGCATCAGGAGCCGCCGGCTTTTGCTGCCAGATTCTGTGAGACATATGATAACAAAGAGCAGAGACACGACTAAAAAGCGAAAGAAACGGCTGTAATATTTCGGCTTTTTTCCGGAAGACCATGGTAAATAATGATCAGCAGGATTATTTTGGAAAATGATTAGACTTCGTTAATAAATTTTATAA
>CAUEAK010000127.1:0-4455 GCA_958454115.1 Blautia wexlerae
TTGCAATTTAAGCAGTGGTTGGGGATTTCCCTGATTTTTGATTCGGTTAAGTACAGTATCTGAAAGCTTTATCTGTCAGAATACGTGCAAAGATTAGCCCTAATGGCAACGCTGCAATGATAAGGATCGCAGACGCAAACCAGGATGCAGCTACTGATAATGACATAATACCAAGATTATAAAATCCTCTGTATAAATATAATCCCGGAACCATGATAACGATTGAGGGAACTGTTACAGATATCCTTGGATATCCGACTTTATTCTTCAGCAGGGACGCCAGAAGTCCCGCAGTAAGTGCACCAATAAATGCGGCTGCAGCAGGAGGAATATTTGCAAGGTCTACCAGTTCCAGTCTCAGAGTATTGGCAACTGCTCCTATCCCGGCTGCTGCGACTGCCAGACGAACCGGGCTGTTAAACATGATAGAGAATCCAAACACTCCGCAGAAACTTGCAAGAAGCCTGAATAAGATCCACTGCTCTGTTGACAGTGAAAGTTTTATAAAATCTACAGGTTTCAAATGCAGGATCAGTGCCATGATCCATGCTGACATAGTAGCTACCAGAATAACGATCAAAGCATAAGTCAGACGTTCTATTCCTGAACGCATATCCAGTTTTGCAAGGTCAATACCACTGGTAATAAACGGAAATCCCGGTATGATAAAGAGCATTGCACAGATATATCCCGCTTCGTGCTGAACAGAAATACCAAATAATATTTCTCCAAGTTTGAGCAGACCTGCATATGCAAAACATGCCAGAGATACAGAAGACACAATACATAAGAACAATGTAAAATGGTGTTTGGTCAGTTTGCAGCGGAGATAATTTCCAATTCCTGCCCCGACAAATGCACAGAACATCTCGATCGGACCGCCCCCAAGAAGGAATGTAAATCCGCAGCATGCGATCGCTGCAGCAAGTCCCAGTGCAGGCGGGGAATATAGACCATGTGTTTTTTCAATATTGTCAAGAAATGTATGCAGCTGTTCTCCTGACATATGTTTTCCTTCTTTTTCAAAGTTTCGGATAAAGTGTTCCAGACGATTTAACTTCAAAGTATTTACGCCTGTATTAGTCAGGCACAACGACTGGGTAAAACCATTTTCTCCGTCATAACATGTATATTCAATGGACATCAGACCAATATCCTCCGTACACGTAATGCCAAGTGCTTCTGCCAGTGTATTCATGGAACTTCTCACTCTCCATGCTCCGGTACCGCATGAGAGAAACATAATCCCCACACGTCCGATAATGGATGCTTTCTCTGCGATGCTGGAATCTACAACTGGTACATTTCCCCCATTTTCATCTGTATACTCATGCCAGGCAACATCCATATGGTTCTTTTTAATCACTTCCTGCGGCATTTTTCTCACTTCCTCATTCTATATTGTCAATCGGATAAAATCATCCGCTTTGCTACTTGCTTGATTTGTTAAAGCTGCAGACTGTCATTTCCTGCTTTCTCCATCATTTTCTCTCTGCATGCCAGTACGATTCCGTCAATCTCGTCTAAATGCTGCAGCATTTTTTTCTCAAATTCATGGATAGGAAGAAGAATTCCAATTTCATCATAGGGTTTATCCGGATTCTCTTTCTTCAGACCTGTTTCCTGTCCGTAGTATACCATGGCTCTTGGGGCTTCTTCCTGAATCTTCTGGAAAGCATCCCATACAACGGCATATGCCTGTGCTTCTGTCAGACCCAGTTTACAGGTGTCGGGAAGTGCATAAAGAGCCAGGACACCACGTTTACGGTTATCTTTTTCTTCTGTAATGTTCAGACCTTCTGTATAGGTACGGACAAGATCATAACCATCTGCAAGATACAGTGCAGATCTGGGGGCACATTCATGATGTTCATATGTTTCCTTGAATTTTGCATATTCTCTGGCTGAAACCTTTTCCCCGGGAAGAAGTTCTCCGGCTGCATCTGTAAGGAGCACCGGGTTCTCTCCTGCTTTTCCGTGGAATTTCTTCGGGATCAGATAAGCCTCCCTTAACAGGTCAAACATACTTCTGCCGCATAATTCCAACAGCAGTGCACTGATATCACCGTTCTGGTACGCATGAAACAATACCTGCAGGAAATGATCTCTGTCATTATCTGTCAGACGATGGTCGTCATCTATATGGTCATAAAAAACTCCGCTTAATCGTCCGGATGCTTCCGGCGAAGCCAAAATTTTAGAAAAAATTGTTTCTACTGCTTCTTCTCTTGGCAAAACTGTACTCATAATTAACTTCCCCTTTCCAATCGTTTCAGATTCTTTTTTCGGTTTTCATTATAGTCTTGCTTTTAGTAATGTCAACATAAAAAGAGGGAATTTTCTGATATCAATTTTACATAGATGCAAGCTAAAAATTATATAAAAAAGACATTCCATCCACTGGGGTAGAATGTCTTTTCTCATAACTTATATGATTCTTTTGAAGTTACGTTCTATATACACAGTGGAAACCATTTTTCGATTACACACTGATGTACTTTTTCTTTTTTATCGTAGTTGATCCCCACCAGCAAAATATCTCCTGTATACTGCTGTAATGACTCTGGATATTTTCGTTCTTTTATCTGATTCAGAGCAGTTTCTGCGTCTTTGTTCCATTTCAGTTCGACGAGTAATGCAGGATAATAGTCTCTGTACAGTGGTTTGGGGATGAAGACGAAATCTGCGAAGCCTCTTCCTGTCGGGAGTTCCCGGATTGGCTTAAAATAGTATTTTATTGCACTTAGGTACGCAATACTGAGTACGCTGCTCAGGGAATTCTCGTTATTGTACTGAATCACTGATGTGTATTCTGCATGGATTTTCTCTATCTGTTCAGCAACTGTTTCTGCATCCATTTCCCAGGTGGCTTCCAGTAGTTTCTCAGATTCCTGCTGGAATTCAATCAGTTCGTTCCATTTATTTCGTTTGGTGGCAGCACGAAATTCCTGACGGATTTCTTCATTGGGAATGTAAGCTCTCTGGGTTCTCTGGTCGTAGGCAAGGTAACCCAGGTGGATCAGCAGAGTCAATACATCATCTTTGTCTGCGAAGCTGACCATATCATTCTGAAATTCATTGACATTTACTTCTACAGAGGAACCGGACAGCATCTCTATAATGGATGTCCGCAGACCATCAAAATCCATGTTGATCAGTGGCAGGATTGACAGATAGGTTCCTGTCTGTGACCAGTAGCTCTGGAATGTCCGCATAATTGTCAGATTTACTAACGCATTTGGATTATATACATGGTAATCTCCAAGACGGTAACCATCGTACCACCGCCTCACTTCTGCAAAATCTATCTCATATTTTTCACACAAATCGATTACTTCGTCTTCATTAAAACCGATATATGGTGTCAATGGGCCGGCATTAAGCATTGTAAACTGGGTGAAATTATTTAAGGCAGACTGGGTTTTTAATTTCTTTATCGGTAAAATTCCGGTCAGATATGCAAGTGCGATATATTTTGATGCCTCAATTCCTTTAAACATGTTTCTGAGAAAGTCAATATACATTTCCTGTGCTGCCTGATTATGGGCTTCATCACGAATCAGAACATCCCATTCATCAATGATTACAATAAACTGTTTTCCTAATACAGTATTAATGCGTGCCATTGCTCCATATATAGTGCTGTTTTCCACCAGATTGACTTCAGGATAAGTCTCTCTTAATTCGGAAACAACGATATTCGTGATATATGAAATTAAATTCTCACTGGAACCTGCTGATATACAGCACCATTGTACATCAAAATGAATGACATCATATTTATTTAAATGTTCGTAAAAATCCGGACATTTGCTGATTTCCAGTCCTGAAAACATTTTTTCAGTGTCGCATCCTTTACTGTAATATGCAGTCAGCATATCTACAGTAACAGATTTCCCGAATCTGCGCGGACGACTGTTACATATAAACCTGGCATTTGTGCCCAATACTTTATTTGTGTATTCCAATAATCCCGTTTTGTCTATATATACTTCTGAATTGACTGCACACTGAAATGCTGCAGCATTCGGATTTACAAACATACCCATTATCTCACCCTCCCTCTTTATTATTGATAGCTTTTCTGTCTTCTTATACAGCATCTTATAACCTCCTTAATAAATATGTTCAGGAGTTCCTGTCTTTTAGAAAACTCCTGCTAGAAATAAATAGTGAAAATTAAAGCATGACTTTTCTGAAAGAACAGATTCATGATCTGTATATGAATTGAGATTTGGCTGTAACTGTTGAAAATACCGGACAGTTACATAGATTTAGATAATTAGAAAATATGCTTTTGTTTATCATAGCATACCGGAACTTATTGGGCAAGAGACAAAAAAGAATCCAACGCATAAACCTATATGTTTTATGCATCAGACTCTTTTCATTTTTGATAATTATCCTGTCAGGAAAATATAATTATTTTCCACAGCAGTTTTTATATTTCTTTCC
>CAUEAK010000128.1:0-4325 GCA_958454115.1 Blautia wexlerae
CCGTGGTCTTTCAGGGCGTTGAAGACTTCGTCCACAGACCTTCCGTCGGAAATCTCAAACTGATCATCACCTTTATCCTCAATATCATCCACATGGCTTCCGATTCCGGTGCTGACACCTGCAGAGATCTTGGTTGCTGCGATATTCACCAGATTGTCACGGACACGCTCACACTCTCTGGTGGATACAGTAATACTTGCAAACGGCATAAACAGACGATATGCACAAACTACCTGCAAAAGCTGCGGTTCGTGTACATCCTTCGGGTTGATCCTGTCGTTGTTGATGATCGGACGAAGTCTCGGGCAGGAAAAAGCGATCTCTGCGTGTGGATATTTTCTCTGCAGAAGATATGCATGATATCCCGTTGCAAAAGCATCCTTGCGGAAATCATCCAGTCCCAGAAGTGCCGCAAAACCAACACCTCGCATGCCGCCTTTTAACGCACGCTCCTGTGTATTTAACCTGTATGGAAAAATCCTCTTGTGGCCTGCCAGATGCAGAGTTTCGTATTTATCAGAATTATAAGTCTCCTGGAAAACTGTCACATAATCTGCGCCGCATTTGTGAAGATATGCGTACTCATCAGAATTCATCGGATACACCTCAAGACCGACTACCTTGAAATATTTCCGGGCGATCTCACAAGCCTTTCCGATATATTCCACATTAGATTTCGTTTTGCTCTCTCCGGTAAGAATCAAGATCTCCTGGAGTCCGGTTTCTGCAATGGCTGCCATCTCTTTCTCGATCTCATCTGCATTCAGCTGTGCGCGGCGGATCTTGTTGTGGCAATTAAATCCACAGTAAATACAGTAGTTCTCACAGTAGTTTGCAATGTAGATCGGTGTAAACATGCAGATACTGTTTCCAAAATGTTTCCTTGTTTCGATCCGTGCAGCCTGTGCGATTTCTTCCAGAAGAGGCAGCGCTGCCGGTGAAAGCAGTGCTTTAAAATCCTCCGGTGTACGGTTGTCATGAACAAGCGCTCTCCGTACATCCGCTTCTGTGTACTTATCATAATCATATGCGTTCATTGCGGAAATAACCTGATCCATTACATCAGATTCTTCCAGCTGTTCCATATCCGGAAGGTACTTCATGTGATCGATACGGTTCTTTTTCATATCTTCCAGAATTTCTTCATTTACAATACTTTCATTAAAATGGCCGTCCTGCTGACTGGCCTGTACTGTTTCTGCCATTGTTGTTGTGTCGCTCCTCTCGTACTTTTATTATTTTCAAATTTGTAATATTTCAGTATCTGTTTTTAGCCATTCGTTTTCTTTTCTGCTCTGGTTGATCTGCATCAAGTGAATATTCGCAATCCGCTTTCGCTACACAGATTTCCCCTTAATAACCGTATATTTCCGAGTCTTTCAATATACTGTCATTATTTTACTCATGCAAAAATCCGGTCAGCGGTGAGGATGCACTTGCACCTCTCTCCAGAGTTCTTCCCATACCGGAAAGATATGCACTTCTTCCTGCCTCAATAGCTTTCTTAAAGGCTTCCGCCATAACACGGACGTCTCCTGCAGTTGCAATGGCTGTATTTGCCATAACTGCTGCAGCACCCATTTCCATAGCCTCACATGCCTGTGACGGGCGGCCGATTCCTGCGTCCACGATGATCGGAAGGTCGATCTCGTCGATAAGGATCTGGATGAATTCTTTTGTACAGATTCCTTTGTTGGAACCGATTGGAGAGCCAAGTGGCATTACACAGGCAGCTCCTGCATTCACCAGATCTCTGGCTGCATTCAGATCCGGATACATGTATGGCATAACTACAAAGCCCTCTTTTGCAAGGATCTCTGTTGCCTTGATGGTCTCGTAATTATCCGGAAGAAGATATTTGGAGTCATGGATAACTTCGATCTTTACAAAATCTCCGCATCCAAGCTCGCGGGAAAGTCTTGCGATACGAACTGCCTCTTCTGCATTTCTGGCGCCGGACGTATTCGGAAGAAGCGTAACATTCTTCGGAATATAGTCCAGAATGTTCGCAAGTCCACCCTCATTTGCACGGCGCAGGGCAAGTGTTACGATCTGAGTTCCTGCTTTTTCAATACATGCTTTTACAAGCTCCAGGGAAAATTTTCCGGAACCAAGGATAAAACGGGAAGTAAACTCATGGCCTCCCAGGATCAGTTTGTCTTCATTTGTGTTTGCTGTTGTCATTTTTTATGTCCACCTTTCTTTATGTCTGTTTGCAGAAAATATTTCCACCGATTTATAACCAGCGCCTTCTTCTGCCAGATCATTCTTCATCTGCATTTTTTCAGTAACTTATCTGTCAGTTACTGCCGTGGTATATCTACCTAATTTTATCTCTATAGCGACATCAGCAGCTTCCGCCGCCCATAAACTGCAGAATCTCCACAACATCGCCATCTTTCAGTACTGTTGTATCGTAAGTATCTCTCTTAATGATTTCTTCATTCAGCTCTACTACAACCTGCACCGGAACATAGTTACATGCTTCTAGATATTCTGTTACTGTCACCGGCTTTTCCAATGTTCTGCTTTCACCATTTACTGTGATCATGATCTCTCCTTTCCGGAAACTTCAAAAGCTATTCGTCAATAAAAAAAGAGTTCACAAAGAAATACACCCGCGGTGGTGCACCCCTTCATGAACTCAGTTCACTCTCAAATTTCCCAATATTCAATTGTCGATACCGGGGTTAAAAGCGTTCGCTCTTGATCCCTTCCCTGTAAATCCTGATCTTACGTATTCAATCGGATAAAAACATCCGCATCCAATAAAAAAGGAGATACACCAAAGTATCTCCCGTAAATTCATCTTATACGTTCCTACGTTGGCATTATCCAAATCAGGTATAAGGGTCGAAGTTGAAGACTTCCTCTCAGCCTGCCATCACAAGCTCCCCTGTTATTTACATGGTTTAGTATAATTCCGATTCTGCTTCATGTCAAGAACAATAAATTTTGGTTTTATTTGCCGGTTTTATTTGCAGAGTGAACAGTAACTTTTATTTATAAGCAGTGAATCCCAGATCTTTCATTGTCAGATTTAAATTCTTTTTCAGATAATCATTTGCTACTTTCATTGTCGCTTTCATCATAATATTGGAAGAATCCTGCAGATCTGTCATCGCTTTTTTTCCGTTTGTATACAAGAAAGTCAGATTCTGACCTTTATAAGCAGATGCTTTTGTAGAAGAAGTCACCAGCAGAAAGACTTCATTTGTAGACAGGGCGGACTTCACATTGACCGTATCAGATTTCACACAGTTTCCGATAATATCCAGTCCGACAAGGATTCCATCTGAAGGCATAGAGAGCATCATCCCAATATCTATCTTATCTTCTTTCTTCAGATAACCGATCATCAGAGTACTTTCTTTATCTACTTTGACATTTATAAACTGATTTCCGTCTTCAGTATATTTACCTTTCTGACTGATGTATTTTTTCAATTTGCTATAATTCTGCGTCAATCTGGTATTAGCCGAGGTCGGATTCTTTACAGTAACCTTGCAGGTGAATTTTCTGCCGCCAAGAGTCGCTGTGATAACCGCTGTTCCTGTTTTTACCGCGGTGATCTTTCCGGCAGAAGTTATCTTGACAACATTTGTGTTGCTGCTCTTCCATGACGGTTTCAGACTGGTGCCTTTGATCTTCAGTGTATAAGTTTTTTTCGGTGCCAGTGTCAGGCTGGTCTTATTCAGGGTGAGATAATTCAGACCTGCGATCGCTGTCAGACCTTTTTCATTATATCTACTCCAGATCGTATTTTTTCCGGATTTCCGGTAAGCTCTCACTGTGTAAGTATAGCTTACTCCAGTACTTACTTTTGTATCGGTAAACGTAACATTTTTGCTTCCTGTAATGTTTTTTACTGTTTTCCATCCGCTGTTTCCGGTCTTGCGGTATACCCGGTATCCGGCAACTCCTTTTACCTGTTTCCAGCTGAAAATAATCTTATTCCTGCCGGAGATCTTAATAGAAGACATAGTCGGCGTTGCTACGTCTATCGCCGCCTGTACTTCTGTCGCACTGATCAACTCCGGAACCGCAGCTGGTGCCGCCGTTGCAAGCATAAAACCTGTCAAAATGCCACATAAAGCTTTTTTCCAATTTCTTCTCATACGCTTTTTTCCTTTCTGCTTTGTGGTATATCTGGATTCCCTAACAAATATAGTATACATTATAAAAATTATTCCTGCTATGATATTTTTCGCCGAATCAGGGCTTTTGGTGAAATTCGGCAGTTTCTACAATGGCTTGACACTCCCCTCAACTAAAGCAGGGGGATTCTTGCTTCTCCCACTACTGCATTGGCAAACACCTTACGG
>CAUEAK010000129.1:0-4287 GCA_958454115.1 Blautia wexlerae
ATTATCTTGGTGCAATCCGTTGTATCAAGAAACATCCGATTGCAGAACGCAAATTAAAAACCGTTACTGCTGAACATTTACAGGCATTTCTCGATCTGCTTACATTCGGTGGGGAATTTCCAGATGGAAAAGTGAGAAAAGGATACAGTAAAGATTACATCCATTCCTTTTCAGCAGTATTACAACAGGCTTTCCGGTTTGCAGTATTTCCAAAACAGTTGATTACTTTTAATCCTATGCAGTATATTAAGCTGAAAAAACAGGCAGAGGATGTGGATTTATTCTCAGATGATGAGGTAGAAGAAGGCATACAGCCTATTTCCCATGAAGATTATGAGAGACTGATAGAATACCTCAAAGTAAAGAATCCACCTGCAATCCTGCCAATCCAGATCGCATACTATGCGGGACTTCGTATCGGTGAAGTTTGCGGATTGACATGGCAGGATATCAATCTTGAAGAACAATGCCTGACCATTAAAAGAAGTATCCGCTACGATGGCACAAAACATAAAAACATCATCGGACCGACCAAGCGAAAGAAAGTAAGGATTGTTGATTTTGGCGATACTCTGACTGAAATACTGAAAACCGCCAGAAAAAAACAGCTTAAAAGCCGGATGCAGTATGGTGAACTTTACCACCGCAATTTCTACAAGGAAGCACAGGACAAAAACAGAGTGTATTATGAATATTATCATCTGGACGGAACCGAAGAAATCCCGGTAGATTACAAGGAAATCTCCTTTGTCTGCCTGAGACCGGACGGATGTCTGGAACTGCCAAGCACACTCAGCATTGCCTGCCGGTCAGTTGCGAAACGACTGGACGGATTTGAGAATTTCCACCAGTTGCGACACACTTACACAAGCAACCTCCTCTCAAACGGAGCTGCCCCAAAAGATGTGCAGGAACTGTTAGGGCACTCTGATGTCAGTACCACAATGAATGTCTACGCCCACTCTACAAGAAAGGCAAAGCGGAACTCCGCCAGACTTCTTGATAAAGTGGCAGGCAACGACTAAATAAAAAATTCCCTTATTTCCCTTGCTGATTCCGCATAAGGTCAAAAATAAGGGAAAATACATATCATTTCACTATTTAAGGGGCTGGAAAGCCCGTAAAATAAGGAAAGTTCAAGAAATCTCTCCACAAATTCCGATTTCTTAGTTTCAAAAACTAGAATTGTTATTTTCTTTTATCTTCTATTTCTGCCCGTACAAGATAAACAATGCCAACCACCAGACTGATGATACTGAAAATCAGCAGTCCATTTCCCTGATATTCAAGTCCCGCCGCAAAAATCATTGCGTTCCAGGATGAAACGCCTGACATAAATAAAGCTGCTACAATATACCTTATTGCAAACAGTCCCCCTGCAATCAAACAAAACATTACACCCGCAGTTCTTTTATTCATAATGATTTTACCTCCATGAAATTTCGATTTTTCTATATCACCACAAACAGAAATTTATCGTAGTAGTGCATCTCTTAAATACCCCAGACCACTTTGGATATTTGCTCCTGCTCTATCGATAGCACCCGCTATAATAATTGCGGCAACTATAATTGCAGTCGCTATAATAATTTTACCTATTAGATGTTGATATTCTTTCATAGTTATGTCTCCTTTCAAATTCATATTTTCCAGCTCGACAAGCTGGAAGTTACATAAATCTGCTTATCAGATTATATGCTGTGACTACATAGACAAAAATCGCTATGCCTGCAAATATCATAGCATCTTTCTTCGCACCTTTATCATAACACTCCTTTGCATTTGTCAACATAGTTAATCCCATAAAGACAAACATAATCGGCAGTGTTATATCAGTAGAAACTATGTTTATCAGTCCCAGTGAGCCAAAAATAATAGTTAATACGCTGAATATTGCTTTCCATATACGCATACATAGTCCTCCTTTGCAAATTCAAATTTAATAGCGCAAAAGGAAATATATGACATACACCCAACTAAGTAATCCATGAAAAATCGCCCAGCCGACAGACTTCCACGTTGTATAACTAATAACCATAGCTAATGCACTTCCAAAAGTTATTCCTGATTTTATCGTTTTCTTGACAGTCATTGATTTATTATCTTCCATGTCTACATCCTTTATGCTTTTCTCTTTTTTTCATTCTATCACAAGCTCACCATTAATCATCATTTTTTTTGATATTTTTTCTTTTCCCCCACTGTAAAACAGCCTCTGAGCGTTTCGTTATATAGAGGGGTACACATACAGAGCAAGATCCACCCAGGTATTACCGTATCGCCATTTTATGGCTACGGCATACCTCCGGGTAAGTCTCTTGATGGGGATTCCGATTCCCCATACCCTCGTACAGACATCAAAGATATCTGTTGGCTCTCTATCAAAGATAGTCGCAGCACTTTATATAACCGGAAGGGACAGCCGGTTAAAAAGTGTAATCGCACATCCAAGATGTCTTATCAAAAAGGAAGGAGGACTATGGCACCAAAGAAGAAAGAAAAGAATCTCAAGAGAAGTAACATCATCACTTTAAAATTAACGGATATTGAATTGGCAGTGTTAAATGAAGCCGCTGGCATTACAGGACTTTCCCGTTCAGAATATCTGAGAAAACTACTACTTGAGAAGCAAATCAATCATCAGATTGAAGTTGTTGCAGACATGAATGATCTCAGAAAACTGGTCAGTGAATATGGAAAAATCGGATCGAATCTCAATCAGATCGCCAAGCATTTTAACAGTGGTGGCAGTCAGTCTCGTGCTATAGAAAATGAAATCCATCAGTGCATCACGGACTTATTCCTATTGAGAAAAGCGGTACTGAAACTGGCAGGTGGTATGAATGGCAATCGTAAAACACATTAAAAGCAGAAATGCAAATTACTCAGCTGCTATCAATTACCTTCTGTTTGAACATGATGAAAAAACCGGGAAAAAGATTGTAGACGAATCCGGACGAAGCATCATGCGAAAAGAGTTTTATATGGATGGGCTGAACTGTGATCCGATGTCTTTTGACAAAGAATGCGAACTGACAAATGCTCATTTTCATAAGAATAAGAAACGTGAAGATATCAAAAGTCATCACTACATTATCAGCTACGATCCAGCCGATGTTACAGAAAACGGTCTTACCGGAAAGAGAGCACAGGCAATCAGTTTGGAACTTGCAAAGCAGATGTTTCCCGGATATCAGGCACTGGTAATTACTCACACCGATGGCCACAATGAATCCGGAAATATCCATACCCACATCGTTATCAACAGTGTGCGAAAGACTGCAGTGGAAAGGCAGCCATATATGGATAAACCACATGAGGGAGCCGCTGGTTACAAGCATCGATCCACTGATAAATTCATGAACACTTTTAAGAAAACCGTCATGGATCGGTGCCAACAGGAAGGACTTCACCAAATAGATCTTCTTGCACCGGCTGAGAAAAAAATCACTCAGAAAGAGTATATGACACAGAAACATGGCCAACAAAAACTGGATGAGATCAACCAGAAGATCATCGAAGATGGTCTCAAACCAACATCCACCGTATTCCGTACACAGAAAGAATATTTAAGAAATGCGATTGATGAATGTGCTGTCACTTCCAGTAATTTTGATGAATTCCAATCCAAACTTCTGGAACAATTTCAAATCTCTGTGATTGAGCATCGTGGCAGATACAGCTATCTTCATCCTGATCGACAGAAGCGGATTACTGAACGTGCACTGGGAACACGATATGGAAAAGAACACCTGAAACAGACCTTCTTACGCAAGGATCCATTGGCCATTCTCTACGTCAGATCTCACCTGCGCCTGGTTGTAAATCTCCAGACAAATGTGAAAGCAATGCAGAGCCCGGCTTATGCTCATCGTGTAAAACTTTCTAACCTGCAGCAAATGGCAAATACCATTATCTATGTGCAAGAACATGGATTTGATACACAGTCAGATTTGAAAAACACACTGCTTGCATCAAAGCAAGAACTAAAAGAAATGCAGACACAGGTTGCTCAGCATCGTTCCGATCTAAGGATCCTCAACGATCAGATCCGTTATACCGGTCAGTACTATGCGAATAAGGAAGTTTATTCCCAGTTTTCAAATGCGAAGTACAAAGGTAAGTACCGGAAAGAACATGCCAAGGAAATTCAGAAATATGAAGAAGCCAGAAAATGGCTGAGATCCTTTTATCAGGATGGAAAGATGACAAGCCTAAAAACCTTGACTTTGCAAAAAGAAAAACTGCAACAGCAGATAGCTTCCGAAGAAGAAGCAATAAGCAGCT
>CAUEAK010000130.1:0-4280 GCA_958454115.1 Blautia wexlerae
GGTGTTGTATGCTTTAAGAGACTTATTCATCACGATATGAGTAAGTCTCTTAAAACATATAAGGCTACAAAGCAGAAAGGAGACCCCATGAGCAAACAGAAAATAACCGCCCTATACGAGCGTTTGAGCCGTGACGATGAACTGCAAGGCGAGAGTAATTCCATATCCAATCAGAAAAAATTATTGGAGGAATACGCCGCACAGCAAGGCTTCACAAACTGTGTCCACTTTACGGACGATGGAATAAGCGGAACTTGTTTCGATAGACCCGGCTTTCTGGATATGATGCGGCAAGTCGAAGCCGGAAATGTGGACTATCTGTGCATTAAGGACATGAGCCGTCTGGGGCGTGACTATCTCAAAGTCGGTCAGATTATGGAGATTTTACGCCAGAGAGGTGTCCGTCTCATTGCCATCAATGACGGTGTGGACAGTGCCAGAGGGGACGATGATTTTACCCCTTTTCGTAACATCATGAACGAATACTACGCACGAGACACAAGCCGCAAAATCAAGTCCACTTTCAAGACCAAAGGCATGACAGGCAAGCATCTGACAGGGACGGTCATTTACGGTTATCTCTGGAATGAGACAAGAGACCAATGGATTGTTGATGAATATGCCGCCGAGGTTGTCAAGCGTATTTTTGCTATGACGATTGACGGCTACGGACCGTATCAGATTGCAAAGAAGCTGTCCGAGGACAAGATACTCATTCCCTCTGCCTACCTTGCACAGCATAACGAGGGCGTGAACAAAAACAAGACTTTCAAGGATGTGTACGGTTGGGGTTCTTCCACTATCGTCAATCTGTTGGACAAGCGTGAATATCTCGGTCATACCGTCAATTTCAAGACCCGAAAGCACTTTAAGGACAAGAAAAGCCATTATGTCCCGGAGGACGAATGGACGATTTTCGAGAATACCCACGAAGCCATTATCAGCCAAGAGACTTTCGACCTTGCACAGAAAATCCGAAGCAAGGTCAGACGATACCCCGATGGATGGGGCGAAGCTGCTCCTCTCACAGGCTTGCTCTACTGTGCCGATTGCGGCGGCAAGATGTATGTCCACCGCACTAACAACGGCAAGCGTATCTCTCAATACACTTGCTCACAGTACACAAAAGTCCCTTGTGGAACGCTCTGCAAGACACAGCACCGTATCAATGAAGATGTGGTATTGTCTCTTGTCTCCGATATGCTCCGAGCCATAGCCGAGTATGCAAAGCATGACCGAGCCGAGTTTGTCCGAGTGGTACAAGAAGCACAGTCCAGTCAGCAGACAAGCGAGGTCAAGAAGCAACGCACAAGGCTTGCTACGTCAAAACAGCGTGTTTCGGAACTGGAAGTTTTGCTCTGTAAAATCTATGAGGATAATGTATTGGGCAAACTCCCCGATGCCAGATATGCCGTTCTGGATGCACAGTACGCAAAGGAACAGGCGGCACTTACCGCCGAGATTGCAACACTTGAAAAGGCTGTCGGAGATTATGAGAAGCATGAGAAATCCGCAGACCGCTTTATCACTCTGATTGACAAGTATCAGAACTTCGACAAGCTGACAAATACCATGCTCAACGAGTTTGTCGATAAAATCCTTGTCCATGAGCGTGCCAGAAAAGGCAGTCGAGAGACTACGCAAGAGGTTGAAATCTTCTTTAACTTTGTCGGGCGTTTCGTCCCTCCGGCATTTGCTGAAGTGGAGCTTACGCCGGAAGAATTAGAGGAAATCCGCAAGCGAGAGGAACGCAAGGACAAACTTCATCAGAACTACTTGAAGCGTAAAGCCAGCGGTGCCCAGAAGCGTTATGAGGACAAAATCAAGGCGGCGAAGAAAGCCGAGATGGACGAAAAGAAAAATGCCATTCGAGCCGAGGACATTGCAAGGGGTGTGTTTATCCCTGTCAGCAATCTTCCGAAGCGAGAGCCACAGAAAGGAGCTATCACAGCATGAACGAACTGAAACCGAGAATCCACGAAAACGGCATTGACTATATCCTTGTGGGAGATTACTATGTGCCGGATTTGAAGCTGCCGGAGGAAAAGCGACCTATCGGGCATTGGGGCAGACTTCACAAAGCCTATTTGCAGAATTACCGCCCCGCCGTTTATAACGAGCTTGTTTTGTCCTGTCGGCTTCATTCTGTCCTTGCAGATCTGAACGAACAGGCAAATGACCGCTTCTCTCTGATTATGGAGCAGATGGCAAGAGCCGAGGGCGTGACCGAGCAGATGAAAGCAGATAATCAGATGTTGTGGGTGCAGTCCATGAACTCCATCCGCAACCGAGCCGAGGAAATCATCAAGCACGAAATGATTTACTGCCATTATAGCGGAGGGGGTGATTAAATGATTATGGAAGCGATTTTCGGCGGCGATATGTACCCATTGGAGAACATTGTACCGCAACAGGACGGCTACAAGGCAGAGGTCAAAGCCATTGCCGGCCTTATGGACGAACTGGCGAACAAGTTTTCAAAAGCCGACTTTTCCAAAGTGGAGGAACTTCATCAGCGAATGACGATTGTTCAGCAGTATGAAAGCACCGAGCATTTTAAATGTGGACTGTCCACAGGCTTGCTACTTATGAAAGAAGCCTATGAATATCCGCTCAACCCCAAAGAGGACTAAAAAAGTAAGGTCTGAACCCGACAATTTAATACCGTAATTCAAGCGGCAAGTGTTTCGTTCTTCGTGAAATGCTTGTCGCTTTTATTAACCTTAAATCTTAATCTTTCAAGGAGGAACCCACTATGAATATGAACATCAATGAAAAGAAAGCTCTTTACGCTTTTGGCTGTCCGAATCGAGAAGCGACCGTTCAACGCTTGCGTCTTGTGGCTGCACTTGCTCCCGACCCTGCGGCTAAGAAGCTGTTTTTCGCTCTGGCAGTCAAGTTGAATGACAAGGACTGTGACCGTTGGTATCGCTGTTTCTTCTACAACATGAGGGTGGAAATGGAACGCTTTGCTCACCACAAGTATGTGCCGGACAGCTATCCTGTTCCGATTATGGAGGGGCTTTATGAGTAAGCTGACGAAGTATGAGAAAGAAACAATCGTCCTGTTTAATGAAGCAGACGAAGAAGCTCATATCCAGACTTACAATGCCGGACTTCGGAAACGCCTTGAAGCGTTCAGCAAGAAGTACCCCGACCTCTGCCGTTTGGATATGAGTATGGGGCAAGGCGGTGTGTCCTATTGGATTGACAAGTCCAGATTGTCTATCCGCTTTCAGCCGCCCATGAGCGAGGAACGCAGACGAAAAGCAAGCGAATTGGCGAAGCAAAACGGTTTTAACGGTCAGAACGGATAATGTAGCTTTTCGGGTCTGTTTGCGGTCAAAATGTCGGGTCTGTACCCGATGTTTTGACTGTTACATATCGTCAAGGTATAAAGTCCTTACCTACCCCAAAAAGGAAAAGTATGCGTTACGGAGCTAATATGAACTACGAATTTACCGCAAGAGCGTTGATTTATTCACACTTGCGTGATATAATAATAGAATATGTAAGCACAAGGAGGGTAAGCTATGGCGGTAACATATAAAAAGTTGTTTCATTTAATGATTGACAAGGGTATGAGCAATGCGGAATTGATGGAACAGGCAGGTTTTAGTGCCAACATCATAACCCGATTGAAACGAGATAATTACCTTTCCCTTGACACCATCGAAAAGATATGCAACACACTCCATTGCGGAGTTGATGATATTCTTGAATTTATACCTAACGAAAAAGGCAATGATGCCAGAAATCCTTTCAGCAAGGAGAATACATGATGAGTAAATTATTATTAGTGGAGGATGACCAAAGTATCGTATCCTCATTATCGGACTATTTAGGAAATGAAGGGTTCAAAATCGAAAGTGCTTCCGGGCAAAAAGAAGCAATAGAAAAATTGGATAACGACCAATACGATATAGCCTTGGTGGATATTCAATTATCAAATGGAAATGGCTTTTCTGTTTGTTCTGCAATTAAAGAAAGAGGAACTATGCCGGTTATTTTCTTAACGGCGTCTGATGATGAATATAGTGTTGTGGCAGGACTGGACATGGGAGCTGACGATTATATCAGTAAACCATTTAGACCAAGGGAGCTTCTTTCAAGGATCAACAGCGTATTAAGGAGAACTAAGAACACGCAAAACATTATCAGCTACCATGACTTAGTTGTGGACACAAATCAAGCAACCGTGGTAAAAAACGGAACAGAGATTTTATTGTCTGCTATGGAATATAAGTTGCTGTTAGTCTTTTTGCGTAACAAAGGTATTG
>CAUEAK010000131.1:0-4256 GCA_958454115.1 Blautia wexlerae
ATGCCAAGTGGCGATATGATGACCTGCCTATTCTGCCGGAGCATTGGCAGATGGTGGTGGGAAAGGATAAGAAAAAGCAGTTTGATATTCTCAAAAAGCTGATGAATGCCCCGGATGTTTCGGAGGTGGTAAATGCCTGCGATGCCGGACGCGAGGGCGAGTTGATCTTCCGTAGCGTCTATGAGCTGGCAGGTTGCAAGAAGCCGATGAAAAGGCTCTGGATTTCTTCGATGGAGGACTCCGCCATAAGGGAAGGCTTTGCAAACCTGCGCCCCGGTGCGGACTATGACGGACTTCGGGATGCTGCCCTCTGCCGTGCCAAGGCCGACTGGCTGGTGGGGATCAATGCGACAAGGCTTTTTTCCGTGCTGTATCACCGAACCCTCAACATCGGGCGCGTGATGTCCCCGACGCTGGCGCTCATTGTCCAGCGAGAAGCTGAGATCGACACCTTTAAGCCGGTTCCCTTTTATACCGTGGCGCTGGAGCTGCCCGGTCTTACCGTATCCGGGGAGCGCATGAGTGACCGAGCAAGCGCAGAACAGCTGAAAGAAGCTTGCCAGGATGCAGCTGTCACAATCAAAAAGGTGGAGTGTAAGGAAAAGTTCGAAAAGCCACCTGCCCTTTATGACCTGACTACTCTGCAAAGAGATGCCAACCGCCTGCTTGGATTTACAGCCCAGCAGACCCTGGACTATCTGCAAAGCCTGTATGAAAAGAAGCTCTGCACCTATCCCCGTACTGACAGCCGCTATCTGACCGGTGATATGGCAGACAGCCTGCCGGTGTTGGTGAATCTGGTTGCCAATGCTATGCCGTTTCGCAAAGGGATCGCCATTACCTGTGATCCGCAGACGGTCATCAACGATAAGAAAGTAACCGACCACCACGCAGTAATCCCTACCAGAAATCTCAAGGATGCAGACCTTTCTGCCCTTCCTGCGGGAGAAAAAGCGGTGCTGGAGCTGGTGGCCCTGCGTCTGATGTGCGCCGTAGCCCAGCCCCATATCTATTCGGAAACCGTTGTGATTGCAGCGTGTGCCGGTGGGGAGTTTACCGCCAAAGGAAAAACGGTGAAGCACCCCGGATGGAAAGCACTGGAGGACGCTTACCGTGCCAAAATGAAGGATGCAGAGCCGAAAAAAGAGGGCGCAGAGAAAGCACTGCCGGAGCTGACCGAAGGACAGACCCTTTCGGTTGCTGCGGCAATCGTCAAAGAAGGCAAAAGCAGTCCGCCTCAGCACTTTACGGAGGACACCCTATTGTCCGCAATGGAGACTGCCGGAAAAGAGGATATGCCGGAGGATGCCGAGCGAAAAGGTCTGGGGACACCGGCCACCCGTGCCGGTATTTTGGAAAAGCTGGTATCTGCCGGTTTTCTGGAACGAAAAAAGAGCAGGAAAACGGTGCAGCTTCTTCCTTCCCACGATGCAGTATCCCTTATCACGGTCCTGCCGGAACAACTGCAATCGCCGCTTCTGACTGCCGAGTGGGAGTATCGCCTGGGCGAGATCGAGCGCGGGCAGCTTGCCCCAGAGGAGTTTCTGGACGGGATCAGCACCATGCTGAAAGACCTGGTGGGAACTTATCAGGTCATCAAGGGAACCGAGTACCTGTTCACTCCGCCCCGTGAGGTGGTGGGCAAATGCCCTCGCTGCGGCGGTGAAGTTGCAGAACTGCAAAAAGGCTTCTTCTGTCAGAATGATTCTTGCAAATTTGCAATCTGGAAAAACAACAAATGGTGGGCTGCCAAGAAAAAACAGCCGACCAAGGCTGTGGTGTCTGCGCTGCTTAACGATGGCCGTGTCCGTGTGACGGGGCTATATTCGGAGAAAACCGGCAAGACCTACGATGCCACTGTGGTTTTGGAGGATGATGGACAGTACGCCAACTTCAAGCTGGAATTTGACCAGCGGAAAGGAGGCAGCCGATGAAGCTCTCTTTAGTGGAACGGGAAACCATTCTCCTTTATAACCAGGCAGAACCAATGGCTGAGGTCTACACCCACGATCCCCGTCTGATGGAGAAGCTGGAACTGCTGGCAAAAAAGCACCCCGACCAGATCACCCGAAAGGACGCCCATAACTTTACCGTTCCCAAGCGGTGTGTATCAGTCCGGGAGCCATACAGCGCCGAGCGTCGCAAAGCTGCCAGTGAGCGTGCGAAAGCCGCCGGATACCAGCCCCCTGTGAAAAAGTCCGGCAGTTAAAGGCACATGGCAGAGAATGTATTTGAAGCGGTCAAGCAGTCGGTCAGCACCAGAGAAGCGGCAGAGTTTTATGGGATAAAAGTCAGTCGAACTGGTATGGCCTGCTGTCCCTTTCACGATGATAAGAACCCCAGCATGAAGGTAGACCAGCGGTTCCACTGCTTTGGCTGCGGTGAAGATGGGGATGTGATCGACTTTACCGAAAAGCTCTTTAACCTCTCCCCAAAAGAAGCGGCGGAGAAACTGGCACAGGACTTTGGCCTGATCTATGACAGTCAGGCCCCGCCCCGTAGGAGATATGTCCGGCAGAAAACCGAGGCGCAGAAGTTTCGTGAGGACCGACAGCGGTGTTATCGTGTACTGTCCGATTACTACCATCTGCTGAAAAAATGGGGGACTGACCATTCTCCCCGGACACCGGAGGAAGAACCGCACCCCCGCTTTGTGGAAGCGATCCAGAAGAAAACCTATGTAGAGTACCTGCTGGACCTTTTTCTTTATGAAAGTGAAGAAGAACAAAAGGCATGGATTGCAGAACACACAGCAGAAATCACACACTTGGAAAGGAGATTGAAAATCATGGCTGAGAATAAACCCACCAACCGAGAACGGCTAAGGGAAATCACAGATGGCATCGAGCAGGGCATCAAAGAACTGTTTGAGAGTGAAAAGTATATGCGCTATCTGTCCGTCATGTCCCGCTTCCACCGCTATTCGGTAAACAACACCATGCTCATCTATATGCAGAAGCCGGACGCCACATTGGTAGCCGGATACAATAAGTGGAAAGACCAGTTTGAGCGTCATGTAAAAAAGGGCGAGCATGGCATTACCATCATCGCTCCCACACCATATAAGAAGAAAATCGAGGAGCAGAAACTGGACCCGGATACCAAGGCTCCGATTCTGGATAAAGACGGAAAGATCGTCACAGAGGAAAAAGAAATCGAGATCCCCATGTTTCGCCCGGTCAAGGTCTTTGATGTGAGTCAGACCGACGGGAAACCTTTGCCGGAGCTTGCTTCCTCCCTTTCCGGCAATGTGCCAAATTATGAGGCATTCATGGAGGCCCTGCGCCGCAGCGCACCGGTGCCGATTACTTTTGAAGCAATGGCCGCCGATACGGACGGCTATTTTTCTGCCGATCATCAGAAAATTGCCATTCGTCAGGGCATGAGCGAGGTGCAGACGGTTTCGGCCACGCTTCACGAGATTGCTCACAGCAAGCTCCACAATCAGAAAAAGATCCAGATTGCCAATGACGAGCAATATCAGGAGATCGAGCTGTTTGATAAACTTGGTCTGTTCTCCAACGGACGGATTGCTCGCGATAATCTGCCAGAGGGCGTTTATTGCTATGACCTGCGCGGTTCTGACTACGATCCTGGAGATCCGGTCTGTGTGGAAGAACGAGTGGTTGTAAACCATGCAGGCTCCGTTCTGCTGACAGAGCCGTTGGAACTGACGGAAGATGGACGCTTGATGCTGACCGAGGAAAAAGGGCTGAATTTTACCGGTGGCTTTTCTACCCTCTCCCAGTTTTTGCAGAAACAGAGGAAAGATCGTCACACGGAAGAAGTGGAGGCTGAAAGCATCTCCTATGCAGTCTGCAAGTATTTTGGCATCGAGACCGGAGAAAACAGCTTCGGCTATATTGCAAGCTGGAGTCAGGGCAAGGAACTGAAAGAACTGAGAGCCAGTTTGGAGACCATCAACAAAACCTCCGGCACTTTGATCTCCGACATTGAGCGCCACTATAAGGAAATCTGCAAAGAGCGCGGAATCGACCCTCATGCAAAGGCAGAGCCGGAAACCGCCCCGATAGAGCAGCCAACCAGCAATCTGACTTACTATGTAGCAGAGTGCATGGAATTTCCAAACCTCGGAGAATACCACGATAACTTGTCTTTGGAGGAAGCAATCCGCATTTATCAGGAGATTCCGGCAGAACGAATGAACGGGATCAAGGGCATTGGTTTTGAGCTGAAAGACGGAAGCGACTATGAAGGACCTTTTCCGATTTTGACCGGCCAGACCATTGACCTGG
>CAUEAK010000132.1:0-4088 GCA_958454115.1 Blautia wexlerae
TCTTTCCTATAAAGTAAAAAACTCGCGTATTGCGTAAAATCTTACCCGTAAAAGAATGTTTGCTGTATAGCATGGGAAGTTTAGTACCTGATACAGTTACAGATGAGTATATCTTGTCTGTAAAGGATGCTGTCAACCACCCTATGATGTAGCGCCACTTTAGGTAGCAATACCTATTGGGGATAAAAGGTCGAAGGCGTAAACCGTTACTACGACTGGGCAGTTACAAGCCCATTGCCTTTAGGTAATGGGTAGTTGACAGTTATACAATAGTAAGTCACAAACTCACATATGAAACATATACTAATATCGAGAACTGCAATCTATTATTGTCAGATTCCACGACAACTGCCGGAATGTCCTGTAAAATTACAGTCTGCCGGGCAGACTGTCTAGTCTGACGATATAAGATTTTCCAGAGGTGATACTTTTCTATGCTGTTTAGTCGTCATACCTCAGATGATCCGGAATTATCCGGTACATCCTGTTGTAACAATAACAATCGCTGCAGCTGTGACTGTCAGGGACCTCAGGGGCCGCGCGGTTGTCCTGGTCCTACCGGACCCAGAGGCTGTCCCGGTCCCGTTGGTCCAATGGGACCTCAGGGCCCCCAGGGTGAACCCGGACTTCAAGGCTACCCAGGTCCTGTCGGACCTGTTGGAGCCACTGGCGCTACCGGACCTGTCGGAGCTACCGGAGCCACTGGCGCTGCCGGACCTTCCGGAGCTATCGGACCTACTGGCCCTGCCGGGCCTATCGGACCTACTGGTGCTGCCGGGCCTGCCGGACCTACTGGAGCCACTGGTGCTACCGGACCTGCCGGTACTGTAGCTCCGGCAGCGGCCGTAGCAGATGCCACAGGTCAGACAGATATTGTAACCCAGTTTAATCAGCTTCTCGCAAATCTCCGCGCAGCCGGACTTCTTGCAACTTAAACCCCAGGAGGGGCAAATGCTCCTCCTGATTTTCTCAAAAGGTGCTTTAAATTATCTTCCATGATTTCTCTCAGCCTTTGTATAATTGTAAAAAATGAAGAAAAAGTATTGCCGCGTATCCTGAAACCCATGAAAGAAATTGTAGACAAAATTCTTATCTGTGATACCGGTTCTACAGACAGGACCAAAGAAATTATCAGAGAATTTACAGCAGAAGTTTATGATTTTCCATGGAAAAATGATTTTTCTGCTGCCCGGAATTTTATTTCGGAAAAAGTCAGTACTGATTACTGGATGTGGCTGGATGCAGACGACATGATCACTCAGGAAAATCTGTACAGACTAAAACAATTAAAAGAAACACTGAGTCCGAACACAGATATGGTTATGATGGATTATGTCACAGATTTCGATGAATGGAATCATGCTGCATTCTCCTGTTACAGAGAACGCATCTTAAAAACTTCCCGAAATTTCAGATGGCGGGGAAGAGTTCATGAATCCATCATTCCCACCGGGAACATCCTTTATTCTCCCATACAGATTGAACATCGCAAAATAAAACCCTGCTCTTCCTTTCGAAATCTGCACATCTATCAACAGATGATCGAAGAAGGAGAGCCTCTGGAACCCAGAGACTTATTTTATTATGGCCGGGAACTTTTTTATCATAAGCAATACGAGTATGCCATCTGTGTTCTGAAAAAATTTCTGAAAGAGCCGGACGGCTGGATTGAAAACAGACTGGACAGTTGTCTGGTTCTCTCCTATTGTTATCAGGCATCAGGCAATGACCAGTATGCTCTTGAGATACTGTTTCACAGTTTCATGTCAGATATTCCAAGAGCCGAAATATGCTGTGAGATTGGGAAAATATTTTTTATGAAACAGAACTTTTCCATGGCAGCTCACTGGTATCATCAGGCACTTCTTGCACCGGACAACAGCCAAAACGGAGGATTCTATATTCCGGACTGCCATAATTTCATACCATTTCTGCAATTATGTGTATGTCTGGACAAATCCGGAATGCACAAAGAAGCTTTTGAATTTCATCGGAAAGCCAGAACACTGAAACCGGAACATCCTTCTGTTATTCAAAATCAGATCTATTTTCATGAGATTCTGGGATTTTGAAAAAAAATGCCACAGACCGTATTAATCCTTTACAGTCTGTGGCATTACGCTACATATTGTATTGTTTTCCCGGCACTATTCTACAGTTACACTCTTAGCCAGATTTCTCGGCTTATCTACATCCAGGCCTTTGGCTACGCTGACATAGTAGCCAAGCAGCTGCAAAGGAATAACTGCCAGTGAAGTTGCAAAGTGTGGATCTGTTTTCGGAATATAAACTGTGAAATCTGCAGTATCTTCTATATTATAATGTCCATATGTGGTGAGTCCCATCAGGTATGCACCGCGGCTCTTACATTCTACCATATTGGAGACTGTTTTCTCATAGAGATGATTCTGCGTGAGAATACCGATCACAAGAGTTCCGTCCTCAATCAGAGAGATTGTGCCATGTTTCAGTTCTCCGGCCGCATAAGCTTCTGTGTGTACATAACTGACTTCTTTCATCTTAAGGCTGCCTTCCATACTGATGGCATAGTCAATACCACGCCCGATAAAGAAAGCATCCCTGGCATTTGCCTGCTTAGCCGCAAACCACTGGATACGCTCTTTGTCATCTTCAATAATCTTGGCAATCTTATCCGGAAGTGTTTTCAGCTCTGCGATCAGCTCCTGATATTTTTCTTCTGTAATCTGTTCTCTGACTTTTCCAAACTGCACTGCCAGTGCATAGGAGGCAATCAGCTGAGTACTGTATGCCTTGGTAGTTGCTACAGAAATTTCCGGTCCCGCCAGAGTGTAAAAAACATTATCCGCTTCTCTGGCAATGGAAGAACCTACCACATTGACAATTCCCAGTGTACGGATACCTCTCTGTTTCGCCTCACGAAGTGCCGCAAGGCTGTCTGCTGTTTCCCCTGACTGGCTGACAATGACCACAAGACCTTCCGGATCTAAAATCGGATTTCTGTATCGGAATTCCGATGCCAGTTCCACACGTACCGGAATCCTTGTCAGATCTTCAATCACATACTGGGCTGCCATTCCCACATGGTAAGCAGAGCCACAGGCTACAATATAAATCTGGCTGATCTTTTTGATCTCCTCATCTGTAAGACCTACTTCTGAGAGATCAATACGATCATCTTTGAGTACAGAATTCAAAGTATCCCGAACTGCTTTCGGCTGTTCATGAATTTCTTTTATCATGAAATGTTCAAATCCCGCTTTCTCCGCCGCTTCTGCATCCCATTCAATTGTTTTCGGCTCTTTCTGGATCTCATCACCATCCAGATTGTAGAACGTGATCTCCCCTTTTCTGATACGAGCCATCTCCAGATTTCCAATATAATATACATTTCTGGTGTATTTTAAAATTGCAGGAACATCGGATGCAATGTAAGATTCACCGTTCTCCACCCCAAGGATCATCGGGCTGTCTTTTCTTGCCACATAAATCTCTCCCGGGTAGTCTTTAAACATGATCGCAAGAGCATAGGAACCGCGGATACGGACCATTGCATGGTTAATGGCATCTACCGGTGTTCCGAGATATTTCTTATAATAATAATCCACAAGTTTAACTGCTACTTCAGTGTCTGTAGATGAATAAAACTCATAGCCATTGCGGATCAGTTTGTCTTTCAGTTCCTGATAATTCTCAATGATTCCATTATGAACTGCTACTACGTTACCGTCATCACTCATATGGGGATGCGCATTTGTCTCAGATGGTTCTCCATGTGTCGCCCAACGGGTATGTCCGATACCACATGTTCCAGGTACAGATTCTCCATTATTAGTTTTATCTGCAAGAACTTTCAGTCTGCCTTTCGCTTTAATAACCTCTGTATCACCTTCGCCGTCGCGAACTGCAAGTCCCGCTGAATCATAACCTCTATATTCAAGTCTGGACAGACCATATAATAATATAGGTGCTGCCTGATGATTACCTGTAAATCCAACAATTCCACACATTTATATTTATTCCTCCCATATTTTCCAGATATTTACAGCATTATAAAAATACTGCTTTATTATATTATAAGAGCATTATGGAGTAATTTCTTATAATAT
>CAUEAK010000133.1:0-4065 GCA_958454115.1 Blautia wexlerae
TCTGCCTGGCAGGTAGCTGTCACTGATCCGCGGGATACAGAAGGTGATTACCTGGGAGTAGTTACTCTGAATGGTACTGAATTTTTATCTACTTCCGGAGATTACGAAAAATACTTTATAGAAGATGGTGTTCGATATCATCATATACTGGATCCTGCTACAGGATATCCTGCAAGAAGCGGTCTCACATCTGTGACGGTTGTGTGTGATGACGGCCTGAACGCAGACGGACTTTCCACTGCATGCTTTGTACTGGGAAAAGAAAAGGCAGAAGAACTTTTGAAGAAATACAATGCAGACGGACTGTTCGTAGATGATTCTGATCATGTCTGGATGACGGAAGGCATGAAAGAAAGATTTCAATTACTGAAAGATACTTATTCCATCGGTGAATAGGTTTATCTTATATAAAGATCTCTGAACTGTCAAAAATTTCAGTTTTCCGGACAGTTTGGAAATATATTTATTAACTCATATTCAGGAGGATTTAAAGGTATGCGTAAGGGAAATTTAATCAAAATGGCAGCTCCTGCAATTTTAAGTGCAGCAATGATGGTTTCAGGATTACCGGTTATGGCTGCGGATTTTACATCTGATACTGCTGTGGAGACTGAGGCACAGACAGATGAGTTTGATGCAGCAGATGACACCGCTGATGCTTTTGCAGGCGATGAGGAAACACCTTTTGTTGACGATCAGGCAGCAGCAGAAGATGAATTCGCTGCAACAGCAGAAACAGGCTACAAATATGTCTATGCAGGTCTGACATGGGCACAGTACTGGGCATCTGAGGGAGTTTATAATGCTGCAAACACAGCTTCCAATGGAACAAAAGACAGCCATGATGAACTTGACAAAGGCGGTTTCGACACAGTAACCAGAGCTACTGTAAACCATGGCCTGCACAGAGGAAGCTACCAGTGTGAAGCAATCATGTATGACAAAAACGGCGGTTCTTATGAGATTTCCTACTGGACCTCAGCTAATGATGCAGTTCTTACGGACGGAACAACTGTAAAGCTGAATCAGCCTGAAAGAGGACAGATTACAAAAGCTGATGGAAGTGTTGTAGAATTCGACCATTATAACGTAGTAGGCCTGAAATATGTACCTGTCGCAGTAAAAGCAGAAGATTATGAAGCCTTCAAATCCCAGTTCAAGGTTGTGGAAGACGGAAGCACAGTTGCCGGAGGATTTGGAGAAAACAATTTGCAGTCCTATAGTGCAGTTGCGGATGTTACCGCTGAAACAAACGGCTTAAAAGAAGCTGTAAAAGGTTCCGATGGAACATTCACATTCAAGGCCAGAACAAACGGTACAGGTTCCGGACTTAAAGATCAGGCACTCCAGACAGCATCCAATGTTACCGCAACAGTAAAAGAAGCAAGTGGAAGTTACGGCGAATTCTTAAGAGTAGATATTACAGGTGACGGATATGGTGCTCTTGGTGCTAAAATGTATGCTGTAAAATGGGATTACTACGGAAATGGTAATAAAGTTCTGGCATCTTACGGAACAAAATTTGCAGCAGATAACTGGATGCACAAGGCAATGGGAATCCAGCTTGGTCTGACAGATTCCTACCGCTGCCAGCTTCCAAAAGGAACAGATGGAACCGGCAAATGGAAAATCACCGTATATGCAATGGGATATGCAGATACTGTATTTGAAGTTAATGCAACAGATGCAAACATCGTAAAACCGGAAGCAGGAGAAGCAGATACAACAGCATTAAAAGCAGCAGTAGAAAAAGCAGAAGCCTTAAAAGAAGCAGATTACACAGCAGATTCCTGGAAGGCAATGCAGTTAGAGCTTCAGGAAGCAAAGGATCTTCTTGCAAAAGAAAAGCCAACTCAGGCAGAGGTTGATGAAGCTACAACTCATCTGAACGCAGCAGTAGAGGCTCTTGTTAAAGCAGATACGAAGGTAACAGTAACTCTCAACAAGAAAACAGCCATTGTTTACAAAGGAAAAACAACTACACTGAAGGCAACTGTAACAGGAGCAGATGCACCAAAAGTTACATTTACTTCCAGTAACCCAAAAGTTGCAGCTGTAAACAAAACAACCGGTAAAGTTACTGCAAAAGCAAAAGGTAGTGCAGTCATCACAGCTAAATGCGGAGATGTAAAGGTAACCTGCAAAGTAACAGTTAAAAATCCAACTCTTACACTGAACAAAACATCTGCATCTGTAAAAGTCGGCAAAACAACTAAGATCACAGCAAAAGCAGCTCCGTCAGGAAAAGTTACATACAAATCCGGCAACAAGAAAATTGCTACAGTATCATCCAATGGTACAATTAAGGGTATTAAAAAGGGTACTGCCAAAATCACAGTAACATGCAATGGTGTAACCAAAACAGTTAAAGTAACTGTAAAATAATCTGACCTGACTGAAGTCAGGCGGATATTTGCAATCGGATTCGCAGACAAGAGAAAAGAAATCCTGTATCCCACAGAAAGGGCAGGATTTCTTTTCAACTGTAAAACTTTATACAGTTGAAAAGAAATCATTTGAATATGATTTCCTGGAACTATTGAAGAAGGAGGAATTTATGGACAAAAATAATGAGCAGAAAAATAATAAGACTCCGGAAATGAAACCGAAACAGGACAGTTTCCGTCCATGGTTAAAGCTTATTCCTGCGGCAGCAGTTTTTGCAGCAGTCTGTGTAACCTGTTATCAGGCAGATAAAAGTCCTGTGGAGACCACATCGGTTTCCGATAATAATGTTATGTCTACTGATAAGATTAAAGAATTGATTTCACAAGGAACTGCAGGTAAGGATTTTGATTCAGAAGACTCTTCTGAAACCAATGGAACCTCAATTTCAAAAACATCAAAAAAGACAAAAAAAACAAGTAAGATTAAAACAGGAACAAAGAAAAATTCATCTACAGGTTCCTCTGCAAATGGAGGTACAGCAGGGGGTGGTGCAGGAAGCACAGTCACACCAACTACAGAAGTTCCTGCCGGTGGATATGCGGACGGTACCTATACAGGCTCCGGAACCGGTTTCGGAGGAACGATCACTGTTCAGGTAACTGTCACTGACCATAAAATTGCAGCTATCAATATTGTAGATGCATCAAATGAAACAGCCTCCTATTTTGCAAATGCACAGGGTGTGATCAGCAAAATTCTTGCAAGCCAGTCTCCGAACGTAGATGCAGTCAGTGGTGCCACTTATTCTTCAAACGGAATTATTACTGCGGTTCAGAATGCATTGTCACAGGCAATTCCATCAGGAAATCAGGCAGTTGTTACGCCAACTCCCACTCCATCACCGAAACCGACAAAGAAACCTTCTCCAATACCGAAGCCGGGAGACGAACAGATTTACAAAGACGGAACCTATACAGGAACCGGTAAAGGATACAGTGGGACAATTACGTTGACAGCTAAGATTAAAAAAGGTGTGATCAAGTCTCTGGAAGCAGAGCATACAGATACGCCTATGTTCTTTAAGAAAGCATGGGACATCCTGGAAAATGAGATCATTCAGAATCAGTCTGTCGATGGCATTGATACTGTCAGTGGTGCAACCTACTCTTCAAAGGGTATCATAAACGCAATGAAAGATATTCAGAAGCAGGCAGAAAAAGGCACCACAAAAGTGACACCAACTCCAACACCAGAAGTAACAGTTACGCCAATTCCTGAGGCAACCCCAATCCCGACACCGGAAGAAACTCCGACTCCAGAAGTCACTCCAACACCAGAGGAAACACCAGCTCCCACACCAACACCGGAAGAGACTCCGGAGCCTACGCCGGAACCTACAGGACCATATATTGACGGAACTTATACAGGCTCAAGCTATGGATACAGTGGAAGAGTAAATGTAACCGTAACGATTCAGGGCGGTCAGATTGCATCTATTGAACAGAGTAACAGTGATTCACCTGAGTACTTTGATTATGCATGGGAAACTATTTATCCTCAGATTATGGGAAATCAGTCAGCAGACGGAATTGATGCTGCAAGCGGTGCCACTTATTCCTCAGAGGGAATCCTTGGAGCAATTCAGAAAGCTCTTGCCCAGGCATTGGCATAAAATTA
>CAUEAK010000134.1:0-4039 GCA_958454115.1 Blautia wexlerae
AAAAAGTATTTGCAAGCCTATTTAATAGCACCCTCAACCATACCATTCATAATCTGCTTCTGAGCAAGCAGGAATACGATGATCATCGGAATCATTGCCAGGAGTGCTGCAGTAAGGATCAGATCCCACTGTTTTACATAAGAACCAACAAACGCCTGTACAGCAACCGGAAGAGTCTTAACCTTACCATTCTGTCCTAACATCAGAGAAGGAAGAAGGTAATCGTTCCAGATCCACATACCATTCAGAATAGTAACAGTAACAATAACCGGTTTCAGAAGCGGAAGGATAATGCGGAAGAAAGTTCCCTCAGGAGAACATCCGTCAATCGCTGCTGCTTCTTCCAGTTCATATGGAATACCTTTAATAAAACCAGTTAAGATAAATACTGTCATAGCACCACCGAATCCACAGTATGCAAATACAATACCAGGAACAGACTGAAGCATGTTGATTCCAAGGAATTTACCTACATCACGGAATGTAGAAACCAGAGGAAGCATAACTACCTGGAAAGGAATTGTCATGGATGCGATGAATGTCATGTAAATAGCTGTGGACCATTTTGTCTTGTTACGGCAGATAACCCATGCAGCCATACCACCGAATAAAGCAAGTAATACAAGGGAAACAACTGTAATGATCGCAGATGTTCCGAATGCACTCCAGAAACTGAAGTTGGAGTTGTTGACAACGTTTGAAATATTTGTCTTAAACTGTGCAAAACTTGCACCTGCAAAACTTACAGGGTTTGCAACAATACCGTTTGCATTCTTAAATGTATTAATAAGTACCAGATAGAAAGGAGATAATATGTACGCTGCGATAACAATCGCAACAGCTGTAAGCACTACCTTTGGAGTTTTCTTCGTAACCATTACATTTCAACCTCCTTCTTATTGGAAATTCTAACCTGAATAATAGATACAGCAGCCAGGATAATGAAGAACAGAATAGCTTTCGCCTGACCAAGTGCATAATTGTTCTTGGAGATCGCTGTATTATAAATATTCAGAGCCAGCATCTGAGTACCGTTTGTCAGATAGTTTCCGAAGAAACTTGTGACAGAACCTGTACCATTTGTCAGAGCCATGTTAACATCGAACTGTTTGAATGCCGATGTTAAGGTAAGGAATGTACAGATTGTAATTGTAGCTGCGATCATCGGAATCTTGATCTTAAATAATGTTGTAACAGCATTTGCGCCATCGATCTGAGATGCTTCCAGTACATCTTTAGGTACCTGTGTCAGACCTGTTACATAGATCAGCATGATATAACCTGCATACTGCCAGATATAAACAACGATGATAGCCATCATAGCTGTGTTTGTCTTTGACAGAAGTGAAATATTATTTGTCATCTTGATCAGTACGTTATTAAATATGAACTGCCATACATAACCAAGTACGATACCGCCGATCAGGTTTGGCAGGAAATAGGAAGCTCTGAAGAATGAGAGTCCCTTAACCTTAGAGGTACAGAGTAAGGCCAGCATAAACGCTACTACGTTTACCAGAACCATGTTCAGAACTACAAACAGAATTGTGATGATCAGTGACCAGAGAAAACTTGGTTCATTGAACATTGCCTTATAGTTTGCAAATCCTACAAATCCTGTCATCTTGATTCCATTCCAGTCTGTAAAGGAATAAAACACACCAAGGCATAATGGAATAATAACTGTTACTACAAATGTAAATAACAATGGAAATACAAATATAAAGTTAACGATGCTTCTGTGATGTTTTAATGTCGGGAATAAATACATTCCCAGTAAAATGCCGATTGCACCAATGATCAGCGCCGGACCTCTCCAGCCAGCTCCGCTTCCGGAAATATCCTGGATCAATGATGCTGCCAGTAAAATAATACCGGCGATCAGGCATACCATGGAAATTGCTTTTTTACTAGCACTGTTTGTATTCATTTTGCCTTCATCCTTCCTATTTCTTATTTCAAAGCAAAAATCAATGCGTCTTAAACTTTTTGCGTACCTGGATAAAGGTCTGCCGGACCTTTACTCAGGTATGCAGCGCAAATAAAAGTGGGCGGCAACATAAGCGCCGCCCGTTAAGTTTCAATTATTAGTTTGCATATGCACCCTGGATAACCTGTTCCAGTGTCTTAACAAATCCGGCTTCATCAAGGCTGCCAGATGCATAGTCAGCAAATACCTGACCTGTATAGTTCTGTGCAAGACCTTCTTTCATACCAAGCCAATGCCAAGCAGATGTCTTTCCGGAAGATACATAATCAGTGATTGTCTGAGCAAATGGATCATCACCAACGATTGTGCAAGACTTGAACGGACTTACGAAACCTGCTTCTTTAACAAGAACTTCCTGAGCTTCATCTGTTGTCAGCCACTGAAGGAATGCTTCTGCTGCTTCTACATTACCATCTTTATATACTGACCACCAGGATGGAGAGTTTGTAAGGATTGTATCAATTCCGTCTTCAAATGCGTATGGAATCATACCAACTTCGAAGTTACCAGCTTCTTTATAAGCATCTGCATCATCACCTGTCATAGTTGCACCGATCCAGGAGCCCTGAGTAACGAATGCATATTTACCAGATGAGAAGTTAAGGATCTGCTGATCATATGTACCGGATACAAGAAGTGCCGGATCTGAATACTGATTCAGAAGACCTACAAAGTTAGCGAAATCTGTTAAACGATCTTCGTCAACCTTACCGCCATCATTGAGCATATCAATATAAGTAGTGTCATCTCTGTCAAGACCTGAATCCAGATAGTTTCCAAATAAGTGGTTACCTGTTGACCAGTAAAGGTTAACTGGTTCTGCACCATAACCTACAACTGCTGTCAGTCCAAGCTCATCTTTCTTGGAATCAATTGTCTCAAATGCTTCTTTGATTGCATCAGGACCTGTTAATGTAGAAGGATCAATTCCTGCTTTGTCAAGGATGTCTTTGTTATAAGCAAGACCGATTGCTTCTGTTGTATATGGGAAACCGATTGTACCCTGGCTCTCATCAACATAAGCTGAATCTGTGTCAGAAGCCCATTCCTGATCACTCATATCTACTAAAAGGTCTGTCCAGTTAGCGAAGTCTGTAGCACCGCCGTTTACGAAGATGTCAGGCATGTTATCTGACTGATAGTATCCTTTCAGAGTACCCTGAATATCGACTCCACCGCCTATGGATTCGATTTCTACTTTAGTTCCTGTTTCTTTCTCATACATTTCAGCTAATTTCTTCAGCTGAGCGTCAACTTCGATCTTACCGTTTACAAGACGAATACTGTCACCGTCTGCTGCCTGTACGGATACTGCTGCCGGAACCATTGATGCGATCATAGATACTGCTAAAAGTGTTGCAAATACTTTTTTCTTCATTTTCGTCACCTCGTCATTTTTTTAACTGTTTCTTTTTACCTTTTGCGCATAAGGTTTTTTGATAGTTGTATAATACCACTTTGTTTCTGAAATAGCAATACCTTTTTCGCATAAGTTTGAATTTTTTTATCTTTCTTTTTCGTCATTTGTTAAATATGCACAATTTATTTTTTCTATCTTATTACACTATGTCCAAAAAAGTGCTACTTTGAGGTCAAAAAAGTGCATCCTCTTTGAATTGTATCCTATGGCTTGTGCCTGTTTTTCCTTCGTCAGACAAGTAAAAACTTCTGCGCAGAACATTACGGAATAATTTCCTGTAACATAATAAAACAGCATTTCAGGTTCTGCACCCGAAATGCTGTTTTATTATGTCTTATTCATTTTGTTTCCGTTTATGCTGCCTGTTCTTTTTTCTTACCGGTAACTGTAAGCAGATGACTTTTGATCAGTACCGGACGTACTGCATTGTAGATCACTGCTACCAGAATCACCGAAACAACTGCATTGAATAATGTCGCTACAGCACTCATTTTTGCAAGTGCCTGTGCCAGTTCCTGAGGCTGTCCGAGAATATACTGTTTGTAGAAATATCCTACGATCGGATCTGCCACAACATTAAATGCAAGACCTGCTACAGAAGCAATCACACTCCATTTGAAAACATATTT
>CAUEAK010000135.1:0-3977 GCA_958454115.1 Blautia wexlerae
CTGCTGTGAATGATATCCAGCACCTGTTTTAATTCATGCACACCGACCTGTCCCGGAGCAGAAGCTTTGGAAGCAGCACCGAAAGTGAGAGCGGAGCCGAATGTCTCACCTGTCAGACGGCTTACAACGCCTGTTCCTGCCATGGACATGGTAATGATCGGGCGGTCTGCATATTTTTCAGACATTTCCAGAGTGGCAGACAGCAGTGTGATAACATCCTGCTTACAGGTAGGCATTACTGCAATCTTAGGGATATCAGCACCCAGCTCCTGCATCATGCAGAGGCGTCGGATGATCTCCTCCTTCTCCGGAGTCTTAAAGAAATCATGGTTGGAAGCAATTACCTTTACACCTGCCTCATGAGCAGCATTGATGATTGTCTTAACAACTTCATCACCTGTAAATGCTTCTACATCAATTAAATCTACATAACCGCTCTGAGCAGCTGCAATATTTAAAGCAGCATAGTCATTTACAGAAATTTCTTTCTCACCGCCTTCTTTGGAAGTACGGAATGTAAGGAGAACAGGAATGTCTTTTAAAACTTCCTGAAGCTCTTTAGCGGTTTCTAATACTTTCTCAGTAGCAAAGACATCATCAAACCAGTCTACACGCCACTCAACTACATCAACAGGAAGAGTAGTGATCTTTTTGGCTTCTTCGAGAATGTCTGTTTTTGTTTTTCCAACGATCGGAACGCAGATCTTAGGTCTGCCCTCGCCGATCACAGTGTTTTTTACCTGAACTGTGTTCATCTGTTTATCCTCATATTTTCTGTTGTATTATAGTAGTTCCGGATTATTATGGAACTGTTATAAGAATAACCGTAACATAACCGCATGATCAACAGCTTTTTGAAGCAAACTGCAGGATATGTACATTCTGCGCGGAGTAAATATATCAGTACATCTCCTGCAGTACGCCGAAAAGCGGTATATATCAAATATTATGTGCAGAAAGATCAGTGAAATGATCTGTTCTGCATCACAATATGAGATATCTTTACTGAAGATACCATCAGGTATCAGTCATCATAGGAGATGTGAAGAATTTCTTTCATATGTTCGATAGGCATTGGTTCGCCTGTCCATAACTCAAATGCAGCGGAACCCTGGAATAACATCATTCCCAGACCGTTCATTGTCTTGCATCCTACCTCTTTGGCCATGGAACGCATCTTTGTCTCCAGAGGAGAGTAAGGAACATCAATAACGATTAGCTCAGGACGGAAGTAAGATTTGTCCGGAACAACGGACTGTCCTTCCAGTGGTTTCATTCCCACACCTGTAGCATTGACGAAAATGTAGCTGTCATCCATTTCAGCTTTCAGTTTATCAAGATCTGCCAGATCATAAAGAACTGCATGGCAGGATGTCTTTGTGTTGATCTTCTCTACTGTGGATACTGCACGATCCCAGAATTCATCCTTGCGGTTAAAGATTGTGATCTCGGCAACGCCGTCCAAAGCAGCTTGGATCTCGATAGCAGTGGCAGCACCGCCTGCACCGACGATAGTCATTTTCTTTCCGATCACATCAATATCATTATCTTTCAGGGCAGACATAAATCCGATACCGTCAGTGATATGACCTGTAAGATGACCGTTGTCATTTACGATCGTGTTAACTGCACCGCATAATTCTGCAGCAGGAGAAAGCTCATCCAGGTATTTTCCAACCAGAGTTTTGTTTGGCATGGAAACATTGGATCCTCTCATTTTCAGAGTACGGATTGCTTTTACTGCATCCTCAATTTCATCTGCGCCAACCTCGAAAGCAAGGTAAGCGTAGTCATACCCGAGTTTTGCAAAAGCCTCATTCTGCATTGCAGGAGAGCTGGAGTGACGGATCGGGTAAGCCATCAGACCGATTAATTCAGTATGTCCGGTAATTCTTTCAGCCATTATAATATCCCCTTTCGTATTTTGTTGTAAAGGTTTTTATTGAAGGTATCCCATCTGAGTCAGTGTATTAAGGATATTTCTTCCTTCCAGAGTTCCGTCGATGATTCTTCTTGCACGTTTGCTGTCTCCGATGTTCAGGATTTCAACATCATCAGAAACAAAAGCATCGGAAAGCTCTGCGAAAAGCTGTCCCTGAGCTCTCATACCAAGACATACGAATCCGTAGTCAAATGGAAGCTCACGTTCACCTTCTGCATCTTTTACAAGGAAAGAGCTGTCTTTTACTTCCTGAAGAGCTGTCTTTGTAAGCTGGGCCACATGATGTTTCTTCATCTGGTCCTTCATGTCATTCTTTGTAACAGGATCCAGGTCACGTCCGATCTGATCCATCATCTCCACAATAGAAATCTCAGCATTTCTTGCTGCAAAGAATTCCACAACATCAAGACCAACAGCGCCGCCGCCCACAACAACAACCTTCTTGCCTGTCATATCTTCCGGATAGTCATTGATGTGATTGATCATTCCCAGGATAGAAGCAACCTTGCTGCCTTCTTTGTCAATGCGGTCGTGAAGTCCCCTGATCGGAGGAAGCAGTGGCGCGGAACCTGTGGAGCTTACGATCAGGTTCGGATGGAACTTGCGGATATTTTCCGGTGTTCCTTCTGTGTTTGTGAAGATATAAAGATTCTCAAGTTGCTCTGCTCTGTGGATCAGATAGTTCGGGAAATCAGCCAGACGCTTCTTTGCAGGGAACTTAGAGATCACAGAAGCAAGACCGCCAAGAGTCTCACCCTTTTCCAGAAGGAAGGTATTACAGCCTACTTCTGCGGCTGTACAGGCAGCTTCCAGTCCGGCAGTACCGCCTCCGATTACTACAACGTTACAGTTCTTGTTCACTTTCTGATTCTTATAAACATCACCTTCCAGAACAGCCGGGTTTACAGTACAGCGGATCGGACGGTTAAAGCCGATTCTGTTTCCTGCACATCCGATGTTACAGGAGATACATTTGCGAAGGTCACATTCTCTGCCTGTAGCTACTTTGTTCACCCATGCAGGTTCTGCGATAAGACCACGTCCCATACCGATCAGGTCTGCATCGCCGTCAGCGAGGATCTGCTCGGCAACCTTCGGGTTACGGATATTTCCCATGGAGATACATGGCTTGCCGAATTTCTCTCTGACAGCTTTAGGCATATAGGAACGCCATCCGTCTTTCATGTAGTTGGCATCGATCTGATACTGGATAGAACCGTTTAAACCGCAGGAAACATCGAAGATATCAACTTCATCCTGAATATATTCCAGATATTCAAGAGTGTCCTCAAGAGTGTTGCCGCCTTCCATCAGCTCATCTGCGCTGAGACGGAGCATGATCGGGAAGAAAGGTCCGACCTGTTTTCTTACTTCTTCAATGACCATACGGCAGAAACGTGTTCTGTTTTCCACAGATCCGCCGAACTCATCTGTACGTTTGTTTGTAAGAGGAGAGAGGAACTGGCTGATCAGATAGGAATGTCCCGCATGGATCTCTACTGCGTCAAAACCTGCAGCCTGGGCTCTCTTTGCAGCCTCGCCGTATTTCTTTACAATGTGATGGATTTCTTCCATTGATAACGGACGCGGGATCTCTCCGCCTTCTTTGGACGGAATATCAGATGCGGAAACCGGCTGCATATTTGTACGTGCGGAAACAGCGGAAGCACCTGCGTGGTTGATCTGGATTGCAATACAGGTACCATATTTGTGGATCTCTTCACAGAATTTGTACAGACGCGGCAGATAGTTGTCGTGGTCAATACGAAGCTGAGTAGTTCCGTTGGAACCCTGCGGAGAATCTACGCTTGCATTCTCTACGATGATCAGACCTGTGCCGCCTTTGGCACGCTCTTTATAATAATTAATGTGAAGAAAACTCATTTCGCCGTTCTGTTCCCCGTAATTGGTTCCCATAGGCATCATAACGATACGGTTTTTGATAGTCATATTTTTTACTGTGAGTGGTGTGAAAATATGCTGGTAATTGCTTTTCATTACGTCTTTCCTCCTGAAATTTTCTGTTGGATCTATA
>CAUEAK010000136.1:0-3946 GCA_958454115.1 Blautia wexlerae
GCCGGCAGATAACAGTTACATATAATAGTCTCGCACAAACTGTACAAACTGCTTTACATGGGGGTTCAGAATCCTGTTTTTGCTGTAGACTATATAGAAACTGCGCTTATGGGCAGCTTCCTCCAGCGGAAAGACAAGAATCTGCTTTGTCCTCTGCAGGTCATTGACAGAGCGTGATGAAAGAATAGAGATTCCCAGACCATTAACAATGGACTTTTTGATGCTTTCCAGGTCATTCATGCGGGCAATCACATTCAGATTGCCTGTTGTGATGCCTGTGCGCTCCAGAAAAAGGTCCATTTCTTTTTTTGTGCCGGAGCCCTTTTCCCTGAGGATAATAGGATCTTTCAGGAAATCATGAAAAACAGCGGGTGTTTCTCTGTTCTTGAGTGCAAGATAGTGATCTGTTACAGGAGTTGCAATAACCAGCTCATCATGGCAGAAAGGAATAAACACGCAGCTCTCATCACGTGTATTCTGGCCTACCAGAGCCAGATCTACAGTTCCGTCCAGTACCCGGCTGATGGATTCAGAACTGTCTGACTGTATGGAGTGAAAATAAACATCAGGGTGCGTTTTGCCGAAAGCAGCAAGCAGTTCTGGCAAAAGATAAGAAGAAGGAATGGTAGATGCAGCCAGATCTATCATATGTTTGTGGGCACCTGTAAAATTTTCAAGCAGGTTATTTCTGATTTCCAGCATACGGACTGCACTGTCATAAAGCTGGTAGCCTTTGGCTGTGATCGTTGTTTTCTTTGTAGTACGGATGATCAGTTTCATATGCAGTTCATCTTCCAGGGAACGTATATGCGCACTGATCGTAGGCTGTGTCAGGTAGAGGCGGCGGGCCGCCTCTGAGAAGCTGCCGTAGTCCACGACAGCGACGAATGCTTCTAATTGTTTAAATTCCATTGTGAAACTCTCCTTTTATGTACGAAAACGATGTACGAGTGTACCGACAAGTTGATTCTTGAAACAATCTTGCAGGATAAATTTTCTTATTTCAAGGCGGAGGAGAGAGGCGTAGCGGTGGCTACGGCGACTGACGACAACGCGGAAATAAGAAATTTAGACGTAAGATTGTTCAAGAAATCAACTTGTTGGTACACTAGGATTGTTATAGTAATGCGGATAATGCATCTAAAGCAATATCCAGTTCCTGCTTTGTATTCTCAGGTCCGAAAGAAAAACGGAGAGTACCATCCGGGTATGTTCCAAGAGTTTTATGTGCGTTTGGTGCACAGTGAAGGCCGACTCTTGTCATAATTCCATAAGTACTGTCCAGCTCAAAGGCGGCCTGAGCCATGTCCATATGTAAGGTCTGGACGGATACAACTGCACAACGGTTTTCAATATTTTTTTTACCGATAATACGCAGAAATTTTTCTTCAGGATCCAGATTCAGGATACCATCTATAAAGTATTGTGTCAGCATTAATTCATGTTGGCGGATTTCTTCCATGGACTGTTTCTCCAGATCACAGAGTGCGGCATGAAGTCCCAGAATCCCAGGTATATTGGGAGTTCCGGGCTCGAAACGATCAGGAAGAAATGCCGGTACTTCTTCAGAATGAGAGGCACTTCCTGTTCCACCGCTGATAAGAGGCTCAATCTGCGCTGCCAGTTTATTGCGGATCAGAAAGCCACCTGTTCCCTGTGGCCCTCTGAGTCCCTTGTGACCTGTAAATGCCAGTGCGTCTATGTGACATTTCTCCATATCAATGTTAATGGTTCCTGCCGTCTGTGCAGTGTCCAGAATAAAAAGAAGCCCATGTTCTTTGCAGAAATCTCCGATTTCCTGTGCTGGCATGACAGTTCCGCATACATTAGAAGCATGAAGACAGACCACAAGCTTAGTCTCAGGACGAAGGAGTGCGGTCGCTTTATCAAGCAGAAGACTGCCGTCAGAAGTGCATGGGATCCTGTCAAAAGAAATTCCATGTTTCTCCAGCTGTACAAGGGGACGCATCACTGCATTATGCTCCATGGCAGTTACAAGTACATGATCGCCGGGGTTCAAAAGTCCTTTCAGAAGAACATTCAGACTTGCAGTGATATTTTCTGTAAAAATAACATTCTTACCCTTTCCGGAAGTAAAGTGAAAGAGCCTCAGAAGCTGTTCTCTTGTTTCAAAAATCTGTTCCTCCACAGAATAAGCTGCCCGGTATCCTCCACGATTCACATTCACAGCAGAGCCTGACAGATAATCATAAACTGTCTGTGCCACAGATGGTGCTTTTGGAAAAGACGTACTGGCCTGATCCAGATATATTTTATTCATAGCAACAAATCCCCCGATTTTTATATATAGCAATTCGTGGATATCAAGTCAGGAAAAAAATACTTTTTGACCCTAACATCATATCTTATCTGTAGTATAGCACAACTTATAAATGATTTCTATAAATAACTATAAAATACGACTATAATGAATTAGTGATTTCAGCATAAAAATGATAAAATAGATACAAAGAAATTGCGCTGACAACAAAAAAAGTCAGTGATGTACTCTCACAAAAGCAAGTGCAATAAAGACGCTGAGAGTAAATAGTGTAAAAGGAGGAAAGAAATAAATGAAAAACGAAAAGGGAACCATAGTTCTGGCAGGAGGCGTGATCGGTCTGATCGCTGCAATTCTGGTGTTTTTTGGAAATCCGGCAAATATGGGATTTTGTATTGCCTGCTTCCTGAGAGATACCACAGGTGCGCTGGGACTTCATTCAGCGGCAGCAGTTCAGTATATCCGTCCGGAGATCATTGGTCTGGTGCTTGGAGCATGTATCATTTCACTTGCTAAGAAAGAGTTCAGTCCAAGAGGCGGTTCTGCACCTGTGACCAGATTTACACTTGGTGCATTTGTTATGATCGGATGTTTGATGTTCCTCGGATGTCCATTCCGTATGATTCTGCGTCTGGCAGGCGGAGACGGAAATGCTCTGTTTGGACTTGTTGGATTTGTAGCCGGTATTCTTACAGGAACTGTTTTCCTGAAGAAAGGTTACACACTGAAACGTTCTTATAAGATGCCGAAGCTGGAAGGCAGTATTTATCCTGCATTCCAGATCGTGATGCTTCTGTTGTTGGTAGCTGCACCTGCATTTATCCATTTCACAGAGCCGGAAGGCGGACCTGGAGCAAAACATGCTGCAATTGTTATCGCACTGGCAGCAGGAATTATCGTTGGAATTCTGGCACAGAGAACACGTCTGTGTATGGTCGGCGGTATCCGTGATGCGGTACTTTTCAAAGAATATAAATTACTGTTCGGTTTTGCTGCAATTCTTGTGACAGCATTGGTAATGAATCTACTCCTCGGTGCAGTTACAGGAACATCCTATTTCAATCCGGGATTTGCGGGACAGCCGATCGCACATACAGACGGACTGTGGAACGCACTGGGAATGTATCTGGCAGGCTTTGGATGTATTCTCCTCGGTGGATGCCCGCTTCGTCAGCTGATCCTTGCAGGCGAGGGAAATACAGACTCCGCTGTGACCGTTCTCGGTCTGATGGCAGGTGCTGCTTTTGCCCATAACTTCGGACTGGCATCTTCCGGTGAAGGTCCTACAGCAAACGGAAAGATCGCAGTTATTATTGGGATTGTGGTAGTTGCTGTAATTGCGGCAGTGAACTCCATGAGAAAAGAAGAAGCCTGATTGTTGGAATGCAGACATTATTTCAGCAATCAATACGCTCACTTTGTGGAAAGTATTTTTTAGACACACTCTAAAAGGAGAGAGACGAATGAAGAAAGTAGATGCAAGAGGTTTATCCTGTCCGGAACCAGTGATCCGTGCAAAGAATGCAATGGAATCCGGAGATAAAGAATATGAGATCCTGGTTGATAACGTAGTTGCAAAAGAGAATGTATCCAGATTTGCAACACATCAGGGATATCAGGTACAGGCAACAGAGCAGGGAGATGATATCCTGCTGAAACTTACAA
>CAUEAK010000137.1:0-3939 GCA_958454115.1 Blautia wexlerae
AATCTGCTGCTGAAGCTATCACTGAAGAAATGGTAGCAGCAATGACAGATTCCATGCCACTTCGCTCTCTGTGCAGCTTTGGCGGATTCTCCCGGGCTGAGATCCAGGAGATGATTGACAAACTGCAGGCAATCTATAGCAATCCTCTGAAATAATGCATCTTAATCCAGCCCATCAGAGTGTGAAATCCTGCGTCAGATATCTTTGCCGTGCGTCAGCACGCCTGCAGATATCTTCCTTGTCTTTCGCACTCTGCTGAACTGTCTTAAATGCATTATTTACGAGGATTGCTATAAAACAAAAAAACTACTGTATATAAGCTGAATTTTTTTCCGGCTTTATACAGTAGTTTTTATTTATTTCTCTCTAAACCATTCCTTCATCACATCAAAAATTTTTATAAGCTCTTCGTCACTGATCACATATGGAACCATAGAGTACATGTAGTTCAAAAATGGCCTGCTGAACACACCCCGTTCATAAGCAAACTGCTGGAAGCCTTCCAGATCTCTGGAATCATGAACCTCCACGCACACACAGCCACCCATGATCCGGACTTCTTTGATCCGTGGATCTGTGAATGCTTCCATCTCACAACGTGAAACCTGTTCAATATGACGGATCTTACTCATATAATCTTCGCGCTCAAAAATCTCAATTCCCTTTAAGGCCACAGCACATGCCAGCGGGTTTCCCATAAAAGTAGGGCCATGCATCAGGGCAAGTCTGTCATCATCACTGTAAAAGGCATCAAATACCTTGTGATTTGCCACAGTGACAGCATGACCAATATATCCTCCTGTAAGGGCCTTTCCAAGAACCAGGATATCCGGCAGAACAAGATCTGCCACAAAGCGATTACCTGTGCGGCCAAACCCGGTTGCAACCTCGTCAAAAATCAAAAGAACATCATACTGGTCACATAATTCTCTTGCTCTCTTCAGGAATGAAATATCATACATCCGCATTCCTCCTGCTCCCTGTAAAAGAGGCTCCACAATAAAGCAGTTCAGACGGTCATGATACTGTTCAAATGCCTCCTCCAGGGCCGGGATCTCAGTGGGAATATGGACAACACCCTCTTTTTTGTCAAAAGCGAAATGATAATCCTCGTCATCACCAACTTCCATTGCCTTAAAGGTATCCCCGTGATATGCATGTTCAAGAGCCAGCACTAACGGGCGCTTTCTTCCCTGATTGGTGTTGTATTGAAGGGCCATTTTAAGTGAGACCTCCACTGCAACACTTCCTGAATCTGAAAAAAAACAATAATCCAGATCTCCTGGCAGAAATTCCTGCAGCTTCGCAGAAAGTTTTTCCACCGGCTCATGTGTCAGTCCCCCAAGCATTACATGACAAAAACGGTCTGCCTGTTCCTTGATCGCTTCTGTCAGTTCCGGATGCTTATATCCATGAATCATACACCACCAGGAAGATATAGAGTCTATCAGCTTCTGATCTTTTGTATAAAGATGTACACCCTCTGCATCCAGAATCTTATAGGGAGCTTTCATTGTTTTCATTTGTTCATAGGGATACCATATCATTTAATCTTCACCTCATCATAAAATTCTGCCAGTACATCTGCATCTATATCAAGATCCTTCGCATTATCCTGTACTTTTGCAATAACCGGAAGGCCTGTCATATATTGGCACATAGCAATATTATCCTCTTCCATAATATTTCCGGGATGGTAATGGTTAAAAATAATACCTTTGATTGGAAGGGAATGGGCTTTCATATACTCAGCAGTCAATACAACACTGTTTATTGTACCAAGCCCTGCATCTGCCACCAGAATACTGGAAAGCTCAAACTCTCTTATCACATCTTCAAGCTGGATTTTGCGTTCATCAAAACAGAGCGGACAGAGGATACCGCCACTTCCTTCCATGGTAATATATTCATAATCATTTGCTGCCTTCAAAAATCCTCTTCGCACAACATCAAGATCCACCGGATTACCCTCAACTCTTGAAGCAAGATGAGGAGACCAGGCATTTTCATATACATAGGGACACATATCATCCAGAGACTGGGAAATACCAGACATCTCTTTAACAAAAAGTGCATCGCCCGGGATTAGACTTCCGTCTGCACGCCGGTCATTTCCACTCATTGCAGCTTTGTAATAAGCCGGATTTTTTCCTGCCTGTGCCAGTTTTTTTACGATCAGTCCTGAGAGATAGGTTTTGCCCATGTCTGTTCCTGTTCCTGTAATAAATACCGCTTTACTCATGATTCTTCCACTTCCTTCCAATATTCTGGTGTTACATTTCTGCCCATATCAGAGAGCATTTTTCGGTCGCTGCGGATGGTTGCGCAGGCAACAGTAGTCAGCATATTCCCTGTTATTGTAGCGGAGGCACCGGATTTAAAAGCGGTTTCCCCGTCATTGGTAAGAAGTGCCCGTCCGGCAGCAAGACGAATATTAGCCTCAGGATTAATATAACGAAAGAAGGCAATTGTCCGGAGGATATCCTGCTCTGAAAGCTGATCAAGATGTTCCAAAGGTGTTCCCGGAATGGGCATCAATGCATTGATCGGAATGGAGTCAATACCCAGCTCTGCAAGGCTGACTGCCATATCCAGACGATCCTCCCAGGTCTCTCCCATTCCTATGATGCCACCGGAACATGCACACATTCCTTCTGCCTTTACCTTTTTCAGAGTTTCAATCTTCATATCGTATGTATGTGTCGTACATATATTAGGAAAATTTCTCCGCGAAGTCTCAATATTATGATGGTAACTGGTTACTCCGGCTTCATGAAGACGATGCAGCTGTTCGGAAGAAAGAAATCCCATGGAAGCACAGAGATCGATATTGCATTCCTTATACATGGTTTCATAGGCATGAATCGCCTGATCAAATTCTTTTCCGGTCAGAGCCTTTCCTGCAGTGACAATGGAAAAACGATCAACACCCTCCTCTTCATTCATTTTACATGCTTCCAGAATCTTTTCCTCGGGAAGAAAATCATAGATCTCACAGGAAGTATGGTGGTGTACTGACTGAGCACAATATTTGCAGTCCTCCGGACACCTGCCGCTGCGGCCATTGATAATGGAACAGAGATCTACCTTATCACCGATATATGCTTCGCGGATACGGTCTGCTCCTTCACATAATTCATCTAAATCACAGGTGAGAAAAAAAGAAAGATCATCTTTCCTTGTGATTCTGCGTCCATCAATAATTTCCTGTGCTAAAATAAGTGGATTCATTTTGCAAGCTCCTCCCTTTCCAGTCTGACATTTGATTTTGAATCAAAAAGATATTGAAGCACTACCGGTCTGACACGTTTTGCAATAACAGCTCCCAGAACACTTAATGCAATGTCACCGGGTACAGCAAGAAGAAAACAATAAAGGATAAGCGGCCAGATTCCAATCGGTGTATCGATCACATAATTACAGATCACATAGTAATAAACCATTCCACAGGCATAGACGATCATCAGACCTGCCAAATTCGCAAGTAAATAGTGAAAAACTGTCTTCTGCTTAAGACGCTCTGCAATAAGTCCGGTCACGTATGTTCCCAGGCAGAACCCTATAATATAACCGAAGCTTGGCTTGAAAATATACCAGATCCCACCGCCCTCCGAAAAGATCGGAAGTCCTGCCAGCCCCAACAGCATATAGGCAACCACAGAAATCATACCCCTTCTGGATCCCAGAAACAATCCGGCAAGCATAGTGAACAGGTACTGCAGTGTAAAGGGAACTACCGGTACAGGGATTTTAATAAACGCACCTGCTGCAATCAACGCCGTAAAAAGACCGCAATAGATCATGCTTTTTGTTTTAGTCATTTGTAAACCTCCATATATTTTATGGTTTACTATTTTAAAGCACAGAAGGTTAATTGTCAACTTTTTTATTTTCTCAGTTTATAGTTCGCCTGTTACTGTTCACACACCACTATCCCGC
>CAUEAK010000138.1:0-3919 GCA_958454115.1 Blautia wexlerae
TTTCTGTTAATATTTTCTGCAAGTATCTCAATCATATTATTACATATTTTACTTCGCTTGCCACTGTCACTTGCGATAGTAACAGGTTGCATTATTTTCTGGAATTACAGTAGGATTCATGCTATTATGAAAAGTAATAAGACGGATAACAATAATAAGGTATGCTTTATAAATGGAAGGGGATATAAGATGGCAGGATTAAAAAAACTTCCAATTGGAATTGAGAATTTTGAAAAATTGCGGCAGGAAGATTTCTATTATATAGATAAGACACGACTGATTGAACAGTTGCTTACAAGATGGGGTGAAGTAAACCTGTTTACCCGTCCGAGACGTTTCGGAAAATCCCTGAATATGAGTATGCTCCAGAGTTTTTTTGAGATTGGAAAAGATAAGACTCTGTTTGATGGGCTGAGGATTTCAGATAATCAGGAATTATGTGAAAAATATCAGGGAAAATTTCCGGTGGTTTCTGTCAGTCTGAAGGGAATTAATGGTGCCACATATGAGGAAGCCCGAAGATTTCTCATAAAAACAATCAATGAAGAAGCCCGCAGACTATCCGTACTTTCAGACAGCACAGAGCTTGATGAAACAGATCACGAATTACTGACACAGTTAAAGAAAAAAGAAATGACAAACGATTCTCTGGTGTACAGTATCCGTGAGCTGACAGAATTGCTGGAAAAGCACTATGGCAGCAAAGTAATTGTTCTGATCGATGAGTATGACGTACCTCTGGCAAAGGCAAATGAAAATGGCTATTATGATGAAATGGTATTGCTGATCCGTAATTTATTTGAGAATGCATTAAAAACCAACAGCAGTCTGAAATTCGCAGTGCTGACAGGATGCCTGCGGATTGCAAAAGAAAGCATTTTTACAGGTCTTAACAACTTTAAGGTTTATTCCATTACAGATAAGAGTTTTGATGAAACATTTGGATTTACAGATGCGGAAGTAAAGGAACTCCTCCGGTATTATGGACAGGAAAAATATTATGAGACAGTGAAAGAGTGGTATGACGGCTACCGGTTTGGAAATGTGGATGTTTATTGTCCATGGGATGTGATCAATTTCTGCAGCGATCATCTGGCAGATCCCGGGCTGGAACCGAAGAATTACTGGGCGAATACAAGTGGAAACAGTGTGATCAGCCATTTCATTGACAGTGTGGGAAAACCACAGAAGCTGACCAGAATGGAACTGGAACAGCTGGTAAATGGAGGGATTGTCCAGAAAGAAATTAATTCTGAGCTTACCTATAAGGAATTATATTCTTCCATAGACAATCTGTGGAGTACACTTTTTATGACAGGATATCTGACACAGAGAGGGGAACCCAGTGGCAACAGGTATAATCTGGTCATTCCCAATAGAGAAATCCGAAATATTATCACCAACCATATTCTGAAAATGTTCAAAGAAAATGTAAAGGACGATGGAAAAACAGTCAGTGATTTGTGTGATGCACTGCTGAACCAAAATCCGGAAAAAGTAGAGTTGATTTTTACAGAATATATGAAGAAAACGATCAGCATAAGAGATACCTTTGCGCAGAAACCAACGAAAGAAAATTTCTATCATGGATTGCTGCTGGGGATTCTGGGATTCAAAGAGAACTGGTCAGTAATGTCCAATCGGGAATCAGGAGATGGATTCGGGGATATTCTGATCCGTATAGAGGATGAAGATGTGGGGATTGTGATCGAAGTAAAATATGCAGATGACGGAAATCTTCAGGGAGAGTGCGAAAAAGCACTTCAGCAGATTATAGATATCAGATATACTGAGGCGTTGGAACAGGAAGGAATTCATACAATCATAAAATATGGAATCGCCTGTTACAGAAAGAAATGTAAAGTTTTGATGAGAATAGATAAACAGTAAACACAGAATATTCTGACCTCATTACCGGATGCAGAACGAACGGTAATGAGGTCTTGTCACGTTATCCTTTAGTTACTGTTCACTCCGTTCACAGTAACTTAGCCAAAATTCATTCCAGATTGCCTGCGGCAATGGAATTTTGGCTTGTATGTCTCGGGATAGTGGTATGTGAACAGTAACATCCTTTACTCTAATGCTGAGTTTTTTCCGTGTTTACAATTGACATCTTAACAGGAAATGATTATGATATCTCTGACAGTGCTTTTTAGCTGTCCGGATTTCTTATCAAATCAAATACCCTGTTGCCAGTGGGATATTTGATTTGATATGAAATGAATGAGGAATGGTGAAATACGAAGGAGAGTTAGAAGTTATGAGTATTTCCATGATTGGAATTGACCATAATATGGCACCGGTGGATATTCGTGCGAAATTTGCATTTACAAAGAAAAATGCCGGTGAAGCAATGGAAAAAATAAAGAATCAAAATGGAATATATGGATGCGTGATCCTGTCCACCTGTAACCGCCTGGAGGTCTGGGCAAGTGTGGATGATGAGGTGGATGTCTGTCTTTATGACTGCCTCTGCAGGATAAAGGGAATTACTGAGGATTCTTACAGACAATATTTTGTAGAGCGTAAGGATCAGGAGGCAGTTGAGCATCTTTTTTATCTTACCAGTGGTCTGAAATCACAGATCATAGGGGAGGATCAGATCCTTACACAGGTGAAGGATGCCCTGAATCTGGCAAGAGAGAATTTTGCGGCAGATGGTGTTTTGGAGGTTCTGTTCAGAATGGCTGCCACAGCAGGAAAGAGAATTAAGACAGAGGTTCCTTTTTCCCATGGAAATCCGTCAGTGATCCATCAGGCCATCGGATTTCTGGCAGAGAAGGGGTATTCTCTCAGGGATAAGACCTGTATGGTCATCGGTAACGGTGAGATGGGCAAGGTGGCTGCTCAGGCCTTGCAGGAGGCAGGTGCAGATGTAACAGTGACCATCCGTCAGTACAGAAGCGGAGTTGTGAATATTCCGCTGGGCTGCAAGCGTATTAATTACGGTGACAGAATGGAGTATATGCCACAGTGTGATCTTGTAGTAAGTGCAACTGCAAGCCCGAATTTTACATTAAAAGAAGAATTGTTCCAGGGAATCAGGACAAAGGATGACCTGATCCTGATCGATCTGGCAGTTCCCAGAGATATAGAGCCATCTGTTGGAAAAATCCAGGGGGTCACACTTTATGACATGGACAGCTTCCGTATAGAGGAAGTTCCTGCAGAGCTTCAGGAAAATCTGGAGGCAGCAGGCGCGATCGTAAGAGAGCAGATGGATGAATTTTTCCAATGGCTGGATGGAAGAGACCTGATCCCAAGAATTCAGGATATTAAAGATGAGGCAGTCAATGACCTGAATTTAAGGATTGCAAAGATATTAAAGAAAACACCTATGGAAGAGGATGACAGGCAGAATCTGGTCCATGCAGTGGATACGGCAGCAGGAAAAGTAGTAAATAAACTGATCTTTGGTCTGCGTGACAGTCTGAATCAGGAGATTTTCCTTGAGTGTGTGGCAGGACTGGAGAAAATATATGAAGAATAAGCCGTATTTTCCAATGTTTATAGACTTATCAGATAAGAATATCGTGGTTGTAGGCGGCGGAAACATTGCAACTCGTCGAGTGAAAACCCTTTTATCATTCACCAGAAATATCAGAGTCATTGCTCCGAAGGTCACCATGGAGATGATGGAGCTTGGCAAAGCCGGCTATGTAGAGCTGATCACACGTCCGGTGAAGCGTACAGACTTTGCGATGGCATATATGGTGATCGCAGCTACCAATGACAGAAAGTTAAATGATGAGATCCACAGGATCTGCAGGCAGGAAGGCGTTTATGTTAATGTAGCCAGTGACAGGGAGCAGTGCGATTTTTATTTCCCGGGAATTTATATGGAAGAGGGACTGGTAGTGGGAATTACAGCCAGTGGTCTGGACCATAAAAAAGCGCGCAGGATAAGAGAAGAGAT
>CAUEAK010000139.1:0-3826 GCA_958454115.1 Blautia wexlerae
GATCAAGAAAGAAGAAAACATTTTTTCTTGAGATTTTTCTGATATTACATATTAAAGACGTATCCTAGTTTTATATTTTTTCCTTTAAAAAAATAAATAATGAAGATTGGAGAACAAACAACATGAGAAAAGATCGCAACTCGGCTATAGCACTACGATATGTAAGCGGATCGGAAGCATAGTCATCTAGGCTCATATGGATCACTGCCAGTTTATGAAGTGTCCGGGAAACATTGGCTGCGGCTGATGACGTACCCGGCGTAAATTGGTACTGTATGGCTTTTCCTGCAAAGGTACATCAATACAGCAATGGTGAGCTGTCTATCACTAAGGTACAGCGTAGTGACCTGTATCTACCGGCAGACCGGCACTCCCGGCTTACTGCTTTAGTCCCTCCGGGGATTTCTCTGAACGAAACTAGCTTGTAGCCGCCCATAGAGGGCGGTAAAAAATGGCGGAATTGTAGTGGCAGTAACGGAATGGGTTTTCCGACACATTCCGTTACTGCCACTACCGCCACCGGAAACAGGTGCGATTTTTTCAAAAAAGTTGAACTTTTAATAACTTTTATACCGTAAAAGTTGATTTTTACATAAAAGTTGAGTTCAACTGCAATGTACCTGTTTCCGACACTTTTTTTCATCACGCCCGCTTTGCGGGCATTTTTTTTTACAACAGAAAGGAGATAATTACCATGGGACACAGTATAAAAGCACAGATGCAGTACGCATTTGATACGGTGGCAGACAGCAAGGGGCAGAGTAAAAGGAGCTACCGGGGGGCGCATGATGGATATGACGAAAAGGTATTTTCAAGAAGCTACGGGAAAGATCTTCGGACAGACCGGATGCCCCATTTTGCCAGATACCTCAAAGAAAATTATCCAGATGTAAAGATGGTTAAAGACATTAAGCCGGAACACCTGCAGGGGTATTTTGACTTAATGGCAAAAACCTGTAATACAACTACCTTAGGGACACGTAAAGAACAGATGAAGAAAATAGAGCAGATCTGCCAGAAATGTTATGGCAGAATGAACTGGAAGACGGAAGACGTCCGTATACCGATGTCTGAACGCCCGGAACATGTACGGGAATATGTTGCTACGGATGAAGTATATAAGGCTCTGAAAGACGATATGCGGACGCATGGACGGTCTGAGGCGTGGAAGTCTCTCCCACTGTCCAGATATGCCGGATGCCGTCTGAATGAAGCGGCAGAGATAAAGATCGGTCGTCTGATCGACCATGGCGGACGGTGGGGGTATGGAACTATAACCTTACAGGGCAAAGACGATGGAACAAAGGGAGGAAGATGGAGGACGGTAGACATAACAAGCCCAGAAGCCTTACAAGACCTTAAAGAAGCCATAGGGACACGCTCAGGCGGTGCGTATGTTATCCAGAAGGAAAAAGGCGGCAGATTCGCAGATAACGACAGTATCTCAGCCAGGATAAGGGACGCGGTAAAGCGTACAGGCGCAGAATTGCCAAAACATAACAAGAACCACGCCTTTCGTAAACTGTTCGCCCAGGATTCGTATGACCTGGCACGTTGTTCCGGTGATTCCAAACGTGATGCTGCGGATTACAGCAACAAACAGTTAGGACATGGCAAGAATAGGGGCGATGACACAAGGCGGTACGTTCATAATCAGTGGTAGGAACAAAACGTTCTACAGCAAAGCCTTATATAATATATACGAATGAAACTCAAAAAAATCACGCAAAAAATTGTATTTTATTTAGTACAATATTTTTGCGTGATTTTTCGAGATTTTGTTCGTATATATACGTATAGGGGTAATTTACGAATTTTCCAGATACTTCCGGTGTAATTCATCTGCATACTTGAACCCGTACAGCTCGCTGGCGGTACGTTCTACGGCTGCCATACGTTTGCGTGCCTGCCACTGTTCGTCCTCGCTGTGGGCGCATTTATAATCTAAAACGGCAATTTTGTACTGTTCGTCCAGATAGTCTCTATGATCTGCCATGTCTACACCTCCTGTACGGTCTTCAAAATGCCTGTATCATACACTATTGCTATACCATCGGAATCCTGTATGTAGGGTCTTCCATTGCTGTCACGTTCGACAGTTCCGGTATATATTCCCGGTTCATCAACTACAGTATAAATAACATTACGGCAAATTAACGGTTCAAGTCTATCCTGCATATCCTTATACCTCCCAATGCTCCGGACGTTTCTCCGGATTTTTTTGTTTATCCAGTAAATAGTTTGCTTCATTGCCTGTTCAAAAAAGAGAAGATATCCAGCTGTTCAGCGTTCTTTGTTTGTTGACTGTACTGTTCTTTTTCCATCTGCGTCAGTGGTCTATGGTGTTGGTGCTGTGGCTCTGTCAGTGGCAATTCTTCCGATTCTGGAACTGATCGAATACCACGTTTCTGTTGTTCGGCTGCTATTCTCATTTTTCCTGCTTCAACCTTTGCTCTAATCTCATTGCTTATCGGTGTGTCAATAACACTCTTGGCACTGCACGCAAACCCTGTGATCTTCCTACTTGTCTTAATATCCTTATAAGTTATATCAACCCCACAATTATACTTTATTTCGCGAATGGCTTTATCCCAAACGTACCTCTTAAAGTCACTTATCCGGGTAAAGGTGCTTGTAGTACCTGTAATGTCTCGAATAACTTGTAAATCGCAAGTAAATTCTATAGCTGACCCTATGCGTGGTTTTTTACTGTGCATTTGCTTCTGCATATAGTGCCAGATAGCCATGCTCATTTCAGACTTCATATGCAGGAAATCTTCCAGTAATGGCTGCGAAAAATCACGCCTGAGATCTAACAGGAAACTTGTCATATCCGGATTTAATTTGAACGATAATACCCCGTTAGAATACTCGCAGTAACTGAATAAGCTGTACTTCCGGTATCCGTCTTCTTTCGTCTGGATACGAACAAAACCGGACATCAATTCATTTGTAACTCTATCAGCTTCCTTGTAAACTGCATCTGCTGACACTCCCATCAAATCCGCAAATTCAATAGCTGTTAGTTCAAATCCATAAAAATCATGTTCCGTTTGACGACACTGAGATATAGCTATATACAATAGCTTCCTTGCTTGTAATCCTAATTTTTCTGGACCTGTAGCAGTTATTAGAGAATTTGCTGTGACCACTTTAACCGATTCCCGGTGGTCAACTTTTTTTGCCATATACAACACCTCGTTTCTATGAGTTAAGTATATCACAAAGTACGAGTATTTACAAACAAAACCTCTCGTTTTTCGCCGACCATTTCTCGTTTTTCGTTTTTAGACAAACCGACCATTTCTCGTTTTTAGACCGACCATTTCTCGTTTTTCACCGACCATTTCTCGTTTTTAAAATCTGCAAAGCCAGTAAAATAGTGGGTTCCGGGGGTCTCTAAACGAGAAACGAAGTAAACGTACTAACTATATATATATATTTATAGAAAATCTCACTTTCTAAAATCTGATCAAAAACCACAGGGAGGGAGACCCTCCCTAAAACCCACCCGTAATCAACGCTAACGCGTTATTATTCGCAAAACCGGAAGAAAACATTTCCCGGAATACGAGATGCTTTTTCCTTGATTACTGGTTTTTAGTCAGCAGCGTCCTGCCGGAGTGCCGGGAACCCATGGGGCATAGGGGCATCCGGCAGAGCGTCCGTCTTCGACAATGTTCGAGATTAGCCGACACGTTTTGACCGGAACAACAATTTTTCGCACTGAGTACGGCAAGAATTGCCGTGCGTAAGTGCGCTGATCGTTCCGATCAAGAAAGAAGAAAACATTTTTTCTTGAGATTTTTCTGATATTACATATTAA
>CAUEAK010000140.1:0-3814 GCA_958454115.1 Blautia wexlerae
ATTCTCTTTGCACTGCATTACATTCAACAGAATGCGAGATCAACAGTACAAACTGAGCAGGCGATGCCCGAGATGCTCGAGGGCGTGGGGCCGGGCCGCGCGAAGCGGCAGCAGATATGAAAATTTTCAGACATATCTGTGGGACAGTGTATGTTCCGCAGGTGTGTCTTTTTGTTTTCTGAAAAGTATGTTTTGGAAAGATTTTCTTTTAGAGGGATTTTTTTAGGAGGATTTTCTGAGACAGGTGCAGTTCCGAAATACAAAAAGACCCCTGTAAGACCGCACTTTGATAAGTCACAGAAAGGAAATATGTTTTCTGACTGTGGCGCAATGTATGTGACATAAGAAGAACCTGTAAACTCAAATATAGGAAAGTACAAAAGCTTATATATTTGAAAAGAAAATTTAGGAGGTCCTGGTTATGGAACAGACAAAAAAATTAAACATGACAGCAATGTCAGACAAGACAAACAGTAACACGACAGCTAAGAAGGAAGAGCCTGCATGGGAACATAAGGTGGCAATGAAGGTATCAGGTGTGAGTATTGCAGTAAACCTGTTACTTTCCTTATTTAAATTACTTGCCGGAATTCTGGCACATTCAGGTGCCATGATCTCAGATGCGATTCATTCAGCATCTGATGTGGGAAGTACTTTCGTAGTAATAGTCGGTGTGAATTTATCCAGCAAAAAATCCGATAAGGAGCATCAGTATGGACATGAGCGGATGGAATGTGTATCTTCCATTATTTTGTCCGGGTTACTTCTGGCAACCGGTATCGGAATTGGTATGAATGGAATTGAGAACATTATTAAGAGTACTTCAGGAGCAAGCATTGCAATTCCCGGAACATTGGCACTGATTGCGGCAGTTGTTTCTATTGTAGTGAAGGAGTGGATGTTCTGGTATACCAGAAGTGCTGCGAAGAAAATAAACTCTGGCGCACTGATGGCAGATGCATGGCACCACCGTTCAGATGCAATGTCTTCTGTTGGTGCATTTATTGGTATCCTGGGTGCAAGACTTGGCTTCCCGATCCTGGATCCAATTGCCAGTGTGGCAATCTGTGTACTGATCGTGAAAGCATCTGTAGATATTTTCAGAGATGCTATTGATAAGATGGTTGACCATTCCTGCGATGAGGCAACAGAAGAGAGCATGAGAGAAGTGATCATGGGTGTGAAAGGCGTGAAGGGAATCGACCTTCTCCAGACACGACTTTTCGGTTCCAAGATGTATGTGGATATTGAAATCTCAGCAGATGGAACGATTCCTCTGGATGAGGCACATGACATTGCGGAAAATGTTCATCATAGTATAGAGAAGAATTTTAAAGACGTAAAACACTGCATGGTTCATGTGAATCCGGTGAATGAGTAAATGAAAAGCGAGACTGTCCGAAGTATAATCTGGGCAGTCTTGTTTTTTATTGGATAATCATCTATGCTATAAGCGAAACTCGTATTATCTGTTCTTTGTATGGCAGTAAGTCTGGGAAGCGTACAGAAAATACAGGTAGCGAAAGGACTGCTATAGAATAGCAGAAATCACTTTTTTATTGAGAAACAGATAAATTTATTTGTTTGACTGGAAATTTTACGTAAATATAACATGGACATTCCATGGAATTGATATTCAAAGTTTATAATTCTAAACGTTATGGGATGTCAGAGTCAAAAGGTTTGATAAATTTTGCCACTGATATCACGAATAAAAAGAGTGAGGAATTATCCGAATGAAAAAACAACAGAAAAAAAGCAAAGAAATTACAGCACCTGTATATATGATGAACAGAGAACTGTCCTGGCTGAAGTTTAATGAGAGAGTTTTAAATGAGGCGGGAAATCCAAGAGTTCCGCTTGCAGAGAGACTGACATTTGCCGCTATTTATCAGTCAAATCTGGATGAATTTTACAGAGTCAGAGTCGGAACTCTGATGGATCAGATGGAAGCATCTGAAGTAATACGTGAGAATAAAACAAACATGACCAGTGAAGAACAGGTAACTGCAATCATTCAGGCCACCAGAGATCTGGATCAGAAAAAGGCAGCTATCTATGAACAGCTGATGGGAGAACTGGAGCCTTACGGAGTGCGTCTGATCAATTTTAACAGATTATCTGCAGAGGAAGGCAAGCTTCTGGAAACATATTTTGATCAGGAGATCGCACCGTATCTGTCTGCAAATATTGTGAGCAAACAGCAGCCATTTCCATTCCTGAAAAATAAAAATATTTATGCAGTGGCATCACTGATGAGCAAGGGTGGAAAAACAAAAACAGCTATTATCCCTTGCAGTAATACTGTATTCAGACGTTTGATCGATATTCCTACAAGAAAAGGGACTTTCATGCTTTCAGAGGAACTGATTCTTCATTTTCTGCCGAAAATGTTTAAGAGTTATGAGATCAGGGAGAAAGCGCTGCTCCGTATTACCAGAAATGCAGATATTGATACAGAAACCATTTATGATGAGGATCTGGATTACAGGGATGCAATGGAGAATCTGATCAAGCAGAGAAGACGAATGAATCCTGTAAGAATGGAGTTATCCAGAGAATTAAATAAAAAGATGATAAGTTCACTCTGTAAGGAGCTTCATGTGGATAAAGAACACGTATTTTTGACCAGGGTTCCGCTTGATATGTCCTTTGTATTCGGACTTCAGGGATATCTGAGGAATACTGCCCAGGACAAACTTTTCTATCAGAGAAGAACTCCCAGAATGACACCGGAGCTAGATGACAAGAGTGCTCTGATTCCACAGATCATGAAGAAAGATGTACTGTTATCCTATCCATTTGAAAATATCAGATCTTTTATTAATCTTCTGAATGAGGCTGCAAAGGATGATTCTGTTGTATCCATCAAGATGACATTATATCGTCTGGCGGACAAGAGCCAGATTGTAGATGCTCTGGTGGAAGCAGCAGAAAACGGAAAAGAAGTTGTTGTACTTGTAGAGCTGAGAGCCAGATTTGATGAGGAAAGCAATATTGAATATTCCAGAAAACTGGAAGAAGCTGGCTGCAGAGTAATCTATGGACTGAATGGATATAAAGTACATTCCAAGCTGTGCCTGATCTCCAGAAAAACAGATAAGGGTGTGTCCTATATTACGCAGATTGGTACAGGTAATTATAATGAAAAAACATCTGCACTTTACACAGATCTGTCACTGATCACAGCAAATCAGGAAATCGGAAAAGAAGCAGCAGAAGTGTTTGCAGCTCTTCTGAAAGGGGAAGTTGTTGAGAAATCCAATCTTCTTCTGGTTGCACCGAAATGTCTGCAGAACAGAGTTCTGGATATGATACAGGAAGAAATCGACCAGGTGAAACAGGGAAAGGAAGGCTATATTGGAATCAAGATCAATTCCCTGACAGATAAGGTGATCATCAATAAACTGGTGGAAGCATCTCAGGCAGGAGTAAAGATAGAGATGGTCGTCAGAGGTATCTGCTGTCTGATTCCGGAGATTAAGGGATATACAGAGAATATCAAGGTTGTAAGTATTGTAGGCCGTTATCTGGAGCATTCCAGAATCTACCGTTTCGGTACAAAAGAAAGAGAAAAAATATATATTGCATCTGCTGACTTTATGACAAGAAATACAGTCCGTCGTGTGGAGGTGGCTGCTCCGGTTCTTAATGAGAAATTAAAGGAACGTCTGGACTGGATGTTCGAGACAATGATGAATGATGATGAAAAAGGAAAGAGACTGACAGAAACCGGAAATTATGCAGACAGAAGCCTGAATGATGTCAAACTCAATTCCCAGGAAATCTTTTATGCCATGGCATACAGCAATGC
>CAUEAK010000141.1:0-3767 GCA_958454115.1 Blautia wexlerae
GATGATTTAAGTAAGCATGCAGTTGCATACCGTGCACTTTCCCTGCTGATCCGTCGTCCGCCTGGACGTGAGGCATATCCGGGTGATGTTTTCTATCTGCATTCCAGACTTCTGGAACGTGCAGCGAAGCTGGACGATGAACATGGCGGCGGTTCCATGACAGCACTGCCGATTATTGAAACACAGGCAGGTGACGTATCTGCCTATATTCCTACTAACGTTATTTCTATTACAGACGGACAGATATTCCTGGAGACAGAGTTATTCCATTCAGGAATCATGCCTGCTGTAAATCCGGGTATCTCCGTATCACGAGTTGGTGGTGATGCGCAGATCAAGGCAATGAAGAAGGTAGCAGGAACACTGAAACTGATTTATTCCCAGTACCGTGAGCTGCAGAGCTTCGCACAGTTTGGTTCTGATCTGGATGCTGATACAAAAGCGCGTCTGGAACAGGGAGCACGTATTGTGGAAGTTCTGAAACAGAACCAGAATGCACCGGTTCCTGTAGAGAAACAGGTTGCAATCCTTTATGCGGTTACAAAGGGTGTTCTGGAATCAGTAAAAGTTGAAGACGTAAATGTATATGAATCAGGATTATATACCTATCTGGATACAGATGCAGCAGGCGTAGAGGTTATGCAGGAGATCCGCTCAACAGGTAAGCTGGAGCAGGAAACAGAACAGAAGCTTCGCAGCGTACTGGATGCGTATACAGAGAACTTCCTGAATACAAGACCTGAGAAATAAAGTGATTAGGAGGGTATCGTATGGCTTCGAATATGAAAGCGGTAAAGCTGCGTATCAAGAGTGTACAGAGTACAATGCAGATTACCAAGGCCATGGAGCTTGTAGCATCCTCCAAACTGCGTAAGGCAAAGGAACGTGCAGAGGTATGCCGTCCGTACTTTACAGAACTTCATGAGACATTGAAAGAGATTGCAAGGGAGAATACAGATTTCTCATCCGTTTATGCGAAAGAGTCTTCCAACAATAAAACCTGCTATGTAGTGATCGCAGGTGACAGAGGACTTGCAGGTGGTTATAACACCAATCTTTTTAAATGTCTGGAGGCTTCTGCTGAAGGTAAGGACTACATGGTTCTGCCGGTTGGAAAGAAAGCAGTAGAATATTTCCGCCAGAGAGAGATTGAAGCTCTGACAGAACAGTTTGCAGAGGCAGGAAGTATTTCTGTAGCGGATTGTTTTGAGATGGCAAATATGCTCTGTACAGAATTTCGCAAAGGAACCTTTGGCCATATTGAATTATGTTATACTGTCTTTAATTCCATGCTTTCTCAGCAGCCGGAGGTATTTTCCATGCTTCCTATGACTGATATCAGAGAGGAAAGCGGAGGTAAGATAGAGACGAAGAATCTGATCCTCTATGAACCGGACGGAGAGACAGTATTTGATGCCATTGTTCCGGAATATCTGGCAGGCCTGGTTTATGGCGGTATCTGCGAAAGTACTGCAAGTGAACTGGCAGCCAGACGTATGGCTATGGATGCAGCCACAAGTAATGCGGAAGAGATGATCGATCAGCTCAATCTGTATTACAACAGGGCACGTCAGGCCAGCATCACGCAGGAGATCACGGAGATTGTTGCAGGTGCGGAAGGTCTTTAGAAATAGGAGATTATAAACATGAGTGAAAAACACATTGGCGAGGTAGTGCAGGTTATCGGTCCGGTACTGGATATCCGCTTTGCGCACGATGAACTGCCGCCTCTTCTCAATGCCATAGAGATTGATAATGATGGCGCAAAGCTGGTTGCCGAGGTTGCACAGCAGGTTGGTGATGATGTGGTAAGATGTATTGCCATGAATTCTACTGACGGTCTGGTGCGCGGTGCCAAAGCTCTGGATACAGGCGGTCCAATTTCCGTTCCTGTAGGTGAGGAATGCCTGGGACGAGTATTTAACCTTCTGGGTGACCCGGTAGACAATCTTCCGGCACCGGAGGCAAAGGAACGCTGGTCTATCCATCGTCAGGCTCCTTCTTATGAAGAACAGATGCCTGCAACAGAAATCCTGGAGACAGGTATCAAGGTCGTTGACCTGATCTGTCCTTATGCAAAGGGTGGTAAGATTGGTCTTTTCGGTGGTGCAGGTGTAGGAAAAACAGTTCTTATCATGGAGCTGATCCACAACGTAGCAACTGCACACGGCGGACTTTCCGTATTTACAGGTGTAGGAGAGCGTACACGTGAGGGAAATGACCTTTACAATGAAATGAAAGAAAGTGGAGTTATCGACAAGACTGCTCTGGTTTACGGTCAGATGAACGAGCCGCCCGGAGCACGTATGAGAGTTGGACTTTCCGGACTTACCATGGCGGAATACTTCCGTGATGAGAAGAACCAGGATGTGCTCCTCTTTATTGACAATATTTTCCGTTTTACACAGGCAGGTTCCGAGGTGTCTGCGCTTCTGGGACGTATGCCTTCAGCCGTAGGTTATCAGCCCACACTGGCAACTGAAATGGGTAACCTGCAGGAACGAATTACTTCTACAAGAAAGGGTTCCATCACATCTGTACAGGCTGTATATGTGCCTGCCGATGACCTGACTGACCCGGCTCCTGCAACTACATTCTCACATCTGGATGCAACAACTGTACTTTCCCGTGAGATTTCCAGCCAGGGTATTTATCCGGCTGTTGATCCTCTGGATTCCACAAGCCGTATCCTTTCTCCTGAAATCGTAGGAACAGAGCATTATGAGATTGCCAGATCAGTACAGAGAGTTCTTCAGCGTTACAAAGAGCTTCAGGACATTATTGCCATCATGGGTATGGATGAGTTGTCAGAGGAAGACAAACGTACTGTAAGCCGTGCCCGTAAGGTTCAGAGATTCCTGTCACAGAGCTTCTCTGTAGCAGAACAGTTTACAGGTATGCCTGGCAAATATGTTCCGCTGAAGGAGACGCTGAGAGGATTCAGGATGATCCTGAACGGTGAGTGTGATGACATTCCTGAGAGTTATTTCCTGTTTGTGGGAACCATCGATGAAGTGTTTGAAAAAGCCAAGAATCAGTAAAGGGGGAAATGTCCTATGAGTACTTTCCCATTGAGAATCGGAACACTGGACGGACTGCTCTTTGAAGGCAATGTGGAGCGTGTGATCTGCAGAACTGTCAGCGGTGATCTGGCCATTCTTGCCAGACACTGTAATTACTGTACTGCCCTGGGAATGGGCGAAGCCAGTGTGGTAATGGAAGACGGCAGCAGACGGACCGCAGCCTGTATTGGCGGAATGCTTTCTGTTATGAACGGAAAGTGCCGTGTCCTTGCAACTACCTGGGAGTGGAAAGAGGATATTGATGAGCAGCGTGCGCAGGAAGCTAAGAAAAGAGCTGAGGAGATGATTGCCAAAGGTGGTTTGAGTGATCATGATTATAAGATTGTGGAGGCTAAACTGCAGAGGGCGTTGGTGCGTTTGAGTGTGAAGAGCTGAGAAAATAAGAGTTATTAAAAGACTGACAGGAAATCCGGGAGGGGAGACTGTCGGTCTTTTTTGTTTGTGATATGGTTTTTGGGGGATATAGTGGGAAGAATTTGAGGGAGGGATTTGAAGGAGGGACGCATAGAAAAGGGACGCATAGAAAAATAATTTATTTCATGTGCGGTTTCGGACATTAAGATATTCTAAGCTGCTCAAAATCTGCTAAAGGCATGAGAAAAATGCCACAAACTCGCTTCGCTCAGGCAGTGTGTCATTTTTCTCATAACGCAGATTTTGACCAGCTAAGAATATCTAAATATC
>CAUEAK010000142.1:0-3727 GCA_958454115.1 Blautia wexlerae
ACTGAATCAAATCTGTTCATTATTTCTCTCCTTATGCGCTATATTTTTCTGTTGTTAACCGGGCAAAATCATCCGTATTGGCCGCTTATCTGATCTGGTCAAAATCCATACTTACTCAGAAAATCTCTTGTAATATTGCTTTTTGATGGCTGTTCTTTCACAGGTGTTATTAATTTCTCCACATATTTTCCAATAATATCTGTCTCAAGATTAACCATATCCCCTTCTTTACGTTCTCCGAGAACTGTAATCTTTACTGTATGAGGAATTGCAGAGATAGAGAAATCTTTTTCCGAAACTTTTGCCACTGTAAGGCTGATTCCATCAATTGTTACAGAACCTTTTATGACTATATATTTCATAATCTGGTCTGAGGTCTGAATCGTGTACCATACAGCATTATCATCTCTGTGGATTTTTGTGATTCTTCCCGTTCCATCTACATGCCCTGCAACAATATGTCCTCCGAATCGTCCATTTGCAGGCATTGCCCTTTCCAGGTTTACATGCTGCCCCGGTGAAAGCTGAATCAGCGCAGAACGGTTCAATGTCTCATGCATCACATCTGCTGTAAAACCATTTTCCAGACATGCAGTTACAGTAAGGCAGATTCCATTTACAGCTACGCTGTCTCCTGTTTTCAGGTCATCCAGTATTTTCTCTGCCTGTATCGTAAATACCGCTGAATTTGCTCCTTTTTTTATTTTTTTTACAGTTCCCAGTTCTTCAACAATTCCCGTAAACATTTCTCTTCACCTCACTCTCTATAAGAAAATCATCTCCCAGTCTGATTATTTCACTATTTTTTAATAATACTGCGCTGGCAGGATCAGGAAATCCCTTTCCTTCCACCGGTGTCTTTGCTTCTTCGCCTCCAAAAAGTTTAGGTGCTATATAGGTCTGAACTTTCTGAACAATACCACTTTCCAGTGCTGACCAGTTTAAAGAACCCCCTCCTTCCAACAAAATACTGTCTATCTTTGCAGCTCCCAGAAGTTCCATTAATCTGTTTAAATCTATGTGTCCGTTTTTCTCCGGAACATACAGAACCTGGCATCCCAGTTCTTCATAATTCTTTATCTTCTGCTGGTCTTTACTGCTGCTTGCAAGGATTGTAGGAATTGTCTCTGCTGTTCTTACAATCTTAGATGTCAGTGGTGTTCTCAGATGGGAATCGCAGATAATACGCACAGGATTTCTGCTGTTTTCCAGTCTGCAGGTGAGCATCGGATCATCTGCCAGCACAGTTCCCACTCCAACCATAATTCCTGTATATTTCAGTCGCTGTTCCTGTACATGAATTCTGGCAGCTTCTCCTGTCACCCATTTGGATTCACCTGTATAAGCGGCAATTTTTCCATCCATAGTCATTGCATATTTCATGACCACATACGGTTTTTTATTTTGGATGTAATAAAAGAATGCTTCATTCAATTTATCACACTCTTCTTTTAAAATATTTTCTGTTACCTCAATTCCATGATCTTTCAAAATCCGGATTCCTTTTCCTGCAACCAGCGGATTAGGATCTGATGATCCGATGATCACGCGTCTGATTCCGGCCTCCAGGATTGCATTCACGCATGGAGGCTGTTTTCCATAATGGCAGCAGGGTTCTAAAGTAACATATATAGATGCTCCTTTGGGTTCTTCCGTACACACTGCCAGAGCTTCTCTCTCCGCATGAAGTTCGCCATATTTTCTGTGATATCCCTGGCCAATGATTCTTCCGTTTTTAACGATCACAGCACCCACCATCGGATTAGGTGCTGTAAAACCCATTCCTTTTTGCGCCAGTTCCAAAGCCATTTTCATATACTGCCTGTCCTGTTCCATATCCGTTGTGTTTTTCAATCCATCATCTCCTGCTCTTTTATAACAATTCCATAAAATAAAGCCCCGGTGTTCTTTCAACATCCAGGGCTTGGTAATTAATATTTGATATGAATTATCTTCCGATGAATCTGACTCTTTATTTCATCACTGAAATCACTTTAATTGATATAAAAAAGCTCTGGAATAAATTAATTATTCCAGAGCAGTCAGCTTTCACAGATCAGTTAATTCTTCTGTATCTCTACTGTTATCTTCTTTCATCCAGACTGTACTGTCGGCTTCGGAATTGCACCGAATCATGCCTTATGGCTCGTGGGCTTTACCACCGGTAGGGAATTGCACCCTGCCCTGAAGATCTTATTTTATTTGTATCAGCAATTTTTACGATTTACATTGCTGATGTCTGACAGTATACTCTCAACTTTTATCTCTGTCAAGATTTTTTTCAGGAAAGTAACCCTCTTACCATCTCTGCATTAAATGTCACACCTGTCAGGTGATCTACTTCAATCTGATACAGGGCATTGGCTGCGATATGCTCTGCTGCCTGTTCCAGATCACGAATACCGCTTGTATTTTTATGCAATTCAACGATGGCATCCAGACCGTCTTCTGTTACTACACATTCTTCTGCTTTCAGGCTCATGCGTTTCAGAACTTTCGGAAGAACGTATTTGGAGAAGATGATCTTCTTCTCTTCTGATGTATAATCCGGGATATCGATCACTGCAAAACGGGACATAAGAGGTGCGCTAATCTGGGACTTATCGTTTGCCGTAGCAATAGGATAAACGCCCACTGTGGGCACCATACATTCCATATAGTTATCTGTAAATCCAAGGTTGTCAAGCAGAGTAAGAAGTACGTCTGCAGGGTTTCCGTTGCCCTTACCTGACGCTGCTTTATCAAGCTCGTTGATAATAAATACAAGATTGGATTCTCCTGCTGCCGAGAAAGCTTCCATGATGATTCCGGGCTTTGCGTTTGCATAGATTCTGGAACTTCCTGTAAGCTGTTCCGGATCATTGATGGAACTCATGTCCAGAGTTGTCCAAGGCAGTTTCAGAATACGGGCAACTGCATAGGCAATCTGAGATTTGCCTGTACCTGCAGGACCTACAAGGAGAAGTCCGTATGCAGGAAGTGTATGGGTACGGTTGATCTGTATGATTGTTTCAATGATACGCTGCTTTACAGATTCCATTCCGTAGAGTTCCTCATCAAGGATCCTGCGGGCTTCCTGAGGATCGATTGCTTCAAAGTAATTGCTCTTCCACTGTACATTCATCATGATGGAAAGTGCTCTCTGAGCATGACGTCTCTCCTCCGGAGATACTTCGTGTGAACGGGCAACTGCAAGGTTTCTTCTCGCCCAGAGACGGATATTGTCCGGCAGTGTTCTGCCTGCGCAGGTCATAAAATCAGTGATGCTCTGAATGCTTGTCAGCTTCATCTCGTCCCCTGCTTCTTCCTCATCTTCATCCTCAACAAGCTCTGCAGGTGCACTGCTTGCAAGAAGTCTCTCAATCATAAACTGAAGAAATCCGTCTTCTGCGGAAAGTTTCGTGCCGCCGCCAAAAGCAGTTTCACGGATCTTATAAACTGCATAACCATTCTCTTTATTCTCTCCTGAAAGACGCACATTGATATGATTCTCCCCAAGCCATTTCAGAAGACTTACAAATCTTGAATCAATACTGATGATATCTGCACTGAAAACGCCGTCATCTTCTTTAAATTCAAAGGATGTACGTTTGATTGGATTAGTAAAAATACCGCAGGAATGATGTTTCCACTGACAGCTGCTGTTATCCAGGATCATGATCGGTTTCTCAGGGGAAGTCTCCTTTTCATTAGACTGGAAAGTAGTGTAGGTACATTCAGACTGTAC
>CAUEAK010000143.1:0-3647 GCA_958454115.1 Blautia wexlerae
TGTGACCTTCGCTCACAAAAAACACCTCGCGGGATATTACCAGTGAACAGTAACATAAATAATGCATTTAAGACAGTTTCAGATTTCACACTCTGATGGGCCGGATTAAGATGCATTATTTACGAGGATTGCTATAATCACATCATTTTATCACATTCATCTCATTTTTTCCATACATAACAAAAAGCAGCGGGCAAAATCACAAAAATTTCACCAACTGCTTTCCATTTCTATTATTGTTTGTTGCTTTTCACAACCTGTGCAGGGGACTTACCTGATTCGGTTAACTCCTTAAGAAGGATACATCTTGGCAGACCTCCGTAACAGAGTGCCGTTCTCTTAACTTCATATCCATGGATTTCCATATTATGTCTGCTGAACTGATTATCCGGATGTATGGTGCACATCAGATAATAATATTGGTCTGTATCCAGCAATCTCTCCGCTTCTTCCAGCATATGCCCCTGCAGCCCGTTTCCCCTGTATGCACAACACACAACTGCCGAATCCATGACTGCAACATGGGAAAGCTGTTCCTCATCAAAATCAAGATAAGTTCCCAGATTATCTTCCCTGTTTTCAGGATATTTAATAAGGAAGAAACCCGCAACAGAACCATCTGCTGTCTGTGCCACGATCACAAAACCCTGTTCTTCTATATGTGTCCTGACATATTCCTCATCATCAGATACAAACCAGTCCGGATGCTCTTTATCATTCTTCGCTTCATGCATAACAGCCATGATCTCATCCACATCTGTCATCTCTGCTTTTCGTATCCTGAACAATACCTTTGCAGAACCATCCTTATTCTCTGAAATCTGCATGATGCTTTGATTATTCTGCATTTTCCTCGCCGCCTGCAGTCTCTGTGGAATCTGCATCCGTTGTATCATAAGTCTCTGTGCTTTCTCCGTAGAGTTTCTCAAAGAACTTCATTGTTTCATTATATAAGGTCTGTCTGTCATCATCTGAAAGATCTCCAAGTTCCGGACTTGCCTGTGCATCTGCACTTAATCCGAAGATTTCCTTCATGGACTTATCTACCATATTGAGCTCTGTGCTCATGTAAGTTTCAGTTCCATCTGCCTGATAAGAATCTGTACCTTCTGTAAGAACTTTCAGATATGCCTTCTCCACATTCTTAGCAAGAGTTGCACCATTTTCAGCATCAAGAGTTACGGAAGCTGTTGCTGTTTCATCTTCCATAGCTGTTGTAAGAGCAGTGGTATCGCCTTCATATTCTCCCTTGCAGAAATTCTCAGCTTTATCAAACATGGTCTTCTGATCTTCTGTCAGTGCAGAAGTATCCAATTCATCTGATGTGGTATCATTTTCTGTATCATCTGTTCCTTCATCGGAGTCTATATCACCTTCATCTGTATTTCCAAGCGTACTGTCATCCGTAGTTTCATCACCATCCGGCTCCTGCGGTTCCTCTGTTTCGCTGAGGTCTCCGTCACTCTGATCGTCCCCGTCGTCCTCAATCAGACCTGACTCCTCCTCCAGAGATGGATTCTCTGTTGAACTCTCTACGATATCTCCGCCTAAAGCACTGTTATCCACATTGTTCAGGATATCATCACCATCTGCGGAATCACCTGCATTTACAGTGTCATCCTCTTCATCATCAATATCACCAAGCTCATCATTATCACCGGATGTATTCTGTTCTACCTGCTCCAGTGTTGCTTTTACATCATCATAATTGTACTCCTGCTGCGCAATCTGTTTCAGAAGCTCTACGATCTTATTAATCTGGTCAGAATCCAGATTTACATTATTCTGCTGAGCAACATTTACTACGATATTATAGATATCATCCACATTCTGGACATTATCTTTGATAACCTGTATCTTCGAGTTATTCATAACAGTAGTTGCATCATTCTTTCCAACCTCATCAGCCAGATTTCCTGTTACTACCATTTCCTCTGTAGCAAGTTTTTTCTTCGTGCTGTCAAGCTGCTCCCCTGTAGCTGTCTCATACGCCATCTGAATACCTGTAAGCGCTCCGGTGCCGGATACCTCAAACGGGCAGGCGGCTACAACTTCACAGTTCTTGACACCTGATGTGGAAAGTGACGTTGCGATCATGTTACATGTTACCCAGTTAAGGTTGGCTGTTCTTACTTTGATACCGCCTGACTGAGTCGGCTTTACATATGCACAGCTTACTGTTCTGGTTCCGATCTGCTCTAACGGTACATAAGCACTCAGATGATCTCTCTCATCCTGATTAGTAATCGTGAGGATCTGTACCTGGTTACTGTCTACATTAAAATATTTCATCATTGTATTCTTCTGGTCCTGAGTAAGATCAGCTCCCAGTGTCACAACCTTCACTGAATCTGCCATTGTCGGTACAGCAGTTCCTGAAAGTACCAGACATGCACTGCATAAAAGTGCTGCTGCTGTTTTTACTTTTTTCATAATAGAAACCTCCCTGATATGTTATTTAAATTATTCAGGCGGATAATCATTTCATGCCTGTTCATTAATAGTAGTATTATAACACGTTTGAGTTGAGATTTGTAATTATTATTTATATCATTCCCAGTCCTTCCAGCAGGATTTTTGTACCTATGAGGATAAGGATAATACCTCCGCATAATTCCGCTTTGGATTTGTATTTCATTCCGAAAAGACTGCCTATCTTTACCCCTGCTGCTGAACAGACAAAGGTGATCACACCGATAAAGGATACTGCTGATACGATCTCTACTTTCAGAAAAGCAAATGTCACTCCCACTGCCAGTGCATCAATACTGGTAGCCACTGCAAGGATGAACATGGATTTTATATCCATATCCGCATTTACATGTTCTTCCTCTTTCGATTCTTTGATCATGCCGGCACCAATGAACACCAGAAGGACAAAAGCTACCCAGTGACTGTATCGGGTAACCTTATCTGCAAAGAATCGTCCGCCAAAATATCCCACAAGGGGCATTAATGCCTGAAATCCCCCGAACCATGCGCCTGCGATACACATATGCTTTGCATTGATTCTGCCCAGGGAAAGGCCCTTACAGACAGATACTGCAAATGCATCCATAGACAGGCCTATCGCCAGTATAAAAAGTTCAAAAATATTCATGTGTTTTTTGCTCCTTTTCCTGTATAAAATAATTTTTCAGTAACATAGAACCCTTCCCGGAAGACTTTTTTATGTTATCTGAGCTGCTGTAATATTCCTGCAGCATAAAAAAAGAGACACATAGACAGCTGTTTTAACTGTCCATGAGTCTCATCGTTTACTGTAATACCGGGTGCATATGGCACCATTATGTCGATAGTACTACACACTCTTCAAAACATATCTGAAAAATGTTCTGGAATATGCCGATTACTCCCTCGCGGAGAATGGCCTTATTTTATCATATTGATCTATATTTATCAAGTAGATTTTTTGTCAGTCTGGAGCTCATAAGCACCACCTCGTTACTGTTCACAGCAACACGCTTCACGATGCCAAAAATATGCACCTCCTTGTCAACAAATATCAATCATGTATTGACTCAAATGATGATTCTTTAAATTCCAGTCATCAGTTTCCCTGACATACGTTGACTTATATGACAATTCTTCAAATTCCAGTCATATGCTTTCCCGATATTCGTTGACTTATATGGCGATTCTTCGAA
>CAUEAK010000144.1:0-3574 GCA_958454115.1 Blautia wexlerae
TGAATAAATCCATGATTATTCTCCTTTTCCCTTTTCATAAGTATATGGTTATTTAACTTGTTTCCCATCATAACCATGCTTTGTAAAATCATCCCCATGAGAATGTTAAATCCATGTAAAATTTCCAGTCATCATATTCATTCTGTGTAAGGTTCCCATAAATCCATCCGTATTTTTGATATAAAAATAAAAAGAACCATTGCAGGAGATATGACACTAACCGGTGTTCATCTCTTACAATAGTTCTTTTATCAATCCGGATCCTATATTTCGACAGTATTATTATCAGAATCCGCGGATTTCTTCATCCTCGGAACCAGTCTTATCAATAGAACGGATTTCCAGGAAATAACTGTAGTTATCATTTACCTTTACTTCCACTCTGTCTCCAACCTTGTGACCTTTCAGAGCCATACCAATGGGAGATTCAATGCTGATGCGGTTTTCCATGGAGTTTCCTCTTATGGAAGTAACCAGTTTGTATTTCTCAATCTCATCGTCTTCCTCGAAATATACCTCTACAATATCATCCATTCCAACTTCATCGTCTTTGGAATCATCAGAAACAATGGTTGCTGTTTTCAGCATATTCTCAAGGTAGCGGATACGGCTTTCATTCTGATTCTTATGCTTCTTGGCCGCATAATACTCAAAATTCTCACTCAGGTCTCCCTGGGCTCTTGCTTCTTTTACAGCTTCGATTGCCTCTTTTCGTACAACCAGCTTGCGATGGTCAATCTCCTGCTGGATTTTCTCAACATCCTTCTGTGTAAGCTTTTCTTTCATGACTACATCTCCCTTTTACTATTTTCCAAGTCGTTTCTCTTTCATATATTGTGCCATTTCATCAGAAATATTGTCGATCAGATAATTTTTACTGCTCTGACGTTTCTCATGCCATTGCTGGCGGATCTGATTTTCTGTAGCTTTTATTTCATCCCGAAGACCTCTGGCAGACATACGGTGGGCACCCTGTCCCATGATGATGATCTGCTCCAGTCCATCGGATGTTGCTACCGTTACCTGATTTTCCCGGCCAATCTTATGGACCGTTTTCTCAATGTACTGATCCGCTGTCTCAGCTTCTTTGGTGTAGACTACATGAATGTTATGATAGGTGATCACTTCCTCTGCATGGCCCTCTATCTTGTAAGCATCAAATACAAGAATTAACGTACATTTCTTAAAGCCCTGATAGTTGCTCAGAATATCCATCAGTTTTGTCTGAGCTGCATGGAGGTTTGCATCTGCCAGCTCTTTTAAATCTTCCCAGGCATAGATGATGTTATAGCCATCTACAAGGAGATATTCTTTTTCTTTCTTCTTAGCAGAAGAACTGTTGCGGTAATAGCTGCCGCTGTCAGATTTTGCAGAAAATGTTCTCTTAAACTGTGGTTCTTTGTAACGCTTGACCGGTCCGAATGTGCGCTCAAAAATTGCTTTCAGTTCTTCTTCATCCTCATAGCTTCCTACACCGGCATTCCTGGGTGGACGATAACCTGAATCTGTCTGATTGTTACTATTCCTGTTTCCTGCTATACTTTCTTCACTATCCGGTATGGTATTCCCCAGTTCAGACTCGTCAATCCCTTCTAAGTGCATATAATCCTCTACTTCATACCATGGCACCACAAATCCTGCTCCATGAGCACAGAATACAGAACCCGTGGGATTGTCCAAGTCACGTTCGGAATCATATCCAATCTCCTCTACAATTTCATCCTGATTCTGACATGGGGCATAGCCCTTCAATGAACAGAATAATCTGCCCCGTCCCTTTGTATAGGAGGTTACCTGTGTCTGATAATCTCGCATCATTGATACAGGTGCACTGCCTTTCAGAACCATCATATCATCCTCATCTGCTTCCGGCTGCTGGAAAGTTCCATTCATTTTCTGAATGTCAGTCATGGCACGCCCTATCATATCCCCCGGAATCTCAAGTCTGAACTCATAATATGGCTCAAGCAGTACACTTTTTGCTTTCTTTAATCCCTGACGCACAGCCCTGTACGTTGCCTGCCGGAAATCGCCACCCTCTGTGTGTTTCAGATGGGCGCGTCCTGTAATCAGTGTAATCTGCATATCTGTAATTGGAGAACCGGTCAGTACTCCCGGGTGCTCCCTTTCTTCCAGATGAGTCAGGATCAGACGCTGCCAGTTACGGTCCAGCACGTCCTCACTGCATGCAGTAAAAAACTGCAGACCGCTCCCCGGCTCTCCCGGTTCCAGAAGCAGATGTACTTCTGCATAATGACGCAGCGGTTCAAAATGGCCTACACCTTCTACCGGCTCTGCGATTGTTTCTTTATATACGATATTTCCTGTGCCAAACTCTACTGCTACATGGAAACGCTCCCAGATCAGATGCTTTAATATCTCGATCTGAACCTCACCCATCAGCATGGCATGGATTTCTCCAAGCTGTTCGTTCCATACAATGTGAAGTTCCGGTTCCTCCTCTTCCAGCTCTTTGAGTTTCTTCAGCATCTGGTGAACATCACAGTCCTCGGGAAGCAGAATCCTGTAATTTAATACAGGTTCCAGAACCGGCATTTCGGATTCCCGTTCAATCCCAAAGCCCTGTCCCGGATGTGTCTGGGAAAGACCGGTTACTGCACAGATGGTTCCTGCAGGAGCCTCCTTTGCAAGCTCAAATTTCGCACCGGAATAGATACGGATCTGATCTGCCTTCTCTGTATCTGTGAGAAGTTCCTTCACCTTCAATGTTCCACCTGTGATTTTCATATAGCTTAAACGATTGCCCTGATCGTCTCTGGCAATCTTGAATACTTTTGCGCCAAACTCGGATGGATATTCTGGTGTCTCACAGTATTTTTCCAAACCATGGAGGAATTCTTCTACACCTGTCATTTTCAGCGCAGAGCCAAAGAAACATGGGAAAAGTTTTCGCTCTTTGATTACTTTTCGGATATCTGATGTTGATATTTCCTCTGTTTCCAGGTATTTTTCAAGCAGTTCCTCATCGCAGACAGAAACATCTTCCAGAAACTGAGACTGCAGATCTGATTTTTCCCAGGTGAAATCAACGCAATTATCACTTAATCGCTTCTTTAATTCTGCCAAAAGTTTCTCTTTATCAGTTCCGTCCTGATCCATTTTATTGATAAACAGGAACGTCGGGATCTGGTATCTTGCCAGAAGTCTCCATAAGGTCATGGTATGTCCCTGCACACCATCCGCTCCATTGATTACAAGGATGGCATAATCCAGAACCTGCAGTGTTCTCTCCATCTCCGCCGAGAAATCCACATGCCCCGGCGTATCCAGAAGAGTTATCCCCCTGTTTCCCAGTTCAAACTCCGCCTGCTTGGAAAAAATCGTAATTCCTCGTTCCCGTTCCAGGTTATAGGTGTCCAGATAAGCATCCTTATGATCCACCCGCCCCAGCTTACGAATCTTTCCAGTCAAATACAAAATCCCTTCCGACAACGTAGTCTTACCGGCATCTACGTGCGCAAGGATACCTACAACAAGTTTCTCCATAGTATATTTAAAAGCTCCTTTTTCTTTATGAATTGATATATAAGTATTGGCTTAAATAAAATTAATC
>CAUEAK010000145.1:0-3533 GCA_958454115.1 Blautia wexlerae
TCTTTATTTGCCAAAACAATATAACGGTAAATTTCTGTAAACGGGATCTCTTTTTCTCTGCTCAACTGTGCAACGCTCTCATATTCCGGATAAAGCTGCTCTTTTCCATTCAAAGTGCATACCTTTACCTGAACTTCTCCCCATGGAGTCGAAAGGGTTCTCGTTTCTCTGGGAAGAATCGTACGTTCCATTATGCTATAACGAATTCCAATCGTAGTAGTTTCTTCAAAAATAATATTCTGGAGCGTTTCCATATCTTCTTCCTTACAGATCACATTCAGAACCCATGCAGGTCTGTTCTTTTTCATAAAAACAGGCACATAATGCACATCTCTGGCACCGGCTTTCATCAGACGTTCCATGACAAATCCCAGAACTTCTCCACTGCAGTCATCAATGTTTGTCTCCATCTTGATAATCGTATCTTTGGTTTCCTGATTTTCAGCTTTCGGATTATTTCCGATTTCCGGGTGTTTGAATTCTTCTGTCTGAGCCTTTGCTTCATCTGTTTCTGCGCTCTGTGAGATAATCATTGCCCTTAGGATTCCCGGACACTCATACTGGCGTTTACCTGCGCCGATTCCAATCTTCTGGATTTCAAATGTTTCCGGAAGTTTATCCTTTGTTTTCACTGCTGCCACTATCGCCGCACCTGTAGGCGTTACAAGTTCACCTTCTACCTCTGTCATTTTCAGATATAAATGATTGGCACTTACTATATTTGCAACTGCCGGAACCGGGATTGGCAGGATGCCATGCTGACAACGGACAGTTCCCCGTCCCTCACAGAGAACAGGAACGATCACCTCTGTAACATCCAGATTATCCAGGCAGACTGCCACAGACACAATATCCACAATAGAGTCCACTGCTCCCACCTCATGAAAATGCACCTGATCCACAGGCACATTGTGTGCTTTACTCTCTGCCTCTGCAAGAATTTCAAATATACGCAATGCGATCTTCTTTGCATTCTCAGTCATTGCGCTATGCTCTATAATATAGGTAATTTCTTTTATTCCACGGTGTTCGTGATGGTGATGGTCTTGCGCTGTTCCTGTGCCATGGGCGTGATTGCGCTCATGACCTTCATGATGATGTCCATGCAGATATTCCATATCATGGTCATGATTTTCATGCTCTTTATCCAGCACAACATCAAAATCACATGCATCTATTCCGGACTTCACAACTCTGCTGATCTTTGTCTCAAATCCTGATACCTTAAGACTCTTCAGCACCCTGTCCAGCACTGAACGGTCAGCTCCCAGATCAAGAAGAGCCGCAACCGTCATATCACCACTTATCCCTGAATAACATTCCAGATATAATGTTTTTCCCATAATCAATTTCCTTTCTCATCTGTACCTGCTGCCAGACGGTTGATCTGCGTTGCCAGATAGCCGGCACCGTAGCCGTTATCAATATTCACCACAGCAATCCCATTCGCACAGGAATTGATCATGGTAAGAAGTGCCGAAAGACCATGCATACTTGCACCATAACCCACAGAAGTCGGTACTGCGATCACCGGTCTGCTCACCAGACCGCCCATCACACTGGCAAGAGCTCCCTCCATTCCCGCAACTGCAATTACACAGTTCGCACTCTGGATCGTCTCCAGTCTGGAGAATAAACGATGCATTCCGCTGACTCCCACATCATAAATCCGTTCAACATTTGTGCCAAAATATTCCGCTGTCTGTGCAGCTTCCTCAGCAACCGGAATATCTGCAGTTCCTGCTGAACACACCGCAATCTTACCAATACGCTTCTTATCTTTCTTTTCAACCTTTAAGATACGCGAGATCGGATCATATTCTGTCTCCGGAAACTTCTCCTTCACCAGTTCATACTGATGTTGGGAAGCTCTGGTTCCGAATACCTCACCGTCTTCTCTGTATAATCTTTCAAAAATATTCAGAAGATGTTCATCTGCCTTATTACTGCAGTAGATTACTTCTGCGAAACCGGTTCTTGCCTTGCGGCTTGTATCCAGCTTCGCATATCCCATTTCTTCATAACTTTCTTTCTTAAGGATTCGCTCTGCCTCCTCCACAGATACAGAACCACTTTTTACACTTTCAAGAATCTCCTGTAAGGTCATGGATTCCTCCTTTTAGAACACCACCTGCACCAGAAACATATAGACAACCGTTCCCACTATAATACTGAGCAGTGTATTTCTCTTCCACAAATGAAGATTTTGCTGTTATCATTCTTTTTCCTTATCAGCGCCCTTATTTCCACGCTGATCGTAGTCATCCAGGAAATTGTAGTATTCTCCATCTTTATGATATCCCATAACAGTACGAAGATTAATATCCCGCACACTGTTAAAGATATTCGTCTCGATCACACTGCTTGTATTTCTAAACTGTGCAACCAACTCTTTCATCTCATCACGCTTGGAACCACGTCCGCCCCCACAGCTTACACAGTTCTCAGTAAAACGGCATGCACACTGAATGAAGTGCAGCCCATTAGTATCTCTCCATGCCTTGATCGCAGATTCCTTGATCAGATACATAGGACGGATCAGTTCCATTCCCTCAAAATTCTGACTGTGCAGCTTCGGCATCATAGTCTCCACCTTACCACTGTACAGCATACCCATGAGGATTGTCTCGATCACATCATCAAAATGATGTCCCAGCGCAATCTTATTACATCCCAGCTCCTTGGCATGAGAATACAGATAACCACGTCTCATTCTCGCACACAGGTAACAGGGATTATTCTCAATTTCTGCCACTGTATCAAAAATATCACTTTCAAAAACCGTAAGAGGGATTCCCAGAAGCTCTGCATTATCCTGAATAATCTTCCAGTTATCCGCATTATAGCCCGGATTCATTACCAGAAACACCAGTTCAAAATGAATCTTCCCATGACGCTTCAGCTCCTGAAGCAGCTTCGCCATCAGCATAGAGTCCTTACCACCTGAAATACAGACAGCAATCTTATCTCCCTCCTGAATCAGCTGATACTGATTCAAAGCCTTGGTAAACGGTCTCCAGACTGTCTTTCTGAACGTCTTGATAATACTGTGCTCAATCTCTTTCGTCTTCAGTTCCTTCTGCTCCTTAGCATCATTCTCCATAAAACGGCTCAGAGAAAGTCTCAGATACGCACGATATCCACCTTCAATATTCACAGCCTCATACCCTGCATCACTCAGCTTCTCCACACAGTCCCGGCTTCTGTCCCCCGTATGGCAGAGAACATACACCATCTTCTCCCTGTCCACAGACTCCATTCTTTCCTCAAACTCATCCAGCGGAATATTCACTGCCCCCGGAAAAGATCCCCTGCTGTACTGATCCGCCGGCCGCACATCCACGATCGTAATCTTAGAAGAATCAATCTTCTCCAGCTCTTCCACACTAATTGTATTCATATATAACCTGCCTTTATCTATTAAAATCAATCACTTACCTCTGATGAATCACCCTGTATTTCCGCCCAATTCACCAGCCATCATTATACTTTGAAACCCCATGATAGTCAACATATTCCCTCGCCGTTGACTC
>CAUEAK010000146.1:0-3514 GCA_958454115.1 Blautia wexlerae
AATTATGTTTTTGTTTCTCAATAAATGGTATAATCAAACTGTTATTAACATTCAGGAGGCTTTTTATGAAGAAACAAAACAGGTTACTATCACTAATTCTATCTCTGTTCCTTCTGCTGTTTACCTTAGTTCCGCAATCAGCACTGACGGTAAAAGCTGAAGGCAACAGTGAGATGGCAGTTCATTTTATTGACGTTGGACAGGGAAATGCCATCTTAGTACAGTCCGGAGGACAAAATCTTTTGTACGATGGCGGGGATCAGAGCCATGCTGATCTGATCATCTCCTACTTACAGGAACAGAATGTGGAAAACATTGACTATATGATCGCTTCTCACTATGATGAAGATCATATCGGCGGTCTTGTTCCATGTATAGACAATTTCTCTGTAAGTAATATATTCGGACCAGACTATGTACATACTTCAAATTTATTCAATAATTTTATGAATACTGCCACTGCAAATGCAATTATCGTACAGTATCCTTCTGTAGGTGAAACATTTGATTTTGGCACCGGAAGTTTCACTGTTCTTGCACCGAATGGTATCAGCCAGAACAGTAATGATAACTCTCTTGTAATCAAACTTGAAAATGGTTCAAATAGCTTTATTTTTACCGGAGATGCAGAGGAAACCAGTGAACAGGATATGATCAGTACTGGTATGAACCTTGATTGCGATGTTCTTTCTGTTGGTCATCATGGGTCTGCAAGTTCAACTACCTGGGATTTCCTTGAGGCGACTTCTCCATCTTACGCAGTCATAAGCTGCGGAATCAATAATCAGTATAATCATCCGTCAGCAGATACAATGGGACGTTTATCAGATATGGGAATCCCTGTATTCCGAACAGATAAACAGGGTACGATCATTGCAGTCTCCGATGGAACAAATATTTCCTGGTCACAGGAGCCATGCAATGATTATTCTTCCGGAGACTCCTCTGTAAATGCTTCTGCAGGTGGCACTGGTGGAAACTCCTGGCAGGAAGAAACTACCACTTCTGATCCGGTACCTGAACAGGAAGAATCCAACAATGCAGATGTAGGAACAATGGTATGGATCCCTGCAACCGGCGAAAAATATCACAGCATTCCCAACTGTGGAAGAATGAACCCGGATACAGCCAGACAGGTATCCAAATCAGAAGCCGAGGCTATGGGATACGGACCTTGCAGTAAATGTTACTGATAAACAAAAACAGCCGCATTTGCGGCTGTTTTGTTAAAATCCTTCCTGTCTGCGTACTTTCCAGAGTTTTGCACGTTTCTGTGCAGCTTCATTCTCTATCTGCTGAGTAACTCCCTCAATGATAAGTCCCGGTACTTCCACAGGATGCTGATGTTCATCTGTTCCAACCATAATAAAATATGCACGGTTGATCATGGTTCTGGTTCCATCAAGGGCTTCACAGTAAGTATCAATACGGACTTCCATGGAAGAACGTCCCACATGCGTAAGCCGTCCGATGAGAACGATGGTATCGTTCACTCTGGCTCCGGCCTTGAAATACATATTGTCTACTGCAACAGTTACCACATTCATTTCCGCATGACGTTTGGCAACAATACCTGCTGTTTCATCAATCCATGCAAGCAGCTGTCCGCCAAACAGATAACCTGCGGCATTCAGACACTTTGGCATTAATAAATGAGACTGCTCTGTTAAGGAGTCCTCAACTCGTTTCATTTTTCTTTCTGACATTTCTTTTCTCACTTCCCCTTTATCATGCTTTCTGTTGGCTATTATAGCACGTTCCATGATTTTGTGTTATATTTTTCATAATTTTCCTTCTGTATAATTTTAAAGCGTTATCACTTTAATATGATTGTATGAAAAAAAATACAATCTTTATCTTGCCTTTCCCATCACTTTACTGTACAATGTTTAAATAGGTACAAATACAAATGTTCGCCATAGTAAAACACTGATCGCAAGGATGCATCTGCAATTCACTGTATCAGTGTTTTTTAATAAAATTCACTATAATATGCATTATTTACGAGTATTGCTATAAGTGAATTTGCGAGTATTGCTGTAGATAAATAACGGGGAAATGAGGAATGATATTATGGAAAAACATGAAATGATGAGTCTGGAAGATTCCGGACAGCTTCGTGACAAAATGAGATTCTTTGAACAGGAACTGCTCAAGAATCATCATATCGATCCAAATCTGTATGTAGAATATAATGTAAAAAGAGGTCTTCGTGACTCCGCAGGTAAAGGTGTCCTGACAGGTCTTACAGAGATTTCTGATGTTAATGGTTATAATCTGATCAACGGCAGACAGATTCCGGCTGATGGACGTTTATACTATCAGGGAATCAATGTACAGGATATCATCAGTGGTCTGAACGGAAGACGTTTTGGATTTGAAGAAACAATTTATCTTCTGATCTTCGGTAAGCTCCCTGATAAGGAAGAACTTTCCAGATTTCTGGATATGATGTCTGATATGGAGGAGCTTGGCGGTCGTTTTGTCCGCGATGTTGTTATGAAGGGAACCAATGCCAATATTATGAATGCCATGCAGCGTTGTGTTCTGGCTCTCTATACATATGATGACAATCCGGAAGATATTTCTCCTGAAAATGTACTTCGTCAGTCTCTGGAACTGATTGCAAAGCTTCCTGAAATTGCCGTATATTCTTACCATGCATATCGCCATTTCAGAAAGGATGATACCTTATTTATCCGTAATCCGCAGAAGGGGCTTTCTCTTGCCGAGAACATTCTTCTTATGCTTCGCCCGGATGGAAAATACACAGAACTGGAAGCAAAAGTTCTGGATATTGCACTGATCCTGCATGCTGAGCATGGTGGCGGTAATAACTCCACTTTCACTACTCATGTGGTAACTTCTTCAGGGACAGATACCTACTCTTCTACTGCTGCATCCATCGGATCTCTGAAGGGACCTCGTCATGGTGGAGCAAACCTGAAAGTTCAGAATATGTTTGCTGATCTGAAGTCTCATGTAGATCAAGATCACTGGGATAACGAAGATGAAATCATAACTTACCTCAAGAAGGTTCTGAATAAAGAAGCATTTGACCATGCAGGGCTGATCTATGGTATGGGGCATGCAGTCTATACACTTTCCGATCCTCGAGAAGTGATCCTGAAACGCTTTGCCCAGGCACTTGCTGAGGAAAAGGGAATGACAGAGGAATTCGAGCTTTATAACAGAGTAGAAAATATTGCCGGCAAACTGATTATGGAACATAGAAAACTGTTTAAGAATGTCTGCGCAAATGTGGACTTCTACAGTGGATTTGTATACAGCATGCTTGGTATTCCGGAAGAATTATTTACTCCGATCTTTGCTATTGCACGTATGCCGGGCTGGAGTGCTCACCGTCTGGAAGAACTGATTAATGCAAATAAGATCATTCGTCCTGCTTACAAATATGTAGGACATCATACAGATTTTGTTGCTTTTGACGAAAGGTAAACAGATGAAACTTATTACTGGCTGCGGTTCATTCCGCAGCCGTTTTATTATGTCA
>CAUEAK010000147.1:0-3451 GCA_958454115.1 Blautia wexlerae
AAAAATAACTTCCAACAGTGAATCTGCTCCGGATACATATTGGAGTGACATTACAAAAACACCAGATGATAAAATTCAGAACTGTACCATATCAGATACCACAATCATACAGACCGTAAATCCATCACCATCGGTAAATCCCTCACCGTCGGTAAATCCGTCACCATCAGTGAATCCAACAGTAACGCCGGTACCAACTGTCGCTCCGATACCGGATACTTACCCGGAGGGAACTGAGAAAGATAAAAATGGAAATCTTGTTACACCGGAAGGAATCGTGATTAGCTCAGACGGAACTGTAACACTTCCGGATGGCACGAAGCTGACACCTGATGCAGATGGTAAAAAGCCAACTGTAAATAAGGATGAAACTGTAACCGATACCAAAGGAAATACCTACAGTACAGACGGAAGTATCACAGATTCAGACGGAAATTATACCAGACCTGCAAAAGCAGTTATAAAGAATGTATCTATTTCCAAAAACTCTGTAAAAATGGTACTGAATGAAGAGTGTAAGGGTGCTCTGAAATATGATTATGTGATCGGCACATCTGAGGATATGCTCAAAACAGGACAGTATACAAAGGTTCTGAAAAATCAGGAAGAACTGAAATCTGCGTTTGCATATATGGATAAGGGAACCTGGTATGTAGCGTGCCACGCATGGTTTAAAGGGGAAGATGGCAAAAAAGTATTTGGACAGTGGTCTGAAATCCATAAAGTAGATGTAAGTACCATTACGCCACAGACACCTGTGATCAGTAAAGTAACTGTGAAAGGTTCCACAGTGACAGTAAAATATACAAAGAGCAAAAACTCTCAGGGATATGATGTGGTTCTCAGTGACACCCTTACCAAAACTAACGGACAGAAACGCCCTGCTGTTTCAGGAGAGAATTATTACGTAAAGAAGATAAAAGGAAATACAGTAACTGTTACATTTAAGAATGTTAAATCAGGCACTTATTATATTGGTTTACATGCATGGAACCGTACTTCTGAGGATAATTCAAAAACATTCAGCGAATGGTCAAATGTAAGAAAAGTTAAAATGAAATAAAAAATTGTGAATAATGGTTGAGTAAATTAGAGGGGATACCGGCAATGCACATTATACATTGCAGTATCCCCTCTGATTTGTCAGGAATGTTGCAGAGATTTCGCTTTTAAGAAAAAAGATACCAGTTTTACTAACAGTTTATGTGGAAAACCGGAAAGAACCCTACGGAATAAAAAGTGTGTATTGGAACCGTTACTGTTCAGGGGTTAGCTGGACAGTAACTTTCCATGTTTATAGATTCGATTTTATCATAGGCGGTATGAAAGAGGGTATGTTGGAAATGGCGAATGGGCATTTTTCCGCGGGATTAGAAAAATAAACAGCAGGACCTCACCCACTGCTTATTGCTTTTCGCAACCTCCGCAGGGGAGTTACTTGATTCGGTTAAAATATATGTAAATTTTCCACCAAAATATTATTGACGTAAGAACAACCACATGGTATTTTATTTTTCTCCATATAAAAGCTGTATCCAGCATTATAAAAAAGAAAATATGTTCGATATTTTATTGCGAAACTTTTGATATCATGGTATACTATATGTATGAAAGAAAATCTTATACATTACCGCACTTGTGTGTGTAATATTAATTACCATATGGTATGGTCAGTGAAATACCGGCGGAAGATATTAAATGCGGAGGTCGAGGCATATCTGCAGGAACTGGTGCAGGAGATCGCAGAAGATAAGGGCTTTACGGTCCATCTGTTTGAATGTGGGGAAGGAGACCATGTACACTGTTTTGTGTCAGCCCCTCCGAAATTATCCATAACTGCGATCATGAAATACCTGAAGGGGATCTCCGGCAGGAAACTTTTCGAACGTTTTCCGGAAATAAGAAACCAGCTTTGGAAAGGGGAGCTGTGGAACCATTCCTATTATGTGGAAACGGTCGGATCTGTATCGGAAGAAAATATCCGCAGGTACATCGAACATCAGAGCAAAGCGTACTGATACTATGGAGGAGAGGAAATGCTGCTGTCAAAGAAAACATCCATAAAGGTCAGCCGGGAATATGCGAACCTCATCGGGCATATGTGCTATGCAGCATCCAAGCTCTGGAATGTCTGTAATTACGAGCGTCAGCATTACAAAGAAACTGGGATGGAGCAGTATCCGGACTGGTATTATCAGAAAAAAGCCCATAAAGAGGATCTGTGGTATAAACAGCTCCCGTCCCAGACTGCCCAGGAAGTCTGCAGGCTGCTGGACAAGGCATGGAAGTCTTTTTATGCCCTGAAAAGATCCGGGGGGATCGAGACTCCCAGACCGCCGCGGTTTAAGCAGGAAAGTATCCCCATTACCTATATGCAGATGGGGATCGTGCATGAGCGGGATACGGACAGAGTCCGCCTGTCCCTTCCAAAGGCATTAAAAAAATATATGGAAGAAACGTATCAGATCCATGAAAACTTTCTTTACCTTGAAAATAAGATTTTCAGGGGCATGGATCAGATCAAACAGCTGCGGATCTATCCGCCGGAGAAGGGAAACTGTAAAATTATTGTTGTTTATGAGGTTCCTGACCAGGAAGAACTTCCACAGAACGGACATGAACTGTCTATTGATCTGGGGCTTCACAACCTTATGACGTGTTATGATTCTGAAAATGGGAAGACGTTTATCCTGGGCAGGAAGTACCTTGAACTGGAAAGATATTTCCATAAAGAGATCGCAAGGGTGCAGGCCCAGTGGTATGGGCAGCAGTCCGGAAAGGGAGTAAAGCATCCGGTCACATCAAAACATATCAGGAAGTTATATAAGAGAAAACATGATTCAGTAACGGATTATCTGCACAAGGTCACAAGGTATCTTGCAGAATACTGCCGGGAACAGGGGATCACCTGTGTCGTTGCAGGGGATATCCGGAATATCCGGAGAGAAAAAGACCTGGGACACAGGACAAACCAGAAGTTCCACAGCCTGCCGTATAACAGGATCTACATCATGCTGGAATATAAGCTGAAAAGATATGGGATCCGTTTTATAAAACAGGAAGAAAGTTATACCAGCCAGTGCAGTCCGCTGTCACCGGAAGTAGGGAAAAGATATGCGGAACCGTCCAACCGGAAAGAGAGAGGATCATATAGGGATGGAAACAGAGTCTATAATGCAGATGCGGTAGGCGCATATAATATCCTGAGAAAATATCACTCCGTATCCGGAGTAAAAAAAGAACTGTCCGTAACCGGACTGAAAACACCGGAAATAATAAAAGTAGCTGTATAGCTCTAAAGAGCAAACAGTAGTGGTGCCATGGATGCACCCTGAAAAAAGGCGGTATCCCGCCTTAATTCAGATGCTCTGGTAACTCAGTTACCGAGTAATTCACTGACATAATAAAACGGCTGCGGAATGAACCGCAGCCAGTAATAAGTTTCATCTGT
>CAUEAK010000148.1:0-3447 GCA_958454115.1 Blautia wexlerae
ACAGTCATCCGCATATCGTACAAAGTTAAGCCCACGCTTTTCCATTTCCTTATCAAGTTCATTCAGCATAATGTTTGCCAATAATGGCGAAAGATTTCCTCCTTGTGGTGTCCCCACAATGGAATCCTCATATTCATCATCAATCATGATTCCGCTGACAAGGTATTTTCTCACGATAGAGATAACATCTCCATCTTTGATAGTTCTACCTATGATAGTCATGAGCTTATCATGGTTTACTGTGTCAAAGAACTTTTCCAAGTCGATATCTACAATCCAGTCATTACCCTCATTCATCATGTCGAGTGCTGTTAGAATTGCTTGCTGAGCACATCTGTTAGGTCTGAATCCATAACTATGGTCATGGAACTGTTCCTCATAGATTGGTGTTAAAACCTGTGCAATGGCTTGTTGTATGAATCTGTCTGTTACTGTTGGTACTCCTAGGTTTCTGACACCGCCATCAGGCTTTGGTATCTCCACTCTTCGTACTGGCTGAGGTTTATATTTTCTCATCCTCAACTGTTCCTTGATGATTTCGCCGTTCTTTACAAGGTATTCTTTGAGTTCTGTGTACTTCATTCCGTCCACTCCCTCTGCACCTTTATTTCGTACGACTTGCAGATATGCTCTGTTGAGGTTATCACTAGACAATATCTGCTCCATTAGACTACTTGTGTCCATGCGTTCTTTCCTTTCCGTCTCGCTTGATTTGACCACCTTTTCCCCGATTGGTTACGGCAGATGTTGTCATTTCTGCAATACGAGACATACTCAAACTGATTGATTGTTCGCCCCTTCGCTCCATCCCCATTACAGAGACTTCTTCACTACTATGGGCTCGGCTGACTTCTCACAGTTCGTTGTTACTAGGCTAATGAAACCTCTGTGAGACCTCCACGCTTAAGGTGCACGCTCTTTCTCTCCATATATCCGCCGCATTTACTCTGCTTCTACAAACGTGGTAGTTATTAGACTTCGCTGTTCTTTGCCAGCTTATCACTCGAAGCCTAGCCTTATATGCGATTTCTGTCCGTCGGACCAGAGATTCGCTTACAGCTTCCTTCAGATTCCACCTCACAGTAGACACCCTTGCTGTTCGGCTATACATTTCCCACTACCTGGGCATGTTCGGGACTTACACCCGTTAGAGCGCGCCCATGGCGCGCAAACAAAGAAAAGACAGACATCTAAATGATGCCTGTCTCTTCCGGGATTTCCATTCCCTTTTCCTTATAGATCTTTTTGACTAATTCTTTTAGTTCCTTCCGGATCTTTCTGTCTGGTACATTGTTACAAAATTCCTGTAACCATCTATCCTGCAAATATAAATCAACTTCGGTTATATCACAAGAAACAATGCTGCAGGTTTCATCATATAGCTGTTCCAGTCTTTGAAAATGTTCTCGGAATTGTTCTCCATAATGATGCCAGATATCCAGGTTCAATCTTGTCAGACCAAGGAAATCGGTAACATATGTCAGCCTGTCCAAATCTGAAAATGTCATTTTTTCTCTTCCCAGCAGGATTGCCCTGTCACGCTTTCCACATAAAAACAGGAAAGCAAACCGTTCTATATCGCTCTGATGCATAATCATTCCCCTTTGCATAAATAATTCCTTATTACGAAACATTATAAAAAGTGAAATCAGTAAAATCAATATAAAGTTTCTTTATTGCGAAACATTGAGAAATGAGAGGATTCTATCATGCAGAAGATCAGACCAGACATGGATATCGGCAAAAATATCCAAGCCATCCGTTATCAAAATAAACTTACGCAAGACCAGGTCATTGCAAAATTAAACCTGATGGGTATCTCCATGTCCAAAAGTACCTATGCCAAGCTGGAAACCAACCGTATGAACATCAAGGTATCGGAACTTGTTGCCCTTGCAAAAATCTTCCATACCGATATCAACACATTCTTTTCCGGGCTTCTCTAAACCGGAAAAGAAACATTTCCTATAATTCTTCTCCCCTCTTCTTTTCCCACTCTCCTTTATCTTTGTTCCCTCCACTCTCTCTTACATTGGGATTGCTTTTGAAATAATTCCTCATATCGAAGAAGTATATCCATACTGTCTTGTGTAAAATCAAAGGACTGAAGCATAGGGTATCGCGGCAATGCACTTGGGACATATTCTAATTGTTCCAACTGCTTAGATGTGTATTTTTTCTTTCTGGCTTCACTATATGGCAAAAGACCGTATTCCGTCTTATACGCTGGAATACGGTCTTTCTTCATTTCCTGTAATGCTTCAATCATATTTTTATGATGGTGTCGGGATTTATAGGTATCTATCTGCCCTCTGGTCATGCCGACAGCCGATGCAAAATCCGATATCCTTTTATAGAATTTCCCTTGAATCTTACATCTTGGAATAAAAGCAAATACCTCAGTCTTGGGCCACCCACATTCATCCCGTAATTGCTTCACTAAACGGAAACATTCTATAAACGAATATTCTGGTTTATAGCGCTGTTGTCCATATACTAACAGCTTGGAGATATTATATTCCCTGCATAAAAAAGCAGCATTCTGATATACTTTCCCTTCATACTCAATTTCATATCTTTTCCCATTATTCCTGATCGGCAAATAAATAGCTTCCTCCAATGTTTTCCCATATTTCAAGCGTTCAAAAACATTGCAGGGCTGCACTTGATACTCCGCACACAATTCTACCAATGTATTATAGGATTTTCCTTCAAAACATATCGGTTCTTTCTGCAATAGTTCAAGAACAATTTCTTCTAATGTCCTGTTTCTTGTATGGATTCTGGCTGAAATGGAAGTCTCTCTAATTCCAAATGCTGTTGCCACCTCATATCTGCTCTGATATTTTTTGCCCCATAGCATAATTTTCTTCTCTTGTGCCTCTTTGCAACGATCTACCGCTTCTTCTACTGTTTTGCACCTTTGTATGTAATGTGCTAATGAATTCCAAGGTAATCCATATTCTTCAGCCAACGCTTTAGGCGAACGATATAACTTTCCATTGTATTCAAAAAGTCGCCCTCTTCCTCGCACATCATTGACACACATTTGCATTGCATCTTCTAGCGACCAGCCTCGGCGCCGGAAGGAATATATTCTTTGACGGTCAATTCCATATTCCTCTGCCATTTCTTTTATCGTTTCATATGTTTTCCCATCATAGCAATACGCCATAGTCATCACCTCTTCTCTTTACCACACCAGTATACCCACTTATCGTAAAAAAGCTATTCGGACATACCACTAAAATATTACCTTTATACCTGTCTATTATAGACAATAAAAAACCTGCTACAAGGATGTCTTTCCTCATACCAGATATCAATACTTTCTTCCTACTCCATACACATTTTTTCTCATTACTTGTGTATCATGTACCTATATTGTCATGTAATCCTACTGTGTACACGCTATGTACAGTAAGCACATGGGGTTCAGTTTACATC
>CAUEAK010000149.1:0-3427 GCA_958454115.1 Blautia wexlerae
GAAGGTTTCTGCAATCTGAAACAGTTCTGCTTTATCTTCCCTGGAGCAGTTGAAAACCTTGATATAGAGAATTTCTTTCATTCTGACAAATACATCTGTGAAGTCGATTACCTTGATAACCTCGATCATGCGGTTTAACTGTTTTTTGATCTGTTCAAAGGTTTCATCATCGCTGACTGTTGCGATAGTCATTCGGGATACTGTGGGGTCCTCGGTGGTTCCTACAGTAAGACTGATCTATCACGAGATATGTAAATGGTTAAGTGAGCTTTGTTAATTAAAATATACTAAAATATTGTCTTTTTTGACAAGAAATTATAGAAAATAAACAAAATAACACAATGCAAAAAACAATGCATAAAATAAAAGAATGTCCCTTTGAGGAACATTCTTTTAACGTGTCTGAAGGAAAACTTTTAATTTGGGAAGCTGGTTGTTAAGGATAAGAGTTTCCGGAAACATGAGCTGGTGAACGAATTCTTCGGCATAGGTGAAATCTCCAACATGTTCTTTTCCGTGGCTGTCGCTGGACAAAATAACAGGAAGCTGATATTTCTGACAGAGATACAGGATTCTGGCTGCATTGGCTCTTGTGTCTCCCCGATATCCTCCGGGTGCGAGGGAAGCTTCGTTTATTTCAAAAATAACATTTTCCCGTAAAGCTGCTCTTGCCAGCGTTTCATAATCTACAGGGAAATGTGTATCGTCGCAGTGGCCGAGTATTTTTACAGCAGGATGTTTCATTGCATTGATGTAAGCTTCTGTATTCTGAGATACAGAGCCTGAACGGTAGTTCTGCCGATGCATACTGATGATAGCGTAATCCAGGTTGTTCAGCAGTTCATCTGACAGATCTGTATGTCCTGCACTGTCCAGGATGTTTAGTTCAACTCCGTAAAGAATATCTATGCCGAATCTTTTTCTGGGATAAAAAGGAAGGCTTCTGAAATAAGAAGAAGTTCCGGAAGCCAGAGTTCCCGGGCCGTGGTCAGAAATCCCAAGGAGTTTCAGTCCTTTTTTGCTGGCTGCTTTTGCCATGTCAGAGATGGTACAGGTGGTTCCGTGACCGCTGGCGATAGAATGTGTGTGGATGTCAGAAAGATACATTGTTTGTCTCCTTTCCAGAGCGGTTTCTATATATGATAAGAGCCTTACGGAAGATGCAAAGCTGCTGTTTGATGGTACATTCGTTATATTCAAGTATGACAGATGAGGATTTAAATGTCAATGAGGAAACAAAATAAAAACAACTGAAATACAACAAAAATCAAATAAAAAGCAACACAAATAAACGGCTGATACATGTTAAATTATGTTGACTTCGGGAAAATGAGAAGGTATAATGGAACTATATGAAAACACGGGGGCTTATTGCTGATCAATGACAGCGATAGCACTGTTTGCTTATGTGTAGACAGTTACTTCATGAGAAAGGAGTAACATGGAAAAATTTCAAACATCAGACATTCCCGGAATTCTCTTATGAATGGCTGGAGGCTGAACTGGATACTGGTATGATTCCACAAATATGGACAGCGAAGAAATTGCTCCTAACCTTTATGACTAATCGATAAGTATATATCGAGAGGAAATGAATCCTCAGAATTAAGTAAAAAAAGTTACCGGGAACAATGTGACCGGTAGCGAAATACAGACGCCGCACTGCCGTATGGCAAGTGCGGCGTTGTTGTTCAAAACTCTGATAGCAGAGTGAAATCAAACAAATATAAATACAGTAACAGCTCAGACAAGATGATGCAAATAAAGACACTTTTTTGGACAAACGAGGTTCTTACCCTGGAGAGCAGATCAGGGTAAAATGAAATCATCAGATATGAAGAGCGCAATTCATATATTGGAGGAAGAACAGTGAAAAGTACGGAACGGTTAATTTTTCATATTGATGTAAACAGTGCATTTCTTTCCTGGGAATCAGCCAGAAGGGTGAGCCAGGGGCTGCCGGATCTCAGAGAAATTCCTTCCTGTGTAGGAGGAGATCCAAAGAAACGGACAGGTATCGTGGTTGCCAAATCTATCCCTGCAAAAAAATACGGGATCCAGACCGGCGAGCCAGTAGCCATGGCTCTTCGGAAATGTCCCAATCTGGTGATCGTTCCCAGTGATTTTGAATTATACGATAAATGTTCCCGGGCATTTAAAGCAATCTGTGCTTCCTTTGCACCTGTGATGGAATCTTTTTCCATTGATGAGGTATTTCTGGATATGACAGGTACTTCTCTGATCTATCCTGACCCTGTAGCTGCTGCTCATGAGCTGAAAGACAAGATTCACAGAGAGCTGGGATTCACAGTAAATGTAGGAATTTCTACCAATAAGCTTTTGGCAAAGATGGCATCAGATTTTCAAAAGCCGGACAGAGTACACACTCTGTTCCCGGATGAAATCCCGGAGAAAATGTGGCCTCTTCCTATCCGTAATCTGCTGTTTCTGGGAAAAGCTTCCGAGCAGAAGCTTCTGAATCAGGGGATCCGTACCATCGGTGATCTGGCAAGAGAAAGAGCATCCAATGTGCAGTACTGGCTTGGGGAAAAAACGGGACATCAGCTATGGCAATATGCCAGAGGTATTGATGATTCCCCTGTAAAAGCAGTGCCTGATGAGGCAAAAGGTTTCAGTGTGGAAACTACTTTTAACGATGATATTACTTCCATAGAGCAGGTGTTTCCCATACTTTTGGAGCAGTGTGATGTTCTGGCAACCAGAATGCGCAGAAAAGATAAGAAATGCAACTGTATTTCCGTGACTTTCCGTACTTTGGATTTCAGAAACCGTTCACACCAGACAAAGCTGGAAAATGCTACAGATCTTACAGATGAAATTTATATAAATGCTACAAGACTTTTTAAAGAATTCTGGAAAGGACAGCCGCTACGTCTGATTGGTGTGGCGCTGACAGGCCTTACAGACGGCACTTATGAACAGATGTCTCTGTTTGAAGATACAGAAAATAAAGAACGCCGCAGAAAGCTGGATGCAGCTATGGATGAGATCCGGATGAAATTTGGAAATGATAAGATCACCCGTGCCAGTATTATGAACAGCAATGCACGGATTGGGCGAAAAGCGAAAGCACAGATGAAAAACGAAAAGACAGAAGAACCGTAAGTAAAGGGAGGACTGAGCATTAAGAACAATGCGACAATCCTCCCTTTATAAAAATTTCAGAAAAAGTTTTATCGTTCCATCATACTGATAGATTCGATTCCTACACTTCCTCCACGTACCACTTCAATTCTGTGAAATTCTTCCTTGATCAGTTTCACTACTGCGTCATTCTTGGTTGCTGTCTGGACAAATTCCAGGAGCAGACTGTCTTTGTCGTAGTCAATAACCTTTGCCTTGAAGGTTTCGGCAATCTGAAACAGTTCAACCTTATCTTCTTTGGAACAGTTAAAAACCTTAATAT
>CAUEAK010000150.1:0-3378 GCA_958454115.1 Blautia wexlerae
TTTTGATTATACGCTTAATTTTCTGTGATGCAATAGAATAAAATGTATTTTTTAAGCATTCTTATGAAATCTGATAATTGTTCTTGTTATGTTCTTCAAAATCTGATACAGTAAATCTGTTAAAAATAAGGCAGGGCATATCAGCCCGCAATTCTTAAATCTTATACAAATCAAGAAAGCAGACAGATCATATGCAAAGAATCCTTAAATATATTATCTCCGAAAATACAACTCCGGTCACGATTCTGGACTTTCTAAAAAAAGAGGGGTTTTCCCGCCACATATTAAGCTCAATGAAGAACACTCCCAACACCATCATTCTCAATGGTGAACGTGGTTTCGGACGATCAGTGCTTAAACCGCAGGATCATCTGATCGTCACTGTTCCTGAAACCGAATCAGGAGAAAACATTATCCGTACAAAGATGGATTTGAATATCATTTATGAAGATGAGGATATCCTTGTGATAAACAAGCCTGCAGATATGCCTGTGCACCCTTCTGCGGGAAATTATGAAAATACTCTGGCAAATGGAATCGCCTGGTATTTTGCAGAAAAAGGAGAGGATTTTGTTTACCGCTGTATCAACCGGCTGGACCGGGATACCACCGGTGCTCTGATCCTTGCCAAAAATCCCCTCAGCGCAGCGATTCTGTCAGTTCAGATGAAAAAACGTCAGATTCTCAGGACTTATCTCGCACTTGTAGACGGGCTTCTTCCTGACTCCGGAACGATCAACGCTCCTATCGCACGAATGGAAGGCTCCGTGATCACCAGGGAAGTAAATTTCGGAACCGGGGAGTCTGCAATAACTCATTATGAACGGCTGGCGGCAGGAAAAGAATATTCTCTGGCCGAACTTCATCTGGAAACAGGGCGCACACACCAGATACGTGTGCATATGAAATATATCGGGCATCCTCTGCCCGGAGATTATTTATATAATCCTGATTACCGTCGGATAAACCGTCAGCCCCTTCATTCTTATCAGTTGGAGTTTACTCATCCTATAACCGGAAAGGTCATGCTTTTTACTGCTCCGCTTCCTATTGATTTTATTTCTGCCTTTTATAGCAATCCTCTAAAATAATGTATTTATAGCAATTCCATAAATTACTGCAAACAAAACAGTTCATCAGTTTTTTGTCTGATGAACTGTTTTGATATGAATGCATATACATTCTTACTTATTTTTCTCATAAATGATCAGAAGACCTCTCAGAAGAAGTTCCTCATCCAGAATGATTTCTCTTTTACAATGGGGAACGATTTTCTTTGCCAGACCACCGGTTGCCACTACAGTTGCCTTCTCCCCCAATTCCTCTTCGATCCTGTCAATAATTCCATCCAGAGCTGCTGCATTGCTGTAAAGAACCCCACTCTTCATACATTCGATCGTGTTTTTCCCAATCACATGTCTTGGCGCATCAATACTGATTCCGCTGAGCTGGGAAGCCCTCGCAGTAAGTGCATCCAGGGAAACCCCTACACCCGGAAGAATCATTCCTCCTACATACTGCTTCTTACTGTTGACAACAGACGCTGTGGTTGCAGTTCCCATATCAATAAGGATTAACGGCACCGGATAACCGGCAATTCCTGCCACTGCATCAGCAACCTGATCTGCACCAAGCTGTCCCGGATTATCCATCATAATATTCAGTCCTGTCTTTACACCAGGTCCGAGAACAATTGCATTTTTCTTAAGAATTTTCTCTGCGGCAAGTTTCACAATATTTGTGATCTGCGGCACTACAGAAGAAATAATACAGCCCTCAATCTCTGTTTTTTTTATATGATAGATATCAAGAACATTCTTTAAATCCACCGCATATTCCAGTTCCGTCTTTGTACGGTTAGTAGAAAGGCGTTCTATAAAATATGTTTTCCGGTCATCAATACATCCAACTACAATGTTGGTGTTTCCAACGTCAATTGCTAAAATCATAATTATTTATCTCCAATTTCTTAATCGTCCTGTTCCCTTAACAGACAGAATCCTGCATCAGCGAAAGAATTTTATCCAGGATCCTAAAAGCTGCGTCTTCTTTACTCATAAGCGGAAGAGAGATTTCCTCATCCTGTGTGATCAATGTCAGTACATTGGTATCTCCCTGAAATCCGGCGCCCTCCACTTTCACATTGTTGGCAGCCACCATATCCAGATTTTTCTTTGCCAGCTTGGCTCTGGAATTGTCGATCACATTCTGTGTCTCCATGGAAAATCCGCAGAGAAACTGTCCATGCTGTTTGTGTTCCCCAAGAAACTTCAGGATATCATCTGTTCTTTCCAGTTCTATGGACATCTGTCCGTCACTTTTCTTAACTTTTTCTTCACTGATCCTGGCAGGGCGATAATCTGCCACAGCAGCAGCTTTAATAATGATGTCCTGTTCGTTGCTGACAGAAGTTACAGCTTCATACATGTCTCTTGCAGTCACAACAGGTATCAGATTTACAAACATGGGAGGTTCAATTGAAGTACGTCCGCTGACCAGCGTGACATCTGCACCGCGGAGCATGGCAGCTTTCGCAATAGCATAGCCCATTTTTCCTGAAGAATGATTGGTAAGATAACGAACAGGATCAACAGATTCCTGTGTAGGACCTGCAGTTACAAGGATTTTCTTTCCTTTCAGATCTTTCTCACAGGCAGCTTCGCGCTCAATATAGGCAAGTAATGTCTCAGGTTCCGGCATTTTTCCCGCTCCTGTGTCACCACATGCCAGATATCCGCACGCCGGAGCGATCACTTCATATCCGTAATGCTCCAGAATCTTTAAATTATCCTGTACTACAGGATTCTCAAACATATTGGTATTCATGGCCGGGGAAATGAATTTTTTACATTTGCATGCCATGATCGTGGTAGTAAGCATGTCATCTGCGATCCCATGTGCCAGTTTACCGATCACATTAGCACTTGCCGGTGCGATCATCACTACATCTGCTTTCTTTGCAATCGATACATGCTCTACCTGAAACTGAAAATTCCGGTCAAAGGTATCCACCAGACATTTATTTCCTGTGAGAGTTTCAAAAGTGATCGGATTGATAAAATTCGTGGCATTCTCTGTCATCAGCACATGAACATCTGCATGGCGTTTCTTCAGCGCGCTTGCCAGATATGCAATCTTATACGCCGCAATGCTGCCTGTCACTCCCAGTAATACTGTTTTTCCTTCCAGTGTCATTTTCCTTTACCTCTTTCTCCGAACCATATTATTTCTGGCTGTTTCTACGTCTTTATACTTACATGTCAAAATCTATCATAATTCATCTTTGATAACAGGATTCTGACTTTTACAATTCTATTTATTATAGACTAATTATTATCAAAAATGCAATAAGTGATTTGTTTTATTTGCGAAACAATC
>CAUEAK010000151.1:0-3337 GCA_958454115.1 Blautia wexlerae
ATTCCATAAAACTGCACTATTTCTCATCAAGCAGACCCAATAATATCTCTTTCTGATTCTTCTGTGGATCGACAAGTACTACTTCCAGCAGACGGTTCAGCGTTTCTCCTATCTCACGACCCGGCTTATAACCGGCTTCAATCAGATCTTTCCCTGTCACTGCCAGAGTTTTTAAAGATACACACTGATGTTCATTAATGATCGTCTCATAAGCCTCTTTCACCTTATCCAGACGTTCCTGCTTCTCTGTGCGTCTGTAATCACTCTGTGCCAGCATATCTGCCTGCTGCACTTCCAGATAATATGGGAAGAGATCCTCACCGATACGGTTCACTGCCCTGCGCACTGCCTTTGTCGTTCCATCCGGTCTGTCATCATGCCATTTTACCAGACGGGTTACCTTGCGGATCGTATCATTATCGAATTTCAGCCTGCGCAGGATCTGTGAAGCCATCTTTTCTCCCGCAATCCCATGCATCTTGAAATGATCTCTTCCATTCTCATCTGTTTTCCGGACAACCGGCTTTCCAATATCATGAAGCAGCATGGTAATCCTGAGAACTTTATCTGCCCGTACATGACAGAGACTGTGCAGGATATGCTCCCCTACTGTGTAACAGTGGTGCGGCGTATTCTGGGATGTTGTCATACATGCATCAAACTCCGGAAGAAATTCAGCTGTGATCCCGGCTTCATAAGCCACCCTGAGATAATCCGGATGAGGAGACATCAGGAGCTTCACAAGCTCTACCTGAATCCGCTCTGCGCTGACATGCTTCAGATTCGGTGCCAGAACCTTCAGTGCCTTACGAGTCTCTTCTTCAATGGCAAAGCCCAACTGCGCACTGAAACGGACTGCACGCATGATCCGCAGTGCATCCTCTGTAAAACGCTCCAGCGGATCTCCCACACAGCGGATGATTTTTCTCTCAATATCCTCCAGTCCGCCGAAAAGGTCCACCAGTCCTGAAGAAGGATTGTATGCCATTGCATTGATGGTAAAATCCCGGCGTTTCAGGTCTTCCTTAAGGCTTGCTGTAAAGGTGACCTCTTTGGGATGTCTGCCGTCCTCGTACTCACCATCTACACGATAAGTCGTGACCTCATATCCTTCTTTTTCCATAAGAACAGTCACTGTTCCATGCTGCAGACCTGTATCCACTGTTCTGTGAAACAAAGCCTTGACCTGCTCCGGCTTTGCGGATGTGGTGATGTCCCAGTCATCCGGGCTCCGTCCCAGAATGGAATCACGCACACAGCCGCCTACCACATAGGCTTCATAGCCTGCTTTTTCCAGTATATGCAAAATTGTTTCCGCGTTTTTCGGTATTTCCAGAATCATATGACCATCCTTATCTTCTTCTATTTATTCTTAACCCCGAAAACCGGCACTCAGATATCTCTGCTGCCGGTTTTCTTTATTTTCTTATTGATTAGTATGCTCTGCCCCAGTAAACCATCTTCTTGGCAGGTTTTCCACAGCATACGCAGACATCACTTAAGTGTTCCTGCTCAAACGGCATACATCTGGATGTAGCCTGAACATCTTCTTTGATCTTGTCCTCACATGCGCGGTCACCGCACCACATAGCTTTTACGAAGCCTGGTTTGTTAACAATAGTATCTTTGAATTCTTCATAGTTTGTAGCAACATAAGTATGGGAATCTCTGTGCTTACGTGCACGCTCCAGCATATCTTTCTGGATTGTTTCCAGGATTTCCTGTACTTTTTCCACAAGCTCATCAAATGTAACAGTATATTTCTCTCTTGTATCACGACGGCAAATGACAGCCTGACCATTCTCGATATCCTTCGGACCGCACTCGATACGGATCGGGATACCACGCATTTCCTGCTCTGCGAATTTGAATCCCGGGCTCTTGTCTGTGTCGTCTACTTTTACGCGGACTCCTGCTGCCTTTAATGCTGCAAACATCTCATCTGCTTTCTCAAGAACGCCCTCTTTTCTCTGCTGGATCGGAATGATCACTGCCTGTACAGGAGCGATTCTCGGAGGCAGCACCAGACCACTGTTATCACCATGTACCATGATGATAGCACCGATCATACGTGTTGTCATTCCCCAGGATGTCTGATGTACATACTGAAGTTTATTTTCTTTATCTGTATACTGGATGCCGAATGCTCTTGCAAATCCATCGCCAAAGTTATGGCTTGTACCGGACTGAAGAGCTTTTCCATCATGCATCAGGGATTCAATTGTATAAGTAGCTTCTGCACCGGAGAATTTCTCCTTGTCTGTTTTCTGTCCCTTGATAACCGGGATTGCAAGTACTTCCTCACAGAAATCTGCATACAGATTCAGCATCTGGATAGTACGCTCTTCTGCTTCCTCGGCTGTAGCATGAGCTGTATGGCCTTCCTGCCATAAGAACTCACGTGAACGAAGGAACGGACGTGTTGTCTTTTCCCAGCGCACTACAGAGCACCACTGATTGTATACCTTCGGCAGGTCTCTGTGGGACTGGATTTCTTTTGCATAGAAATCACAGAATAATGTCTCTGATGTTGGACGTACGCACAGACGCTCCTGAAGAGGATCCAGACCACCATGAGTTACCCATGCAACCTCAGGTGCAAATCCTTCTACATGATCTTTCTCTTTCTGAAGAAGAGATTCCGGAATAAAGATTGGCATGTACACATTCTGTACGCCAGTCTCTTTAAATCTTCTGTCCAGTTCGTGCTGGATATTTTCCCAGATTGCATATCCTGCAGGTTTAATTGCCATGCAGCCTTTAACGCTGGTATAACCGCAGAGTTCAGCTTTCTTTACAACGTCGGTATACCACTGGGCGAAATCGTCTTCCATGGATGTGATGGCTTCTACCAGTTTCTTGTTGTTTGCCATGATTACTTCTCCTTTTTATGTGATTGTGTTGATCCTGACAGTGCATCAGGATATAGTCGCGGCGGAATGCATATTCTTCTTATTTTTCTTCTATAAATAAATTTCCCTATCTGCTTCACAGTACAAAAATCTGCTTTTTTATAATCCGGCAAAATCTGTCATATTATAAAAAACGAAAAAAAGAAGCCCTGCATCCCTCACAAGGGACCGAAAGGCTTCGGCGGTACCACCCTAATTAGCACTGTGCCCAAATGCCTGCACATTGCTCGCTCTTCTTCCGATAACGCAGGAAAAACGCCGTACTTCAATTGTACGGAGCTCCGAGGCCGGTTCCATAATTCACGCACAGAATCCTTCCACCACTGTTTCACAGCCAACCGGCTGTTCTCCGGGACTCTTCTCTGGGATTGCTCCTTATGTACTATTCTCTTCATCGCTATATATATTTCGCATTTGGTTATATT
>CAUEAK010000152.1:0-3322 GCA_958454115.1 Blautia wexlerae
GATTTGTTGATCACTACAAGGTGCTCTCCCCGGAAGTAATCGATCAGTCCTGCTGCCGGGTAAACAGCCAGGGAAGTTCCCCCTATGATCAGCACCTGTGCCTCTGAGATTGCCTTCACTGCTTCATTGATCGTCTGATTGTCCAGACCTTCTTCATACAATACCACATCCGGCTTGATAATTCCACCACATTCGCATCTCGGAACACCTGTGGATGCTTTCATGTGGGCAAAATCATAAAATCTGTGACACTTCATGCAGTAATTGCGGTATACACTTCCATGAAGCTCCAGCACCTTCTTACTGCCCGCCATCTGATGCAGATTGTCGATATTCTGGGTAATAACTGCTTTCAGTTTTCCTGCCTGTTCCAGTTCTGCCAGCTTCAGATGTGCTGCATTTGGTTTTGCAGTGTCACAAAGCATCTTGTCTCTGTAGAATTTGAAAAATTCTTCCGGCTTTCTCATAAAGAATGTATGGCTTAAGATCGTTTCCGGAGGATAGTCATATTTCTGATGATAAAGTCCGTCCTGACTTCTGAAATCCGGGATTCCGCTCTCTGTGGAAACACCTGCTCCACCGAAGAAGACAATATTGTCATATTTGTCTACAAATTCCTGTAATCTCTCAACTTCTCCTGCCATTTAGAATTCCTCCTTTATTTTTTCCAAACACTGTTACTGAAATTTTATCATCTGAATTTTTATCGTCTGCTTTTACAGCAATACGATTTTCTTCTGATTCAGGTAACTGCTCTTCATAATTCTACTGCCCGACATCAAGTGTATCCACACGTTTTCCCTGGACAACATAACGGGTTGCCTCGTTTCCTGTACAGGTAGACAGAGTAATGATCTTGTCCTTTATGTTCATTCCTTCTGCATCTGTCCGGATCTCGGAATATCCTCTGATCTTCTCCAGATATTTTTCAAATTCCTCACCAGGTCCCTTAAACAGTGTATAGGTATCACTGTTCACACCTGTGGTGTACGCAGAAATAATCTCATACCTGTAGTTTTTCTCAGGTGTAAAGATCCAGAAATATTTGCTCTTCTTATAAGTCTCCTCATCCTGTGTAAATTTCTTAAGCTGTGCAAACATGGAACCATTTTTCATATTATGGCCATACACGATCGTATTACAGTCGCTGAAATCACCTTTGTTTTCATAGTCCACAAAGATAGTACCTGCAAAATTGTAATTCTTCTCATAGGTTCTGTGAAGATAAGTTTCATTGTCTTTGCCATGCACAATGGGATAATTGATATCCGGCACTGCTTCCACATAAATCCATCCCACTACATCATCATTTACACTTTTAAGAGATGCAAAGTCAATATCCATAGGTGCTTTCAGCTCACTGCCGGCTTCCGGTCCTGCCGCTTCTCCATCCGGATCTCGTTCTGTTACCGCCATCTGTGTGATCGAATTGTACTCATCCGTACCTTTCTTATATTCTGTATAAATATGAAACAGATTATATCCTGCATAACAGAATACACAGATTGCTGCGATCAGAACAACCGTCAACACAACATCCCCTGCTGTCTTCTTTTTTTTAGGCTGTTTTTCTGACATTCTTCCTCCATTTCCGCAGCACATTGCTGCTATGTATCAGCTGCTGTCTGATTGACTTCTATATAATATACAGACATCCGTTTCCAACCGCTGTCTGTGACAGACTATTATACCCGGTCACATCATTCTTCCTGTAATCCATCATGCACTGCCTCCAGACACGCTTTTCGCAGTTCATTTTCTTCTTTATTATATAAAAGCATCTCGCTGTGTTCAAAATATGCCGGACAGCCATTTCCGGCAATAAACGAAGTCATTGACTTATCCGCTGTGATCCCTGTCACGAAAAGCAGCATTTCCTGATTTTCACCAAAGCTCTCTTTAATAAATGAAAAGGCATTCTGCAGTTCTCCCTGGAGTTTCTGGATCATATCTTCTCTGCATACTGCTTCTTTTTCAAAACATTTACTGATCCGCTTAAATCCATTTTCAGCTGACCGCACATGTTCTTTCTTTGCTGTCAGAATATATTCCCTCAGCCTGCGGATTGCCGTCTCCTGATATTTCTGTTCTCTTACTGAGATCAGTTCCATCTTTACTTTGATCTGCAGACTGTTTTCCTGTTCCTGCACAAATTCTTCAAGCAATGAAATTCCCAGCTTCTCTTCCTCAGCATTCTTTCTCACCTGAGTTCTCAGATGCAGAAGCATCTCATAGAGTACCTCAAGCTGATGATCTGCCTGTCCGTATTCTTCCGCTTTTTCTCTCAATGCCCCCAGGATCAGATTTACAACTGCAAAACGCTCCTCAAAAGCTCCATCTGCAGCCATCTTCTCCTTCAGTGCCAGATTCTCCCGGCTCAGATTTCCGGACAGGATCAACGGGATTTCATAATCTTCCCCATACTTTGTATATAACTGATAAAAACCTGCAAAATCTCTGGCTGTTTCCTCTTTCTGGAGAAATTCCTCCACCAGTTCCTCACTGATCCCGATCCCCAGCTTTTCATAGCTTTGCAGAAGTCTTGAAAGATCCTCCCATCCCCTGGCAGTCACAAAGAATTTACCGTCTACTGTATTCTCCACCGCATAGAAATTGTTTTTCTTCACAGACAGATAAGAAATGATCGCCTGGTGCACCTTCTGCTGTCCTGCATATTTCAGCCAGATATCGCAGTCAGGCTCAATTGTAAGCTTACGGACACGGTCGAGTGTGACAATATCAAATTCCCTGACAGATTTATTATACTCCGGTGGATTTCCCGCTGCTACCAGAATCCAGCCTTCCGGAATCTTATGACTTCCAAAGGTTTTATTCTGGAGAAGTGCCAGCATTGCCGGTGCCAGGGTTTCAGACACACAGTTGATCTCATCAATAAACAGGATTCCCTCTTTCCTGCCTGTATTCTCCATACAATCATAGACAGATGCCACGATCTCACTCATTGTGTAATCTGTCACCATCATTCCTTTTCCACCGTAATTCCGTTTAACGATCTCCGGAAGACCGATGGCACTCTGACGGGTGTGATGGGTAATGGTGTAGGCTACAAGTCCCACACCGCACTCTGCTGCCGCCTGTTCCATAATGGCAGTTTTGCCGATTCCCGGCGGACCGATCAGCAACAGCGGTCTCTGACGGATCAGAGGATAAGTATAATATCCATTCTCATCCTTCGCCAGATATGCACGAAGTGTATTACAGATTTCTGTTTTTGCTTCCTGTATGTTCATTTTATTATCATACTCCTGCTAATTATTTAGTTACTGTTCACTCCGTTCCCAGCAACACGCTTCGCGATGCA
>CAUEAK010000153.1:0-3274 GCA_958454115.1 Blautia wexlerae
GGCTAACGAGGCAATGATCAAAATGGCCCGTAAATATGGTATTGAAAAGTATGGTCCAAACCGTTATCATATCGTAACTGCAAAGATGGGATTCCATGGAAGAACCTTTGGTGCCATGTCTGCAACAGGTCAGCCGGGTAATGGATGCCAGGTTGGATTCGGACCTATGACTTATGGTTTCTCCTATGCACCGTACAATGACCTTCAGGCTTTCAAGGATGCATGTACAGAGAACACAATTGCCATTATGGTTGAGCCTGTACAGGGCGAGGGTGGCGTACATCCTGCAACAATGGAATTCATGCAGGGACTTCGTAAATTCTGTGATGAGAACGATATGCTTCTTCTGATCGATGAAGTACAGACAGGATGGTGCAGAACAGGTGCTGTTATGTCCTATATGAATTATGGTATCAAACCGGATATCGTATCTATGGCAAAGGCTCTGGGCGGTGGAATGCCAATCGGTGCCATCTGTGCAACAGCAGAGGTTGCAAAAGCTTTCACAGCAGGTTCCCATGGAACTACATTCGGCGGACATCCGGTAAGCTGTGCAGCTGCACTGGCTGAGGTGAATGAGCTTCTGGACAGAGATTTGGCTGGAAATGCAAAGAAGGTTGGCGATTACTTTGCAGCTAAGCTTGAGAAGCTTCCTCATGTAAAAGAAGTAAGACATCAGGGACTTCTGGTAGGTGTGGAATTTGATGATACTATCGGCGGAGTGGATGTAAAACATGGTTGTCTTGACAGACATCTTCTGATCACAGCTATCGGAGCGCATATCATCCGTATGATTCCACCGCTTATTGTTACAGAAGAAGAGTGCGACAAAGCTGTAGCAATCATCGAAGATACAATTAAATCTCTGGAAAAATAAAAATCCGGCAACGGAGTGATACAGTAAGGACAAGGGCGTCACGAATTATATTCGTGCGCCCTTTTATGATATGATATCAGGGTCAAAAAATCAAAAAGTCGTTCGTGCCTGCACGATAAGACTTTTGAACTTGGGACCTGCCAAATATGAGAAAGTAGCGATTTACATAGCAAATCAGCGGATTTCGAATGTTTGAGAATCTGATAAAAATTTGAGTGTGAGAGGGAAGAGCATGAAACATCTGGTAATTACGATTGGCTGCGAATATGGAGCCAAGGGCAATGCCATCGGTAAGAAGATTGCACAGGATCTGGGGATTAAGTTTTATGATCGTGATCTTGTGGATGAGATTATCAAAGAGGTAGGCATCCCTACAGACATTATGGACAGAGTAGAGGAAGGCGGAACCATCGCAGGTAAAGGTGCACAGGGTGATGTGCGAGGTTCCTTTTCCAAATATGCGGATCTGACAGACCGCGCCATTCATGTACAGAAGCAGATTATCCGGAAGCTGGCTCAGAAAGAAGCCTGCGTGATCATAGGACGGTCTGCAGATTATATTCTGAAAGATACAGAAGGAATCCAGCTGGTGAGAGCATTTATTTATGCACCTAATGATGTTCGCGTTCACAACATTATGGAAAGCCATAATCTTTCGGAAAAGGATGCAAAGCTTCTGCTGGATGAGAAGGATAAACGTTATCATAAGAGACATCTGGCACTGACAGGAAGTAACCGCGGTGACAGACATAACAGGGATATTCTTATTAACAGTGATTTTCTGGGAATTCAGGGAACAGCAGAATATCTGGAAGATCTGATCGCAAAAAAATACGGAAAAAAGGAGGCCTGAACTATGGAACAAAAAACATCAGAATTTGACAAAGTACTTGGTGCATGGGACATACTTGTAATTGCATTTGGCGCCATGATCGGCTGGGGCTGGGTAGTTTCTTCCGGTAACTGGATTGAATCCGGTGGTGTGCTTGGTGCAGCTATTGCATTTGCAATCGGTGGAATCATGATCTTCTTTGTAGGTCTGACTTACGCAGAGCTTACAGCAGCCATGCCTCAGTGTGGTGGTGAGCACGTATTCAGCTACAGGGCAATGGGTTCTACAGGTTCTTTTATCTGTACCTGGGCGATCATTCTTGGATATGTAAGTGTTGCCTGCTTTGAGGCATGTGCATTTCCCACAATCATCACTTATCTGTGGCCAGGATTCCTGAAAGGATATCTCTATACAGTTGCAGGCTTTGATGTTTATGCATCCTGGCTGATCGTGGCAATTGTGATTGCTTTTCTTATTATGATAATCAACATTAATGGAGCAAAAACTGCAGCAGTTTTGCAGACTGTTCTTACCTGTATTATCGGCGGTGCCGGAATTATTCTGATCGTGGCTTCTGTGGTTACAGGAAGTGTGGATAACCTTCAGGGACAGATGTTTGTTGGAAACGGTACCGGTGAAGCAATGAAAAGTATTATTAAGGTTGCAGTTATCACTCCGTTTTTCTTTATTGGTTTTGATGTTATCCCACAGGCAGCAGAGGAGATTAATGTTCCGCTGAAAAAAATCGGTAAAATGATGATCCTCTCTGTTGTGCTGGCTGTTGTATTTTACGCACTGGTTATTCTTGCAGTAGGTTATATCCTGAATCCGGCAGAGATTATTGAGTCTCAGCAAGGAACAGGACTTGTAACAGCAGATGCCATGGCCAAGGCTTTCGGGACAAAGATTATGGCCAAGGTTATCATTGTAGGTGGAATGTGTGGTATTATTACATCATGGAACTCCTTCCTCCTTGGCGGTTCCCGTGCCATGTACTCTATGGCAGAATCCTACATGATTCCTCCGTTTTTTGCAAAGCTTCATCCGAAGCACAAAACTCCGGTTAATTCTCTGTATCTGATCGGTGCCCTGACTATGCTGGCTCCTTTTGCAGGAAGAACAATGATGGTCTGGATCTGTGATGCAGGTAACTTCGGATGCTGCCTTGCATACTGTATGGTCTCTGTCTCTTTCCTGATCCTTCGTAAAAAGGAACCGGATATGGCAAGACCTTACAAAGTAGGCCACTACAAATTTGTAGGTTTTATGGCAGTAGTCATGTCAGGGCTGATGCTTCTGGTTTACTGTATTCCGGGTTCCGGTGGAAGTCTGGTATTTCAGGAATGGCTTATGGTAGGTAGCTGGAGTTTACTTGGAGTTGTATTTTATGCGATCTGTAAACGTAAATATAAAGAAGATTTTGGTAAACTTATTGAACTGATCTCTGATGAGGATGCAGCAAGTCTTATGCCGGAGGCTGATGATGAAGAGCTTGATGTGGTAATCGATGCGGCTATTGACAGGGTGCTTTCCTCTATGGCATAACGCTATAAATGACATGACAA
>CAUEAK010000154.1:0-3240 GCA_958454115.1 Blautia wexlerae
ACAGTAACATTGCTGTCGTATACACGACAAAACACATCCGAAAAGCGGTCTTCCCTTCCGGATGTGTTCTATCCTGAATACTATTTGATCACTGATTACTTAAGTACTGCTCAATACCTGCCATAGCAGCTTCCTCATCCTCACCATTTGCAGATAAAGTAATTTCTTCCCCTGCATCAAGCCCAAGCGTCATCATACCCATAATGCTCTTTGCATTCACGCGCTTCTTTCCAATCTCTACATAAATCTCACTGTTGAACTGACTAGCCACCTGTACCAACTGTGCCACCGGACGCGCTTCCAGACCTGTGGATAAATTGATGGTGATTGGTTTTTTGATCATAATAATTCTCCTCCTTGTTTCTCCCGCAGTTCGTCAGCCATTGCACTCAGCTTTCTCAGTCTGTGATTGACTCCCGATTTGCCCACCTGCGGGCTTAACATCATTCCTAATTCTTTTAGTGTAGCTTCCGGATACTGCATCCGAAGTTCAGCAACCTGTGCAAGTCCTTCATTAAGCTGCTCAAATCCTATTTTCTGCCGGACCAGCTTAATATCCTCCATCTGCTTGACGGCTGCATTTACGGTTTTATTAATATTCGCAGTTTCACAGTTTACTTTTCTGTTTACTGAATTTCTCATTTCCTTCAGTATGCGGATGTTCTCCAGGTCCATCAATGCCACATTAGCTTCCATAACAGCAAGCATGTCAACAATCTGCGCACCTTCTTTCACATAGACCACATGTGATTTCTTACGCTGTACGATTTTGGCATCTACCGAAAAACTGCGGATGATCGTCTGTAGCTGCTCTGCTCTTTTTGCATCAGAACATACAATCTCAAAATGATACCCCTTCTCAGGATCACTGATTGAACCGGATGCTAAAAAAGCTCCCCTGATAAACGCCCGTTTGCAGCAATTCTGCTGTACCACCAGCATATCCGACAATACAAGCGTACCCTGGTCGATACTGTTCGTGACAAGCCGCAGTGCCTGAAAAATTACCTGGATTTCTTCGGGATCAGTTATTTCTATTGTATATACCTTCACCCGTTTCAGGTGACTGTTCTCACGTACAAATATCTTTGTTTCTATATTAAATGTTTTTTGCAATAATGTAAAGCACTTTCTTGCAACTGCTTCATTTTCCGTCTGGATTTTCAGTTTACTGTCCCCTGAAAAACATTCCATTTTCCCACAGGAACATAAAATCGCAGCCAGTTCTGCCATTTTGCAATGTCTGGCCAATCCAATCTGTCTGGAAAGTTCTTCCTTCACCATCCCTGAAAAAGACATCTCTCCTTTATCATCCCTCCTGTTTTCTGACCAGTCGGTCTTTCTGTGCATCTCTGTGTTCCAGCCTGAATCCGTATTTTGTATTTCCAGACAATCTGGAATAAAGTTCTCTTGCCAGCGTGACGGAACGATGCTTGCCGCCTGTACATCCAATTGCGATCACCAGATTTGTCTTTCCCTCTTTCACATAATTCGGAATAAGGAAATTGATCATATCTTCCAGTTTATCCGCAAATGTCCTGGCTATATCACAATCCATTACATAATTAAAAACCCTGTCATCCAGCCCTGTCAGCGGTCTGAGTTCGTCCACATAGTATGGATTCGGCAGGAAACGCACGTCAAACACGAGATCCGCATCTGCCGGTATTCCATATTTAAATCCAAATGACAGTACAGAAATCATCATATTGCAGAAATCCTGATTATCTACAAATATCCTGTCGATCTCCTGTTTCAGTTCTCTTGTCAGAAGATTGCTGGTATCAATGATATAATCCGCACGCTCTTTCAGAAAACGCATCTTCTCTCTTTCCATCCGGATTCCATCATCCACTCTTCCCCCCATTGCAAGAGGATGACTTCTGCGGGTTTCTTTATAACGTTTGACCAGAACACTGTCCTGCGCATCCAGAAACAGGATTTCAAAATCATACCCTGCCTTTCTCATTCTGTCCAGTACAATCTCCAGCTCATCCAGAGAACGCCCGCTTCTTGCATCGATCCCCAGTGCAACATTCTGCACATCTTCTCCATGTATCTCAGGCATCAGTGATGCAAATTTCTCCAGTAAAGGGATCGGCAGATTGTCTACACAAAAATACTTCGCATCCTCCAACATTTTCAATGCAGATGTTTTTCCTGCTCCCGATACTCCTGTAACTATTACAAAACGCATTTTCTATCTCCCGTCACTTCTTAATCTCATCTGTTGCTCATTGGTCTTTGGTCTTTGCACTCTGTTCACAGTACTTTTTCGATTCAGTCAGATCAAAATTTCCCAAGAAATTTCACTTCCGGTTCAAGAGTTACGCCAAACTGTTCTTTTACTTTATCCTGTACATCTCTGAGCAGTCTGCACACATCTGCTGCAGTTGCATTATCTTTATTGATCACAAACCCACAGTGCTTCTCGGAAACCTGTGCACCGCCTGTCTGGTATCCTCTCAGCCCTGCATCCATGATCAGCTTTCCGGCAAAATACCCTTCAGGACGTTTGAATGTGCTTCCCGCACTTGGAAATTCAAGAGGCTGTTTGCTTACTCTCTGTTCTGTCAGTTCTTTCATTCTTGCTTTTATGGCTTCCTGATTCCCCTGTTCAAGAACGATCACTGCGCTCAACACCAGATATCCTTTTGTTTTCACAAGACTTGTGCGATATCCCATTTCCAGCTTCTCTGCCGGAAGTACGAGAATTTCTCCTGCAGCTGTCATAACAGTTACTTCTTTCAGCACATCTTTCATTTCACCGCCATAGGCACCTGCATTCATGACAACTGCACCGCCTAATGTGCCGGGAATTCCTCCGGCGAACTCAAATCCTGTCAGCGACGCATTTTTGGCTGCCGCCGCGATCTGTGACAGCAGAGCTCCTGCTGTTGCATGGATTTCATTTCCTTTTACTGTAATATCACCATAATTTCTGTAAAGCTGAATAATGACACCCCTGTATCCTTCATCGCTTACCAGAAGATTACTTCCATTTCCAAGAATGAAATATGGCAGTTCTTCATTTTTGCATATCTTCAGAATCCCGCTCAGTTCTTCCTCAGAAGACGGAAGTAAAAAGTAATCTGCCGGACCGCCAATCCGAAATGTGGTATGACGTTTCATGGGTTCATCCACTTTCACTTTCTCTTCTCCCAGCAGATCATTAAATTTCTCTATTATATTCTGATTCACAGATTTCATTCCTCAATCTTTCTATATTTATTATGATTT
>CAUEAK010000155.1:0-3212 GCA_958454115.1 Blautia wexlerae
ACGCGCGACCTTGCCAAGGTCGAGACCGCGGGTTCGAGCCCCGTCTATCGCTCTTGGGACTTCGGATTTTCCGAAGTCCTTTTTTATGTTATAGGAAATTACTCCGTAATGTTCCTATAACATAAAAAAGCCCTTCGGGTAGGATCGCACTGCGGCGGAGAGGAATTATGTCGCTGAAGCGACCCGCCGCAGGCTGAGAATCCTGCTTGCAGGATTCTTTCTTATTCAGATTCAGTGTCTGAATCGCCGTAGAAGGTCAGAAGACAGAGTCCACAGATTCCTACCAGACCATATATGATTCTGGAAATCCAGCTCATGCTTCCGAAAAGGAGAGCAACCAGATTCAGATTGAAAAAACCGATCAGTCCCCAGTTAACAGCTCCGATGATGGAAATCGTCAGTGCCGTATATCTTAAACATTTACTTCCCATAAGTCACCATCCTTTCGTCTCCCTGTGGCTGCAGACAGCTCTGACAGGAATCATAAAGCTATTACATTTCATATTGTTCCATGGAAGACAAAAAATATGCACAGCAGGTTCAAATTAATTTTGAATCGCTGTGCATATTTTAACAGAATCAAATAAGTTCCCTGCCTCAATTGAGGAACTCTGTCTGACAATCGGATTATTTTACTTTAAGTATCTGTCTGGCAGTTGCATCCTCATCAAATGAAAATGCCTCCTGTGCCTGAACCGTTACATCACTCTCATCTGTCAGTGTAAATGCCTGGCATACATTAACGGTCTGTCCGGGCTGAATCTCAGCTGTAAAATGATCGATCGCATCGTCATTATTCTCGGGAATCGCTGCCTCGCAGGATTCTCCATGCTGGTAAGCTTTTAGGCTGACATCAACCATTGCGCTGGATGCAGAGGAAGAATTATTGGTGTAATCGTAATAAACCATAATACATGGATTTCCGGCAAAGTCTTTGGTAATCGTATGTTTGGTATATTTAATCGTAAATTTTTCTGTTGTGAGATTAAGCGTATCATCTGCAGATGCTTCCGATGCATTGGAAGAAGAACCTGAGGAATCTTCACTGTCCATATTGTTGAGGGAATTGTTTATTTCTTCTTCAACACTCTTGAAGTTTGCTGACATGATTTTTACTGTCTCATCATCCAGAGAAACAATTTTCCATCCGGAATCTGTTTTGATCACCGGATAGGTGATATCTGTTTCGGAGAATACATCTTTTTCCACTTTTTTTGCCTGTTCACTCAGAATAGAAGCAAGTTTTGCCTGTGTCTCTTCTTCTGTAAGCTTGTTTCCGGCATAAGCGTTGGAAACGATCTGACGGAGAAATTCAGTGATAGTTGCTTTATAAATATTAGTTCCGTCAATGTAAGTGATATGTGCTGTGACAGAAGCTGTACCATTCTGAATATCAAATCTGTTTTTCGTGATTTTATAAGTCATTTTTTTGTTGATCTCTGAGAAGAAATCTGTGTATGCGGCATCTCGGATATCAGCATTGTCCAGTGCGGTGAGATCACTGCTCTGAATCAGGGATTCCATCGTGTCGAAGTCCATTTTCTTCATGCTGTCAAGAAAATGTTCCACTGCTTTTCGTGGCTGCTGTCGCTGATAGAAATAGAAGCCGGTACCTCCTCCAATGGCGAGAATCAGGATCAGAATGAAAATGATCAGCCCGGCATGTCCTTTTTTATTACTTTTTGTCATATTGCCTCCTGTCTTAGAGTATGCTTGAAAAATGCTTTACGCAAGATGTGCGTCACAATTTGTGGGAATGATTTTTCAAACACACTTTAGAGCATAACTGCTCTGAAACGTATTATGTTAAAAAGTTTCGATTTTATATCTGCGTTACTGAGAAAAAGAGTGAACAGTAACGATATAATTGATTATATCAGAATGCGTTGACAATGGCAATTGTCTTACTTATAATCAAAATTATAGTAATCAGAGTGTTGCTGAGAACGGAGTGAACAGTAACATCGGAGCGGATAAAATAAAGAAAAATATGCGAAAATACAGAAAGAAGGCGTGGATCTATGAAGTATGAGAGTTCTTTTAAATCAGAAGCAGACGGGCTTGAGATTTCGGTCATGGCACTGATACCGGATAAGAAACCTTATCGTGCAGTTGTACAGCTGGTTCATGGAATGAGTGAGCATAAAGAGAGATATATTCCGTTTATGCAGTATCTGGCAAAGCTTGGATATGTGGTGGTGATCCATGATCACAGAGGACATGGAAAAAGTGTAAAACATCAGGATGATCTCGGCTTTACATACGGTGGGGGAGCACAGGCGATGCTTCAGGATATCCGGACAGTGAACAGGAAAATCCATGCATACTATCCGGAACTTCCGCTGATCCTGATGGGGCACAGTATGGGCTCGCTGGCAGTGAGGGCATTTGTGGCAGAACATGACAGTTGTGCAGATATGCTGATCGTGTGTGGTTCGCCAAGCTACAATACTGCCATGCCGCTGGGAGTTGCCATTGCAAAGACAGAGAAAGCAGTCTTTGGACCGAGACACAGAAGTAAACTTATCGAAGCAATGTCCTTTGGTGCAGGTGCGATGAAATTCCGAAAGGATAAGAGATGTACAGCCTGGATCTGTTCTGATCCTGATGTGGCGAAAGAATATGAGGAATCTGAAATGTGTGGTTTCACTTTTACGGACGATGCGTATCTGGCATTATTTGAACTGATGAAGCGTGCCTATGATGTGGAACATTTTTCCTGTACAAATCCAGATATGCCGGTATTGTTTGTAAGCGGGGCTGAGGATCCCTGTCTGATCAATGTGCGCCATTTTGCAAAGACAGTGCGGGCTATGCGACGGGCCGGTTATAAAGATGTAAAGGGGAAACTGTATCCGGGAATGCGTCATGAAATCCTCAACGAGATCGGCAGGGAGCAGGTTTATCATGATATTGCTGTCTATATGAGAAAAAAAGGTTTCTGAGTGGATGTATAAAATGGAGAGATATCCGGTTAAACTATAACGATCTGTAACTATTTGTTGTTTGATGGCTGCGAATTGCTATAGAACCATTAAAATCCATTTTAAGAGAGGAGAACCGGATATTGGGAAAAAACAAAATGATATTGTTGCTGATACTTGTTTTCAGCCTTGGCTGTGCAGGCTGTACGGAGAAAAATCCGGCGGCAGAACAGGGAGAACTTGTAAAAAATGAGAGACTGTCGGAGCAATTCGGCAGTCTTTCTCGCT
>CAUEAK010000156.1:0-3131 GCA_958454115.1 Blautia wexlerae
GAGAAAAGGACAGGAAATATCGTACCTATGATAAGGATACGCTTTAATCTCATTTCTTCCGTCCTTTCTCTGGTCGCTTCGTAACAGTCTTACGATTTTGTTTTTGGTTGACCTGTGTTTTCTGTACCGTAGATTTCTTATGATTGCTGATGGATTCTGCTAGGTTTGGCTGGTTCGCTCTGGCAACAGATTTAACCTGCTGTTCCTGTCTGATATTGGTTCGGACGGTTTCTTTTCCAGCCTTGATTTCTGCATTTTTTATCACAGGAGAAGTAGCAGGACGTTTCATATCCGGCTTCGTAACTATATCGGTCTGTGCTGGTTTTGGAACAGGTGTGGCAACAGGGCGTTCATGGCTTCTGGTAGCTCCGGCTGTCGCTGATCCATTCGCATGAACGGTCTGTCTTGCTTCCTGTGCTTTCTGTAATTCCTGCTTTTTCTGTGAGATATTTTCCCTGTGCAGGTTACGTTTCTGTGTACGCTGTTCCTGTCGGTTTTCCCGTTCTTCCACAACGCCACGCTTAAAGTCCGATACATTATCCTTTGCTTTCTGTTTGGCAGAATGGACGGCATAACCAGCCTGTGTCGGCAAGTCTTTCACATTTTCTTTCAGAGAAGAAGCACTGTCACGGACTTTATTTTTCGTATCCATCACAGCACCGACAGCAGAACCGACACGGCTTCCCATGCTGGCAGAAGTATTTTCCCGTTTCTTTGGCGGTTGGTTCGTTGCTGGCTTTCCGGCTCTGGCAACACTTGCACCAGCCACCGCACCTGCAACACTTCCAGCACCGACAGCCCTTGCAATCCTGTGTTCCATACGTCTTGCCCTGTGTCGCATGAACACCATCGGTCTACGGAAAATCCGGCGACCTATCTGCTGGCTGTCATTGGCATTCAGGCTGAACATACTCATTAGTTCTCCGAGCTTCATATAGATTCCGGCAAAACAGATTATCTGCAAAAATGCCACCATGAAGAACGGGTAATCCGTGGAAATGTTGTAGAACATACTGGAAATCGAAAATGCCACGGTCACAATCAGTGTGATTCCGGCTCTTGTCATAATGGCGTTGAACACACGGACAACTGCCTGTTTCGCCATGTTCTCATAGGTCGGTATCATGGACAGTAAAAAGCTGACAGGCAAAAACATGGCATATATGATAAAAAGTATCTGGGAAAATAACATCATGCCGGTAAGCAGGAAGATAAAGATTGTGATACCGAGATTGAAAATGAGCAGGAAGAACACCATGCCAAGACGGTTGACGACCTGTGGAATGGTAAGGTTGTCATTGTCGTTATCTTCAATCTCTGTTTTCACAACATTTTCCCTTGTTTCCCCATCTTCATCTGACGGGCTGGCAGATACCAGAGCTTCCACACGGTCAGTCCCGATTTCTTCGGTATCGCTGTTCCCGAACTGCAACAACAGCCACGGTTTTTCTACCTGTATCGCAAAAAGGCTGTCACGGATAAGGTCTACGCTGTCCTTGCCTTTGCTTTGTGAATCGGGGAGCATGATTTTTGTCCCCAAGTCCAGAGAAGCGGTGCTGATGTCCGAACTGAAATCATTGATTTTCTGGATATAATTGGGAGCATAAGCAATAAAGGACGCAGACACAATGAACACCACCACAAAGTTGATAACAGCGTGAAGTGCTTTGCTTGTTTCCCGTTTGAGAAGCCCTGTATAGGCGGTGTAAACACCTACAATCAGAATGATAATGAGCAGGAATCCCACATAGAATCCACTGCTGGAAAATCCATGTTCGGTCACTCCGGCAAGTGTCTGGATACTTTTCCCGATACTGTCTGCCATGTCATTGATGAAGTCCAGCTTATACGCCTGTTGCACCACATATCCTGTGGCATTGCTAAGATACAGGCTGATTGTCCAGACAAAATTTGTGATACAGTAAAGCCCGTACTGCACCGATTTTCCAATGCCGTCCAGCCAGTTCCACGGAAGCCATGACCAGCTATTGTCCACATAGAAATCAAGCTGATAGTTGGAAAGCGGATACTTTGAATACAGGTTGTCTGCATTGACCGTATCATCGACCAGTCCAGACGCATGAGCTACCGTCCCAAGCAGGGACAGCAGTACCAGCGTGACGGTCACGGCAAGCAGAACCAGTTTCAGTACATGGAATACCTTTTCTTTTGTGACAGATTTCATCATTCCAAATCCACCTCACTTTTTATCGGCGGTCTGGTATCAAAGGCATGGAGCAGTTCTACAAAGACAGGGTGTATCTGTACCACACCGACACGCCCGTATAAATCCTGCATTAAGCATTGTCCGTTCTCCAAATCCCTCAACCGTTTCTGGTTGTTTTCGTCCTCACTGTCCAGTCCGAAAAACTCTAAGGTCTGTTTGATTTCATTGGTATCTGTGGAGCGGAACGCAAACTTTAAACCGATGTTATTTTTCAGGCTTTCTTTCGATACGTCCCCAGAGGATTGTGTCACGAAATAGACTCCGGCGTTCATGGCTCTACCAGCACGCACCAGTTTATTTGAGAGTGTTTCGCCCTGTGCCACATTTAAGAACGCCCATGCTTCATCCAAATCCACGATTTTAAAAATGCTTCGGTCACTGTGAATAAAGTCAAGGGCAAAGGTACTGATAACAATTAAGATGGATACCGACAACAGTTCAATGGTCGTGTATTCCTCAAAGGTGGTATCCTTATCCGGCAGAACCAAATCTGCAACCTGTATGATGTTGAGCTGGTTATCCAGACTGATTGCATTTTCCACTGAACCGTCCGAGAACAAAAGCTGTGCAAAATCATAGTCCGTAAAACTTTCGATATGGTCTGCAATGTTACGGGATACGGCGGTATCCTCTTTTCGCAGTTCCTCAATAACCTGCAACAGCCCGTGGTTCTGGTTCTGGGATACCGTACGGACAGCTTTTCTAAGGACAGGGAACTTTTCGCCATCACGACTGCTGATACCTGTAAGAAATGTCAGAATATCAATGGCAAGACTTTCAGCGTCCTTGACATCTTTCATAATCACATACGGGTCTAACAGCCCTTGATTGCTGGAATCACTGGTAATGTTTACAATGTTGATTTCCTCTGCAATCTCCGGCAGTGTTTCTTTCCAGTTTCCAC
>CAUEAK010000157.1:0-3128 GCA_958454115.1 Blautia wexlerae
GTTTTATGCGACCTGCAGGTACTTTTTTCTGATATCCAACTGTCAAACTCCCGTGTGTCATTTTTCTCATAACGCAGATTTTGACCAGCTAAGAATATCTAAATATCCTGCAAATGCACATGAAATAAATTATTTTTCTATGCTGGTGGTTGGATTTTTCAAATACACTGGCAGGGACTTATTTGATTCGATTAAAAAGATGAAACATAGTATATTGTCACACATTGACACTTTACCATGATAAGGTTAAAATGGAGATAGATTATGCGACTGTAAGAGAAAGTGGACAGTTGCGATATTATTTTGAATTTCGGTGGTTTGCCGGGATTATTTGAACAGGAGCGAATGTGTTATGATAGCAGAAAAAATGAAACCTTATGTAAAAAATAATTCAGCCATCCGTATGATGTTTGAAGAGGGAAATCGTCTCAGAGCCATTTACGGTGCGGACAAAGTTTATGATTTCAGTCTTGGGAATCCCAGTGTTCCGGCACCGGAGTGTGTGAAGGAGGCTATTATTGATCTGGTGAACGAAGTGAAGCCGACAGTGCTTCATGGTTATATGAGTAATGCGGGATTTGAGGATGTGCGCCAGACGATCGCAGAATCTCTGAATCGCCGCTTTGGAACTAAATTTGCGGCGAAGAATCTGATTATGACGGTTGGTGCAGCCAGTGGTCTGAATGTGATTTTCAAGACGATCCTGAATCCAGAGGAAGAAGTGATTGTTTTTGCACCATACTTTCTGGAATATGGTGCATATGTGCGCAATTTTGATGGCAAGCTTGTGGAAATCTCTCCGGATACTACTACATTTCAGCCGAATCTTGAGGAGTTTGAGCAGAAGATTACAGCAAAGACAAGAGCAGTGATCGTAAATACACCGCACAATCCGACTGGTGTTGTATATTCCGAAGAAACCATTAAGAAGCTGGCAGTAATTCTTGAGAAAAAACAGCAGGAATTTGGAAGTGTGATTTATCTGATCTCTGACGAGCCATACAGAGAGCTGGCTTATGACGGTGTAGAGGTTCCGTATTTGACAAAATATTATGACAATACTATTGTTGGTTATTCTTACAGTAAATCTCTGTCCCTTCCGGGAGAGCGTATTGGTTATCTGGTAATTCCGGATGAGGCAGATGGCAGCGAAGAACTTATTACTGCAGCGGCTATTGCCAACCGTACTATCGGATGTGTCAATGCCCCATCCCTGATGCAGAAGGTGATTGCCAAATGTGTAGATGCAGAAGTGGATGTAGCTGCATATGATAAGAACCGTCTGGCGTTATATAACGGATTGAAAGAATGCGGATTCGAGTGCATCAAACCCCAGGGTGCATTCTACCTTTTTGTGAAATCACCGGTAGTAGATGAAAAAGCGTTCTGCGAAGCTGGAAAGAAATATAATATTCTCATGGTTCCGGGAAGTTCCTTTGCCTGCCCGGGTTATGTGAGACTGGCTTATTGTGTATCTTATGATACTATTATTAATTCCCTGTCGGAGTTTAAGAAACTGGCAGAAGAGTTTGGACTGTGAAAACGGCGGGGATTGACATTGGGACAACAACGATAAGCGGTATTGTTCTGGAAAAAGAGGAAAACGGACAGGCAAAGATTCTGGAGGCAAAAACTGTAGAGAACGGTTGCTTTATCGAAACCGGAAATGAATGGGAAAGAATACAGTATGCAAAAGAAATTGTAGAAAGAGCAGTGAATCTGCTGGATTATTTCCTTGAGAAGTATCCGCATGTTGAGCGGATTGGGCTCACAGGCAGATGCATGGAATTGTCTATGTTGACAAAGAAGGAAATTGTGTCAGTCCGTTATATACATGGCAGGATGCCAGAGGAAGTATCTGCGATGGGAATCAGATTCCTTTAACAGAAGAAATCCGGGAAAGATGTCAAATCCATGCTGCTTCAGGATATGGGCTTGTTACACACATTTATAATATCAGGCATAATCTGGTTCCGGATTCGGCGTTGAGTTTCTGTACAATCATGGATTATTTTGGAATGTATTTAACGGGACGAAAAAAACCTCTGATACATGTAAGCAATGCAGCAGGTTTGGGATTCTTTGACAGTCGTAAGATGTGCTTTGAGAAAGAAAAACTGGCTGAAATGGGAGTGGACGTAAACTGGCTGCCGGATGTCTGTACGGAAATAGAAAAACTGGGTACATACAGAGGAAGGACAGTTACAACAGCAATCGGAGACAACCAGGCAAGCTTCCTTGGAGCAGCAGGTGATGAGGAGAATATATTACTGGTCAATATGGGAACCGGCGGACAGATTTCTGTTCTTTCCAGTCAGTATTTTTCGGGAGATGGAATTGAGGCAAGACCTTTCCTAAATAGGAAGTATCTGCTTGCAGGAGCATCTCTGTGTGGCGGCAAGGCATATGCGCTTCTGGAACAGTTTTTCCGAAAAATTGTAAAAGAAGCGACAGGACAGGATCAACCATTATACAAAGTAATGGAAAAGATGGCAAGAACAGGGAAAGATTTGAATAGTGAAAGACCTGAAAGTCGAAAGATTAAAGTGGAAACAACATTTGACGGTACGCGGGTAAATCCGAAAAAAAGCGGCAGTATTACTCAGATGTGTTCCGAAAACTTTACGCCAGAAGATCTCTGTTATGGTGTTCTGAAGGGAATGAGCACAGAACTGTATCAGATGTATATGACTATTCAGAATGGAACCGGCATAAAGATCAGGCGTATGATTGGTTCAGGGAATGGACTGAGAAAAAATCCGGTACTGTGCGAAATTATTGAAGATATGTTCAATGCAGAACTTGTTTTGGCAGAATGTGAGGAGGAAGCTGCGACAGGGGCGGCAATGAGCAGTAGTATGTATAACTATAGTAACTCCACCAGATAATAAAATGAAGCAGTGAAGCGGATTGTGAATAACCAATTGATTTTAATACTGGAATTTGAGGAAAGGGGCTGTCCTGAAAATAGACAGCTCCTTCTTTACTGTCCGATTTATTGTATGTTATTTTTCGACATGTTCTGATATATTTTGGAGCATGCCGGAAAATTTTATGAAAACTGCAAAAAAATTCAGGAAAAAAAAGACAGCATTTTAAACGCTATAGAAAAAATGTAATTTTTGAAA
>CAUEAK010000158.1:0-3087 GCA_958454115.1 Blautia wexlerae
AACAAAATATCGTTACTGGTTACTGTTCACTTTATTTTGCAGTATTTTCAGATTTGTTCAGAAGGCTGTCCAGAAGCTGCGAAATGGTCTGATTTAACACAGGATGTCGCAGATACGGAGCAATCTGATTCATTGGTACAAGAACGAAATCGCGGTTGTGCAGATCAATATGAGGAATATGAAGATCTGGCATATCAATAATTTCCTGATCATAAAACAGGATATCCAGATCCAGTGTCCTTGGTCCCCAGTGGATGATACGTTCCCTGTTTGCCGCCTGTTCTAACTGATGCAGTCTCACAAGCAATTCTCCAGGAGTAAGAAGTGTCCGCATTTTCAGAACTCCATTTAAAAATTCATCCTGATCAGTAACTCCGTAAGGTTCTGTAATAAGATAATCGGAAATTGCCTCTATACGGCATCCTTTTGTCTCTGCCAGACCACGGATCCCATTGTCTATATACATCTTTTTATCACCCATATTAGAGCCAAAAGCAATGTAAGCAGTATGCCATTTCCGTGTAATTTCCACAGATACGGTTTTCAAAGGAAGACCAACCGGTGCCCAGGGCTTTTCAATCTTCAGAGTAATTTTTTCAAGTCCGGAAAGAGAGCAAAGAAGCATTTCTGCAAGATTCTCTGCAAGAGATTCCAGAAGTTTATAAGTATGTTTTCTGGTGAAATCAGTGATCATATGGCTGACTTCGCCATAGTTTATGGAAGCAGACAACTCATCGGTTAATCCCGCCAGACGTGTTCTGGTAAAAAGCGTGGCAGAAATAACAAATTTCTGTCCCAGAACATTTTCCTCGGGATATACACCATGGTTTGCAAAAACCTCCAGCTCTTTAATTTCTATTTTGTCTAATCTGGTCTCATCCATAACAGCAAATCCTTTCTGTATGTTATTTATATTTACCATCTGTTTTGTGCCAGTAATTTATCTGCGTCCCAGGATTGCTTCTGTCATCTGGATCACACGCTTATTTTCTTTAACATCGTGGACACGGACAAAAGAGCATCCTTTCATTACGCCAATTACACTGGTAGCCAAAGTCCCCTCTACGCGCTGATCTACCGGAAGATCCAACGCCAGTCCTATCATGGATTTGCGTGATGTACCAAGGAGAACCGGAAATCCCAGATTCTGAAAAAGTTCCAGGTGATTCATTGCTTCCAGATTCATTTCAAATGTTTTTCCAAAACCAATTCCCGGGTCAAGCATGATTTTTTCATCTTTAATTCCAGCCTGTCTTGCAAGATTAACACATTCCTGTGTTTCAGCGAGCATATCAATGACAAAATTTTGATATTCTGTATTAGATTTGTTGTGCATCAGACAACAGGCCACATCATATTTTGCGATCACAGCTGCCATTTTCGGATCATATTTTAATCCCCAGATATCGTTAACCAGGTCAGCTCCTGCCTGGATAGAGCTTTCAGCAACACTGCTCTTAAAAGTATCTACAGAAACAGGAATGTCAAAATGTTTTTTGACCGCTTCAATAACAGGAAGAACTCTCTGTGCTTCCTCATCAGCACTGACAGGAGTATGACCGGGACGTGTAGATTCGCCTCCGATATCAATAATATCTGCACCATCAGCAATCATTGCCTCTGTATGTTTCAAAGCTTCATCCATATGATTCCATTTGCCGCCGTCAGAAAAGGAATCAGGGGTAACATTTAGAATTCCCATTATGTAAGTATGATTCTTAGTATCAAAAAAACGGTTTCCAATTTTCATGAGCAGAGCCCATCCTTTCTTTTGTGCTTATGAAGAAGATCAGTATTCAATTTTCATATTTTTTTTATCATCAGACCAATAGCATTCAGAAGCTGCGGAACATAAAAAACAATTTCTGGACTGCTTATCCGCTTTATAAAGAAGTGCTGCCAACGTACTGCGGGAATCTCCTTTTCGGTGATGTCCAATGGAAGACAGAATCAGTTCTTTTTCCTGTTCTGTAAAGTGCAGATCTGTCAGGATTTCCCTTGCGATTTCTACTCCTGCAATATCATGGGGAATGTTGTACTGATATTGCTGTGCACGTCCGATATCATGAAGAAGTGCTGCTGCATAGATAAGCTCTTTGGACAACTCCAGATGTTCCTCCAGTGCATAAATGTACATCAGCCGTGCAACATCCAGAAAATGTTCAGGCGTATGACGGCAGAAGATCCGTTCACTCTCAAGTTCCTGTATTTTTTTATAATGTTCCTGATAAACCGGGTGCCTCCAAATCTGATTGACACGATCCATATCTGAAAAATTGTTATTCATCCTTTTACCATAGAAAGGAACATTTTCTGCAGTTCCTTATCTTCTGTAAACGCACCACGGGTTACAGTAGTGATCGTTTTGCTGCCTGGTTTTTTTATTCCGCGCATGGTCATACAGGTATGTTCCGCTTCCAACATTACCATAATTCCTTTTGGATCCAGAGTACGCTCCAAAGCATCTGCAATCTGAACAGTAAGCCGTTCCTGGATCTGTGGTCTTCTGGAATAAACCTCTACTGTACGTGCCAGTTTGCTTAAACCGGTAACTTTGCCGTTGGGGATGTATGCAAGATGAGCTTTTCCATAAAAAGGCATCAGATGATGCTCACACATGGAGTAAAAGGTGATGTCTTTTTCCAGCACGATTTCATTATTTTCTACAGGAAACTGCTTCAACAGATGCTGATCCGCTTCATGACCAAGACCTCCGTAAATTTCTTCACACATGCGGGCAATCCTGTCAGGAGTATCAATCAGACCTTCCCGTGTGATATCTTCACCGATACCTTCCAGAAGCAAACGGACTGCCTGCTCAATTTTCGCTTTGTCAACCATTAAAAAATAACCTCCTTTGTATTTTTGAAATGGAGATTATCCTTTTGACCAAATTAAAAAGGATATCTCCAATTGTGATAGAATGTATGTCGAAAACATTCCCTAACACAATATGAGATATCCTCTTATATTGTTTGCAACGGGTGCGGATAATATACCGTAAGACGTACTTTTCGTTTCAGTGACAACTCCCCATTCACCGAACACTTGACGCATAAAATCCTATTTTGCATATCATTCATTTCG
>CAUEAK010000159.1:0-3085 GCA_958454115.1 Blautia wexlerae
GCTGCACTTCCCTCACGTATCAGTACCTGCATTCCATTTCTTGCCTCAGCCATTGCATACTCATAATCCACACACTCATGATCTGTATCAATTCCGCCAAGTACATATGCAGCCAGATCTCCAGGTGCCAGAAACGGTGCATGACCATCCTTCACTCTGTCCTGAAACAGCTGAAGCTTTTCATGCATGGCAACACTTCCGTTAATCACAGAAGGCGCATCCATCACTTCACCCAGCCCCAGAATCCTCGGATGTTCCAGATATCCCTTCATCTTTCCTGCTGTAAGAATACACCCGTTATCATCCACATGAGTCGCCGGAACACAGGAAGGCATCATTACATATACATTCGCCGGTGCATCTTCTGTCTGATCCAGGATATAATCAATTCCATCTGTACCGGATACATTTGCAGACTCATGAGGATCTACAATAAATGTTGTAGTTCCACACTGTGCAGCCTGCCGGACCAGCTCCCCCGGCGTCACCAGAGTAGATTCCAGATGCAGATGACTGTCGATAAACCCCGGACAGATCACTTTTCCTTCCAGATCAATCTCTGTCTCTCCTTCGTATGTACCGACTCCGATCACAATTCCATCTGCAACAGCCACATTACCATCAATAAATTCTCCTGTACCAGAGCTGAACACACGCCCATTTTTAAACACCAACTCAGCCTTCTCAATACCTCTTGCCATCTGCGAATACCTGCGATACATCTCAAGTTCCATAAAAAAACCTCCCTTCACTCCCTTGAAAGCCCTCCTGCGCCACACATTCATTATTACAGTAAAGCTTCCAATATATTATCATATTTACTTGTTTTTTTCAGACTTTTTATTGTCCCAATCATTTTTTTCTATATATTTCATTATATATTATCATCTGTCTTTTTAATTTGCAACCTGTTTTTTCTTTACCAAAGCAACTTTCCATCAACTTTTAACGGCTTTACAAAAAGGCTGCCGGATATCTCCTGCAGCCTTTTCATATCACTTACATCTCTATATTTACATCATATAATCTTTGATCACATCATGATCTCTGAGTACTTTCTCGACCACAGTTCCCTTAACAGCTTTCAAAAGCGGTTTCTTCAGCATATCCAGTGGTCCCGGAAGTTCGATCTCCAGTGGAGATTTTCCATCCATCAGCTTCACACTGCTATCCAGTAATTCTCTGATATCATAAACACTGCCCCATACTTCCGGCACACCTCTGTCAACACCAAGAAGTCCATATACAGCCTCCATAGCAGTTCTTACGGAATATTCAGTAGTAAATACAGTATCTCTTGGTGTATCGGCAAACTGTCCGAGGAATGCGAAGTTTACACAGCCATCCGGAATAACATCAGGTCTGTCACCCTTTGTTCTCGGCATAAAGAATGCTGTAATATAAGGCATCATGGTCGGTACACAAACTGCACTGTTCTCAGCCATGTCTTCAATCTGGTCAACCGGAACGCCAAGATGATAGAGCCACTCTTCTGTGATTTCCTTACCTGTACACTCCTTCATAGGCTTCTTGATATAATCACCAGGTACATCTGTAAACAGACCATATACCCATACACAAACCTTGTCTTTATCCTGATCCTTGAACTGTCCCTGTCTGTTGATTGTCCAGCTTAATAACCAGCTAGAATCCTGACAGCTTACAATACCGCCTGTAACAACCTTGCCTGTTCTCGGATCACGTTTGCAGATATCTGTAATATAAGGAATGATCTTATCATCCAGAGTAGTCACTGTTGCTGACTCCCAATTTGTCTTAGCAATATCAGAACAGAATTTCTCAGGATGTCCGAAGGACGGATCCTGTTTTGCAATATTTTTCCAGAGGCTCCAGCATCCGCTTGTACGAACTTCTGCATCTCCGTTCGGTGCATGATTCTGATCGCCATAGATGGTTCCCTCTGTACAGCTTCCGTTTGTCACAAATACAAAGTCGTTTTCTGTAAGAACAATTCCCTTTTCTACGCCATTCACCTTACACTCGATTGCTTTTGCAATCTTCTTATTGCCTTCAAACTCAAAGAGTACGTTTGTAACCTCTGTATTGAACTGGAATTCAACGCCTGCTTCTTCCAGATATTTCTGCATTGGCAGAATCAGGGATTCATACTGATTGTATTTAGTAAATTTCAGGGCGCTGAAATCCGGAAGTCCGGAAATGTGATGGATAAATCTCTGGAAGTACAGTTTCATTTCCAGTGCACTGTGCCAGTTCTCAAATGCGAACATGGTTCTCCAGTATAACCAGAATGTGGAATCAAATACCTCATCGTCAAATACATCTTCAATTGTCTTGTCATAAAGATCTTCATCCTTTGTCATGAACAGCTTCATGATCTCCATGCAGCCCTTCTGGCTCAGATTGAATTTACCGTCTGTATGAGCATCCTTGCCTCTCTCTTTTGTTGCACGACAGAGAGAATAGTTGGGGTCTTCCTTATTCAGCCAGTAATATTCATCAAGTACAGATACACCAGGTGTTTCAATGGATGGAATACTTCTGAAAAGATCCCATAAGCACTCGAAATGGTTTTCCATCTCACGTCCCCCACGCATCACATATCCGCGGCTCGGATCAAAGATACCGTCACATGCACCGCCTGCAATATCCATTGCTTCCAGAATGTGGATATTCTTTCCGGGCATCTGTCCGTCACGTACAAGGAAACAGGCTGCTGCAAGAGAAGCCAGTCCGCTTCCTACGATATAAGCATGTTTGTCATCTACGCCTTCCGGCTTTCTTGGACGTGCAAATGCTTCATAGTTACCGTTTGTATAATAAATTCCCTTACTGTTTTTCTCATATTTTCCACGTTCTGTATTGCGATATTCACTTGTATTATGAAGTGCATCATAATCTTCTTTTTTCTTTGTCTCAGCTGTTTTATACTTCTTTCCTGCTGCCACTGCTGCCACGCCTGCTCCAACTGCCAATGCGGATACAAGTCCTAAACCTTTATTTTTACTCATAATACACATCCACCTTTCTTCAATTCTTCTTTAGAAGTTCTTTCAGCTCTGTGATTTTAAATGCTTTTCGTTCTCTCTGCTTTACCCATTTCCCG
>CAUEAK010000160.1:0-3084 GCA_958454115.1 Blautia wexlerae
TCAAGCACTTTCTTTGTGTTCTCATATGTATGGTTTGCAGCATATTCAAGTCCTTTTGCAAGGATTGCATCGCTGATGACTTCTACACCGATTGCGTTTGGTTTGATTCCTTTTTCTTTTACCATCTTAACGAACGCTGCTGTACATCCGATTCCTGTTCCGGGAGCAAGACGGTCATGCATGGATTCGTCTCTTAAGATCGTTGTTGCATATGGTCTTTCCCATACATCGTTGATCTGGATGGATACGATCTTGTCTGCCGGGATGTCTTCGATCACAGAAAGGTCAACCGGCTGATTTGCTCTTACCCAGTGCCAGGTATCCATGATCAGTTTTGCATTCTCGCAGTCAGCTGCCTTTACAACTGCCCAGCCTTTTTTCATATCCGGGATTCCGCTGTATGGCATTGGCTCAACACCGATGATGTATTTTCCTGCTCTCTGGCATAATTCTCTTAATTTCTGAGCAGTATATTCTACGGAGTAGTTTTCCATCAGACCGCAGTTGATCTGTTTTACGTCAAATAATTCACACATATGGAAGCAGAGCTGTTCTTTGTATTTCTGTTCGTAAGATCTGTGTTCTTCTGCCCACTGTACGATGTACTCAACCTCTGTTACTTTCATACCATGTTTGTCCAGAATAGCAAGAATGTCTTTGTCAAAAAGTCCCTCATTCAGCGCATCTACATAAGTTTCTGCACGAAGACCGATTCCTTCGTATCCTGCGTTCTTTGCAGCGATCACTCTGTCTTCAAATTTGCACTGATCTCCCAGTGTCCAGGAACTGATTGTAATTGGAAATTCTTTTGACATCTTTTTGTCCTCCTGATAAAATCGCATAATTTTTCTATTTATTTTGATAATATTTTGTATCTTTTTGATATAAGCATTATATATCTTTGTTAAATATAAAACAAATTAGTTCTATCCTTTAAATTCATAGATTTTTTCAATACATCATGATATAATCTACGTATATGACAAATACAGCGCGGATTATTTGTGCAAGAGTGACTATAATTATAGTTTTCCGAAGCATTAAAGGACTGTGAAAGCCTGCACATAAAATATAGTCACTTATAAAATACTTATCAGAGAAAGGAGTTTTTCTATGAACCTGTATCATCTGCGGTACTTTTCTACGCTGGCTCATATTGAACATTACACAAAAGCCGCTGATATTCTGGCGATCACCCAGCCTTCGCTGAGTTATGCGATCTCCACTCTCGAGGAAGAACTGGGCGTAAAACTGTTTGAAAAAAATGGAAGGAATGTTACTCTTACCAAGTATGGAAAAGTTTTCCTGAATGACGTGGAAGAGGTACTGAACCGTCTGGACTCTTCTGTGAACAGTCTGAAGCTGGCAGGTAAAGGGGAAGGCTGCATTGATGTGGTATTCCTGCGTACACTTGGAATTGATTTTCTTCCTAAGATCATGCGGGGATTTCTGGAGGAAAATCCTACTAAAAAGATAGATTTTAATCTGTATTGTGATAAAGTTTTAACATCTGATATTCTGAACGGATTAAAAGAGAAGAAATATGATCTGGGGTTCTGTTCCAAACTTGATAATGAGCCGCTGATCGAGTTTATTCCGGTTGCCAGACAGGAGCTGGTTGTGATCGTACCTCTTGATCATCCGCTGGCAGTAAAGGATGAAGTACGGCTGGAGGATACCATTCCTTATAAACAGATTATATTTAAGAAGAGAAGTGGTCTGAGACAGATCATTGACGGACTATTTGAATGTATCGGGCAGACACCGGATGTGGCTTATGAGATTGACGAGGATCAGGTTGCTGCAGGCTTTGTCTCCAACGGCTTTGGAATCTGCGTAGCTCCCAATATTCCGATCCTGCAGTCTCTGAATGTAAAGATCCTTCCCTTAGTTTCTCCAAGCTGGCAGAGAAACTTCTATATGGCAATGTTGAAGAACGTATACCATCCACCGGTTGTGGAAGCATTTAAGAAATATGTGATCGAGCAGGCACAGAAGGAATGGGATTATAAGACCAGCTGATCTGACTTAATAAAATATCAGAATACAAAAAGATATGGGACTGTCCCGTCAGTCGAGACACCCCATATCTTTTTATAATAACCGATACATTCAATATTATGACTTGATATCCGGCACTTCTGATATCATAAACCAGATCTGTCATGTTATATTATTTTTCTTCATCTATGGTGCGGAGTCTGTGTACCAGTTCTTCGCAGATCTCCAGTTCGTTCTTGCCGTCTGTCTCGATGATAATGTCTGCTGCCGCCTCGTATTTGGCGCGGCGTTTCTCCATCAGATCTGCGATAAATGGAACAGTCTTATTGTTCTCGATCAGCGGACGGTCATGGTTATTTTTGACGCGGTCAAGGATTGTCTCCGGTTTTGCTGTGAGGAGAACAACACGGCCATTCTTCTTCATCTCTACTACATTGCACTCTCTCATTGGAGTACCACCGCCGCAGGAGATCACAACATTGCTGCGTGACTGCATTTCGATAAGCAGGTTTGTCTCAAGGTCACGGAAATACTGCTCACCGTATGTCTCGAAGATATCGGAAATACTCATTCCCTGTCTCTGGGCAATGATCTGATCCATCTCTACCACATCCATGGCAAATACATTCTTAAGGAAATCAGAAATTGTGGACTTTCCGGCACCCATGAAACCGATCAGCACGATGTTGTAGTTGAAGAGTTTTCTTGCCTGGATCCGTTTACTGTTTGTGCGGATGCATTCAAATACATCGGAAACCTCATCCTTATGGCGTCTGCCTTCCATTCTCTTCTCCAGCCATTCTTTCTGCTTCGCTTCCTGCTCAGGCTGTAAAATCTGGAGTCCGTTGGCTTCTTTATATGCCATAATGTCCTCCACGATCCTGTTACGCATGATAAGTGCATCCAGAATGATCTCATCACACTGGCCAAGACTCTCTCTGAGTATTTCTAACTGATTCATATCTCTTTCCTCTGTCTTTCCTATGTCAGCTTGCAGCAGACCGCAGATCAGCCACAGGCTGACATAAACTATTCACGAACGGCAATATATGAATGCCGACTGTTAAGATTTATTATATCAAT
>CAUEAK010000161.1:0-3067 GCA_958454115.1 Blautia wexlerae
GCTATTCCAGCAGTAAGAGCCATATCCAGGGAACTATGAATCTTTGCCTGAATATCTTTGACAGTATGAAGAAGGTTCATGGTATGGGAACAAGAGAGCGTCTGTTACTGCAGATCGCAGCACTGCTTCATGACTGTGGCAAATATATCAGCATGGAAAAGGTTTCCGAGTGTTCCTATCAGATTATTATGTCTACAGATATTATTGGTCTGTCCTCTATGGAGCGCCAGATGATCGCATGTGCGGTCAGATTCAATAATTCTGCGTTTGTTTATTACGATGAACTTTACAGTATGGGAATCGCTATAGACAGAGAGAGCTATATCAAGGTGGTAAAGATGACTGCAATCCTTCGTCTGGCGAATGCCATGGACAGAAGTCATTATCAGAAAGTAAAAGGAATCAAAGCAGTGCTCAAAGACAGAGAACTGCAGATGATCGTGGATTCTGCACAGGACATTTCCTTGGAACTGGGACTGCTGAAAGATAAAGAGGCATTTTTTGAAGAAGTATTTGGCATTCGTCTGGTTCTCAGACGCAAGGGCAGAGCGTAAAGGAGGATGAACTTATGGACTTTGAAAAATTTGAAAAGAAAGAATATTTCGTGAATCGCGAGCTGAGCTGGCTCAAATTTGATGAGCGTGTTCTGAGTGAAGCAAGAGATAAAAATCTTCCTTTGTTTGACAGACTGAAGTTCTTAAGCATTACCGCATCCAATCTGGATGAATTCTTTATGGTGCGTGTGGCGTCTCTTAAGGATCAGGTACATGCAGGATATCATAAAACAGACATTGCAGGAATGACAGCCAAGGAGCAGTTAAAAGAAATCAGTGTCCGTACCCATGAACTGGTTCATGTACAGTATAATACACTGAACCGTTCTCTGATCCCTGCGCTTGAGAAAGCCGGAATGCACCTGGTGGCAGCCCATGAGAATCTTACAGAAGCACAGAGTGTATTTGTAGACAGATACTTTGAGGATAATGTATATCCGGTACTTACACCGATGGCGATGGATTCTTCCAGACCGTTTCCACTGATCAGAAACAAGACATTAAATATCGGTGCTCTGATCTCCAAGAAGGAGAAGAGTGATAAACTCAACAAAAAGGATAAAACAGGAGAACTTCTGTTTGCTACAGTGCAGGTTCCGTCTGTGCTTCCAAGGGTGGTGCAGATTCCGTCAAAGAAGGATGGAGATACCACAGTGATCCTGCTGGAAGAGATTATTGAAAGAAATATTGACAAACTTTTCCTGAGTTATGATGTGATATGTGCCCATCCTTACCGTATTATGCGTAATGCGGATCTTACCATCGATGAAGATGAGGCAGAGGATCTGCTGGTGGAGATCCAGCGTCAGTTAAAGAAACGTCAGTGGGGTGAGGTTATCCGTCTGGAAGTAGAGGATAAGATGGATGAACGTCTGCTGAAGATCCTGAAGACGGAATTTGACATCAAAGAGGCAGATATTTTTGAGATAAACGGACCTCTGGATCTTACCATGCTTATGAAAGTATATGGTGCGGATGGCTTTGATGCTTACAAGACACCGAGATATCAGCCGGCACCTGTACCGGAATTTCAGAATGAGAAGGATATTTTCCAGGTGATACGTGAGGGCGATGTATTCCTGCATCATCCTTATATGAGCTTCGATCCTGTTGTAAATTTCGTACGTCAGGCAGCAAAAGATCCGGATGTTCTGGCTATTAAACAGACTCTGTATCGTGTCAGCGGCAATTCACCGATCATTGCTGCCCTTGCGCAGGCAGCAGAAAACGGTAAACAGGTTTCCGTACTGGTAGAGCTGAAAGCACGTTTTGATGAAGAAAATAATATTGTATGGGCGAAGAAGCTGGAGAAGGCAGGATGTCATGTAATTTATGGTCTGGTAGGCCTTAAGACACACAGCAAGATCACACTGGTTGTGCGCAGAGAAGAGACAGGAATCCGCCGTTATGTGCATCTGGCAACCGGAAACTACAATGATTCCACTGCCAAACTCTATACAGACTGCGGTATCTTTACCTGCGATGAACGTTTTGGTGAAGATGCAACAGCAGTATTTAACATGCTCTCCGGATATTCTGAACCGAAAAGCTGGAATAAGCTGATCGTAGCACCAATCTGGATGAAGGACAGGTTCTTAAGCCTGATTGAACGTGAGGCAGAGAATGCGAAGAAAGGACTTCCGGCGTTGATCCGCGCAAAGATGAATTCCCTCTGTGATCCGAAGATTATTGCAGGATTGTATTATGCATCTTCCTGCGGAGTTCAGGTGGAGCTTCTGGTAAGGGGGATCTGCTGTCTGAAAGTAGGAGTGCCGGGAATCAGTGAAAATATTCATGTCCGTTCTATTGTAGGGGAATTTCTGGAGCATAGCCGTATTTTCTATTTTGAAAACGGCGGAAACCCGGAAATCTATATGGGAAGTGCGGACTGGATGCCGCGTAACCTTGACCGCAGGGTAGAGATTGTTTTCCCTGTGGAAGATGAGAAGATTAAGAAAGAGCTGGAACACGTACTTGATCTGGAGTTTAAGGATAATGTAAAAGCTCATATCCTGCAGCCGGATGGAACTTATGTGAAGCCGGATAAACGAGGCAAAGCACAGATTAACTCTCAGATGGAATTCTGTATTGAGGCAACTGAGAAAGCAGCACTTCATAAACACGAAGAAAAGAAATCCCGCGTATTCATTCCGGCAGAGCCTGCGGAGGATATAGAGGAATAAGAAACAGTCAGAAACAGAAATAAATAACTGGGAAATGCCATGGAAAGCGGTGGAGCTGCCATGGCATTTCTTCTCTGGGACAAAAAAATAAAAATTTTTTTGTGGCAAAAACCGCATAAATACAGGGCTTTTTGAACGAAAAATTCGAGAAAAATAAAAAAATTGAAATTTTTTTAAAAAAGTACTTGCATTTTAGAAAAAGATGGTGTATATTAAACGAGTCGACAGCGAAGAGCGAACGACAGATAAACAAATGGCCAGTTGGTCAAGGGGTTAAGACGTCGCCCTCTCACGGCGAAAACACGGGTTCGATTCCCGTACTGGCTGCTA
>CAUEAK010000162.1:0-3049 GCA_958454115.1 Blautia wexlerae
TATAGTCAGCTCACATAATTCTCACTCAAATCAAACGTACTAAAATATAATATTATCAGGAGGTCTTTACAATGGAAAAAAGATGGTGGAAAGAAAGCGTCGTATATCAGATTTATCCTCGCAGCTTCTGCGACAGCAACGGAGACGGAATCGGTGATCTTAACGGTATCACCGGCAAACTTGACTATTTAAAAGAGCTTGGAATTGACGTAATCTGGCTCTCTCCGGTTTACAAATCACCAAATGATGACAACGGATATGATATCAGTGATTATCAGGCGATCATGGACGAATTCGGAACCATGGAAGACTTCGACCGTATGCTTGCCACAGCTCACGAAAAAGGCATCAAAATCATGATGGACCTGGTTGTAAACCATACCTCTGATGAACACAAATGGTTCATCGAGAGCCGCAAATCCACAGACAATCCTTACAGAGATTACTACATCTGGCGTCCTGCAAAAGAAGACGGAAGCCTTCCGAACAACTGGGGTTCCTGCTTCTCCGGTCCTGCATGGGAATACGACAAGACAACAGATATGTATTTCCTGCACCTGTTCTCCAAGAAACAGCCTGATCTGAACTGGGACAATCCAGCTGTACGTCAGGATGTTTTCGATATGATGAACTGGTGGCTGAAAAAGGGCGTTGACGGATTCCGTATGGATGTTATCAGCCTTATCTCCAAAGAGCCGGGGCTTCCTGACAAAGAACCTGGAATTAACGGCTATGCAACCTTCAATGTATCCGCAAACGGTCCTCATGTACATGAATACCTTCAGGAAATGCGTCAGAAAGCACTGAATAATGCTGACACGATCACTGTAGGCGAATGCTCAGGTGTTACTCTGGAAGAGGCAAAGAAATATGCAAGAAGCGATGAAAAAGAGCTGAACATGGTATTCCAGTTCGAGCATATGGATGTTGACAGCGATGAAAAAGCCGGCAAATGGACAACCAGAAAGATGGATCTGCGCAACCTGAAAAAAATCCTTACACGCTGGCAGAAAGGTCTTCAGGATATTGCATGGAACAGTCTCTACTGGGAAAATCATGACCAGCCAAGAAGCGTTTCCCGTTTCGGCAATGACAGTGACGAATACAGAGAAATCTCTGCAAAAATGCTTGCAACATGTATCCATATGATGCAGGGTACACCTTATGTATATCAGGGTGAGGAACTGGGTATGACAAACTGCCCGTTTAACACTCTTGACAACTTCCGCGACCTTGAAAGTATCAATGCTTTCCACGAATTAACCGAACAGGGTAAGATGACCGAAGAGGACATGATGGCAGCAATCGGTTATAAGGGACGTGACAATGCAAGAACCCCTATGCAGTGGGACGACAGTGCTTACGCAGGTTTCTCCACAGCTAACCCCTGGATTATGGTAAACCCGAACTACACTAAAATCAATGCCAAAGATCAGGTTAACCGCGAAGATTCCGTATTCAAATATTATCAGAAACTGATCAAGCTCCGCCATGAAAGTGAACTGATCGTATACGGTACCTATGATCTGATCCTTGATGATGACAAGGATATCTACGCTTATATCCGTACACTTGGCGATGAAAAACTGATCGTATACTGCAATTTCAGCGAGAATACACGTGAAGTAGAGCTTCCTGAAGAATTTACAAACGGAAAAGTTCTTATCTCCAATTACATTGATGCAAAAGTAAACCATAAAATCACTCTCAGACCTTACGAAGCAATCGTAATCCAGAAATAATATTCCGTGCAGGGCTGTTGTCAGATATTTTTTGACGACAGCCTTATATTTTGCATTTTTTAATTATTATCGTTCTCTCCCAAATGACTTATGAGCAACAGTTACAATTTTCTTTTATTTTATTCAAACTTTTTTGTGCAACACTTGCATTTTCATGTCCCAATGTGATAATATATTTATATATTTTTGTATTGAGGTGAATCTCACATGATAACAATTAAAGAAATGGCAGAGATGCTTGGAATCAGTACCACCACAGTATCAAATGTCATTAATGGAAAAACCAGCGAAGTTTCTCAGAAAACTGCTGAGAAAGTTCAGAAACTTCTGGACGAATATGATTACGTCCCAAATATAAATGCAAAAAATCTCGCACAGAACCATTCCAGACTCATCGGAATTGTATTAAAAAGGCGAAAGGATAAATACGAGAATATCTTCACAGATCCATTTCACGGCGAACTGCTGGGAGCTCTGGAATCTGCTATTCGTGAGCAGGGGTATTATATGATGATCTATATTTCTGAAGATATTGAAGAAATTGTGCGCAATATAGTAGGCTGGAACACTGAAGGACTGATTCTCATCGGTATGCTCCACGACGATTATCTCAAAATCAGAAGTAAGTACAAAAAACCTGCTGTCCTTATCGACAGTTACACTCCAAAGAATATTGCCAGATACGTTAATATCGGTCTTGACGATGAAGAGGGCGGATACCTGATGACAAAGTATCTTCTTGACTGCGGTCACAGAAAAATCGCATTTCTTGCCGACAATATGGAAGGTGTAGACTATATCCGATACACCGGGCATCAGCGGGCACTTCAGGAATACGGACTGGATATTGATCTGGATAATCTGATTGTGATCCGCCCTTCCAAATATGAACGTCAGGGAAGTATGGAGGAGATTTATGCAGTTGCACACAAGTTCACTGCCTTTATGTGTTGTTCCGATTATTACGCAGTTACCCTGATGAAATATCTCAAAGCCAAAGGGATCCGCTTTCCGGAAGATCTCTCCATCACCGGATTTGACGACAATCTGTATGCGCAGCTTGCTTGTCCTTCACTTACCACTATTCACCAGGATATCTTTTCGCGCGGAACCATTGCCGCAGAATATCTGTTCAAAATGATTGATGGCTGGAATCCAAAAACAACGAACCTTTCTCTTCCGGTCAGACTTGTAGTACGTGACAGCGTAAAGCTCCTGAATCCCCCTGAAGATGATTCCTCCGATGACGGTTCAGCTTTATAAGGCACTCAGGGATATCTGTCGCGGGATTTCACGCTCTGATGAGC
>CAUEAK010000163.1:0-3035 GCA_958454115.1 Blautia wexlerae
ACAGCTTTTTTCTGTGTACTGCAATTTTATAAAAGAAAGGACAGCAGTATCAAAGTAAGCGATGAATAATCACCCGGTCACGACTTCCTGGGAACCTTAAATATTCAGGTTCCCACGTTCTTCAGGTCTTACTTTTTCGATATCTATGATCCCGGTACATCTTTCTTTTATAAAGTCACTCCATGGCAGCAGCTGTTTTATGCCTGCGGGCTCATTTTTATAGTCCGGCATATACAGCAGCAAGGTGTAGAGATAATGATAGATGTTCAGGTTATTGGCTTTCGCTGTTTCTATGAGACTCAATACAATGGCACTTGCCGTTGCTCCATCAGCAGTATCATGAAACAGAAAGTTTTTACGCCCCGTCACATAGGTTTTTGCCCGACGTTCCGCTGCATTATTAGAGATCTCGCATCTTCCATCCAGTAGATAATTCATAAGGGTCTCTTTATGATTAAAGGCATAGTTTACCGCTTTTTCAAGCTTACTCCCGCCAGCAGGCTCCAGGGTTTCCAACCATGTCCAGAATTCATTCCAGATGGCAGGTTCTGTTTCCTGGCGTTTCTGTTTTCGTTCTTCCTGTGGAAGTTCTTTGTAGAGACGTTCCATATAGAAAAGACGGTTACAGAATGCAACTCCTTTTTCGGCAGGGAGCAGGGAACTGTCTTCTGCAGTTCCCTGCGGAGGTTCTGCAAGTTCCTGTTCAGAATTAATGTCCAGAAGTTTCAGCTTTTTCTGACGTGCTTTTGGGACTGCTTCAAAGAACTTACGCCTGCAGTGGGCAAGACAGCAGACCAGGACAACATCTTCGATCCTGCCGTATGCACTATACCCATCACACTGGAGCATCCCAGTGAAACCATGGAGAAATTCTATCGGATAATCCCCGCTCCGTCCGGGTCTGTAATCATACAGGATGATCGGTGGTTTTCCATCAGTCCCGCTCAGGTAGATCCACATATAGGATTTTGAAGTGGCAGTTTTTCCCTCTTCATGAAGCACCTGACAGGGTACCTCGTCTGCATGGAGGATCTCTCTTGCCAGCAGTTCCTGATGCATTACTTCATAGACTGGAGAGAGATATTCCAATGAACAGTAATTGTACCAGTGCGCTGCAGTTTCTCTTGGGACAGGCACCCCTTTTTCCATCCAGTCTTTTGACTGACGGTAAAAGGGAAGGTGCAGAAAGCTTTTCTGGTACATGACCATTGCCACCATATCCGGCGATGCGGGACTATGGGCAAGAAGCGGTGTCGGTGTTTTTGCCTCTACGATCATTGTTTCATCCTCCTGCCGACATACAGGACACATAAGGGTTTCCTGCATGTAATGGACCCTTACCACTTTTGCCGGAGTGATACGCAGTTCTTCCCGGACAAACTTATACCCCAGGTGTTCCATCGGGGAACCACAGTCCGGACAGATCCTTTCTTCCGGGGGAACATCGCAGGAGATCTCTTTTATGGGAAGGGCCTCATACAGATCTGCACGAACAGACTTTTTTCTTCTGGTCCGTGTATGTTCTTTTACAACGGTCACCGTTTCTTCCTCCTGGATTCCTTCCTCCTGATCAGGACGCCTGGTCTTTTCGCTGGATGTTCCAAAGATCTTCCTTTTCAGTTCATCTATCGTCTCGTTCAGGTTCGCAATAGTGCTGCGGAGCTCTTTTATGGTAGCTCTGAGATCCACAATGGTCTGTTCCTGTTCTTTATTCGTGTTTAATAAAAGCTGGATCATATCTTCTGTATCATGAGGCATGGCATTTCCGTCCTTTGTTTTCTTATCCCTATTATAAAAGAAGTACGGGGATATGGCAAACAGACGGGACAGATGGTACTGTCAATCTGACGGTACCTCAGTTGTGGATATCTTTCCTAAAAAAATGAAAGATATGCCTGTATGCTCATTCTTTTAGGAAAGATATCCACCTGCTGTTTTAAAACAGATGTTTTTTTGAGTCTCATCCACATCGCATTCGAAAGGAAAAAAGAAAGCAGTGGATAAGTGTCTGGCGGCTGCCTGCTGTCACGGATATAGAAAATTTAAAATTCTCTGTTTTGCACAAAGGATCAGAAATCTTTTTTTCTGCCTGTGCCTTTGATTGCTTTGGGCTGATCGATGGAAAGACCTTCCATAAGCCACCGGAATTCCTGACGCGTCAAAAGACGGGCTTCCGAAGCATTCCGCGGCCACTGGAACCTGCCGTTTCCGTCAAGCCTTTTCTGGAGCAGCACAAAACCATCCTTATCAAAATGGAGTGCCTTAAGTTTACGGCTATCCCTTCCACAGAAAAGATAAACTGCTTTTGCATACGGATCGAGTTCATAAGTATCGCGTATGATAGCCATAAGCCCGTCGAAACTTTTTCGCATATCTGTACGTCCGGTGATAACGAAGATCTTAGACACACCGGACAGATCACCTAACATAAATCCTGCAGCGCTGATAACATATGAAATATGGTCTCACGGTCTGCTGCGTTGGTGATCTCAATCTGGAAACTGTGATAAGTGATCTTTATAACAGAGTCTGGAATGGTATCCGTTTTGAGCTGCACTGAGGATGGGCAGACTGCCGGTTCCTCAAAAGAAAGCGGTACAACTTCCTGTTTTCCTGAGAAAGAAGAATGGACTGGTTCCGGTATCTCACAGGCTTTTTGTCGAAGTCTTCGTATCTGGTAATAAAAGTTGCTTGTATGGATATGATGTTCCTGACACCAGCATTTATCAGAAAGACCACTGGACCGGCATTCCTGGATCAGATCCAACCATTCTTTATCTGTACGTCTTGGATTTTTTTTAGGCATAAAAATTCAACTCCTGTTTTTTATTTGGAGTGAGATTAGCACAGGTACCAGAAGAACTGAAGTGAAATGGTCCTAAGTGCAAAAAACTGGAAAAGTTATAGAGATACCACTCCTTAGAGGGATTATCTCATAAATTTTGGATACTGAAAAACCGGTGGATTATTCATCGCTTACGTATCAAATTGCTGTCCTTGCGGTTTATTATAGCTGGTAGTGTATAAGCGTGGGT
>CAUEAK010000164.1:0-3032 GCA_958454115.1 Blautia wexlerae
CAGTAACGCTGTAGGTTCTGTGTTTATCTACAACAATTCATAAAGGACTTCCACCTCGCCGCCACAGATCATTCCCAGATTCGCACCGCCCTGGTTAGACAGATTATATTTTCTGATTTCACCATGCTGCGCTTCTGGTGCATATTTCAAAGCCTGAAATTCTACATTTCCGCCTCCGATGCTTCCATATGAATTCCCGTCTTTATCAATAAACATTTTACTTCCTGTCCCTCTTGGAGAAGAACCACTCTTGGATATGATCGTGATCATAATTCCATTTTCTTTTTTCCTGACAGCATCCTCCACAGCTCCATCAATATAAGAAACATCATACCTGTTCTTTTCCTGAACGATCTCCGCAGCAATACTTACAGCAATCTCTGCCGGCATATGTCCTCCGATCGGCAATCCAATCGGTGCATGGATACTGTTGAGCTGTTCTTCGCTGAAACCTTCTCCGAGTAATTTTTCTCTGGTCAGTTTTACCTTATTTTTACTGCCGATCATTCCCAGATAAGTATAAGGGCGTCTCAGGATCTGTCTGGCACAGGCACTGTCTCCGAGATGACCTCTTGTCACGATCACATAATAAGCATTTTCATAGGCCGGTATTTTGTCTGAAAGTTTATCATAGCTGCCTTTGATCAGCCGATCGGCATCCGGAAATCTCTCTGAAGTCACAAAATCTTCTCTGTCATCCATAACAGTCACATGAAATCCCAGCATTTTTCCGATTTTTGCAACAGGCTGCGAAACATGTCCGCCTCCAAAAATGATAAGCTGCGGATTTTTCACATAAATTTCCACAAAGAAATCTACATCTCCCATATGAACAACTTTTGTCTCCTGGCACTCCGCCAGATCAGCTTCATATTTTTTCCAGAAATCTGCTGTATTTTCATCGGATGATAAACAATGGTTTTCTTTTATCAGACATTTTTCGCCCTTATGATTCCCGTTTAAAACCATTGCTGTTTTTACTTTTCCTGTTTCTTCCAAAATTTGATAAATTTTTCTGTACATAACTCTCTCCTGTTTCGATATAAAATACCTTTTGACCATGACATCATTATATATTATAATTGACAGAAAAAGGGGGATTATTATGAAAAAAAACTTTTTTCTACACAGTCTGCCCTTCAGACTGCTTGTCGGCGTGGCTTTTGGAATCTGTATCGGACTTCTTCTTAATATAATAGATGAATCTGCCATTACGACTGCAGTACTGAATGTGGTTGTAACATCGAAGTATATTCTTGGTCAGCTGATCAGCTTTTCTGTTCCGCTGATCATCATTGGATTTATCGCACCATCTATTACCAGACTCGGAAACAATGCTTCCAGAATGTTAGGTGTTGCAGTCAGTATTGCTTATGCTTCCTCACTGGGAGCTGCTTTATTCTCTGCATTATCCGGATACCTGCTGATCCCACATTTGTCCTTCAGCTCCACTGCCAGTCATCTCAAAGCTTTGCCGGATGTAGTTTTTGAACTTTCCATTCCACAGATAATGCCTGTCATGAGTGCACTTGTACTGGCCATTATGCTGGGACTTGCATCTGCATGGACAAAAGCCAGTCTGATTTCTTCTTTTCTTGAAGAATTTCAGAAGATCATACTGGCTATTGTATCAAGAGTCATTATTCCGATTCTCCCATACTTCATCGGACTGACTTTCTGTTCACTGGCATACGAAGGAACAATCACCAGACAGCTTCCTGTATTCCTTCAGGTAATCGTCATTGTTCTGATTGGACATTTTATCTGGATAGCTCTTCTATATATACTTGCAGGAATTTATTCCAGAGAAAATCCTCTGAAAGTTGTGAAACATTATGGTCCCGCCTACCTCACAGCCATAGGTACCATGTCATCTGCTGCCACACTGCCGGTCGCCCTCCAATGCGCACACAGGGCAAAACCTCTCCGAAAGGATCTGGTAGATTTTGGTATTCCGCTGTTTGCCAATATTCATCTCTGTGGTTCTGTCCTCACAGAAGTATTCTTCTGTATGGCAATCTCCAAAATTCTTTATGGTGCAGTTCCTGCGCCGGGGGCCATGGTTCTTTTCTGTGTCCTGCTTGGAATTTTTGCCATTGGTGCTCCGGGTGTACCGGGAGGCACCGTTATGGCATCTCTCGGTATTATCACCGGTATCCTGAAATTCGGCGATTCTGCTACAGCTCTGATGCTGACTATCTTTGCCCTTCAGGACAGTTTTGGGACAGCCTGTAACGTAACAGGCGATGGTGCCCTGACTCTGATTCTTACCGGATATGCCAGATACCACAATATCAGAGAACAGAAATTGCAATAAAAGTTCAAAATACCATCATATCTGTCTTTTTTCTCAGATATGATGGCCTTCATTTTCTTACGGACGAATCACCTTATCTGCACCTGTCATACGCTCTGCAATCGTATACATATCGGTAACTTTTCCAACCATCAGTTTCTCCATCAGTCCATAATGCTTCAGGCAGGTACCGCAGGTCAGGATTTCCACGCCTTCTTCTTCCATCTTTTTCAGATCTTCCAGACTTTCAGAGTCTTCTGTTGTAAGTTTTGCACCTCCATTATAGAAAAGGATTGTATCCGGATGTGTTTCCATCTGAGAAAGGGCATAGATAAATCCTTTAATCAAAATCTTTCCCAGTTCATCATCACCATTTCCCATAACATTTGAGGAGATTACTGCTACCGTCACTTTTTTATGCGGTGCTTCGCAGACAAATTCCTCTTCTTCCAAGGTACCACCTGTCTGTTCAGTCTGTACTGCCATCTTCACCTGATACTTTTTGTCTCCCAGTTTTTCAGATACAAACGTACAACCTGTTTTATTTGCAAGTCTGCTCAGATTATTCACTGCGGTTTCATTATCGATCAGAATTTCAATCTCATCACCGACTGCCGCATTATCAATAACCTTCTTTGTCATCACTACCGGAATCGGACACTGTTTTCCCATTACATTTACTTCATGTTTCATTTTCTGTCACCTCTTGTTATTCTTTATATTCACTGCTTATTAC
>CAUEAK010000165.1:0-3007 GCA_958454115.1 Blautia wexlerae
GCAGGAAGCTCCCACTTCAAAATCTGTAAGATTTAAGTGGCGAGAGCATGTCACCAAGTTTCAGATTTGTCTGTGACTGGCCATGAAATAAAATTTTGAAAAAAGTTATTTTCTTAACACAGATTTTATTTCTCAGATGCTATAATGTGTGCATATCAATAAAACGATGCCTGTTATGCGGGGACAAAATCCAAATCTGCGGACAGACATAAGGAATTAACCAATTAAACTGTGAAGCAGTTATTTGGTTAGGAGCAGGTAGAGAAGTGTATGTTTTTATCGGCTTGGCTTAAAAGTAATATAAAAATCATAACAGTAAAAAATGAAGGGAGCTTACTTATAATGAAAAACAGAAGAATGAGATTAATGGCGATTTTTGCAGCAGGTGTATTAAGTGTGACATCTATGGGAGGTATTGTAACTGCACATGCAGAGGAAACTCTTTCAGTGCCTGCAGAGGAAGCCGGTGCAGGTGCGGTTCAGATGGATGGAAAGGATGCTCAGGCAGCAGAAGATGGCAGTGTGGCAGCTTCCGAGGGCTTGATCGCAGGATCTTTCAAACCGTCAGAGATTGCTCAGCCGGCACAGGATACTTATGAATATCCATTCCTTGGAATGAAATTAGGGATTTCCAAAGATCTGAAAGAGCAGATGGAGAAGAAGAACATTTCCATGTTTACAGATGAGAGATGGAATGACAATGCAGATGCAGTCACATATGCTACAGCAAGCTGGTGCACCCTGACAGATGAGCAGAAGGATGCAGAGGTGGATAAGATGGGCACCGGATATGACGATTGGCTGAAAAGTCTCAGCAGAGTAGGTGTGATCGGAATGTATGATGAGGAATCCCAGAAAGATCTGGATAGGATTACCGGCTGCACAGAGCATAAAGAACTGGGCACCAGCAGTGATGGCAAATATAAATATTATCTCAGCACAAACAAGGATGCGGATGCAGATCTGTTAAAGGACGTGGAGGGGATTGAGGTAACACTTACAGAAATGACTCCTTTCCAGATGCTCTCTGCATTTGACCAGCCACAGGATACTTCTGATAGTACAGAGGCGACTGAAGGAACAAATGTAGGTAAATTTGAAACAACAGGAGTTGATGGAAAAACTTACACACAGGATATCTTTAGCAAATATGATCTGACTATGGTAAATATTTTCACCACCTGGTGTTCTCCATGTGTCAATGAGATTCCTGATCTGGAGAAACTTTATCAGGAGATGAAGGATAAAGGTGTGGGAGTAGTAGGCGTGACACTGGATACAGTAGGCAGTGATGGAAAGCAGGATGAGGAAGCAGTGAAAAAGGCTCAGGTACTTCAGGAGAAAACAAAGGCATCCTATCCATTCCTGATCCCGGATTCCGGAATGATGAACGGACGTCTCAATGGAATCTCTGCTTTCCCGGAAACCTTCTTTGTTGACAAAAACGGAAATATTGTAGGTGAGACCTACTCCGGAAGCCACAGTCTGGACGAGTGGAAAGAAATCGTGGAAAAAGAGTTGGAGAATGTCACAGAGGGAAAATAAATGAATAAATTAAAAACCAGCAAAATATGGAACAGTAAATGGCCGGCTGTGATTCTTATGCTTGTGGGAGTCTGCTTTATGGGATATGGGATTTTCCGCGGAGAGCTGGCAGTGGTGTTTACAAAAGCCATTAATATCTGTATGGAATGTGTAGGAATAGGATAAATGAGTAACAAAAAGAACAGCGATAACAAAAGTAATAAGAAACAAAACACAAAAAATATGAAGATCAATGAGTGGCCCCGCCACGGAATCCAGGCACTGTGGGCGTTCATTACAAACAGTCATGTTACCGGCTTTGTCACAGGCAAAATTTACACAGGCAAATTGAAAAATGCCTGTGTTCCGGGCCTGAACTGCTATTCCTGCCCCGGTGCTGTTGGTGCCTGTCCTATCGGTTCTCTTCAGGCTGTGATAGGGAGCTGGAATTTCAAAATGGCTTATTATGTGGTGGGATTTCTTATCTTCATCGGAGCTATGGTGGGAAGGCTGATCTGCGGTTTTCTCTGTCCCTTCGGATTGATTCAGGATCTGCTGAATAAGATTCCGTTTCCTAAGAAAATCCGCACATTCAAAGGCGACAAGCTGCTTCGTAAGCTGAAATATGTGATTTTTGCAGTATTTGTGATCCTGCTTCCATTGTTTCTGGTGGATATTATGGGACAGGGTGCACCGTACTTCTGTAAGCTTATCTGCCCGGCAGGAACACTGGAGGGCGGACTGCCACTGGTACTTCTGAATAAATCCATGCGTAGTGCACTGGGCTGGCTGTACATATGGAAGAATGTGATCCTTGTCATAACAATCATTCTTTCCATTTTAATCTACCGTCCGTTTTGTAAATATATCTGTCCCTTGGGAGCACTTTATTCCGTATTTAATCCTGTGTCCCTGTATAAATACAGAGTGGATAAGGATAAGTGTATAAAATGCGGAAAATGTGCAAAAGCCTGCCAGATGATCGTAGACCCTGTGGAAAACTCCAACAGTCCGGAATGTATCCGTTGTGGAAGATGCCGCAAAGTCTGTCCGACAGATGCAATCCAGTGTGGAATCAGAAGAAAACCACAATCATGAAGAAAATAAAGTGATACTAGTGTACCAACAAGTTGATTTCTAGAACAATCTTGCGTCTAAATTTCTTATTTCCGCGTTGTCGTCGGTCGCCGTAGCCACCGCTACGCCTCCTTCCTCCGCCTTGAAATAAAAAAATTTATCCTGCAAGATTGTTTCAAGAATCAACTTGTCGGCACACTAGAGGTATGTATAGAACTGCTATCAGTCAAAATTATTCGGGTTCAGCCATGAGCCTGTGAATAAAAAGATTGATAATAACAGATATGGAAAAGGGATACCTGACAGATTATAAAAAGTAGTCTGTCAGGTATTTTTGTATGTTTTTATTGGAAAATGTACAAAAATATCGAAAAATATATAAAAAACTGGTAGAATCATATTGTGA
>CAUEAK010000166.1:0-2941 GCA_958454115.1 Blautia wexlerae
TGAGCACTGCTTTGATTCCTTTTACTTTCTGATAATGACTTCTGTCCATGGCATTTGCCAGGCGAAGGATTGCAGTCATCTTTGCCACCTTGATATAGCTCTCTCTGTCAATAGCGATTCCCATACTGTAAAGTTCATCATAATAAACAAACGCAGAATTATTGAATCTGACCGCACATGCGATCATCTGGCGTTCCAGAAAGGACAGCCCAATGATATCTGTAGACATAATGATCTGATAGGAACACTCGGAAACCTTTTCCATACTGATATATTTGCCACAGTCATGAAGCAGTGCCGCGATCTGCAATAACAGACGTTCTCTTGCTCCCATACCATGAACTTTCTTCATACTGTCAAAAATATTCAGGCAAAGATTCATAGTTCCCTGGATATGGCTCTTACTGCTGGAATAGCGTTTCGCAATGTTCTTTGATGTAACCAGAATGTCATTCTCAAAATTGTGGACACTTTTGAGAAATTTTTTCTTCTCTGCAAAATCATAGGCAATTCCATCCAGCAGGGAAACACCTGGTGCCCAGAGAGACTCTGCATTGAAAATATCAATAAAATTTCTGCACACTACCATGGTCGGCACAACAAGGGATGCATATTCCGGATCAATCTCCATCTCCTGTGCCAATAAGTCAACAGATTTTCCAACTGTATCCTCATAGCGTTTCATAAATTCTTCTCTTGTAATGATCCTGTCTTCCATTTCCTCCTGAAAGATCATATCTGTAATAAAATCTCCCATCAGGATCACATTCCTGATATCCTTATCCTTCAGATACAGACGCTGAAAGCTCATCAGATCATTTCGGATAAATTCCTCAACCAGCTTGTCATAATGAATGGTTGTTTTCTCCAGTTCCTGCAGACGCTGGCGGATTCTTAAACTTCCCATTTTAAGTCCCTGAGTAGTGACCAGAGCATCCTTGTCAAAGAGGGAAACCTGAAGGCTGCCGCCGCCCACATCCAGGATCGCGGTGCCTTTCTGGATCATCTTTTTGAATCCCTTTTCTATGGCAGCAATTGATTTGTACCCAAGGAAATGCTGTTCTGCACTGCTTAATATTTCAATTTTCATTCCTGTACGCTGATAGATCTGTTCAATGATCAGCAGCGGATTCACAAGTTCTCTGAATGCACTGGTGCCGCAGGCACGATACTCTTCCACCCCAAAGTCCTGCATCAGCCTTTTAAAGTCATTCAGCACCTCACATAAAACATTCAGCATTTCTGAATCGATCTTTCCGTCAGAATAGACACCCTTTCCGATTTCCAGACTGTATCTGACATCATTCAGTTCACGAAAACCAATTCTTTTTGACATCTCAAAGATCTTCATGCTGACTTCGTAAGATCCGATATCAATGGCTGCAAATGTCATGACTGCCATATGCGTTCCCCCTTTACCATTCATCTATTTGCTTTTTTATTCCTTCTCCACACCCAGCAGATGGTCGATAAACTGCTGTGCAGTTCGTCCTGTGAGTCCTCCATGGGAAAGCTCCCACTTATTTGCTTCCAGAAGCAGTTCGTCCTCCGGCATGGTAATTCCGTTTCTCTCTGCGAGAGCTTTCACAATTGTCTGGAATTCTTTTTTGCTCGGTGCACCATAATAAATACGGACACCAAAACGATAAACCAGTGAAAGCTTCTCCTGCACTGTATCGGAGGAATGCAGATCGTCATCATCCATGATCTCCAGCTTGTCACTGGATTTCTCTCTTACCAGATGTCTTCTGTTACTTGTTGCATAGATCAGGATATTGTCCGGCTTCTTCTCCAGACCACCCTCGATCACTGCCTTCAGATATTTATATTCGATTTCAAATTCCTCGAATGACAGATCATCCATATAGATAATGAATTTATAGTTTCTGTTCTTGATCTGGGCGATCACATCATTCAGATCCTGAAACTGATGCTTATACACCTCGATAATACGAAGTCCCTCATCATAATAACGGTTCAGGATTCCCTTGATACTTGAGGATTTACCTGTACCCGCATCACCAAAAAGCAGACAGTTGTTTGCCTTTCTGCCTCTTACGAAAGCTTCTGTATTCTCGATCAGTTTCTGCTTCGGGATTTCATATCCGACCAGATCTTCCAGTTTCACATGAGCGATCCTTGTGATCGGCTGGATCTCCACATTATCATTCTCATCATGGCCTACACGAAAAGCCTTATGTAATCCCAGCTTACCCACACCAAAATCCTTATAAAACTGTACCATATCCTTCATGAATTCCTCTGTGGACTCCGCTGCTGCCAGCGTTTTGCTCAGATCACAGATACGGTCTCTGATACGGGAATTAAACATCTTGCTGTTACTTCCGGTGTTGGTATAATCACCGAGAACCTTACAGCAGGAAATTCCAAATGCCTCATCCAGTACAGTCAGGTCAAAATCATACAGTTCTTTAAACACACCGAAATCATTCAGTGCCAGTTCATTAATACTTCCGTTGACAGCCCCTCTGATCTCACAGGCTGTACTGAATGCATTTTCATTATTTACCAGAAGAAATGTCAGATAACAGTGCCATAAATTTCCGGAAAATCCATAAGCGCCGGCAGTTTCCACCAGTCCGTTGGCACACTCAAAGAACAGCCCTTCCTTTTCTTTCAGATCAGGTGCTTTCTGTTCCCAGGCATTCATCAGTTCTGCCATTTTATCAAGGATTTCTCCATGTTCAAAGTTACGGTATAAGATGCATTCATTTAATCTAGCCATTTTTATTACTTCCTTCTTACCTTGTTGTTTTATCTTATTGTTCTGCTGTGAGTGGTATAATTATTTCGAAAACGATGTACCAGAGTGTGTTTGAAAAATGCTTTACGCAAAATATGCCGCAAAGTGGGACGTGCAGATTGTGGAAATGATTTTTAATAATTTCCCAAAATTCTCATTCTGTCAGCTTCTGCCTCA
>CAUEAK010000167.1:0-2933 GCA_958454115.1 Blautia wexlerae
TTCAATTCATTCAGCATGGTCACCATACCATCTGTGCCGATCACCTCACCTTCCGGGATCTTGGTGTCAAACACACGTGAATGGATCATCATTGCTCTGGAAGAAGCGTTTGTAAACCATCCTTTATTCAGGATTTCTTCAGGCTCACAGGCTCCGAGGAAATACCATTTGCCGTCACACCAGATTTCTACCCAGGCGTGATTGTCATCGCAGTGAGACCACTTCGGTGCATATACCTGGCGGGCAGGTATGCCTACACTTCGCAGTGCATTTACAGTGAATACGGACTCTTCACCACATCTGCCATTTCCTCTGCGGTACACAGAAATCGCAGATAAAGTACGGTCATCTGTACAATGATAAGTAGCTTCTTCGGCACACCAGTAATTCACTTCCAGCGCTGCTTCTCTGAAGTTCATTCCCTGTATTCTGCTTCCGATCTCTGTGCGGAAATAAGTTCTGCACTGTGCGATCTCTTCCTCATTTACTCTGTGAAACAGCACATAATTCAGGAAGATTTCTTCCGGAAGATCTGCAACCTGTGGATTCTCTTTCCAGAGCTTCACACCATTCTCTGCATAGTCCAGAAATACTTCAAACGGATAATTGCCAATGTCACTGTACGGCATAAACGCATATAAATATTTACATGCAAGTGCCACTTCCTCTGTACATTTCTGTAATTTTTCGTCTACAGGCGCAAAAACCCGGGGCAGGTTTTTTGCCTGCTCCAGGTAGTTCTCTTCAATTCGGCCCCTGTTCTCTTTTAAAAAAACTCTCGGTTCTGCCATTATAATTCCTCCAGAACTTTCTTTGCGGCACGGATATTATCTACATCCGTACGCCATATCTCATATTCGCTCAGCATCGGAAGTCCCATATTGACTCCATCCTTGCGAAACTGCATCTCACTGTCAATGACTCTCTTTCCGGTCATATGATAAGCCCTGACTCCTGTAAGCGGATAAAGCTGGCGGATCACTTCTGCTCCCACGCCACTTCCTGCCTGGATCGTGATACGTCCCTGACTCTTCTCTACCAGTTCCTTCAGCAGATCTGCCCCCTGCAGACATACATTACGCTGACCTGAAGTAAGGATCGTATTGATTCCCAGTGAGATTGCCTGTTCCATTGTTTCTATTGGATCCACACATACATCAAAAGCTCTGTGAAGAGTCACCGACATATCCCCTGCCGCCTCCATCAGCTCTTTCATCTGTTCCATGTTTAATGTGCCATCCGGCTTCAGCACCCCAAATACAACACCTTCGGCACCCATTTTCCTGAAATCTTCCACTGCATGCTTTATCATGGAAAATTCTGCATCTGTATAGCAGAAATCTCCAAAACGCGGACGGATCAGAGCATGGATCCTGATATCCGAACGCTTTCTTATTTCATCAAAAAGCCACGGTCCCGGAGTGGTTCCGCCGATGATCAGGTTACCGCAAAGTTCCAGTCTGTCTGCGCCTCCTTCAACCGCTGCCATAGCAGATTCTACAGAATCTACACAGGCTTCCAAAATATATTCTTTCACGTACTTGCCTCCATCTTTTTTCATTTAAGCCAGACAGATCATCCTTTCTGCTGACTGATTTAACCAGATCAGATAAGTCCCCCGAAGACTTACCTGCATCAGAACAATTTCACCCCGGCTCTCTCCAGTGTACTCACGATCGTATCATCTGGAAATTCATCCGTAACAATTCCGCTGATATCATCAAAGTATGCATATTTATAAGAATCATTGAAATAGAATTTATCCCTTTCCATAACAACATATTTATGTCTGCTGCTGTGCACGGCTGCTTTCTTTGTCAATCCGTCCTCTACCCCCAATGTAGTAATTGCACAATCAGTCATATCCACACCGCAGCTTCCTATAAATGCACGGTCAAAGCTATACTGTTTGATCACTTCTATCGTTGCAGCTCCCATAAATCCGTTTACTGTCTGGTACATTGTTCCCCCTGTACCGATTGCGGTAATGGATGGATTTGTGGCAAGGATCTGCAGGATATCTATCATATTGCTCACCACTACCACACGCATATTTGACGTGGCAAGAAGCTTTGCCAGCTCGATATTTGTGGTAGAAATATCAAGGAAAATCGTTTCGTTATTCTTAATCAGTTTAAATGCTTTGGCTGCAATTGTTCTCTTTTTGTCAAGGTTAAACTGGCGTCTGTCTACTACGTCTCTCTTCAACGGATAATCCTGTGAAAGGATTGCGCCGCCGTAGGTTCTCTTTAACTTACCGGCGTTTTCAAGAATCTTAAGATCTTTTCGGATACAGTCTTCTGTGACCTGAAACATTTCACTCAATTCCTTAACCTTGACTTTTCCGTTTTCACGAAGACATTTCTCTATTGCGCTTTGTCTTTCCTCAGTAAACATAGCCCCTCTTTCCTCATCCATTCATGATGACCTGTATCTCTCAGTGAATCCTGTTTTCTTCACTGTTCATCTTCAGGTGTAATATTGTTATTTCGGAATTCCTATTCTGTAAGTTCCGGATAATGACATTTTACAATATGACCCGGTGCAATTTCAACAGGTGTCGGCACCTGTGTCTTACATTTTTCTGTACAATGTGGGCAGCGTGTATGGAACAGACATCCGCTTGGCGGATTACTCGGACTTGGAAGATCACCTTTTAATGTAATACGCTCTTTCTTCACTTCCGGATCCGGGATCGGAACTGCGGAAAGAAGTGCTCTTGTATATGGATGTCTCGGGTTTGCATACAGTTCTTTCTTCGGAGCTGTCTCTACGATCGTACCCAGATACATAACACCGATCCTGTCTGAAATCATCTCAACGACACTCAGGTCATGGGAAATGAACAGATAGGTAAGATTAAAGTCTTTCTGTAACTGCTGCAGAAGATTTAATACCTGCGCCTGGATAGAAACATCAAGGGCAGATACCGG
>CAUEAK010000168.1:0-2920 GCA_958454115.1 Blautia wexlerae
TCTCTGGAAAATCGGAATTTACTTTTAGGAGAGCAAAATGAGCAAAATTATTTTAACCGGTGACCGCCCAACAGGCCGCCTTCATGTTGGACATTATGTTGGTTCATTATCCGAGCGTGTTCGTTTACAGAACTCCGGCTTATATGATGAAATTTATATTATGATCGCAGATGCACAGGCATTAACAGATAACGCTGAACACCCTGAGAAAGTTCGCCAGAACATCCTTCAGGTTGCCCTGGATTATCTTGCATGCGGCATTGATCCTGAGAAATCCACTATCTTTATCCAGTCCATGGTTCCGGAGCTTACAGAGCTTACTTTTTATTATATGAACCTTGTTACTGTAGCACGTGTACAGCGTAACCCTACAGTTAAATCCGAGATCCAGATGCGTAATTTCGAGGCAAGCATCCCTGTCGGTTTCTTCTGCTATCCGATCAGCCAGGCTGCAGACATCACTGCATTCCGCGCTACTACTGTTCCGGTTGGCGAAGATCAGCTTCCAATGCTCGAGCAGTGCAAGGAGATCGTCCACAAATTTAATACTGTTTATGGTGAAACTCTGACAGAGCCTGAGATTATTCTGCCATCCAATAAAGCATGCTTACGTCTGCCAGGTATTGACGGAAAAGCAAAAATGAGCAAATCTCTCGGAAACTGCATCTACCTTTCAGATGAAGAAGCTGATGTTAAGAAGAAGGTTATGTCCATGTTCACAGACCCGAATCATCTTCGTGTGGAAGATCCGGGACGTGTGGAAGGAAATCCTGTATTTATTTATCTGGATGCATTCTGTAAACCGGAATATTTCGCAGAGTTCCTGCCTGAATATCAGAATCTGGATGAACTGAAAGCTCATTATACACGCGGCGGTCTGGGTGATGTCAAGGTTAAGAAATTCCTGAATAAAGTACTCCAGGCAGAGCTTTCTCCGATCCGTGAGAGACGTAAATACTGGGAACAGCATCTTGATGATGTATATGATATCCTCAAAGAGGGAAGCAAGGTTGCTGAAGCAAAAGCCGCACAGACACTTCACGATGTACGTTCTGCTATGCAGATCAACTACTTTGATGATAACAGCTTAATCAAATAATTATATGCCGGTGGCTACAGCGACCGACAACAATGCGTAAATAAGAAATTCAAACGCAAGATTGTTCAAAATCAACTTATTGACATATCAAAACAGGTTCAGGCAAAAGCATTCTGCTCACGTCTGAACCTGTTCTGTTATTTCTTAACTGACTTTCTTTTCAATCTATTTTACAGATAAAATCTATTCGATATCTTTCATATCCGATATCTTTCATATCTGATACCATTTGATCTCATTTGCCTCCATATGTAACCGGAAACTGCTTCCATCACCTCTGTAAACTACTGTATCCTGTGGTTCGTAAGTGTTGTTGACTACGCAGTATTTTCCATTTTTTACGTAAGCATGTACTTCTACATTGTAGTTGGTTGAATACCAGCAGTGAAGTTCTTCCTCTGCGGATGCTGACCAAAGGACTGCACGATAAAGCACGCGGCTGTTCTTGAAGCTGTATGGAAGTCCGCTGATATAAACGCCTCTTCCTTTACCGAAAGTCTTTACAGCCATCTGCACTTCCTGGTCTTTCTGGATTAAGATTTCTGTTTCCGGTAAGGCATAAATGTTCTTCTTACCTTCACCGAAATCAACCTCGCCTTCTGCATCTTTAAGGATGAAATGATCTCTGTGTTCTTCCCAGTTATATTTATCTGTATTCAGGTTAAATCCATGTTCTTCTTCTACTCCAAGTACATCATCTAACTGAATGAATCTGCCCTGCCACTGATGTGCTGCCGGTTCTCCTACACCGATAAATCCACCGCCATTATATACAAATTCTCTGACTGCTGTGATGATTGTTTCGTCGATCCAGTTCTCGCCGCCTGACTGTGCAGTGTCCGCATCTCCCACATTGATCACTACGTCAAATTTCTTCAGAAGATCTTTGTCTGCTTTGATATCGTCAAAGCTGATAAATGATACATCAAACGGCGCGCCGCTTAATGCTTCGATAATTCCGAAATAAGAATAATTCTGCTTGTAATAGATGGCGTGATGTACCATATGGTTACCCCATGAGCGCATCTTTCCCCAACAATTCAGGACTGCTACCCGTTTTACGCAATAAGGAGTCGTTCCCTGAATGTTATCATATAAAGTGCGGAACTCTTCGCAGACTTCTTTGATATACTGTACAAAATCCGGGAATTCCAGGGCAAGTTTCAGATATCCGCCGTATCCGATTCTCTGGATCGGGCTTCGAAGGATTGCTCTTCTTGCTGTTACCCAGTTCACTTTTGCCTCCTTTACAGGATCGCCGCCTTCATGGAACGTATCCGGGAAAAAGTATGGCAAAAATCTTCCTTCTGTATATTTTACATTCTTAATATCGCTGAACAGACGCAGGGTCGCACCATTTCCAACACTTCCAACTACAGCATCCAGTCCGATAGATGCAAATTCGTCCATAAACGGTTCCATGCCAATCCAGTGATCTCCCATGAACATCATGGCCTCTTTTCCGTATTCATGTACGATATCTACCATCTCTTTGGCAAGCTTTGCAACTTCGCGTCTCTGAAATGCCTGGAAATCTTTGAATTCTTTTGAGGGAATCCGATAGGTATTGTTCATGTATCCCTGGTCAATGATATATTCCGGTCTGAAAGGATAGCCCACTTCTTTCTCAAACTGCTCCAGAATATATGGGCTGACTGAAGCTGAATAGCCAAACCAGTCTACATATTTCTCTCTTGCAAGTTCATCAAATATAAGAGTAAACTGATGGAAAAATGTAGTGAAGCGCACAACATCCACATACTCATGAGTATCCAGGAATCTGCGCAGACGTTCCAGGGAATGAGCTTTTGTTTTTGGCTG
>CAUEAK010000169.1:0-2850 GCA_958454115.1 Blautia wexlerae
CCCACAAATTGTGACGCACATCTTGCAGAAAGCCTTTTTCAGACACGCTCTAGCAGGAAATGATCCTGCGGGAATATTACAATAATTTATCAGGAGGTATTTTATTATGGCAAAGAGCAGATTAATTGGCAGCTATCCGGTAATTGGTATCAGACCTACTATCGATGGTCGTAGAGGAGCACTGGATGTTCGTGGATCTCTGGAAGATCAGACAATGAATATGGCGAAATCAGCTGCTAAATTATTTGAAGAGAATTTAAGATATTCCAACGGTGAACCGGTTAAAGTTGTAATCGCTGATACAACCATCGGACGTGTTGGAGAGAGCGCTGCATGTGCAGATAAATTCCGTAAAGAAGGCGTAGATATCACTCTTACAGTTACACCATGCTGGTGCTACGGTGCTGAGACAATGGATATGGATCCACAGACGATCAAAGCTGTATGGGGATTCAACGGAACAGAAAGACCTGGTGCTGTATACCTTGCATCTGTACTTGCAACACATGCACAGAAAGGACTTCCGGCATTCGGTATCTATGGACATGATGTTCAGGAAGCTGATGACACATCTATTCCGGAAGACGTTAAAGAAAAACTGTTAAGATTCGGCCGCGCAGCAGTTGCAGCAGCATCCATGAGAGGAAAATCCTATCTGCAGATCGGTTCTGTAACAATGGGTATCGGTGGATCTATCATTGATTCCGATTTCATCGAATCTTATCTTGGAATGAGAGTTGAGTCTGTTGATGAGGTAGAGATCATCCGTCGTATGACAGAGGGTATCTATGATCACGCAGAATTTGAGAAAGCTCTGAAATGGGCAAAAGAAACCTGTAAGATCGGCTGGGATAAGAACCCTGAAGAACTTCAGTTCTCAGCTGAAAAGAAAGAAGAGCAGTTCGAGTTTGTTGTTAAGATGGCAGTTATCATCAAAGAACTGATGAACGGCTGTGACAACCTTGATCCTAAATTCTCCGAAGAAGCAATCGGACACAATGCTCTGGCAGCCGGTTTCCAGGGACAGAGACAGTGGACAGATTTCTATCCGAACGGTGACTTTGCAGAAGCTATGCTGAACACCTCCTTTGACTGGAACGGAGCACGTGAACCATACATCCTGGCTACAGAGAACGATGTTCTTAACGGACTTGGAATGCTGTTCATGAAACTTCTTACAAACAGAGCACAGATTTTCGCTGATGTTCGTACATACTGGAGCCCGGAGGCTGTTAAGAAAGCTACAGGATATGACCTTGAGGGCGTAGCAAAAGAAGCCGGCGGTTTCCTTCACCTGATCAACTCCGGTGCTGCCTGCCTTGATGCTAACGGAGAAGCAAAAGAAGCTGATGGAACAGCTGTTATGAAACAGTGGTGGGATATCACAGAAGAAGACCAGAAAGCAATCATGGAAAACACAGAATGGTGTATGGCTGACAACGGATATTTCCGTGGAGGCGGATACTCCAGCCGTTATGAAACACGTGCCCAGATGCCTGCAACAATGATCCGTCTGAACCTTGTAAAAGGACTTGGACCGGTTCTGCAGATTGCTGAAGGATGGACAGTAGCTCTTCCTGAAGAAGTATCTGACAAGCTGTGGAAACGTACAGACTATACATGGCCATGTACATGGTTTGCTCCAAGATGCGATGGCAAAGAAGGACCGTTCAAGACAGCTTATGATGTAATGAACAACTGGGGTGCAAACCATGGAGCAATCTCCTACGGACACATTGGTGCAGATCTTATCACAATGTGCTCTATGCTGAGAATTCCTGTATCCATGCACAATGTTCCTGAGAAAGATATCTATCGTCCGGCAGCATGGAATGCATTTGGAATGGATAAAGAAGGTGCAGATTTCAGAGCATGCAAGAATTATGGACCTCTTTACAAATAATAAATAAAACCGATATGTAAGAATGTATATCGGCCGCCCGGAGTTGGAGATGATCTGACTTTGGGCGGCTGTTTGTATCAGGGGGAATCAAAAAAAACAAACTGATATCTGTGTGTACAGATACCAGCCTGTTGTATATATATATGTGTGATGTGTGTATAATGTGTAAAAATGATATTTGGCATGAATATGCCAAAATCCCGAGACATACAAGTCAAAATTCCATTGCCGCAGGCAATCTGGAATGAATTTTGGCTACGTTACTGTGAACAGTAACGAAAAGATAAAGCAAAATCAGTTGTTGATTACAACACCTTTCTGAAGCATTATATTTGCATACAGAGCTTTTTCACTTGTGGAAATAATGCAATATGCAGTTTTGGCTTCTTCATAGAAAGCGAAACGTTCAATATTTCCAACCGCTTTATCGCCACGCTCGTCATATTTGGCAACGATTTCTTTATATGTATCCCAGATTGGTGTTTCTACATTATCGCCAGGCATAACTTCCATGAGATTTACAGGATGCTCTACATAAGTATCCAGTGGAAACAGTTTGAGGATCGCATCCAGGATTTCCGGTACACCATGTCCGTCACAGCGGATAGTGATGGCATTCTTTCCCATAGATTCAACAGGGAAGTTACCGTCTGCGATAACAAGACGATCGCTGTGTCCCATTTCACATAAAACTTTTAATAATTCCGGTGATAAAATTTCAGGAATTCCCTTTAACATAATTTGTATTCTCCTTTCAAAATTCTGAAAATCATTGTAAACAGTTTAATGAAAAAAATCAGATTATTCAAGGCAATATTTTACGCAAAAAGAGTAAATTTTTATAGTTTACAGCGGAGGAAACAGTAACACACGGAGTTGTATGAAATGCACAAAAAAATATATTGAAAAATTGAAAAAATAGTATAAATATGCTATTATCATTATAG
>CAUEAK010000170.1:0-2836 GCA_958454115.1 Blautia wexlerae
AGACTAATTATTATCAAAAATGCAATAAGTGATTTGTTTTATTTGCGAAACAATCTGGAATGAATTTTGGCTTGTATGTCTCGGGATTTCGGCATAGTCATGCCAAAACACCTCGCGGGATAGTGGTGTGTGAACAGTAACGGTGAACCTCAGCAAGATTACACTTAACCGTTGTTTATAAAGATTTCCTGCATTATAATAATAATCAGTCAGATATCCATAATTTGCGCTGGACTCTACCTGACTTAACTGACAGACCGGATTACTATAATATACTGATATCAACATATAAATCCGGTGTATGACTTTGTGGAGGAATATAGGAATATATGAAGAATTATCAGATCACGCAATGGTGCGCAGCTTTTATCAGACAGCAGGTACAGGAAGGAGACTTCTGTATTGATGCTACAATGGGAAACGGAAATGATACGCTTCTGCTTTCGCAGCTATGCGGAGAATCAGGAAAGGTTCTTGCCTTTGATATTCAGGAGCAGGCACTGACTGCAACCCAAAAGAGACTGAACGCCGGACATGTTCCGGAAAATTACAGACTGCTTCTGGAATCTCACGCAAATATGGCAGAATATGCCACACCAGACAGTGTAAGCTGCATTGTATTTAATTTTGGTTATCTTCCCGGAGGAGATCATTCACTTGCAACCAGAGGTAAAACCAGCATTCAGGCATTGACCCAGGCTTTAACCCTTCTGAAAAAAGGCGGAATGATTTCTCTTTGCATCTACAGTGGCGGCGATTCCGGATTTGAAGAGCGGGATCAGATCCTTGACTGGCTGAAAAACCTTGATCCCCATCAATATCTGGTAATCAAAAGCGAATATTATAATCGCCCCAACAACCCACCGATACCAGTGCTGATAATTAAAAATTAACTGTATCTGTTCCAAAAAGCAGCAGAAAAGATTTTTCATATCTCTCCTGCTGCTTCTTGTTATGCCTTTTCTTCAATTTTTGTTTGTTCTCCGGGCACTTATACTTCGATTTCTGTTTTACTTAATCTGTAATGGTAATCTTCTCAATAACCGGCTGCTGATCTGACGGGATTGTTCCATTGTCGTCTGTCGGTTTTGCATCCTCGCAGATCTTATCAACAATATCCATGCCTTCTGTCACATGGCCAAATCCTGCATAATCTCCGTCCAGAAATGTACTGTCTGCCTGAACAATAAAGAACTGCGAGCTTGCGCTGTCCGGATCACTGGCTCTTGCCATGGAAATAGTCCCTCTTGTGTGGGAAATATCATTGTCTACTCCATTGTTGCTGAACTCACCCTTAATATTCTCTTCAGATCCACCTGTTCCGTCTCCGTTGGGATCACCACCCTGGATCATGAATCCATCCATGATACGGTGGAATGTCAGTCCGTCATAAAAACCTTCCTGTGCGAGTTTCACGAAATTTGTCACTGTGATCGGTGCTGTATCTGCATCCAGTTCCACATCAATCGTACCGTAATCCTTTACTTCAATCTCTGCGTGATGAATTCCTGTCAGTTCTTTGGAAGTATCCAAAAGCACACTGGTTGTACTGCTGTCTGAAGAATCTTTATTTTCAGAATCTGTATCAGCAGAATCACTCTTTTCATCAGAACCATCAGAAAATCCGGCTTTTTCTGCCTCTTCTTCACTTGCTACATTATCACTGTCAGAAGAAGCAGCTTTTGTCTCCGTCTCTTCCTGAGAAGAAGTCTCCTCTTTCGCTGTTTCCTCTGTTTTTGTACTCTCTTCTGTTTTATCACTGCTGCCACATCCTGCCAGTAAACCTGCTGACATAGCTGTAACACAAAGTGCTGCCAGTAATTTTCTTTTCATTTTCCTTTACCTCCGAAATCATTTACAACAATCTGATTATAACCTATCTCAGAAAAAAAACAACTCTTTTCACAAAATGTTCAGATTGTGGATGTTTCCTGTGTTTACTTCTTTCTGATTGCCTGTTAAAATATATATGGCTGTTCAGTTCTGTACCTTCCCTTTTTGCAGTGAAACCGGAACAACAGACTGATGAACAGTCAGAATATATCTGCAAAAGAAAGCGAGGAATCCAAAATGGAAAAAATAACAAGTTTTACCATTGACCATATCAAATTACAGCCTGGAATTTATGTTTCACGTAAGGATCCGGTTGGCGGCAGTATGATCACTACCTTCGATATCCGTATGACTTCTCCTAACGAAGAACCTGTGATGAATACCGCTGAGCTTCACACGATCGAGCATCTGGCAGCAACATTCCTGAGAAATCATAAAGAGTTCGGCTCTAAAATGATCTACTGGGGACCGATGGGATGCCGTACAGGTAATTATCTTCTTTTAAATGGCGATTATGAGTCCAAGGATATCGTTCCGCTTATGATCGAGACTTTTGAATTTATACGTGATTTTGAAGGTGAAGTTCCGGGAGCATCTGCAAAAGACTGCGGAAATTATCTGGATATGAATCTGCCTATGGCAAAATATCTGGCAGGAAAATTTCTGGATGAAGTTCTTTATGATATCAAGCCAGACAGACTTATTTATCCACAGTAACATTCTACAGTATTACAGCAATCCTCATAAACAACACACCGAAAAAGATTTCTATCGTATTTTTCAGACAAAAAAAGCAGAAGCTGACAGGTCATTATCCCCCGCAGCTTCTGCTTTTACTTATACATTTCTGTCAACATTTTTCCAAAAAAGCCTTTATTGTACCTCTCATAGAAATATATTTAAAGAGGACTGATACAAATTTTTATATCATCATATTATTCTGCACTTTCATCATAAGACGTATCTGCTGATGTATCTGCTGCAGTCTCACCTGCGTCTGCTG
>CAUEAK010000171.1:0-2791 GCA_958454115.1 Blautia wexlerae
TTCTCTTTTGTATGTACAAACTATATCATATTTTTCTACATTCGTCTACAAGTTTCAACAGAAATCAGTCAAAAACATTTCGACAGAATCCCTGCTTTTTCGACATTCGGAGAGGAAATTGACAGATAAATAAAGATTGTCTGATTGCGGGAATCCATTTTCGCTGATATAATGTAAAAAATGTGTAATTATAGAAAGCAGGTTAATATTTTATGGAAGAAAAAGTAACAAAATGTAGTGTATCAAAGAAATGCGGAAGCTGCCAGTATCAGGGTGTTCCTTATAAAGAACAGCTTGCCGCCAAGCAGAAAAGGATGAAGAAGCTTCTTGGAAAGTTTGCAAATGTAAAACCAATCATTGGAATGGATGATCCCTTTTATTATAGAAATAAAGTTCATGCAGTATTTGACAGGGATAAAAAAGGTAATATTATCTGTGGAACCTACGAAGCGAAAACACATAAGGTTGTTCCGATAGAAGAGTGCATGATCGAGGATAAGATCAGTCAGGAAATCATCCGTACAATTCGGGATATGCTGAAATCTTTTAGAATCAAAACATATGATGAGGACACAGGATATGGACTTTTGCGCCATGTGCTGGTGAGAAGAGGGTTTTCCACAGATGAGATCATGGTGGTTCTTGTGATTGGTTCCCCGATCTTTCCTTCAAAAAATAATTTTGTGAAAGCTCTGAGAAAGAAATACCCACAGATTACAACAGTTGTGCTTAACGTCAATGATAAGAAGACCAGTATGGTACTGGGTGAGCGTGATATCGTCATTTATGGAAAAGGATATATCCGGGATACGCTCTGCGGATGTACATTCCGCATTTCTCCGCAGTCTTTTTATCAGGTAAATCCTGTACAGACAGAAATTCTGTATAAGACAGCAATTGAATATGCGGGGCTTGGACGAAAAGAAACAGTGATAGATGCATACTGCGGAATAGGAACAATCGGACTTGTAGCTGCAAAGCGGGCAAAGAATGTCATTGGTGTGGAATTAAATCCGGATGCAGTCCGCGATGCCAGAATCAATGCAAAGGAAAATAAGATTACAAATGCACGTTTCTATCAGGGAGATGCAGGAGAATTTATGGAAAATATGGCAGAAAACGGAGAACATGCAGATGTTGTGTTTATGGATCCACCCCGTACAGGCAGTGATAAAAAGTTTATGTCCTCTGTTATCAAACTGAATCCATCAAGAATCGTATATATCTCCTGTGGACCGGAAACACTGGCAAGAGATCTGGAGTATTTGACAAAACATGGCTATGATGTGAGAAAAATACAGCCGGTAGATATGTTCAGTTTTACAGACCATTGTGAAAATATTTGTCTTTTGACGAAAAAATTTGAGAAACAGACGAAAAATCAAAACGAATACAAATACTAAAAGAATATAAATACCAAAAGAAAAGGAAGGTTTCATGGAAATAAGAAAAGCATCAGTACAAGATCTTGGGCAGATCATGCAAGTTTATGATAAAGCCCGCAAATTTATGAGAGAAAATGGCAATGCAGAACAGTGGGGTGAAGATTACCCCTCAGCAGAACTGATAGAGCATGATATTGATAAAATGTATCTGTGCATGTCAGAAGGGCGGATTGCCTGTGTTTTCTATTATGCGGCGGAAGAAGATGAAGATTATAAAGAAATTAATGGAAAATGGCTGAATGAAGAACCCTATGGAGTAGTTCACAGGGTAGCGTCCACAGGAATAGTAAGAGGAGCCGCATCATTCTGTCTGGACTGGGCCTATGCTCAGACACAGAATCTCCGTATGGATACATACAGCGATAACATCCCCATGCAGAAACTTCTGGAAAAATGCGGATTTCAGTACTGTGGTTCATTTGAACGTCTGGGAATGGATAAATGGATGGCATACCAGAAAATATAATAAACAAGTCCCTATCTGTTTCAACTGTAAGAGACAGATGGGGACTTTAAGGTTATTGATTGCTGTAGTTAGAGGTATCCATCAGAAGAAATCCGGTCTTTTACAGATTCTCAACAATCTGGCGTGCTACATATACACCGCTTGCAGAAGCATGGGACAGGGAATGGGTTACACCGCTTCCGTCTCCAATGATATACAGGCCTTTGTATCTGCTTTCCAGATTTTCATCAATATCAACTTCCATATTATAGAACTTAACCTCCACACCATAGAGGAGGGTGTCGTCATTAGCTGTCCCGGGAGCGATTTTATCCAGAGCATAAATCATTTCAATGATTCCGTCAAGGATACGTTTCGGGAGAACAAGACTCAGATCACCGGGAGTAGCTGCGAGAGTAGGTCGTACCATACCTTCTTCGATACGTGCAACCGTACTCCTTCTTCCGCGCACCAGATCGCCGAAACGCTGTACGATCACACCGCCGCCCAGCATATTGGAAAGACGGGCAATGCTTTCGCCATATCCATTACTGTCTTTAAATGGCTCAGAGAAATGTTTGGCTACCAACAGTGCGAAGTTTGTATTTTCTGTCTGTTTGGACGGATCTTCATAGCTGTGGCCATTTGCTGTGACAATGCCGTTTGTATTTTCGTTTACAACGATGCCATAAGGATTCATACAGAAAGTCCTCACATTATCTTCGAATTTTTCTGTTCTGTAGACAATCTTACTCTCATACAGTTCGTCTGTCAGGTGTGAGAAGATAACAGCAGGAAGTTCTACACGTACACCCAGGTCTACCCGGTTTGATTTGGTTGGGATATCAAGTTCTTTACAGATCTGTTCCATCCATTTGCTTCCGCTTCTGCCTACGGATAC
>CAUEAK010000172.1:0-2717 GCA_958454115.1 Blautia wexlerae
ACTATTATAAAAAAGGAAAAAGAGCTCCTTCGAGCTCTTTTGATTCAGTTCTGTAGTCGAGTAGACTAAGACCTCTCAATCTTAGCCCCTCACAGATCCGTACGTGCGGCTTTCCCGCATACGGCTCCTCATAGTAACATTCGCTTCAATATAAACAATAGTACGTTTTAGGTTTTGCTAACGGGTAATACTTGAGCATTTCCACAAATCCATTCCATGTGTATGCCCGTCTACAACCTCTCCGATTCATGGCTTTGAATAGAAACTGTTGTACTCTATGCAGGAATGTTGTTATCTTCCGAAAATTCCATGTAACACCATAATACCGATAGTGTCCAATTAGTTTTACGTTCAACTCTTTAATTATTTCTCGCATTGGTCGATTTCGATTATCGTAAATCCAGTTCTTGTATGCTCTAACCTTTTGCTCAAACTTCTTTCTTGAAGTCTGTACCTTTGGCACGAAACCTCCCTTTCGAGTTTTGCTACAGTAGAAGGTAAACCCCAGAAAATCAAATGTTTCAGGCTTACATTCTCCTCTTGCTCTACGATTCTGCTCTGCAAATCTCCCAAATTCAATCAGTCTGCTTTTACTACTTTCCAGCTCCAGTCCAAACTTTTCCATTCGTTCCTTTAACTCTTTATAGTATCTTTCAGCTTCTGACTTATATTGAAATCCTGCAACAAAATCATCCGCAAAGTTGACGAGAAAACACTCTCCCTGCATTTCCCTTTGCACCACCAGCTTAAACCACAGCGTCAGCACATGATGCATGTATATATTTGCAAGCATCGGACTCATTACTGAGCCTTGTGCCGAACCTTCCTCTGTTGGCTCGAATTTTCCTTGCTCCATTATTCCTGCTTTAAGGTATTTACGTATTAGCCACAATAAGTTCTTATCCTGTATATTCCATTCAAGGAACTTCATCATCCAATCATGATCGATATGGTCAAAGAAACCTTTGATATCGGCATCTACGATATAGCTGATTTTTCCATAGCTTATCCGTTGGTATACTTCTTTTATTGCTTCGTGACACCCCCTATTCGGTCTGAATCCATACATGCAGTTTAGGAATCTCGGTTCATAAATAGCTCCCAGTATTTTCTTCACTGCCATTTGTACAATCTTATCTTCATAGGAAGCAATCCCTAATGGTCGTTTCTTTCCATTTCCTTTAGGTATATATACCCTCAGTGACGGAAGTGGCTTAAAGGATTTGTTTTTCAACCTCTGTACCAGTTCCTTGATATTTCTATCAAGGTTCTTCCCATACTCATCCTTAGTTACCTTGTCAATTCCGACTGCTTTGTTCCCATCTAATTCCTTATGGCATTGCTTTAGCATATCTTCATTTATCAAGTGGTACACTGATGTAAATATAGGATGTTTTGATGTTGCCGATATCTCAGCTATTCTTACTAATTTCGTTTCCATTATTTCCTCCGTCCCTGAGTACGGATAATGTGTCCTCAGTAAGACCTTTACTATGCAATCCCCTTCCCTCCATCGGCATTGCCCGATTTCTACAGTACTATGGGATTGTCCGACCACCTACCATTCATTTGAAATACTCCGTTTTCAGTTGCAATTTCATACTCTTCTTCGAGAAATGGCAGGTTCTCCCCAGTTGATGTGTATTCACAATGTAAAACATGATTGGTTCTCTGACTCCGCAGTGCCACATAACACTCGCCATATCGCATTACATGATATTGTCTTCCGCACCAGTTAAGACGTCGACCGACTGAAGTTAACGTTTCGAAGCTCAATCACTATTCAACCCTGCTTTCTTGCTGTCTACGCTTGTCAGATGCCGTTACCGGCATCATCCCAAGACTCGCTATTATCTGGTTGGCTAAACCTTGGATAAACCGGAATCCCACCGGCTTGACTACACACCCTTAGCTGGGCACACAACTGGAAGTTGTTAGCCTATTCTCTTTTTGAAATACAGCGCAATTACAACGCATACCACAATAGCAATTGCAAAAGGAATTGCTACCAAAAATGCAGTCGAGACTGGAGCACTATAACCAGCATATTTGATGCCCCACATCATGTCGCAATAGTTATATGCAATAACAGCACACATCACATCAGACAGAAGAACAGCCAAAATCAAAAACAAATTAGATATAGTTTTCATAAAAATCCTCCTTATTTGTTCGATGTACTTTTAAGGAGCAAAACAGCACCGGCAATAATTGCTACAAGGCAGATAAGTAGGAAAATTCCGTTTCCGTCTATTGTTATCATGGAAGATGTTCCAATTTGTTCCGATGCAGACGGCATAAAAACAGATACAATTCCCCAAGCAATCAACAAGACTACTCCAATGATACAAGTGGCTATACCAAGGATGCGCTTCTCACGCTTGTTCGTTGCCTCAGTTTGATGGACTTCTAAACTCACAGCGTTTTCTGATATTGAATTTTCTTCTTTCATCAAATAGTCCAGTGAAACATCAAAATACTTACTGATTGAAATAAGAGTATCGGTTTCCGGAACTGCTTTCCCAGACTCCCACTTTGATATAGCTTGTCTGGACACGCCTAATTGCTCGGCAAGCTGCTCCTGTGAAAGAGCTCTTTTCTTTCGGAGTTCGTATAGTTTTTCTGAAAGTGCCATGTTCTCCTCCTTTCACCCAGAGCATACCTAGGCGTTTGCGAAACGCCAAAAGCCGCATAAATACGGCATTTTTTTGTTGTTA
>CAUEAK010000173.1:0-2707 GCA_958454115.1 Blautia wexlerae
TACCCATTGCTATCATGATATTTTGTATTCGTATGATTCCGGTGGACACCTTATGGATACTACAAAATCGTACCATCAAGCTGTGGGAGGCTAAGAATGAAAAAAGGCAAAAGCAACTTTTTTCTTATTGCTCCTTTTGCTCTTTGGGGCTGCATTTCAGTATGGACTAGTAATCTTGTCCGATTGACAGATAAAAGCGCAGTACCTTATGCTTGGGCTTCTTTGTTTTTCTCATATGGAATCGTAGCAGTGCATTATATCCAAGTGGCAGTATCCTCCAAAGGCTGTAACAATGCCGAAAACGAAAAAATTGCATGGGTTCAGCTTGGGCTTTCAACTTTGTTCTTGATAGTAGCTGTTGTTCTAGCTATTCAATGAAGGAAAGCAAAGTAATCACCCAAAGCAGTGTAAGGTCACAATATTTTCTATTCCAACAGTATTCTAGTAGTTTCAGCATTTGTATGGTTCACATTTATTTGCCGAGGAGTATACACCTGAAGGGGAAAATTTAATGAAGGTGATTCCAATGGAGCTTTAGTGTATTGAGTGAAGAAAAAAATAAATTAGGAGGCAGTATACTATAACTAACAAAATCAAACGGCTGATTTCCATTCTATTGGTCACGGTTTTATTTCTCCTGACCATTCAGCCAGCATTTGCAACTGGAAATAAGAGAAAGATCGATGATTATTCGATAGAAGAACTTCTCAATCTTTCTGTGCAAGAACAAGAGAATCTCGGATTTTATGTTTTGGCCGAGGTTCCAATGCGCGTTCCTGTTTCTAATACAGACGGCTCAAGAGTTGTATCGTATATTGATGGAACATGGAGAGTTCTTTATACAAAGGCCAATGGATTGGGCTTTTATATGAGTGGAACTACCGTCGGTATTGGCCCGGATTTAATAAAAAATGTTTCAGGAACGGATTACTACACGAGCTATTCCGATAACATCGAACGAAGCTGCCCATTTTCAACGACAGCACTAGTTCCAGAACAAAGTATATATAATACAACCTATACATATGACTTCTATGATGTTGGAACTTATCTTGATTGCAGCGTTGGGTGTTATTTTGGAGTGGTTGGCTCAAGCAAACCAATCTATTGGAGTGCAACTACACAAGTCACTATCCCGAAATTATGATTCTGACCAGCTATGGATGAAATTGTTTTTGAACCCAGTGATGTCAATATGTTAGCAGCTTTAGGCATCGTCGAAAGTGTAAAGTTGTTTCCGTTTATGTTATCAATGGGAGAACTTCAATATGCTTGCGATTCAGAATATCGTTGCAAACAATTCGTGAATTGCCTTTCAGAATATTATCCTGACAGCCAAATTGAAGCTAGACAACTGTGGTCGAAATATCATGGTACAGCGAATGCGGTTCAATGTGATATGATAAATCATAAGCCACTGCGTGTTTGGGTCAGGAGTTCTGCCGATTGTTGGTGCGGCATTTATTATATTTGTTACTATGCAGCAAAGTATGGTACAAATAGAATTTTGCTTGCATCCAGAGAAGGTCTGAAAGAATTTATGGAAGGGAAAACCGATAAGATCTCACAAAAGTATTTGACGGAAGAAACTATTACTGAGTATGCCAAAAGATGGGGAAAGCTATTAAACGAAAACACCTCCATGCGTATTTGGCATGCGAACGATGTTAAAAGCGTTAACATAGATTATTTCGACCAGAGAATTATTAGTTTAGTATCGAGAATTCCTATTTCGGTTGGTGAACTTACCGCAGACGTATTAAAAGCGATTTCTGCTCCGGTAAGTGACTGGTATGTCATGAAACGCATAGAAGCACTTTTGAAAAAGGGTGTTCTTCAAGTCGTTATTCCAAACAAAATCTTTTATAATACCATCGTCCAGCTAAACGAAGAATAAAGGAATCCGAGCAAGTCGGCCCAACAGTCACCTCATTTCAACGAGAGGGGTGGCTGTTGGGTCAATTGTTCAAAAAGAAAAACTGAAGATAATAAAAAGTCTTGATTTCTCCATCAAAACATGGTATATACATTATACGAAACAGTGCTTTGAAAGAACGCTCCACCGTTCAATGACGTGTAAAGAGAGGTGCTTGCCATGACCGCTGTGATCTACGCCCGCTATTCCAGTGATAACCAGCGCGAAGAATCCATCGAAGGCCAGATTCGTGAATGCACGGCCTATGCCGAAAAGAATGACATCACTATCGTCAAGCACTACATTGACCGCGCCATCTCTGCCAAGACGGATAATCGCCCTCAATTCCAACAGATGATAAAGGACAGCGACAAGAAGCTGTTTGATATTGTTCTGGTCTGGAAACTTGACCGCTTTGCCCGGAATCGCTACGACAGTGCCCGGTATAAGACCCAGCTGAAGAAGAACGGTGTCAAGCTCATGTCGGCTACGGAGATCATCTCCGAGGGGCCAGAGGGTATCATTCTGGAATCGGTTCTGGAGGGCTATGCAGAATACTACTCTGCCGACCTTGCCGAAAAGGTTGTCCGTGGACAGACAGAGAACATCCTGAAAGGCCGCTGCAACGGTGGTCGTGGAACGTTTGGATATACGCTGGATTCCGAGCGGAAGTTCCATATTGACCCTCTCACCTCTCCTTTTGTGTTGGAATCGTTCAAGAAGTACAATGAAGGCTTCACTATGAAGGAGATTCGGGACTGGCTGAACGAAAACGGCATCAAGAACCCGGTG
>CAUEAK010000174.1:0-2695 GCA_958454115.1 Blautia wexlerae
CAACATTCTCGGTCATGCAGTTTTCTTCTGCTGACGGAGAATGAAGCTCCGCAGGGCGCACTACTCTCGACAGAGAGTATAGAAGTGCGCCCTTAGAGTTCTAAGGGTATTTTTAGATAATTGGGAATGTTTCTTTGTCAAACTGCGTAACATTGAACACGATACGCCACTCGACATCATCACCAACCGGTTCAAAGTGCAGAGCAGAACAAGCAGCATGAAGTTTTTCTTGTGAATTTGTTCCATATATAACTGCTGTCGGACCATCTGCACCACCAATAACACCAACAACAAAACAGGAACTACTGCCAACTGGACGGAACGAATGATCGTCTGGTGTAACTTCTATCGGTCTATCGCCTTCATCACAGTCAAAAACCGAAATGTTCTCCATCGGTTCAGGGGTAAGTGTATAACTCATGGCAATATAATGTGTCGGATAAATCCAGCGATCAGAACCAAAACTATTTTGAGGAACTGTCTGCTGTTCTATTTCCTGCACGGTCAGTGTATGGGTTATTCCGCTAACAGGATGGGAAAACATAAATGAATCTCCGGGTGCGTGAACTTTGAAATGTGAGCCTGGAACTTGTCCTGGTTGCTGCTCCATTGTAAGAAAAAGTTTATTGATTTCAGGGTGATGCTTGGTTCCCCAAGGAAATACGTCTCTGCATATGACCCAGCCATAAGTACTATCCAGCCCATAATGGTCGATTGCCCATTTTGCTTCCAACTCATTGATAACGCCATCTGGCAGACAAGGATTAAAGCTCACAGCGCAGCCATGGGTTGTCTGTAATATTTTCTCGTTTAACTTCAAGCAAGGTTTGAAGTTAAAACAAAGTGGGTTTTCCCATTCCATCTGCATCTGTTGCTCACGGGTAAAATTTTCACATGAGTCATTTTCCCAGTCCAGATTCCATTTTTTCATGAAGTCACGGATGCTTTCTGAATCAACTCGCATACAAAAATCAACGACAAGTCCTTTGCTACATGAATAAGCAGCCGGAATTACCCAATGATATCCAGCCCAATCGAATTGTTTATCCAGCTTGATCTCTTTTCCGGCACGGTCTTTACCTCGATGTCCCCAGAAATCTCCATCAAAGTAGACCTTCCATTCAGGGGCAACCAATTCTGCCTCTGAAGTCATATCATTATCGTAATAATCTTCTGTGTATTTAATCTGACTGTAATCAAAGGAAGATTGCAGGTTTTTGATATATGTCCACGGTTGTTCCATAGGCAACAAATTCATCTTCTCTGAAATTTCCGATAAAGTTTGCTGTTGTTCCTGGGTTGTAGGGTTTTCATTGAGAAAGGCTTCAAACTGTGCTTCGTTCCACATCCACGCTTGTTCCACTGCCGCCACATCACCACAAGCCAGTATAAGCCGCAGAAAGTCGGTAAAATTTTCAGCTACTGGATGAACATAATCAGGAGAAGTATTCATGGGGCTGACAGAGAAAACCATCTCTCCAAATCCACGAATGAAACAGAAGTGGATACCATCTATCCCTGCCCATCCAAAAACCGATGCCCCTTTTGGGGTACAAAAATAATTTGTATTATCCTCACGGAGTTCAACTCCCACAGGACTTAAATCGACACCCCGCTGTAAAAATTTTTTCAAAATTCTATTCATTAAGCATCCCCCCATAAAATTAGTGCTATCACGCTCTTTATTGTAGTAAATTTTATCACAAGAGTGTGAATAAATCTACTGGCGAATGCTGAAACCGCCCGAACAGTTTCTTTCTGCTCAGGCGGCTTTCTTCATCTATTTTTCTTTCTTCTGCTGCACTTGTTCATGGGCTTCCTGCTGAACATCAGCCCAGCGGAAAAGCCATACTTGAAGTGACTTTCACTTTCTTCACATTGGGCGATTGCTGTCTGCGCCCGGAGTTCCTGCACCAGCTCATAGTCCTCTTTGCTGAGCCGCTGGGACAACTGCTCCATGAGCTTTTCACAGGCTATGACTGCCTTTCGGTATTCCGGTGATGTAGGTACAACTGTCTCGCAGGGATAAAACTCCCCATTATACATGGCTTCCAAAATCATAGCTTTACCTCTCTCAACAGTAGATTAGTTCCGTCTTGATGATTTCCTCTGCCCGGCAGCGGATGGAGTTCATTGACTGCACCCATAACATCTGATTTTCCGCTTTCATGGCTTCGGTCACGCCCTCGGCTTTCATCATCTGCCGGATAATCAAGTCCAGCCTGTCTGCCGCCTGCTCGTTCAGATCGGCAACGACGGTGTGGAGCCTGCCGGACAAAATTAGCTCGTTGTAAAGCATGGGACGGTGCAATTTCAGATAGGACTGGTGCAAGCGTCCCCAATGCCCAATAGGTCGGCGTTCCTCCGGCAGCTTCAAGTCCGGCACATAGTAGTCGCCCACCAACACATAGTCCATACCGTTCTCATGGATTCTCGGTTTCAACTCTTTCATAAAATCACGCTCCCTTTCTCGGTCCCAGCTGCGGCAAACTGCTCACCGGGATAAATACCCCTCTGGCAATATCCTCGGTGCGGATTGCCTGTTTTCTGGCTTCAATCTCCGCTTTTTTCTTGGCTTTCGTGCGCTCCTCATACTCTTTCTGTTTACCATTGGCTTTCCGCTTCAAGTAGTTCTGGTGGAGCCTGTCCTTGCGTTCCTCACGCTTGCGGATTTCCTCTAATTCCTCCGGGGTAA
>CAUEAK010000175.1:0-2692 GCA_958454115.1 Blautia wexlerae
ATGCCAAAACACCTCGCGGGATAGTGGTGTGTGAACAGTAACGCTTTTTCTCCTTAATTTAATATTGCGCACAGTTAAATTGTCTTATATAATAAAATATATCTTATGATTAGAGCAGATAATTTCTTCATTGTACATTATTTATCAGAAATAAGTATCTGCTCATAAAGAACGGAGGTACTCTATGAAAAAATTAAAAGTATTTTCTATCTCAGCAATTCTTATTGCTATCTGTTGCTCTTTTTTATTTTCAGTTTCAGTATCCGCAGCATCAAAAAAACGTAACAAATTTGACCACAAACCCAGCGGAAACATTTATTACTATGATGAAAACGGACATACTGTAAAGGGACTTGTCACGATCCGCGGAAAGAAATATTATTTTAATGAAAAGGGAATCCAGCAAAACGGCTGGCAGAAGATCAAGGGAGATTATTATTTCTTCCAGATCCGCAACGGCTGTTATGCCTCCATGGTAACTTCCCGGCGTGTAAATGGTATTTATCTTACCAAAAGTGGAGAAGCACGCTATAACAGTGAAGAAAAAAGAAAATTGAACCTTATGGTCACAGCTAACCAGGTCATGCGTCGTGTGACCAAAAGAAATATGTCCAAACCAGAGAAATTATGGAGATGTTATCTGAAGGCAGTCAGCTACGGATACGGTGGCACCGGCAATGACTACGATTTCCGTTACTATTACTCAAACTGGGATGTCAGCTATGCGGAGGATATGTTCTACCGGGGGCATGGCGACTGTTTCGCTTTTGCATCTGCATTTGCTTACCTGGCTAACGCAGTCGGATTTGAAGCCAAGGTTATCTCATCAGGCGGTCATGGATGGGCTGAGATCAAAGGAGAAGTCTGCGATCCGAACTGGGCAAAAGGCACAGGACATATCGAAAGATATTACCGTATGAGTTATGACCTCAGTGGTGTAGACGGACGTCCCTATTATAGAGGAAACAGGGCGTATGTAATTACAATCTGATCTCATCCGGACATTTTCTGACATATCAGGCAGATAAAACTATACGCTTCGCTGCCTGATTTATAGTAATCCTCTAAAATAACGCATCTTAATCCAAAAAGTTCCGGGTATCTGTATCTGCCAGATGTCCCGGAACTGTTACTGTTCACTCCGTTCGTTACTGTTCACTCCGTTCACAGTAACGTTGCCCAAATTCTCTATCCTGAGTTGACTTTCCTTTCTTTATATCGTATCATTAAATATTATTCATTCAAAAATATTTTTAAGAAAGAGGTTATCATCCATGCAGGATAACAAAAATTTTCTGGGCACAGAACCTGTTGGAAAGCTTCTTTTAAAGCTATCCATTCCAACAGTGATCGCCCAGCTCATCAACATGCTTTATAACATTGTAGACCGTATTTACATCGGCCACATCCCGGGGGAAGGCAGCCTGGCACTTACCGGTGTGGGAGTCTGTATGCCCATCATCATGATCGTCTCCGCATTTGCGGCACTGGTCAGTTCCGGCGGCGCACCAAGGGCTTCTATTTACATGGGAAAACAGGATAATAAATCTGCTGAGAATATATTAGGCAACTGTTTTATTCTTCAGATTATTATCTCTGTTATCCTCACTGCCATTTTACTGATCTGGGGCAGAGATTTATTACTGGCTTTTGGCGCCAGTGAAAACACCATCAGTTATGCAACAGATTATATGCATATTTACGCTTTCGGTACCTTGTTCGTACAATTAACCCTTGGTATGAATGCATTCATCACTGCACAGGGATTTACCACATTTTCCATGGTTTCCGTCCTGATCGGTGCTGTCTGCAATATTGTTTTAGACCCTGTATTTATCTTTGTTTTTCATATGGGGGTACGCGGTGCTGCACTGGCAACTGTTATCTCACAGGCAATTTCCACACTCTGGGTAGTTTTATTCCTCTGCGGCAAAAAGACACAGCTTCACCTCAGGAAAAAGCATCTCCATCTGGAGGCAAAGGTTGTTCTTCCCTGTATCGCACTGGGACTTGCTGCTTTTATCATGCAGTCAAGCGAAAGTATTGTAACTGTCTGCTTCAATTCATCCCTGCTTCGGTACGGCGGTGATATTGCGGTGGGAGCCATGACCATCCTGACCAGTGTTATGCAGTTTGCCATGCTTCCTCTTCAGGGAATTGCGCAGGGAGCACAGCCAATTTCCAGTTATAATTACGGTGCCAAAAACGCAGACAGAGTAAAGAAAACTTTTCGTTTGCTTCTGATCACCTGTCTGTCATATTCTGTACTCCTCTGGGCTGCTGTACAGCTTGTTCCCAGAGTATTTGTAAGCATTTTTACGGCAGATACAAGTCTTATCGAATTTACTGCACCAATGCTTAAAATCTATCTGGGTGGTCTGTTCCTCTTCGGTATCCAGATTGCCTGTCAGATGACCTTTACCTCCCTTGGAAAGGCAGTAAACTCTATTATTGTTGCTGTTGTCCGTAAGTTTGTACTGCTGATCCCGCTGATCTATATTATGCCTCATATGATATCTGATTCAACAACAGGCGTATATATGGCAGAACCCATTGCAGATATTACTGCTGTGATCTTTACCTCTGTTTTATTTACATTTCAGTTTAAAAAGGCACTGGCAGAAATTCAGAATTAAATACTGTACAAATCCATAATAAGGGGTGAACATTACAAAACGTTCACCCCTTAAAT
>CAUEAK010000176.1:0-2670 GCA_958454115.1 Blautia wexlerae
CTTTCATTCTTTCTTTCATCCCCTCTTCTCCATACAGAAGAAGAAGTGCCTCTGTCAGGTTCGGCGTAATCACTGTAGCTTCTCTGACCAGAGTCCGCATTTTTTCACAGAGAGTCTCTGAATAGGTTTTGTATGTTTCCCCTCTGTCTCCCATAACCGGATCAACCAGGATATGTGTTCCCTCTGTGCAGAACATATCTACAAATTTCAGGATCAAATCCACCTGTCTGGCATCTCCCAGAAATCCTGTATAAACACCATCCGGTGTAAATCCCGTTTTTTTCCACTCATCCATGATCAGCTCCATCCGGTCTGTATAATCATCCCAGAAATAAGATCCATATCCTGTCTGATTACTCAATATTGCGGTGGGCAGCGGACAAGCCTGGACTCCCATGGCGGAAATTACAGGAATCGCTGCTGTAAGAGAGCATTTCCCCAGACCGGACAGATCATGAATTACTGCAATTTTTTTCAATTTTTTATTCCTCTTGCTTTCTTTTATGCTTTGTATTAATATAGCATCACAGTGGATATATGAATATAGCCAGATTTAATGTTTTTTTAAGGGTCAGTTTATTTTTAACCCTATAGCAATTCAAGAATGCCATCAGCATGTTTGAAGGATCGGAGTTTTACATATGGAATTGATTTTAGATAAGAATAAAAAAAAGGAGCACCTGTATCTGGAGGTGTTCCACTATTACAGGGAACTGATCATGGAGAAAAAGCTCCCGCCCGGAAGCAGGATGCCCTCCCTCCGAAAATGTTCACAGGAACTGAGGCTGAGCCGCACTACCATTGAAAATGCCTATCTGCAGCTGGCTGCGGAGGGATATATTATTTCCAAAGCCCAGAGCGGATATTATGTGACAGATATTGCTGACAGACAACACACATCTGTCAGAAAAACAGAGAAACAGACCCAGACACCCTGCAGGTTTGATTTTGCTTCTTCAGGAGTAGATCGGGAGAGTTTCCGTTTTGACCTGTGGAGACGTTATATCAAAAGTGCCCTTCGCCAGGATGAACGATTATTGTCTTACGGAGAGCCTCAGGGAGAGGCAGATCTGAGAGATACACTTGCCGATTATGTGAGAGAACGCAGAAACGTGCTATGTAGCGGGGAAGATATTGTGATCGGTGCAGGTATTCAGAGTCTTTTGCACATCCTCTGCCCGCTCCTTGAGCAACGCCAGACTGTTTCTTTTCCCAATCCTTCCTTTGTACAGGGAAGCACTGTGTTTCATGACTATGGATTTCAGGTAGATTACAGGAATAAGGACTGTGATATTATTTATGTTTCTCCTGCACATATGACAAAATGGGGTGATATTATGCCTGTTTCCAGACGCCTGGAGCTGGTGAATTACTCTGCTGCACATGGCAGTCTGGTCATTGAGGATGATTTTGAAAATGAATTTGTGTATCTGCAGAAGCCTACCCCTTCTCTTTTTGGTCTGGCAGGCGGTCAGAATGTGGTGTATCTGGGAACCTTTTCCAGACTTCTGCTGCCCTCCATCCGTATCAGTTTTATGGTCCTGCCTCCGGAGCTGTCTGCACTGTACAGAAAAAAAGCAGACCAATATAATCAGACAGCATCAAAGACAGAGCAGATTGCTCTGTGCCAATTTATCCGGGATGGTCACTTGGCAGCACAGACCCGTAAGCTGAAACGTCTGTATTCTGTAAAGCTGAAAGCACTCCGCAGTGCTGTGCGGGAAGTATTTGGAAAAGATTCCCAGATCCAGACCGGAGCCGCAGGTACCAGCCTGGCCCTGACTCTGTCCACAACTCTTACCTGGCAGGAGCTTCAAAAAAAGGCACAGACCAATGGTCTGCGCCTGCAGCTTCTGAGAGAGACTCCCGGTAAGATTACCCTGATTCTCTCCTGCTCCTCCATGCCTGTGGCAGATTTCGTCCCGGCATGCAAGCTGTTAAAGGATATCAGTCAGATACAGAATTAATTAGTATCCTCTGTTATTATCAATCATATAAAGCAATGCATTACAGATACATGCGGCAACATTGCTTCCGCCCTTTCTTCCTCTGGCTACAATATAAGGTACGTCTGCCTGCATGATCAGTTCCTTGGACTGGACCACATTTACAAAGCCTACCGGCACACCGATGATCAGCTCAGGATCCAGCTTGCCATCCTCAATCAGTTCATAGAGACGTACCAGCGCAGTGGGGGCATTTCCGATGGCAAAGATCAGCTTCTTTCCCATGGCAGCAGCCTTATCCATGCTGGCTGTAGCTCTTGTGGTTCCGTTGGCTTTGGCTGTGGCAGCTACGTCCTCGTCAGAGATAAAGCAGAATACTTCTCCGCCGTAACGGGAAAGGACTCTCTTGTTGATCCCGGACTCTGCCATGTGTGTATCTGTCACAATGCAGGCACCGTCTTTGATAGCAGCAATTGCTTTCTCAACTGCATTCTCAGAGAAACAGAGATTCTCTGCATAATCAAAGTCTGCGCTTGTGTGAATACATCTCTTTACGATCAGCTCTGTTCCGGGAACCAGCTTTTTATCTCCAAGTTCCTCTGTGATGATCTCAAAGCTGCGTTTCTCTATATCCATTGGTTTTACATTTTCCAGTTCTACTTTCATTCCTTATCTCCCAAATTCCATAAATTCCCGTATACAATAGTTACATCTATCACTCATT
>CAUEAK010000177.1:0-2571 GCA_958454115.1 Blautia wexlerae
GCACAGGTTTTACATTTGATACAGGTTTTTACTTTGTCACCATCAATTGGGCAATGTCTTTTACTGAGAGGATTTCCAGCCTCAAAAACAGCAATCTTTAAATCGTTATTTTGTTTCATCAGTTCATAGGCAGAGAAAATACCGCCAGGTCCTGCGCCGATGATCACTACATCATATTTCATATATACTACGATCCTTTCAGGTAAAAATATTTTGTAAATCTGCAGCAAGTCTCCTGAACGCACTATTTAACTGATAAATTGCGAAGCGGATGATATTATGCGCCTGAAGAGAATGCCATAGATAAGTCTGCGTTACTGAGAACGAAGGAGACAGTAATAAGTATATCATAAATAAATGAAAAAATCTTATGTTTTTGTGAATGGACTTATAGGATAACATTATAAATAATGTTTTAACCGAATCAGGTAAGTCCCCTGTGGAGATTGCGAATATCCGCCTGACTTTCTGCAGGATATGATAAGCAAAATATATTATAGATATGAGAAGATATCAGGTTAGGGGTAAAATACCTTTTTCCCGAACATAAAAAGAACAAATAGTTCTACGAAAGGACACAACTACATCATATTGATGCTGAACCCGAAAAAATTATTTTTCCTCAGGTTCAGCATTATCCGGAATGTGTTCTACAATATCACCGAAATCGCAGTCAAGGATTGAACATAAGATATCAAGACTGCGGATTTCCACATTTTCATTATGACGGAGTTTATCCAGAAAAGAAGTGCTTATGCCATAGTGAGTGTACAGGGCATACTGGCTGATTTTCCGCTCCTTCATAGTCTTCCATAATTTTCTATAGCTTATCATATGTAATAACCGTCCGATTTGTTCTTGATTCATATTTATTATCGGGTTAAAATAGGTCTTGTAACAGTGTCTTTATAAAGACACTATTGAGAAGGAAAGTGATATAATGAAGACGATCAGAAAGATAATGGAAGGCGTGGCCGCAGCCTGCATATCAGTGGCAATGTATTACTGCTTCCTGAGTGGAGCCCCTGCCGGGGGAACAGAGAGAACTGTTTATATGATCCTGGATGGAATATTCTGTATTTCTGCCTGGGTGGCAGGAGTGGGGATATTATGGTATGTGAGATGGCTTCGCAGACGGAACAAAGAACTTGAAAATATGATAAAGATTTTGCTTAAAAATGCAGACAAACTTGACAAATAGGAAATTCTGCCATACTATAAAAACCAACGAAAACGAAAGGGGAATCCTGCAAAATGAATGAAAATGTCATCAAAGCCGCACTGTTAGGATTTGGAACAGTAGGAACAGGTGTATATAAGGTACTGAAGAATCAGGAAAAGGAAATGTCGGCCAAGATTGGCTGTAAAATTGAGATAAAGAAAATCCTTGTGAGAAATATAGAGAAGGCAGCGGCGAAGATAGAAGACGCCTCTTTGCTCACCAGCCAGTGGGATGAGATTATAAATGATCCGGAGATTGAGATTGTGATTGAACTGATGGGTGGGATTAATCCTGCAAAAGAGTATATCCTTTCTGCATTAAAAGCCGGTAAGCATGTAGTCTCTGCAAACAAGGATCTGATCGCAGTACATGGTCATGAGCTTCTGGATGCGGCACATGAGAGTAAAGTGGATTTTCTGTTTGAAGCAGCAGTAGCAGGTGGTATTCCGATCATCAGACCATTGAAACAGTGTCTGGCAGGAAATCACATGACAGAAGTTATGGGTATTGTAAACGGAACCACAAACTTTATTCTGACAAAGATGACTCAGGAAGGCATGGAGTTTAAGGATGCCCTGGCACTTGCAACAGAACTTGGATATGCGGAGGCTGATCCGACTGCTGATATCGAAGGTCTGGATGCAGGACGTAAGGTAGCGATCCTTGCATCTGTGGCATTTAACTCACGTGTGGTATTTAACGATGTATATACAGAGGGAATTGCCAAGATCACATCAAAAGATATTCATTATGCGAAAGAAATGGGACGTGATATCAAGCTTCTGGGTGTTGCAAGAAACGAAGCAGACGGAATTGAAGCATATGTGTGCCCGATGCTGATTCCCAGTTCCCATCCGCTTGCAACTGTAAATGATTCCTATAATGCAGTATTTGTCCATGGAGATGCAGTGGAGGATGCCATGTTCTTCGGAAGAGGAGCAGGAGAACTTCCTACAGCCAGTGCAGTTGTGGGTGATGTATTTGATATTGTGAGAAATATTCTTGCAGGATGCTGCGGCAGAATCGGATGTACCTGTTACAAGAATATCCCTGTTAAGAAAATGGAAGATACACATAACCGTTATTTCCTCCGTCTCAAAGTAGAGGATCGCTGCGGTGTTCTTGCCGAGATGACTGCTATTTTTGCCAAATATCAGGTCAGTGTTGCACAGATTATCCAGAAAGATACCAAGGTGGAAGGTTGTGCGGAAGTAGTTGTGATCACTGAGAAGGTAAGAGAAGGTGATTTCAGAACTGCCATTGAAGAACTGAGAAACAGGGATTCCGTAAGAAAGATTTCCACGATCATTCGTGTATATGGAAAATAAGTTACTGTTCTTTTCATATAT
>CAUEAK010000178.1:0-2544 GCA_958454115.1 Blautia wexlerae
CCAGCAGCATGATTCCGGCACCAGCCATCAGCTGTTTGATGCCCTGGCTCTTAGCGCCGGGATTGTCATTCCCATATCCTTCCAGAAGGTTTACGACACCCCACACGCCAAGACCTGCACCGATTGCGACTACAAGAGTTTTTAAAGTTGTAATTGCACTGCTAAAAAATGCCATATACATTCACCAAAACTGACTTCTTTCAGGTGTTTACGGGAATGAAAAAACACCGACTAAAAAGCCGGCGCACCTAATGTCAGTTATTCCTTTCCTCATTATTTTTCGTTCATTCCCAAGGTTACTCCGACAGTTCTACATGAATCACTTCCACCTCTTCTTCGGGTTTCGGTGTGTACTGCGGATTTAACTCTTTCTCTACTTTGTACCGGTTCTTCTCGTTTTCATCTGCAAGAAGCCGATAGTTTTTGTGTTTCGTGATATCATATTTGTCCGAGAAAAATGGTCTGGCACCACGGATCTGCAGGATACATTTTCCTCCATCCATGACTGCAATCTCATCTTCTGTCATCAGCTGTTTGCCTGTTTTCTGGTAATTCAATCCAAAAGACTTCTGATTACTCCTCGTCTCCGAAGTGTTATACAGGTCAATGGTTTCCTTACCCAGAAGCTCGCTCATTTCCTTTAAGGTAGTTTTCTCTTTTCCTCCAAGAAATAGTGTGGTATCACAGTTACCCAGAATAGTATCTGCACTATCCTTATACATTGCCTTTAGCTGACTCTGTGACTGCAAAATAATAGAAGCAGAGATTTCCCTGCTTCGGATGGTTGCGATCAGCTTGTCAAACTGAGGAATTTGTCCGATGTTGGCAAACTCATCAGCGATGACACGCACATGCACCGGAAGTCTTCCACCATATTCATCATCTGCCTTGTCGCAAAGCAGATTGAAAAGCTGTGACTGCAGCATCGCAATCACAAAGTTGAATGTTGTATCCGTATCGGACATAATCAGAAACAAGGCTGTTTTCCTGTCTCCGATCTTATCCAGTTCCATTTCATCGTAAGACATGATCTCACGAAGCTCTGCGATATCAAATGGGGCAAGTCTGGCACCACAGGAAATCAAAATCGACTTCGCCGTTTTGCCAGCCGCCATTTTGTATTTTTTATACTGTCTGACCGCAAAGTGCTGCGGATCTCTTTCTTCCAGTTCCTGGAACATCATATCCACTGGATTCTGGTAAGTTTCATCCTCTTCACGGGTTTCGCTTTCATTCAAAAGATCCAGAAGGGTATTCAGATTCTTTTCCTCTTCATCACCTTCATACCAGATAAAAGCAATCAGTGCTGTATACAGCAGTTTCTCTGCTTTCACCCAAAAATCTTCGGAAGCTTTTTCCCCTTCGCCTTTGGTATTAACAATAATTGTTGTAACCAGCTTCAGGATATCTTTTTCAGACCGTATATAAGCAAATGGATTGTAATGAAGCGATTTGGAAAAGTTGATAGTATTCAGAACCTTAATCACATATGGTTCGTGTACCACTTTTCCTGATTTATCTTTCATAATATTTCCATTCTTATCTTTCTTAGGTGGTCCCTTTGCTAACATCTTCCCGCACTCTTCAATCAAAGTGCCTTTCGGATCTGTAATGACCATGGAACAGTTCATCTGCATGACCGATGGTTTTACGAAAAAACGTGTCTTACCGGAACCACTGCCGCCGATGACCACTATATTTTTATTTCTTGCATACTTCGGCTGCTTCGGTCTGCTCTCCATGGTCAGTGCTTCTGTTGCTGTCAATGGAATGTTCATCCATGGATCTTCCGACATATAAGGCTTGATATCCTCTGCGGTTCCCCATCTGGCTGAACCATACTCGATGCCTTTCCGTAATTTCTTTGCATCTGACTGTTTCTGCCAAACCAGCACTTTCAAAACGACTGCAACCGTAATCCCTGCCAGCAGATCTTTCCAGTTATTGCTTAACACAAAACCAGCAAAAATCCGATCTGCGTGTTCCATAGCATATAAGAGTTTGTTCCCCATATCTTCTCCCGGACTATTCCGGTAAAGAAAAAATGCCCGGTCTGCATAGAACGCAGCCAGAGCATATGGGAGATTGGTAAGAACCAGTTTCTTTTTATCCAGGGCGGACAGCCTGACCCCGATCTTATTCTTCCACTTCTGCATCAGAGGTTTGCCGATCTGTTTCTTCATCGACTCTGCTCCTGATGCCGGTTCTTTACTTTGTCCTTCGTCTTCTTTGGCATCATTGCCCGGTAAGCTGCAAGACGCTTATGAATGGAAGGCTTATTCGCTTTTTGAATCTGTTTCTGGGAAAACTCACGGAAAGCAGCATTGAGGGCATCCTGATCACGTCCTTTGAAAAATACCAGATAAACTGGCGGCTCTTTGCTCTTGTCCTTTTTCAGAGCATAGTTAATTCCATATTTTCTGGCATAGCGTTCAAAGGACTTGATATTTTTGTTCGTGATCTCGATATTGACCATCCCGGCATTCTGCTTTGCCAGCTCTTTTACCGTGACCTTTCCCTGTTTCGGCTGATTTTTCTGTGCTT
>CAUEAK010000179.1:0-2537 GCA_958454115.1 Blautia wexlerae
ATGATAACCAAATACAAATACAAAAGGTGAGCGACTGAAAATGACATTAAAAGATTTGGAAATCGGAAAAAGTGCTGTGATCACGTCGGTTGGCGGCAAGGGTGCCCTGCGTCAGCATTTCCTGGATATGGGTATGATTCCGGGAGCTGAGGTCACAGTCGTGAAGTTTGCACCCATGGGAGATCCCATGGAATTGCAGGTACATGGATATGAACTGACATTAAGACTTGCGGAAGCAGAGCAGATAGAAATCGAACAGATTCCGAAGCGAAGCAGAAGTCACGCCGGAATAGAGGCTGTAAGCGACCTGGCACATCCGGGACTTGGAGAGGATGGAAAGTATCATTCCAGAGAAGATGAACATCCACTGCCTGAGGGAACTACACTGACGTACGCATTGGTGGGAAATCAGAACTGTGGAAAAACTACACTGTTTAACCAACTGACAGGTTCCAGTCAACATGTGGGAAACTTTCCAGGAGTAACGGTGGATCGTAAGACCGGTTCGATTAAAGGCCATCCGGATACAGAAATCACAGACCTTCCGGGAATTTATTCCATGTCCCCTTACAGCAGTGAGGAGATTGTCTCCAGAAATTTTGTCCTGGATGAGAAACCAAGTGCGATCATCAACATTGTGGATGCTACCAATATTGAGAGAAACCTGTATCTGACCATGCAGCTTCTGGAGATGGATATTCCTATGGTAGTTGCAATGAATATGATGGATGAAGTGCTGGGAAATCAGGGTTCTATAGATGTAAATAAGATGGAATCGCTGCTTGGAGTACCTGTAATCCCTATTTCCGCAGCAAAGAATGAAGGGGTTGATGAGCTGGTTGACCATGCGTTACATATAGCGAAATATCAGGAACATCCATTGCGTCAGGATTTCTGTGATAAGAGTGACCATGACGGTGCAGTACACCGTTGTATTCATGCGGTCATGCACCTGATTGAGGATCATGCGGCGCAGGCTGATATTCCTACCCGTTTTGCAGCAACCAAGGCAATCGAGGGAGATCCGCTGATTCTTGAGAAGCTGAAGCTGGACACAAATGAGACGGAGATGCTGGAGCATATCGTACAGCAGATGGAAACAGAGCGTCAGGTTGACAGAAGCGCTGCGATCGCAGATATGCGTTTTGACTTTATTGAGCGTTTGTGTGAACAGACAGTTGTAAAGCCTAAAGAGAGTAAGGAGAGAATCAGAAGTGAGAAAATTGATAAAGTCCTTACAGGAAAATATACTGCGATTCCCTGTTTCATCGGAATCATGGTACTGGTATTTTATCTTACCTTTAATGTGATCGGAGCGTGGCTTCAGGGGCTTCTGGAGATTGCAATTGATAAGGTTTCTGCGCTGGTAGAAGTAGCACTGACAGCAGCAAATGTAAACAATGCCATGCATAGCCTGGTCATTGACGGTATTTTTACAGGTGTGGGAAGTGTACTCAGTTTTCTGCCGATTATCGTAACCCTGTTTTTCTTTCTGTCTCTTATGGAAGACAGCGGATACGTTGCACGTGTTGCTTTTGTGATGGACAAACTTCTGCGTAAGATCGGCCTTTCCGGAAGAAGCATTGTGCCAATGCTGATCGGATTCGGATGTACGGTTCCGGCTGTTATGGCCACACGTACACTTACAAGTGAGCGTGACAGAAAGATGACGATTTTGCTGACTCCATTTATGAGCTGTACTGCGAAGCTGCCGATTTATTCTTTCTTTGTAAGTGCTTTTTTCCCGAAGAAGGGCGGATTTATTATGGCAGGTCTTTACCTGCTTGGAATTTTGGTGGGAATCCTGGCGGCATTTTTGTATAACAGAACTCTTTTCAAGGGAGATCCCGTCCCGTTTGTCATGGAACTTCCCAATTACCGGCTGCCGGGAGCAAGGAATGTAGGTCAGCTTTTGTGGGAAAAAGCAAAAGATTTCCTGCAGAGAGCGTTTTCTATTATCCTGCTTGCATCAATGATAATCTGGTTCCTGCAGAGCTTTGATCTGCATTTAAATCTTGTAAAAGATTCTGCAGACAGTATTCTGGCAATGGTGGCGGGAGTCCTGGCACCTATATTTAAACCGATCGGACTGGGAGACTGGAAAATCTGTACAGCTCTTATCAGCGGATTTATGGCAAAAGAGAGCGTGGTATCTACTCTGGAAGTACTTTTCAGTGGAAATATTGCCTCTGTACTGACTCCGCTGGCAGCAGCATCCCTGCTGGTATTCAGTTTGCTCTATACACCATGTGTGGCGGCTATCGCTTCGATCAAACGTGAAATGGGCAGCAAATGGGCTGTTGGTGTTGTGGTATGGCAGTGTGTGATTGCCTGGGTGGCTGCACTGATCGTACATCTGATAGGGATGATCTGATTTTATTAATTCGCTTTTATAGAAAAACCGATGGATTTGACTGTTTTCAGTCATCACCATCGGTTTTTTTCAGTTCCTCAACTGAGAGGCTTTTATCTGATTAGTACTGTCCGCCCTGGGAACCACTGGACATCTGTCTTTCCTGGGCTTCGATCATCTTTTT
>CAUEAK010000180.1:0-2508 GCA_958454115.1 Blautia wexlerae
TGAAAGATGCCATCTAAAAAAAGAGCAACTCCCATTTCCTTACAGCCACTTGATGGTATGCAGATAAAAAAAGAAGATTATAAGCTGGTCTATGTTGGGGAATTATCGGGAAATATGTCACTGGATGATATTTTTGAAAGGTTCAACATTGATAGACCGGAAGATTTCCGTGGGCATTCCCTGTCTGTCAGTGATATCATAGTTCTGAATGACGGGGAAAAAGTAACCGCTCATTTTGTAGACAGTATCAGTTTTGAACAGCTGGATTCTTTCCTGAATCTGGAAGAACAGGTTCTTAGTGAACTGGCATATGAGGTAGGAGAACGTTACTTTGCTATTCAGAGAACAGAAGAAGGATATGATTATTCCTTTTACGATGAAGATTTCCGCCTGATGGATGGTGGCGTCTATGAAAATGATGAAATTTCTATTGAAGAAGCGGCAGAGGAACTTCTGGAAGACGAAGGCTGGACTGGAGAACGCATCCGTGGAGATTATGATCAGTTGATGGAAAAAGTAGAAGAAATGGATGAAGTTGTAATGGCAGAGATTCAGAAAAGCCAGGGCGAATATAAGCCTTTGGCAAAGGTGGAGGAACTGGAAGAGGCGAATTATAACATGATTGATAACGTCCTTAATAATATGCCACCGAAGAAAGAGCCTTATCTGGAATATTTCGCCACAGAATGTGATGAGTTCCATGATATGGGAGCTTATGAAAAAAGTACCGATGTTAATCAGATTGCTGCGGTTTATGAAAAATATAGGGAGAATCCTGAGAATGCCTATCGAGTATGCAGTATGGGGATTATCTATCGTGATCCGGAAGACAGTTACTATGATGATGCTGAATTTGCAATCGTAAAAGGAAATACAGTACTTGGAAATCTGATGGACGATGTTCGATTTTATGGAGAACTTGCACTGATACGGGAAGGGATTGAGAAAATTCATGATGCATTGCCGGACTATAAGTATGTACCAATGCGGGATGTTCGGGAAGCAATGTATCCAGAGAAGATGACCACAGAACAGCTGGCAGAGGCACTGGATGAGATTGCAGAAGCTTTTGATCCGTATGAGTATCGAGATAATGTGGAGAGGGGAGAAAATACGGTGCAGGAAGTAATGCTGGATTTGAGAAGTGGAAATATTCATTCCTATATTTCATATCTGAAGGATATTGTAGACGAAGAATGCGATCTGTCTGTTCGTGCAGGAGTATTGATTGAAAGACTGAAAGCCTATGAACCTGAACTTCCAAAGGATATGGAACCAATGGTGTATGTAAACTATTGTGAAGAAAGTGATCTCATGAATCCAAGATGTCAGAAGCTGTCTGAGCTGGATGCAAAAACAGCAGAAATGGATAAAGAATGGTATGCAAAACGTGATCCGAAGACAGAGGAACCTACAAAAATTGCAAAGATATATGTGACTGTATATTATGCGGAAAAAGGTGAACAGATGCTGCATCATTTCAAGAAGTCAATAGATATTGGAAATGGACATGGCGGTATTGTGAGTCAGTTGAAGTATGATAATGAAATGAAGCTTACAGATGAGTATTGGATCAATTACCAGAAAGGTAAAGGAAGTGAAGAGTTCCAAAAATATATGGAAGATCTGACAGACATGCAGAATCATGTGCTTCCGTATCTGCAGAGTTTTTGCAATCTGGAGGAAAAAGGTGTGAAGGAGAGACGAGAACAGCAGATAGCAGAAAGATATGAAGGAAGAGCAGATGAGAGGGTAACAAGTACCGAAGCGAATGAAGTTGTTAAGGATGTAGGAAAAACAGATAGAAAACCGGCACAGCAGAAGCAGGCGGTAGATGGAAAAGATAAGAAATTATCCATTCATGAACGGCTTGAGATCAATAAGAGGATTATTCAAGAAAAGCAGGGAAAAGATAAAACGGAGAGAGGAGTTGATTTGGGTGTAAGGACAGTGTAGAATAAGCAGAACGAGTCGGAGGTCGTGGATGATAACGTGGCTTCCGGCTTTATTGCGTATTGTCGGAAGAATTATAAATGGTATAATGAATGTAAATGCGATAAAAGAATGTCGCCTGTTATGCGACTTCCAAATGAGAAAAGTGTGTTATTCTGAGATCAAACAAGAGGCTAATAGAGTCAGGAGGGTGACATTATGAGTAAAAAAGGATATAGCAGACCAGGATTCTTTGGATCCATAAACCATTATGATGCAAACGGAAAAAAGTAGGCGAGAGCAGACCAGGATTCTTTGGTGGTATGAACGACTATGATGCAAATGGAAAGAAAATCGGACATAGTTCGCCTTCCTTTTTTGGTGGTATGAATCATTATGACAATAACGGGCATAAAGTAGGTGAGAGTCGACCAGGATTCTTTGGCGGTTTAAACCATTATGATGACAAGGGGCATAAGCGGGGGCATAGCAATCCAGGATTTTTAGGTGGATTCAATCATTACGGTTAAAACTGCACAGAGAGCAGCACAAGCGGCAAGGGCTGCGGCAAAAGCC